>UBTA01000144.1 GCA_900468065.1 Hyphomicrobiales bacterium | reverse complement strand
CCTTCAGCTTGTCGAGCGTCGCACCCTCCTGGCTGATGAAGGTCAGGCGCATGAAGAACAGGCCGGTTTCCATGTCGTCGAACTGCGAGCTGTCGGTGATGTAACAGCCCTCGTCGGCCAGATAGCCGGTGATCGCTGCGACGATGCCACGGGTGGATTTGCACGATACGGTCAGAACGTAGCTCGTAATCAGCGGTTTGGCTTTCTTGACGCATCTCTCAGCGAGGTCAGCGTGTTGGAATTTAAAATTTCGTCATCGATAGGGATTCAGGCCATCGATTTGAGGAATTCTTCCAGTTCGCTGGGATTGATGCCAACCAGATGGGCCTTTCCAGGATAGGCGCCAGATTTCACGTCGGCGACAAATTCGGAGAAGGCCGCGGTGCGTTCCTGTTGCAGGCGATCGTACTCAGCGGCAAAATTGCGATAGATCTTTGCATGGCGCGGGACGTGGCCCTTGTTGGCGCCCAGCACATCGTCGGCAAAGAGGTATTGCGCATCGCACCCTGTGCCGGCGCCCATCGAAAGCATCAGCATAGACGTCCGTTCACTGATCGCCGCCGCGACCTCCCCCGGCACGACCTCGATCTCGGCGCAAAAGGCTCCGGCTTCCTCCAGCGCCTTTGTCTGGCGCCAGATTTCCAGTGCGCTGGCCGATGTTTTTCCGACAGCGCGGAAACCGCCGGTCCAGGTCGCTTTGGAGGGGACCAGGCCAACATGGCCGCAGACGGGAATTCCCTCGTCGCGCATACGCCGGACCGTTTGAAGGCTTGCAGCGCAATAGACGGCATCGCCACCTGAGCGCAGCGCCTTGAATGCTGCCCTGATGTAATCGTCTGCCGTGATCAGATCGCCATATTCAAGGCCTGGGAAGGCAAACACCGAGGGTGCCGCTTCTCGAAATGTCGGACCGAGCAGTTCAGGAGGCACGGAGACGAGATCGACACCCGCCCTTTCCGCAGCCTCGGCCTCATCCAGCGTTTCAACGCGCAGCATGCTCAGCTGGCACTTGCCCTTCATCGACAAAAGGTCGGCCACGGTCGGACGTCGGTTCTTCATCGGTCTCTCTCCCATTGGTGCGGCCGGCGTGACATTGGTCGCCGCCATCTGCCATTTTGCTGTGTGGTAAGTTGAACGCCCGGTTCTTGGCTGTTGCATCCTGAAAGGTTTGCGGCCAGTTCTTTAGGCGGCCAGCAAGGATTTCAGCTTTGTTCCGGGAGTTGAAAGCGCCACCGGATCCGGACGGACACCGGCCGCGATCATCATCTCGGCAAGGCGGATATCGCGGGCAACAGCGTTGCCAGTGCCAATGCCACTTGCAGCAAGCAGGCGCCCATCAGGGGCCAGGTGGAACAGAATGAAGGCGCCATCTGCCATATCCCGGCGCACAGTCTGCGTAGCGCCATCCGCCATCCCGGCAATCTGCAGAGTGAGATCGTACTGGTCGGACCAGAACCACGGCACCGCCGATATCACTTCTTCGCCCCCCATCAGATTGGCTGCAGCAAGATTGCCGTGGTCATGTGCGTTGCGCCAAGCCTCCAGTCGCAGACGCCGGCCGTCGTAATGGGCCAAGGGAAAGGAACAGCAGTCTCCGGCCGCATAGATATCCGGGGCTGATGTTCTCAAGTGCCGATCAACCGCAATGCCGTTGTCGATCTCAAGCCCGGCATCACGGGCAAGCTCGACATTGGGAATGGCCCCGATGCCCACCACGATCATATCGGCATTGATGGTTCTCCCGTCCTCCAGAAGAATGCTGGCGTCATCGCGCCCCTCCTTCAAACCTTCAATTTTGGTGCCGCAGAGAATTTCAACGCCTTCTTCCCGATGCCGTTGGGCAATGACGGCTGCCAGGGGTTCGGGTACGCCGCGCGTCAAAATTCGGGCAAGCCCCTCGACGAGCGTCACCTGTGCTTTGAGCTTGCGCGCGGTTGCGGCGAGCTCCAGGCCGATGAACCCGCCCCCAATGACAGCAAGATGCCTGCCCGGCCGCAGCGCCGCGCGAATGCTGACTGCGTCCTGATGGGTTCGCAATGTCTTGATCCGGTCGCTCGCCCCGGAAAGACCTGGAAAAGGCCGCGGCCTCGCGCCGGTTGCAAGCAACAGCCGGTCGTAGGCCAGCTTGTCGCCATTGGAAAGCCGGACAGATTTTCCCGACGCGTCGATGCTTTCGACGCTAACGCCGGTCAGCACCCGAATGTTCGCCTCCGTATAGCTGGTAGCCTCTGACACAAACTTTGGCTCGTGACCGTGCAGCAACGCGTCCTTCGACAGAGGCGGCCGTTCATAAGGCAGGTGCGCTTCCGCGCCCACCAGCGTGATCTGCCCGTCGAAACTCTTTTCGCGGAGAGCGAAAGCGGCTCGCGCGCCGCATTCTCCCGCGCCGATGATGACGATATGCGACATGGGAAGCTCTCTCACGAAAGGGAAATAAGGACAGTACCTGCCTCAACCTTGACCGGATAGGTCTTCAGGTTGATGCAGACGGGAGCACCCTTGGCTTCGCCGGTCTTATAATTGAAACGGCCGTTGTGCTTTGGACATTCAATGATGTCGTCCATCACCAATCCGTCAGCCAGGTGGATCTTTTCATGCGTGCAAAGACCATCCGTCGCAAAGAATTTGTCGTCCGGGCTACGATAGATCGCAAACGTCCTGCCCTCGTGGTCGAAACGCATGACGTCCTCTTCGTCGATCTCGTCCGCCGCGCAGACTTCCACCCAATTGCTCATCGTCTCCTCCATTTCAATTTTTTATCCGGCCGGCCTATTCGGCGGCGATCTGGTCTGCATGAAACTCTTCACGGTAAGGCTTGGCCGTTGCCGGGAGTTCGCGCTTGAGAAAATAATCCTCGTTCTTGAGCTGGCGCAGAAAGGCCGGGATCATCTCGCGATACCCTTCAAGCATCGATCTGTTCGGCGCCGGCAGGTCGTGCTTGATCATTTCATGCAGCTGCGGGAGCGCGTGATAGGGGACCATCGGGAACATGTGGTGTTCGACGTGGTAATTCATGTTCCAATAAACGAACCGGCTGAAGGGGTTCATGTAGACGCTTCGACTGTTCAGCCGGTGATCGATAACGTTATCTGCAAGTCCGCCATGCTGTAGAAGGCCAGTCAAGACGTGGTGCCAGGCGCCGTATAGGCGTGGCAGGCCGATCAGCATCAAGGGCAGGATCGACCCCATGTAAATGGCGAGTGCAAGTGTTGCGGCATAGATCGCCAACCATATCCGGGCGACGATAACCACGCGCGGTTGCTCCTGCTCGGGAATAAATGTCTTCTCTGCATCGCTGATAATGCCGAACGCGTTGCGGACCATGTCCATTATGCCGTGGCCAGCATCGAGAATGCCGAAGAAGTTGAGCACAAGGCGAAACAGATCGGGCGGACGCATGACTGCGATTTCCGGATCACGCCCGACGATGACTGTATCCGTGTGGTGGCGTGTATGGCTCCAGCGCCATGTCACCGGATTGCGCATGATCATGAAGCAGGCGATCTGGTAGACAGCGTCGTTCATCCAGCGCGTTTTGAACGCTGTGCCATGACCGCATTCATGCCAGCGCGAATCTGAAGCCGAGCCGTACATCACGCCGTAGATGGCGAAGAACGGCACGCACCACCAGGAGCCCCAGAAATAGACGCCAAGCGCGCCGGTGACGACCATGCTGCCGAGCCAGAGGGCCGTATCGCGGATGGCTGGACGATCCTCGCGCTTCATCAGCTCCTTCATCTGCTTGCGGGGAATGTCGGTATGATACCATTCAGCCGCAGCCAGCCCGCTTTCGACCGCCGCCCGGCTATCGCGCCCAAGCAGACTGTAATCGCGTTTCGTAACAACCCTGTCCATCTGATCCTCCCTGACCCCATTCCGGCACAGGATGCCGCTCTGCTGTTCTGTGGTCATGAGGATAGGTTGACTTTGCCCTGAGCTCAATGCAGCCTTGATATATTCTATCAAAAGCCATCATTCATGCGATGACAAAATGCAAGAACACCTCAGGAGTGGACATGACTGGACGACCAACCATTACCGATCTCGCCAAGGCCGCGAATGTCAGCGTGGCAACGGTGGACCGGGTCCTGAATGGTCGTCACCGTGTGCGCGAAGAGACCGCGCGCCGGGTTTATGAGGCGGCCAAATCGATCGGCTACCATGCCGTTGGCCTGCTGCGTCAGCGGGTGTTTGAGGATCTGCCGCAGTACCGGCTGGGCTTCATTCTGCAGAAGCCCAACCAATTCTTCTACCAGACCTTGGCAAGGGAGATTGAAAATGCGGCATCTTCCGCCTCGGGTATCCGCGTAACGCCGCAGATTGATTTTGCCGCAAGCTCGACGCCAGCTGCCATCACAGAAAAGCTGAAAACGATGGCGGCGCGCAATCAGGCAATTGCGCTTGTGGGACCGGATTATCCCGCTGTAACGACGGCCGTCGAGGAATTGAAGGAACGCGGCATTCCCGTCTTCTCGCTTCTCTCTGATTTCGCCACGGGTGTACGCGAAGGGTATGTGGGCCTCAACAACCGGAAAGCAGGCCGTACTGCAGCCTGGATGATCTGCAAGGCCGCTCGCAAGCCTGGAAAGGTGGCCGTTTTCGTCGGAAGCCATCGGTTCCACGGACATGAACTGCGCGAAATCGGCTTCCGTTCTTATTTTCGCGAAAACGCTCCCGAGTTTGAAGTTCTGGATACGCTGGTCAATCTTGAGACGGCCGAAATTACACATGAGGCGACGCTGAACCTGCTGCAGCGCCATCCCGACCTCGTTGGGTTCTACGTCAGTGGCGGGGGCATGGAGGGCGCGATTTCAGCCGTCGCAGAAGAAAACCTGGCGGGAAAGCTTCTTGTTGTGGTCAACGAACTGACGCCTGAATCACGTGCTGCGCTCGCCGACGATATCGTTACCATGGCGATATCGACACCCGTTGCCAATCTCACGCGGGAACTCGTCGCCCTGATGGTCGGCGCAATCGACAGGGGCGTTGCCGGCGTGCCGGGTCAGACTTTCTTGCCATTTGATATCTTCACGCCTGAAAACATCTAGCGCGCCTCGCCGGAATGATAGAATCACGTCATTTCAATGATGAATTCTTTCAAGAATGCAAGAGAAGTCGTCGTCTTCCACTTTGACTAGTCCCGCATAAGCTGATGATCCTCACATCTCGAAAAACGTGGTGTCCGCCGCATGAGTTTTACGCGACTTGGCGCACCTTTCAAATCAATTTGCAGGAGGAATCCGTGACGACCCTTTCATTTGCCCTCAACCACATGACCGCGCCGACGCTACCTTTGGAAGAGTTCTTTGCGCTCGCCACATCGCTCGGCATTTCTTCAGTCGAAATTCGCAATGATCTTGCCGGCAACGCCATTATTGACGGAACATCTTCCGCGGCAGTCAAGGCGCTGGCCGAGAAACATGGGCAGACAATCGTCTCGATCAATGCACTGCAACGGTTCAACGAATGGACGGATGATCGCGCCAGCGAGGCGCAAGACCTTATCACCTATGCGCTTGACTGTGGCGCAAAGGCACTGGTTCTCGTTCCCGTCAACGATGGCAGTGGCCAAAAGGATGGCGAGCGGCAGGCCAACCTCCAACACGCGCTGACCGCGTTAAGGCCGATGCTTGAGAAAGCCGGGATTACAGGCTTGGTCGAGCCGCTCGGTTTCGAAATCTGCTCCTTGCGCTCCAAAACCGAGGCAGTCGAGGCCATTCGTGCAATCGCGGGCGAAGGAACGTTCCAAATCGTGCACGATACATTCCACCACCATCTCGCAGGAGAAGAAACAATCCATCCGCGAATGACCGGTCTGGTTCACATATCTGGCGTTGCCGACCTGGATGTTGCGGTGAACGACATGCGCGATCCGCATCGTATCCTCGTCGATGCCTCCGACCGCCTGGACAATGCGGGCCAGGTCCGGAAGCTCCGGGAAAGCGGTTATGACGGGCTTTTCTCCTTCGAGCCATTTTCGCCGACTGTGCATCAATTCGCCGATATCAAGGCCGCCGTCAGCCAGAGCATGGGCTACCTCTCGGCCACGGCATGATTTCAGGTACGTTCTATCTCGTGCACTGGCTCGATTATCAGTTGAAACGCCCTTGACGACGAAAGCATAAAATGGAATACATATTCCGTATTAACAGCATAGCGGTTTGTTTATTCTGTTTTGATACAAGGCCCCGCCTGGGAGAGGTGGGTTACGGAAATTGGGCACCACCGGAAACGGGGTGCCTCCGGCTCGTGGAGGGTGGTCGCCGGTCACCGTTTTGTGGAGGAACTACATCATGAAGAAAATGATTATGGGCGCAGCCCTGGCTGTGATGATGTCGACAGCGGCACATGCCGAAAACGTCGGCGTTTCGATGGCCCTGTTCGATGACAACTTCCTGACCGTTTTGCGCAACGGCATGCAGGATTATGCCAAGACGCTCGATGGCGTCACGCTGCAGGTCGAAGACGCTCAGAACGACGTTGCCAAACAGCAGAGCCAGATCCAGAACTTCATTGCCGCCGGCGTCGATGCAATCGTCGTCAACCCCGTCGATACCGACGCGACTGCCGCCATGTCGAAGATCGCGGCCGATGCGGGCATTCCGCTGGTATACGTCAACCGCGAACCGATCAACATCGACACGCTCCCGGAAAAGCAGGCATTCGTTGCATCCAACGAAGTTGAGTCCGGCACGCTCGAAACTCAGGAAGTGTGCAAGCTTCTGGGCGGCAAGGGCAAGGCCGTCGTCATGATGGGCGAGCTTTCCAACCAGGCTGCGCGCATGCGCACCAAAGATATCCATGACGTCTTGGCAACGGACACCTGCAAGGGCATCACCGTCGTTGAAGAGCAGACTGCAAACTGGTCGCGTACCCAGGGCGCCGACCTGATGACCAACTGGCTTTCGGCCGGTCTCGAATTCGATGCCGTCATCGCCAACAACGACGAAATGGCGATCGGCGCCATTCAGGCGCTCAAAGCTGCCGGCCGTCCGATGGACAAGGTCGTTATCGGCGGCGTCGACGCGACGCAGGACGCACTTGCCGCCATGGCAGCAGGTGACCTCGATGTGACGGTGTTCCAGAACGCCGCCGGCCAGGGCAAGGGTGCGCTTGACGCCGCCCTGAAGTTTGCCCGCGGCGAAACTGTCGAAAAGAAGGTCTATATTCCTTTCGAACTGGTCACCCCGGCCAACCTCAAGGACTATCAGGCAAAGAACTGAGCCTGATCCCCGGGGCGCGTTGATCCGCGCCCCGGACTGCCCGGTTTCGGTGATGACGTGCGCATTTGCGCCGCGCAACGAAAACGAAGAGGAGACCGTGCCGCTCGAAGGCGCAGGTCCCGGCCATTTAAGGCGACAGGGAGGCATCATTACATGGTCAGTCCGACAACGATGGCAGCCGTACGTGCCAGTGGCGCAGTACCCAATGCCGAATATCTTCTCGCCGTTGAAGGCGTTCGCAAGGAATTTCCGGGCGTCGTGGCGCTCGATGACGTGTCGTTCCGGCTGAAGCGGGGCACCGTGCATGCGCTGATGGGTGAAAATGGCGCTGGTAAATCGACATTGATGAAAATCCTTGCCGGCATCTACACGCCCGACAAGGGCCAGGTGAAGTTCAAGGGTGTCGACATCCAACTGAAATCGCCGCTCGATGCGCTCGAAAACGGCATCGCGATGATCCATCAGGAGCTCAACCTGATGTCGTTTATGACGGTCGCCGAAAATATCTGGATCCGCCGCGAACCCCTCACCCGGTTCGGGTTCGTCGACCACGGCGAGATGAACCGCAAGACGGCCGCGCTCTTCAAGCGCCTGAACATTGCACTTGATCCGCAAGCCGAGGTCCGTGATCTTTCGATCGCCAATCGTCAGATGGTCGAGATCGCCAAGGCAGTGTCTTACGAATCCGACGTGTTGATCATGGACGAGCCGACATCGGCGCTGACCGAGCGCGAAGTCGCCCATCTCTTCACCATTATCCGCGACCTGCGCAGCCAGGGCATCGGCATCGTCTACATCACCCACAAGATGAACGAGCTGTTCGAGATCGCCGACGAGTTCTCCGTGTTCCGCGACGGAAAATACATCGGTACACATGCCTCCGCTGACGTGACCCGCGACGACATCATCAAGATGATGGTCGGCCGCGAGATTACCCAGATGTTCCCGAAGGAAGTGGTGCCGATCGGCGATGTCGTTCTATCGGTGAAAGACCTCTGTCTGAAAGACGTCTTCCACGATGTATCCTTCGATGTACGCGCTGGCGAAATCCTTGGAGTTGCGGGCCTAGTCGGTTCTGGTCGCTCGAATGTGGCCGAAACGCTGTTCGGCGTGACGCCGGCAAGCTCCGGCACGATTGAGATCAGCGGCAAGGCCGTGAAGGTCGGTTCACCGACGGAAGCCATCCGCAACCGCATGGCTTTCCTCACGGAAGATCGCAAGGATACCGGCTGCCTGCTGATCCTTGATGTCCTGGAAAACATGCAGATCGCGGTTTTGCAGGACAAGTTCGTCAAGATGGGCTTTGTCGACCAGAAGGCCGTCTCAGCCAAATGCGAGGAAATGGCCCGCAAGCTTAGGGTCAAGACCCCGAACCTGCACGAGCGCATCGAGAACCTCTCGGGCGGCAACCAGCAGAAGGCATTGATCGGCCGCTGGCTTTTGACCAACCCGCGCATCCTCATTCTCGATGAGCCGACGCGCGGTATCGATGTCGGCGCCAAGGCGGAAATTCACCGGCTGGTGACAGAACTCGCCCGCGACGGCGTTGCAGTCATCATGATCTCGTCGGAAATGCCGGAGGTTCTTGGCATGAGCGACCGCATCATGGTGATGCACGAGGGCCGGGTCACAGGATTCCTTAACCGGGCAGAAGCGACCCAGGTCAAGGTCATGGAACTTGCAGCGCAGTGATGGCGCGCTTTTAGAAATACCATCAGGGAGGACAGACATGAGCACCAAGATAGAAGCCTCGGCCGCAACGGCATCGTCGTCGGCCAGCAAGCGGCGCATTCCGCCGGAATTCAACATCTTCCTGGTGCTGATCGGCATCGCGCTGGTCTATGAAGTGCTAGGCTGGATTTTCGTCGGCCAGAGCTTCCTGATGAACAGCCAGCGCCTAACGATCATGATCCTGCAGGTGGCCGTCATCGGCATCATCTCAGTCGGCGTCACGCAGGTGATCATTACCGGCGGCATCGATCTTTCCTCCGGCTCCGTTGTCGGCGTCACGGCAATGATTGCCGCCAGCGTCGCGCAGTCATCGACCTGGCCGCGCGCGCTCTTTCCCTCGCTGACCGACCTACCGGCCATCGTGCCGATCGGTCTGGGGCTCGCTGTCGGTCTGCTTGCCGGCCTGATCAACGGCTGGCTGATTGCAAAAACGAAAATACCCCCCTTCATCGCGACGCTGGGTATGATGGTATCTGCGCGTGGCCTGTCGAAATGGTACACCAAGGGCCAGCCGGTATCGGGGCTGACGGATCAGTTCACCTTCATCGGCACGGGCATCTGGCCGGTCATCGTCTTCCTCGTCGTCGCTCTCATCTTCCATATCGCCCTGCGCTATACCCGCTATGGCAAGTTCACCTATGCGATCGGCGCCAATGTCCAGGCGGCCCGCGTCTCCGGCATCAATGTCGAGGCGCATCTGATCAAGGTTTACGCCATTGCCGGCATGCTGGCGGGCCTCGCCGGCGTCGTCACCGCTGCCCGTGCCCAGACGGCACAAGCCGGCATGGGTGTTATGTACGAACTTGATGCGATCGCCGCCGCCGTCATCGGCGGCACATCGCTTGCCGGTGGCGTCGGGCGCATCACCGGCACGGTCATCGGCACGGTCATCCTCGGTGTGATGACCTCCGGTTTCACATTCCTGCGGGTGGACGCATACTACCAGGAGATCGTCAAAGGCATGATCATCGTTGCTGCGGTCGTGGTCGATGTCTACAGGCAGAAGAAGCGCAAGACAGTCTGACGGACTGCAGGATAGTTGACGGGGATAATCGACATGAAACCATTGGGCGTCGGCCTGATCGGTACGGGGTACATGGGCAAGTGCCATGCGCTGGCCTGGAACGCGGTCAAAACGGTCTTCGGCGACGTCTCTCGCCCAAGGCTGGTGCATCTGGCGGAAGCCAATGCGGAGCTTGCGACCGTGCGCGCGGATGAATTTGGCTTTGAAAAGGCAACGGCTGACTGGCGCCGGTTGATCGACGACAAGGATGTCGATGTCGTCTCGGTCACCACGCCCAACCAGTTCCATGCCGAGATGGCCATTGCAGCACTCGAAGCCGGCAAACATGTCTGGTGCGAAAAACCGATGTCGCCTGCATTTCCCGATGCCCAACGGATGCTGAAAGCCGTCGAGACATCCGGCAGGGTTGCCATCATGGGCTACAACTATATTCAGAACCCGATCCTGCGCCACATGAAGACGCTGATTGATGATGGCGCGATCGGTGCCATCAACCACGTCCGTGTCGAGATGGACGAGGATTTCATGGCCGATCCAGAGGCCGCCTTCTACTGGAAGAGCGAGCGATCGGCGGGCTATGGCGCACTGGACGATTTCGCGGTGCATCCCCTGTCCCTGCTCTGGTATCTTTTGGGCCATGTCCGTTCGGTCATCGCCGACATGACGAAGCCCTACGCCGACCGTCCCTTGAAGGAAGGGGGCCGCCGGGCGGTGGAAAACCATGATGGCGCCAATATCCTGATGCGGCTCGACAATGGTATCTCCGCTGTGCTCATGGCCAACCGCGCTGCCTGGGGCCGAAAAGGCCGCATCGCGGTCCAGATCTATGGATCCAAGGGCTCGATCCTTTATGACCAGGAACGCATGAACGAGTTCGAACTCTATCAGGCTGACGGCAATACCACCGAACAAGGCTTTCGGCGCGTCCTGACGGCACCCTCTCATGCACCATACGGTCAATTCATCCCGGCGCCCGGTCATGGTCTCGGTTTCAATGACCTGAAAATCATCGAATGCCACGAACTGATCCGCGCCATCGCGGGCGAGCCATTTTCGGCGATCGATTTCAGGCAGGGCTTGCGCATCGAGCAGACCGTCCATGCGATGGCACGATCGTTTGATGTAGGGGCCTGGATCGAGGTCGATGAGGGTGCAAATCACCTCTGAAGAAGAGGCGCTGCGATCAAGTATCACAGCCTCGGACCAACTCTGCTCTGACCCAGACTGGAAAGCCATGGGTATCCAGGCTTTGCCGTGCCTTAGCCCCTTCTTTTTCGGAAACCACGTGGCTCAACGATCATTCTGCGCTGACGATTTGATCCTGCGTTCGAACATACGGTTTCACAATCGCGAACGGCGCCTGCATCATACAGGCGCCGTCTGGCTCGGCAGAGGCTGATGAAACCCCACATCGGTGGGAGATCATAGTGAGTATGTTTGCCTATGTTTTCCAGTCATGCCACCGCAAGTGGCCAATTTTCCACCGAGTCTTCCAATTGTTGAGTGGCTGCCTATTGCACGCCTTTTTGCAAATCCGCTTCATCAGCAAGAATGGCGGCGGCTTCATTGAGCAAAACATCTTTTGCGTTCTTGCGGGCATTTTCAATGGCAATATCAGCGCTCAGGCTGCGCTCGTTTGCTTGCAGCCCATCATCGTCACCAAAGTCCACACCGTCGTTTATCTGCGCGCGTGCCTTAAGACGAGTTGCCTGAGCAGCCAGTTCATTGCGACGTTCGGTTAGATTGAGAGAGACGACGCCTTTCTCGCGCTGCGCTCTCAGTTCGGCAACGTCTTCCACAAAGCGTTGGAAATCCCCATCGTTTCGCACCCGAGCATCATGCCGCTTTTGCAGTTGAGGCAGCAAAACCGCCATATCACCGGCAGGCGCATATTTCGCTGGCTTGATCTGTTTCCATGGCAGAGCGTTGTCATAGCTGGCTTCACCAAAGCTCTTCGTATCTGAAAGACCCGGCAAGGTGATATCAGGCGTGACGCCGTGGAGCTGCGTCGTTCCGCCGTTTACACGGAAAAACTGGGCAATCGTCAATTTCAGCTGGCCGAATTTCGGTTTGCTATTGTTGGCTGCCTTGTCAAGATCAACCACAGTTTGCACAGTGCCTTTGCCAAAACTGGGTTCGCCGATGATCACACCACGGCCGTAGTCCTGTATCGCTGCTGCAAAAATCTCGGAAGCCGACGCCGAACCGCGATTGATCAAAACACCAACCGGACCAGCCCAGGCAGCTATGGGACGATCATAGCTTTCGACCTCTACCTTGCCGTTGGCAGCGCGTTGCTGAACCACCGGGCCCTTTCCGACGAATAGACCCGTCAATTCAATCGCCTCCGTCAACGACCCGCCGCCGTTGTTGCGTAAATCGATCAGGACGCCTTCGACATCGTCTTCCTTCAGTTCACCGAGAAGCTTGGCGACATCGCGGCTTGCACTTCTGTAATCCGGGTCGCCTTTTCGCCGCGCTTCGAAGTCTTCATAAAACGCCGGCAGAGTAATGACCCCGATTTTGCGCGTCGTCCCGCCATCCTTTATGGAAAGGGTGGTCTTCCTGGCAGCCTGCTTTTCGAGGCTTATCTTATCGCGCGTCAGACTGATGATACGGTGGCTGCCATCTGGCCCGGCATCCGCTGGCAAGATGTCCAAACGTACGACAGAATCCTTTTTCCCCCGTATCAATTGCACGATTTCATCAAGGCGCATGCCCACAACTTCCTTTACCGGACCGTCCTTGCCTTGACCGACACCGGTAATGCGGTCCCCGACCGTAAGCTTGCCCGACAATTGCGCCGGGCCGCCTGGCACGAGTTCACGGATCGTCGTGTAGTCATCGCGTTCCTGCAAGACTGCCCCGATACCAACCAGCGACAGCTTCATGGAAATATCGAACTCCGCTGAAGCCCTCGCGCCGAAATAGTCCGTGTGCGGGTCAACCGACGTCGTATAGGCACCCATGAAGGACTGGAAAACGTCGTCGCTCTTGTACTTGAAAGCACGCTCAAGGGAATTCTGATAGCGTTTGCCGAGCGTATCGCGAATGACCGTGTCCGTTTTTCCCGCCAGCTTCAGCCGCAGCCAGTCGCCTTTGACGCGTTTTCGCCAGAGATCATCGCTTTCGGCTTCGGATTGCGCCCAAGGCGCTTCGTCGCGCGACAAGGAATACGCTTCCTGCACACTGAAATCGAAGTTCTGTGTGAGCAAGGTGCGCGCATAGTCCATCCGGTCGACGACACGCTGTTCGTATACGTTGAAAATCGAAAACGGGATCCGCAGGTCTTCACGTTTGATGGCATCGTCGATCTTTGTGCTGTCAGCCATGAACCTATCGATGTCCGACTGCAGAAACAGCGCCCGGTCTGGATCCAGGGACTTGACGAACCGCGTCATAATCTTGGCCGACAAGACATCATCGAGCGGAATGGGCCTGTAGCCAAAACGCGTCAGAAACTGCGCGCTCAAGCGAGCCGCTTGCGCCTGTTGCTGTAGTGGCGCCAAGACGGGCGGCGATTCGGTTTCCAGAGCATATGCGGATGGTGCGATTGCCAGGAAGATACCAAGCAAGCAATAGTGTATACGCATTCAGCTTCCAATTCTTAATGTCGTGTCGTTGATGAGTGACGTTGGTGGAACAATTATGGTTCGTTGGCAACCAAAGGGATATACTGCCTGGTTCACCGGTCCTCTGCGCTTATCCGCTCCGAAGAGCCACGTAATTTCGATCAATTCATGATCGCGTGACGGGGAAATCCCCGTTGGCAGGCAGCTGGGCCGGTCTTGAAGGATGCCTGATTATTGATATCGGGGCTAGGCGCCCCTGCACACCTCACAAAAGTCCTGATGGATTCGTCCACAAAATCTTGCCGTCATGGCACGCTACGTCCATATAGGCGTTATGACGCTTGATTCGAAAATATTTGTCGGACTTAAATCGACCCGCAAAAAGTCGGCTCCTACCAGCCAACCCGCTGGTCCGAAGTGCCAATGGGATGGCTGCGAAAAGATTGGCACGCATCGCGCGCCTGTCGGCCCGGGTGCGGAAGGCCTGTATCTGTTGTTCTGTCTTGAGCACGTGAAAGACTACAACAAAGGTTACAGCTTTACGACGGCTCCATCGGATGCGGACGTCGCCCGCTACCAAAAGGAAGCGACGACCGGTACTCGTGCGACGTTTGGAACCCGTGTCCAGCAAGCAACCGAAATTCCGATCCCCTCCACTGTGCGCTCCGGTTCTGCAAAGACATTAAACGCCCGCAGAGATGCACAGAACCGGGCGCAAAAAAACGGCGTCCCGGTACGAAAACTCAAGGTGCTCGAAGCCAAGGCCTTTGAGACACTCGGTCTTTCGCCGGATGCGACGCCGGAGGAAATCAGACGCCGTTATAAAGAACGGCTCAAAATGCACCATCCCGACGCCAACCAAGGCAACCGCACCTCCGAAGACGATCTTCGTGCATCAATCGAGGCGCACAAGATCCTTAAACTGAACGGATTCTGCTGACGCGCACGCATTGATTGCGGTTTCGCCCATCCAATCCCACGGGAAGCTGCTGACGTAACGGGTTTTCAGAAACTAGCAAAAGATCCAAAACCCAAAACCTGCCCAAAATCGCACATCAGGATTTCAAATTGTTCGGCGCGGACCTACCGAGAACAATTCTGGCGGGAAGCCGTTTTCATATTCGCCTGCGTTGGAAAAACCACGTCTTTGGGATGAATGCAGGCGTCGGCGCACGGCGAAGTTCAAAAATGTTCTGTATATCACTGGCTCAGAGGGAGCCGGTCGCCGGACCCCTCTGAGTTGGAACGCTGTCGGCGTTTTCGAAACGAAAACGCTTTACATCATGCCGCCCATGTCAGGCATGCCGCCGCCAGCCGAATCCTTCTTCGGCAGTTCGGCAATCATGGCTTCCGTGGTGATCAGCAGCGAAGCAACCGAAGCTGCGTTCTGCAGGGCCGTGCGGACAACCTTGACCGGATCGACGATACCCATGGCGATCATGTCGCCGAATTCGCCAGTCTGGGCATTGTAGCCGTAGTTGTCGGTGTTGCTTTCAAGGATCTTGCCAACGATGATCGAGCCTTCGTCGCCTGCATTTTCAGCGATCTGGCGAACCAGCGACTGAAGTGCCTTGCGCACGATGTTGATGCCGGCCGTCTGATCGTCATTTGCACCCTTGAGATCGAGAACGATCGAGGCACGCAGCAGAGCCGTGCCGCCGCCTGGAACGATCCCTTCTTCGACCGCTGCACGCGTTGCGTTCAGCGCGTCGTCGATACGGTCCTTCTTTTCCTTTACTTCGATTTCGGTCGCACCGCCAACGCGGATGACAGCAACGCCGCCCGAAAGCTTGGCAAGACGTTCCTGCAGCTTTTCCTTGTCGTAGTCGGAGGTCGTTTCCTCGATCTGGCCCTTGATCTGGGCCACGCGGCCATCGATCTCGGCCTTTTTCCCCGCACCATCGACCAGGATGGTATTTTCCTTGGTAATGGTGACCTTTTTGACGCGGCCGAGCATGTCGAGCGTGACGTTTTCAAGCTTGATGCCGATATCCTCGGACACGACCTGACCTGCGGTCAATATTGCGATGTCTTCGAGCATGGCCTTGCGGCGATCGCCGAAGCCCGGAGCCTTGACGGCAGCAATCTTTAGGCCGCCACGCAGCTTGTTGACGACGAGCGTCGCAAGCGCTTCGCCTTCAACGTCTTCCGAGATGATCAGCAGCGGCTTGCCGGTCTGAACGACGGCTTCCAGCACGGGCAGAAGCGCCTGCAGATTGGACAGCTTCTTTTCATGCAGCAGCACATAGGCGTCTTCGAGCTCGGCCACCATCTTTTCCGGGTTGGTTACGAAATACGGGCTGAGATAGCCACGGTCGAACTGCATGCCTTCGACGACTTCAAGCTCTGTTTCGGCGGTCTTGGCTTCTTCAACCGTGATGACGCCTTCATTGCCGACCTTCTGCATCGCGTCCGCAATGTACTGGCCGATTTCCGTTTCGCCGTTCGCTGAAATGGTGCCGACCTGGGCAACTTCCTCGGAAGTGCTGATCTTCTTTGCCTTGGCTACAAGACCTTTGACCACTTCGGTCACGGCAAGATCGATGCCGCGCTTCAAGTCCATCGGGTTCATGCCGGCAGCGACGGCCTTGGTGCCTTCGCGAACGATCGCCTGGGCCAGAACGGTTGCAGTCGTCGTACCGTCGCCGGCGATATCGTTGGTTTTCGAAGCAACTTCGCGCACCATCTGGGCGCCCATATTTTCGAACTTGTCCTCGATCTCGATTTCCTTGGCGACCGTCACACCATCCTTGGTGATACGTGGTGCGCCATAGGATTTGTCGATGATGACGTTACGGCCCTTCGGACCCAAAGTGACCTTGACGGCGTCGGCGAGGATGTCAACGCCACGCAGCAGCTTTTCGCGCGCGTCACGGCCGAATTTAATTTGTTTGGCAGCCATAGAAAGAAACTCCCGGGCGTCTCGCCCAATAATACCATGAAAGGGAATAGCGTTGGGGCTAGATCAGCCGATAACGCCCATAATGTCGGCTTCCTTCATGATCAGAAGGTCTTCGCCGTTAAGCTTGACTTCGGTGCCCGACCACTTGCCGAACAGGATACGATCGCCAGCCTTAACGTCGAGCGCGATGAAAGCGCCCTTGTCGTCACGGGTGCCAGTGCCGACGGCGACGATTTCGCCTTCCTGCGGCTTTTCCTTGGCGGTATCGGGAATGATGATGCCACCCTTGGTCTTTGCTTCGGCCTCGATACGGCGCACCACAACGCGGTCGTGCAGCGGACGAAAATTGGTATCAGCCATGTTTGGATTCCTTATTGGGCGCGCAGCCGGATGGCTTCTCCCCTGCACGATCAGTAGCACTCTCTACCTGGGAGTGCCAGCAATCATTCTATGACAGGCGATAATCACAATCCCTGTGTGTTCGAATAATTAAAACATAAACCCAGTGCAGTGTGTTAAAGGATCGAATATCCGATTTATCACGGGAGTCCGGCGATGAAATCATTCTTCGATTCCATTTATCACTTTCAATATGTGCTTTTCTTCATCCAGTGGACTTTAACTTTGTCTTTGGCGCTTGGCGCCTGCATGGCTGTCGATAAGGCATATTTCTGAACAGACGACACATTCTACCTTATCTTCATGACGAAAATACCCAGCTCCCCACCTTCTGGAGCGCAGAAGAAAGACAATCGAGATGATCAAGTTTCGCCCCAAGACTGAAGAAGAGTTGAAGCAGCCATCTGTGCCTGCGGCAGACAAGGCCGTCACCACCAAGCCTGCTGATCCGAAGAAACGCCCGAACGACTGAACGCACCGGTTTCACCGGATAAGCGCCGAGAACGCCGTGGCTGAGGCGAACGCATCCCAACAGCGGAAGACAAAATCTGTGACGCCCTCTCAAATAAAGCGATCCCGTTATCTTTGGCGATCGCTGGAGCTGTCTTCTGAAAATGACTTCGTCGGATTCGACGGCGATATCCCGATCGGGCGGATATTCCTCGAGTCACGTCCGCGCTTCAAAGGATTGTGGCGCCGGTCGAATGCCCGGAGCGAAACCGCCATTGCATCGCAAGGTTATGCCGCATCGGCCCATCTGGCAGCGGCGGCGGTCGAAGCTCTATACAAAATTTTTGGGCTTCCGATCAGCCGATCGGTTGCGCGAACACCAATGACCCCACGACAAGCCCCGTCGCTTTTCACGTACCAATAAGGAGATTCCATGAACGTCGATTTTGCTATCACCGGACGCTATGTGCACGAGATTAAAGCAGTTCTTCAATCCGTGGGCATTAACGAGGGCACGGAATATGATGCGCTGCCTTTCAGCCCCGCGAGCCGAGCAAGTGGCCAGCACACCTTCGCGTTTCGCAACAAACAGTCTGCTCTTGATGCTGCAAAAACCTGGGAAACACACGTCAAGCAGCGCGCTCTTTTGCATCGCTGATCTCGAATGCCCGGTGCTGCAAAGCCCCGGCGCGCCTTTGGCGCGCAAGACTGCCGAAGACACGGTGTACGGCACTGGTTTTGCGCGCTTGCCCTATTTGGGGAAATCGCGGGTAAAGGCATCGAGCACGTCGATCAGAACTTCGTTGACCTTATCCGTGGTGAAATCGTCCAGGCCGATCACGTTATGTCCAACCGATACGCTTTGGGCTGATGACCGGCGGTAGTGCTGGAACTGGATGTGATCTTCAGTCAGGCTAACGGCACTTCGGATCGATCGCCCCGTGAGTTCGCTGGCTATTTCCATCTCGACTTTTGACGACGTTCCCGGAGCAGGCTCGGTGAGACGCATTTTCGGCATATCGGCCATTTGAAGCTTCTGGTTCAGGATGTCGATGAGGCTTTCGATCTTGGGACGGAACACCTTTACCCAGTTTTCCTCGACCCATTGTCTTCGGTCGGCCTTCCTGGATTTGGCCAGTTCGATCTCCTGCAGCTTTTGTCTGGCTTCGCTTTCGATGCGGCTTCCCAGTGCGAGAAGTTTATTGAGGCGCTCATCGGTGAATTTGGACATGGTCATTCCTAGAAACGTTGGCTGGTGATCGGATGTGTGAAACAACATTCCAAGTTGACGACCGGCATGTCGGCAGCGACTCTGTGCTGCGAGCGATACCGGAAAACGAACCCAGCGTGCCGGCGCCTCCAAAAAGCCGTTTGAAGACGCCGTTGATACAAGCCCCCTGAAGCTTACAGCATCAAAGGGTTTTAGTAATCTCGAGTTCGCAGGATTTTGCCAGTGCTGTATTTGGCTTGTCTGCGCCCAACGGGGTAGCCCAACCGGCCTTTTCAACGATTCCGCTGCGAGAATATGGCCCGGCTGCCTTCAGTTCGACAAGCACCGCGGCACTCAAAGGATCGGATTTGGATTTTTCAACGCAATAGGGTGTAAGGGCAGTGGCAATTCCCGAAGATGTCTCGGTTGCCGAGTTCTTTCGCGCAGTGCCGCCGGTCACCCAGCCGCCCCAGGTAAAACCAACGATGGCCATAGCGATAGCGCCGACCACGACGCCATTGAAGGCAGGCTTCGTCCAAGTGGGGATATCCAAAGTATGATCCAATCCTTTGAGGGCGCCGAAACACACAATTGCGTGCCGACATGCATCGATAGCACCATGCACAGATATCCTTGCATCAAATCGATGCATCGCGAGCAACACATCCTAGCGGAGTCCGTAAGGATGGTCTGGGCCAGTCGGACTGGCGTCGCTAAGGTCCGGCATCTGAAGCAGGCTCCGCTTCTCCCCTGGAAAATTCGGCGATGTCACGTTGTTCATTACGAACCGGACAAGGCGCTTGCCTGTCAACTCAGGCAGTCACGCGGGCCACTTTTCGACTGCGCCATTGCGTCTAACCGCCCTCGGCGTTGAGAAGCCCCAATCTGGCTCAGGCAGCTCGAAGAAAGGAGTTTGTCGCCTTGATGAGGATCGACTGATACATGTCTCATCAGGAACGGCGACCGCTTGGCGACTGGCCGAAGCTTTCCCTGTAGCGCCGGGCGAAATGAGAGCGTGAAGCATAGCCGGCGGCCTCGGCAGCGGCAAAACTCGATGCGCCGGAAGCGAGCGCGGTTTGGCCAGCCCGCAGGCGCTCGGTTCGAAGAACGCTGCGGAAGGACGTGCCCTTCGCCGCGAGCTGACGGCGCAGCGTCGATGCCCCGAGGCCGAGACGCTCGGCCACCCGCTCGACCGTCCAGATGTCCGACGGCGCGCTTCCAATTAGCCAGGCAACCTCCTCGGCTAGACTGGCTTCGAACAACGGACGGGCGGCGGCGATCGGCCGCAGAAGCGTCAGGACCTCCGTCAGCCGCACCGCCTTGACCGCTTCGCCCAGCGCTTCGCTGGCGATCGCCGTCGCCGCATGAACAAGCGTATGCACGAGATCCGCATCAAGCGGCACGCTAAACTGCCGGTCCACATCGCGAATGCTCGTCTTCTCGCTTCCCGTAAGCGGCGCGATGCCGGCTGGCAGCGCCGGCACCTCCAGCAATAGCGATTCATAGGAAGACGTTGGCCCGGCAGGAATATTGACGACATCCATCGGCACGCGCGCAGGCAGGACGAAGACAGTGCCAGGCTCGAAGAAATGCGTCGTATCGCCGAGCCAGACTTCCTTGCGACCCCTCAACAAGATGCCGATGAGGGGACACGGAAGCTCGATCGCTTTCAGACGCTCTCTGTCCAGGGAACAGTAGGAAAAGAGCTGGTGGCCGTGCGCATATCGTCCAGCCGTGCCGTCCGGCGCCATCATCGGCCGCAAGCGCTCCAAAAGCATGGATCGAAGATGGGCGCCGTGGCTGCTTTTGTTATGAATGTTCATGCCCGAAACGATAACGCAGGACGCGCCAATAAAAAACCACACCGGTGAGCGTTTCGGGCTCGAAGTCGATCGAACCGGACCCACCACGGCGAACAGGATGCGTCAAAAGCGGTCTCCACATCCAAGGAGACCACATGAGCCCGCTTGCAACAATCCTCTTTTCCACCGCTGCCTTGATGACATCCGCGGCCCATTCCGCCGAGGTCGAACTCTGGCGGCTCGACTGCGGCGAGATCGAGGTCCGCGACCTGTCGCTGTTTTCCGATACGTACAATCACGTCGGCGAGAAGCGGACGCTGACCGACAGCTGCTATGTGATCCGCCACGACCAGGACTACATGCTCTGGGACGCCGGGTTGCCGGCCGGGCTGCTCGGGGCAACGCTCGATCCGAGCGCGGTCCTCGCGCCAACGCTTGCAAAGGACATTTTAACCCAGCTCGCGCAAATCGACGTTAAGCCCGAGCAGATCAGCCGCCTTGGCATCAGCCACAACCATTTCGACCATGTCGGACAGGCGGCGACATTTCCGCAGGCGACCTTGATGATCGGCGCTGCCGACCTCGCCCAGTTCAAAGCCGATCCCCTGCCCTTCGCCGTGAATCCGGCTCTCCTTAAGCCGTGGCTGGCCGGCGGCTCGAAGGTTGACGCCATCTCGGGCGACCGCGACATTTTCGGCGACGGCACGGTGACCATCCTTTCGACACCCGGCCACACGCCGGGCGAAACAAGTCTGTTGATCCGACTTGCGAAAACCGGACCGGTCCTGCTTTCCGGCGACGTTGCGCATTTCGAGGAGCAGTTCGAGAGCCGCGGCGTGCCTGGGTTTAACTTCGATCGCGCTGAAACGCTGGCGTCGATGGAGCGGCTTATGGGGATCGCCAAGGCGCTTGGTGCTACCCTTATCGTGCAGCATGACACCAGGGATATCGCCAAGCTGCCGGCCTTTCCGAAAAGTGCCAGATAGCAACATCCTGCAAGCCGGCCGTCCGACATTTCGGCCGGACTTGCGTTGCACCGCTTGCCACGGGGGAAAAGGGCGCTGCACTCTTTCCGCACCACGCCGCAGGTCAAGACAGCATCAGCGTTTGGTTTCCAGCCAAGCCCCGATCGCCAATCTCTTCAAAAATTCCCGCCAGGACGTTTCATTCCTCCAAACATAGCGCACGACGAAGTCATGGAAACATGCATTCTGGCAGCTTGGGCCAAAGCATCAATCGAACCTCTTGACCGGGCAGCACTAACGTTACGATGCCTTCGCTTGCGTTGGCGATCAGGCCGGCCAAGCCGATTGGCGGATGACGCTGCAGAAGTTGCTCCGGTGGAAATGCGGCTCCTTGTCGGCGCGGCCTTGACGTTGCCGAAGGTCGTGTCGGGCTTGTGTGTGATGCCGTCGTAGGAGGCCAGTACGATGTCTTCCTTGAACTGCGGCGTGCGCGGGAAGGCTTTGACCACGGCCTCGCGCTCGGCGTCGGAATAGTGGGGATAGGTTAGGCCAAGGACATCCATTTCCACCCCGGCGGTGACCAGGGCGACAACTGGGTGCATGTGCTTCGGAATTCCGGGGTCGTGTGGAGAGCGATCGCAGTCCACACGGTATCGATATCGGACTGGCCGATGCCATGACCTTTCAGGAAGTCGCTGGCTGCGTTCGCGCCATCAACCTCAAGACGCTCGCAAGCACTGCTGTGCTTATGGGTCAGCCCCATGTCGTGAAACATGCAACCGCAATAGAGCAGTTCGGCATCGAACTTGAGACCACGCTTCTTTCCGGCCAGCGCGCCCCAGTACCGGTGCGATTCAGCCGCGATTTCCGCATTGTCTTGCGGACTTCTGGCTTACGTTCTATTTGGGGAACCCAAATTTTTCAGTAATTCTCCAAAAGCATTGGTTTATGTCGATCAATGACTTTACGCTTTCCTTGATGCGGTTGATCTCCTGATCATCAAGCTGTTCGACCTTGCCGTATTTTATGTCGTCTTTACCCTCGAAAATCCGCATTGATTGTGTGAGCCCCCGACCGCTGTCAGGATCAAACGAATAGATGCAGTGGTTGTATTTGTTTCGGAGTTTGGCCTCTTCGGAGAGGCGCCTTGTCGCTTCAAGGATCTCTTTCCTGCAACCGGCTGGAGTTTTTTGCATCTTTGCCAGACGCTCCACGAGATCAATCCGCGCGCGCGGGGTATTCAGGGTCAGAAAGATGACGATTGCCGTTTCCTTGTCCGACAAGGCGAGCCCGGCGATCATGTGAATCAAGAGGCTTTCGGTATTTGTCCAAGTATAGTTCAACTGCCCCAGCAGCAGCAGGATTTCCTGGAATTTACGCATCGCCGCCTGGCACCGTTTGGCGGCTCGAGCGGAGGTGGCCGTCTGATGAAACTTCGCGAACATCCTTTTCTTTTTGCTCGAAAAGAAGCGCGACAGCTTCCGTTCGATTGTGGACGCCGAGCTTGGTAATGATGTTGTGGATATGAATTTTCACTGTGTGTTCGGACAGTCCCAAGGAAGCCGCTATGATCTTGTTGGGATTGCCCAGTGCCATTTTGGCCAAGATCTCGTTCTCGCGTTTCGTCAATTGATCCATTTTTTTGCCCTGGAGTGCTCGTTCAACGGGCAATCGCACCCCCTCGAACGGATGCGTGCCGTTTCCCTCCCAGGACACCCTGTATTGTTCGTGATTGGCAGTTGTCGGAAAATAGGTCCCGCCCCGCAGGACGATCCTCAACATGGAAAGCAAGACGTCGAGGCTAACGTTCAAAGGCAAGACACCCCGAACCAGGCCCGTATCTATAGCGGGGAGCCATCCAATAGTTCCTCGCAGATCGCCATCCGTGACGATGACGAATACTGTAGAGGGGTGGCGCTTGAGCACCTCTTCAGCGCATCTGCTCAGTTCATAGGCAAGGTGGATGTCGACCAAGACGAGCCGCAAAGGTATTTCAAATTTACCTAAAGCTGATTGCAGGTTGGCAGCATGCTTCACGCTCAAACACGGGAATTCCCGCTCGATAGCGGCCGTCATTGCTCCTGATACGATATCAGGAGGACCGACAAATAGCAGCATGCGCATATAGGATATCGGCCCCAAAGACGCCCCTCCATCCGCGCTGACGTCTTGTACGCGAGGCGCTGTGTGCGTCATTTTAGAGTGCCTCCCCCCGGATATGATATCGCAGAGCCCTCTTCGCTCTCACTTTAGCAAACACTAACCTAAAGAGCCAGGGTTTGGAATAGACCGAATGAGCTAAGCGAAAGGCACTGAGCCTCAAAAAAGCGAACAAAAAGGGCATAAAACGTGAGCAAACCACGGTTATCCACTCATTAAAGGCCCCGAGGGGCATACCAGCTACATACTATGAGGTAGCCGGGATATCTGTGAGATCATTATTGCGGCACTCTAAAATACGCAACCAAAGATCGGCAGCAGTGTCACGCCCGCATCCTTGATGCGAGATATGGCAGTACGGATGGCAACAAGCGCGTCATGCTGCGCCCACTTTTTGACCGTAATTCCCTTGAGCTAAATCTGGCGTCTGATGTCGGTTCGCGCCGTGCGCCCATCCGCAAGGGCAAGCACAACTCATCTAGCTCTAAGTAGCAACTTACCTTCTGCGGGCAATGAGCACAGTCTACTGAAGGTGGCTTAAGTTATTGGGCCGCTTTTGGGGCGCGTCACCTCAGTATGACATTCGTTAAAGCGACGAGCCCTCTCACCAATCGGGGAGGATCATTCAATCAACAGATCACGACAATGGAAGCAGCAGTAAGCGGCTTTGCGATGCATGTTCGCTTATCAACCTACAGTTCAATTTCAACATCTGCGAGGCCAAGACCGTATAAAAGATGAATGACGGTCAAACTGTCGCGGATCCAGAGACAAAGGACACGACAATGTCGGACAAGTTCAGGAATAACTATGATCTGAAATACTACGACGACGACCAGGAACAAGAACAGAAACAAAAACAGGATCAGGATCAGGATCAGGATCAGGATCAGGATCAGAGCAGCGTGCAAGACCAAAGCCAGAGTAGCGAGTCGGAAAACTATAATACCAATGAAAACGTCAATACGACGACCGTTGACGTCGGCGTGACCGTCGATGTTGGGTTGGAAGGTTACCTGCCTTCTGATGATGATTTCGCCGACGTGGATGTAAGCGGTGGAAGCTCCATTGACGGAATGTTCAACATCCAGTTTGACAACATTCTCAATGGCGCCATGGGTGGTGATGGCAACGTTGCAAACGTCATCAACCAAGTGGCCAACTTGCAGGACAACGACAGTCTGGCTAATGCCCAGGTCAGCAATGACGGCACGTTCGCGCTGAATAACAATGCCAACGGCGGAACTGCATCGGCGGCTGAGGGCATCAACGGTGGCGGCTCCGGAGGCAATGGCGGTAGCCATGCGGATGCCGATGGCGGCAATGGCGCAAGCGGTGGTGGCTCCATAGGTGGATTCGGGTTTGCCGGCGATGGCACCGGTGGTCTTGCAGCCAGCCTGGCAGCGGGCGGTATCAGTGAAGGCGGCCACGCAAACGGTGGTTCCGGTGCCAGTGGAGCCGCAGCAAGCGGCAGCGCCGACGGCGGCAACGGTGACGGCGGCCGCGGCGGGAGCGGAGGCGACGGCTTAGGCGTCGGCTTGGGACTTGGCCTCGGGCTTGGTGCAGGTCTGGCCTTTGCCGGGGACGGCAGCAACGGCGGTGACAACACGGCCGGCAACGGAGCCGACGGCGGAGACACCGGCAATGCCAATGGTGGCGCGGCTTCGGATGCCGGCGACGGTGGTGACGCCACGGGCGGTGCGGCCAACACTGGAATTGGTGCCGTTCTCGGTCTGATAAATCCTGTCATCGTTGATAGTGATGGCGGTGGCAGCAACACAGGTGGTGATGGTGCTGGCAATACCGGCGGAGCGGCTGGAGATCCAGCGGGCGGCGCAGGTGGTACTGGCGGCGCCGCCACGGACGCCGGTGACGGTGGCCGCGGTGGCGATGCAGGTGGCTCAGGCACTGGTACCGGCACCGGCGACGGAAGCGGCACGGGCACCGGTGGCTACGGTGGTAATGGTGCAGCCGGAACTGGCGGTGACGCGACCAGCGGCAGTGCCACGAGCGGCGACGCCTATGGCGGTTGGGCTCAAGCCGGTGGCGGAGACGGTGGCGCTGCTTTGAGTGGCGCCTGGGCTGATGGCACCGGCGGTGACGGCTACGGCGGCTGGTCCTATGGTGGGGCCGGCGGGGCTGGCGGTGACGGTGGCACGGCCATGACCGGCTACGGTGGTGCAGGCGACGGTGGGTCGTGGGGATCTGACAATGGTGATGATGGCTTCGTCACCGGTACGAGTTCAGCCCATGCTGATGCAGTCATCGACACAAGCGCCTTCAACCAGGAAATCGTGATGGGCGCAAACCTTCAGCAAAACGCGGTCGATATGACCGTGGTCGGTGGCGACCTGACCAGTACTGTTGTCGGAGAAGACACGCACGATGGCACATAAGAGCGGACACGCTCTTGCTCAGTTGTAAAACACGCGATCCAGGCTGCGCAGGTTTCCTGCGCAGCCTCTCATACCGCCAGGCGTTTCGTCATTGCGTTGATACTGGCTGGGAGCGGAGGTTGTGCCGTGACGATGTTTGATAAGATCACCGAAGAGATCGCCCACTTCATTGGCGTATTCCATGTCAGCGTCGAAGACGCCCGCTTTAGAGAGGCCTATCAGCAATTTTCCTTCAATCCTGTTCCATCCGGACTGGAGCCGCTTCCGGCCATTGGTCCCCATTTCGCAGCACCTTATCAGCTGCTGGGTTATGACCCCGGATTTGACTATCGCTCCCCCAGGCCTGAGCCTTGGCATGCCTATGCACGACCGGTGAAATTTCAGGACACTCATCATCCAAACAACATAGATGGAAACAATCCCGGCAGCACATGGTACGACTGGCCGAGATATGAAGCCGCACGCTTACATTGGACGGCGAAATTTACGCCCCCGGAGCTCGAACCTCCCGGATCTGTCGCCAATTATATCAATCAGATCGTTACGCTTTCCGATGATGATTATTTCAGTGTCGGCGGCCCCAACCTCGCATTTTCACCAGACGCTATTGACAATTCCGGGCTGATTGCCAGCGCGGAAGCCGCCTTATCGCATTCGCCCATTAGCGATCTGGAGCGACCAGGAACTGGCGACGAAATCATCACGTTGATCAAGGCTAGCATTCTTCAGATTGAAACCGCGCAATCGGTTTCAAGTCCCGTTGTGCAAGCGTTCATGGCTGAGGAGACAATAGAGGGCGTATATGTCAACGGCGAGTTGGTCACCGAAGCACCCAGGCTCGAGGATTACCACTCGTTCGGTGGTGAACCATCCGAGAAGGACGTAAGCTCCAATACGTGGACGATGGATAACGGAACAGTTGCCATCAAAGCTTCGGTTGAACTGCAAAGCGGCGGAAACACACTCGTTAACGAAGCTCTCATAAAGAATTTTTGGTCCGGAGGGACTGTAACCGCCGTTGTCGGAGACCATGTCGCACTGAACGTTATCGTCCAGAACAACGCGTTGTGGGACACCGACGCAATCACGTCTTCCATGGGCATCGCAACGAATGCTCACGCCAACGAACTTTTCAACATCGCCACGTTCCAACACCTGGATGTTTCTAAAAGCTCGGACGCCGATCCCACCGACTTTGATCACTATCCCAAATACTGGTCAATCACGGAGATCAAGGGTGACCTTATGATCGTGAACTGGCTGGAACAGTTCACTTTCATGAGCGACAACGACATCGGCATTCTTTCATCGTCTGGCGTCACGACAAGCGTCGTGAGCGGGAACAATATCGGCGTGAACCACGTGTCGATCTTCGAGTTGGGCTTTTCCTACGATCTGATTATCGTCGGCGGCTCCGTTTACGACGCCAACTACATTCTGCAGACAAACGTCTTGTTCGACAATGACGTCGTTGGCGCCACGGCTGGTTTCCACACGCCCGAAAAGGGTGAGATTTCATCCTCGGCAAATCTTCTCTGGAACCAGGCACACATTACCAATTTGGGAAGTCCGGACCGGTTCGACGCACTGCCTCAACACTATCTGGATGCCGCAAACGGGCTTGCCGGCGGCGGGACGGATATCCCGGATGATGTGCGTTCGGATGAGGCGTTTACGGGCCTGCAGGGGCTCAGTGTCCTGTACATCCAAGGCGACCTCCTCAATCTTCAGTATATTCGGCAAACGAACATTCTTGGCGATAGCGATCAAATTGCGCTGGCGAAAGATGCGGTAGCCATCAATCCCAATTCGGAATGGTCGGTCACGACGGGCGCCAACGCGCTCGTGAACAGCGCAGCAATCGCAGACCTCGATTCCTTGGGAAAGACCTATGTTGGCGGCGGCCAGTATTCTCTCGAGACGCTTTATCAGGCCGAAATGATATCGCAGCACCCGGAGTTTGGCGGTCCTCATCCGGACGCGCTGGTCAACGAGGCCGTGCTTTTCCTTGATGATTCCATGCTTGACGCAACCGACACGGCTCACATGCCATATGCAGCAGACCACGATGTAAACCCGGACGACGGGGTGAACAGCGTGCTTGGACATTAAGGGGGGATGCATGTCTGTTTTTCGTAATCGCCTTGCCGTTCCGGCTGGACCTATGGAGGCCAAGGCAAAGAACACGAACCCGCATCGAGGCGGATACGAAAATATTGAAGCGGCATGTGCGAAACTCGAAAAAGCGGTGGAGGAATGCCTGAAGGAAAGCGTCGGCGACGCCTCTCAACCCACGGACATATCAAGCGGGCAATCGAAAACGGACTGTCCAAACGCACAGCGCCCGCACACGATCACCAAAACTTTTACCCCACGTGAGGGCACGATCCGCGCCACGTTAAAATCCGTTGACACGTTGCCGACTGAGCCAGTGTCGCGCGACGTACCACAAGCCAAGATTGGCGACGGCGTGAAAATCCTTGAAGGTGACCGTGGACCAGTGCTGATCGATTCTCCTTCGGCAGAAAAGCCACATGCCGGTGGAAGCGGAAAGGGATCGGGCAGCGGGCGCGGAACATTCCACAAGCGCCTCGGCCCCATCGATTTCAACGCCAGTCTCAAAGCGGGCGTGAGTGCCGTTCGGCACAATCTGATGATTGTCATGCTTTTCACGATCGCCAGCAACGTGCTTGTTCTAGCGATCCCAATCTATCTGTTCCAGATTTCAGATCGAGTCCTGACAAGCCGCTCGATCGACACCTTGATCATGCTGACAGTCGTGATCGTTGGCGCGATCATTTTGCAATCCATGTTCGACGCATTACGGCGTTTCGTGCTGATGCGTACTGCTGTGGAGGTTGCCGCTCAACTTGGGGCACCGATCCTGAGCGCGGCAGCCCGCGCGTCGCTACAAGGCAACGGCCGGGAATACCAAGTGTTGGGTGACCTTCAGCAAGTTCGATCGTTCCTCGTCTCCAGAACGCTGCTGTCATTTCTTGATGCGCCGATCGCACCCGTATTTCTTCTCGCTGTGTTCCTCATTCATCCGCATCTCGGCTTTATCGTCGTGACATCGGCAATCCTGCTTTTGATTCTCACCCAGATAAACCAGCGCATGACCGCGACACCCTTCGCGGATGCGAACACGGCCCAAGTGAAGGCCAATCTTCACCTGGATTCAATGACCCGGAACTCGCAGATCATCAATGCGCTGGCGATGATACCGGAAGCTGTGCAGATCTGGGGAAAGGACACCGCCGCCTCCCTGAAGGCTCAGGTCATTGCCCAGGACAGGAATATCGCAATATCAGCGATTTCAAGGGGTGCGCGGCTTTTGACTCAGGTGACGATGCTGGGTTGGGGCGCATATCTTTCGGTAGAGGGCGAGTTGACCGGAGGCATGGTAATCGCGTCTTCGATTATCGCGGGCCGGGCATTGGCGCCGATTGAAGGCGCCATCGAGGGGTGGAATCAATTCAGCCAGTCACGTTCGGCCTACGGCCGGATAGCGGCATTGCTGACGGCATCGCCTTTGAACTTCGAGCGCCTCTATTTGCCGAAGCCGGAAGGACGTCTTGACGTTGAACGGCTTCTCTATGTGCCGCATGGCACGAAGCGTGTCGTCCTCAACGGAATTTCCTTTGCCTTGCAACCGGGAGATTCTCTTGCCGTCATCGGCAATTCCGGGGCCGGAAAGACCACGCTTGGCAAGATGCTGGTGGGGTCGATCTTGCCAACCTCGGGAAATGTCCGGCTGGACCTGATGGATCTGCGCAATTGGGATCAGCGCCAGTTCGGCGAGAATATCGGTTACCTGCCGCAGGACGTGCAACTCTTCCCCGGCACGATCAAGGCCAACATTGCCCGAATGAGAACGGACGTTGAGGACGAGCAGGTCTATCGAGCAGCCATGCTGGCCGATGTTCACGAGATGATTGCCAGCCTGCCGCACGGGTATGAAACGGTGGTCGCCGCTGACGGTTCGCCTCTTTCCGGTGGCCAAAAGCAACGTATCGTGCTTGCGCGCGCATTTTTCGGAGATCCCCATTTCGTGGTGCTGGATGAGCCCAACTCGAACCTCGACAATGCCGGCGACGCAGCACTTGCCCGAGCCCTAGAGCATGCGAAGGAACAAAAGATCACCGTAATAACCATCACGCAGCGCCCCTCCCTTCTCAAAAGCGTCGACAAGATACTGCTGCTGGTGAACGGAACGGTGGCACTGTTTGGCATGCGCACGGACGTGCTGAAAGCACTGGAGAACCGGGGGATAAACATAGAGTCCGGCGTCTTCGGTCATCAGTTGCAGTAGGAGACACCCACCATGCCTGACATCGCTAAAGTCCACGATATACAATGGTATGCTGAGGTTCCAAGATCGATCTGGAAGCAGACGACGGTCGGGTTGGTTTTACTCGGCGTGTGTTTTGGTGGTTTCGGCGTTTGGGCGTCAACAGCCCCGCTCGCAGCAGCGATCATTGCTCAGGGCAGTTTCGTCGCCACAGGCCAGAACAAGATTTTGCAGCATCTGGAGGGAGGCGTCATCAAGGAGATCCTTGTCAGCGAAGGCGATCAAGTCGCGGAAAACCAGCCGCTGGTCCGGCTCGATGAGACCGCAGCACAGGCAAAAAAACGCGAGCTGTTTTTGCGGCGCATAAGACTGGATGTTACAGCGGCGCGTCTGACGGCACAATTCGAGAACGCCGACGTTCTCGATGTAGCGAGCCTGCTGAAAGAGCATCGTGCCGACCAGGATGTTTGGTCGATCCTCGTCAGCCAGCAGCTCAATTTCAAGGCCCAGCAGCACAAGCTATCCAGCGAACTCTCCCTGCTTGAGCAAAACACGAAAGCCCTGCAATTTCGCGAGATAGGATACACGCGGCAGCGTAGCGCAACCATGCGGCAACTGGACCTGCTTAACGATGAGCTTGAAAGCAAGAAAGGGTTGATGGCCAAAGGGGTAGTACGTGCAAACGAGGTCAAGGCCATACAACGGGCAATTGCCGAGGCCGAGGGACAGGTCGGCCGCCTTGAGGCAGAGGTCGCGGAAACACAAGCGCAGATGGTTAAGGGCCAACAGGAAGTTCTCAGGGCCGAAGGCGTCTACCAGGAAGAAGCTCTCGAACAACTGCAATCGATACAAAGTGAACGCGATACGGTTCGCGAACAATTGCGCGAGGCTGAAAATGTCCTCAAGCGCGCGACCATCAATGCACCTGTTTCCGGGACTGTCGTCCGCATCCATTATCACACAACGGGTGGCGTCATCGAAAGTGGCAAGGCAATTCTCGAAATACTTCCCGCAGGGGTTCCGTTGATCATTGAGGCGCAGATCCCTCGTAATGATATTGACAGCGTGAAGCTGGGTCAGGCCGCCACCCTACGTTTGATCGCACTCAACCAGCGTACAACGCCAGTCCTCCAAGGCAAGGTATTCTATATTTCAGCTGACGCCCTTCAGGACAGCAAGGTGGGCATGGCAGTTCACGACGTCTATCTCGCACGCATCAATATTTCCCCTGGAGAGCTGGCACGGGTCCATGGTTTCTCTCCAACGCCCGGCATGCCCGTAGAGGTCATGATTCAAACGGCCGAGAGAACATTCTTCAGTTATCTCGCAAAGCCGGTGACAGACAGTATGTCCAGGGCTTTTTCCGAACAATGATGAGAGTGGGTTGATCGAAGCCCGGGGAGTCCGATTTTAGGCATTGGTTGGCGCTGGTGCGGGGTCAGTTACAGGCTGCACTTGGGTCTATGATGGAAGAATATCACGGTGTTATATCGATGATCGACAAGGGGGGGGCCCGTCAACTCAGCAACCTGCGCCGGTCACGGCTTTTCACTGCGTCATCGTCTGGCTCCGGTGAATGTGTTCGCTAGCGATGTGTAGATGTCCGCTTTGAGTTGACCCGTACATGCTTTGGGCGTTGAGTCGCGCCGACTGCTTTCAACTGGATCAGAACCGGGGACCGTAAACTTGCCGACCATCATGCCAAGCATACAGTGCTCGGCGTCCAACCGCTCCAGCATCATCCTCAATTGTACATTTTGCAGGCAAAATTTGCGATCGGTTGCCGCTTCAACAGGCTCGGAGCCCGCGGCCTCTTGCTATTCACAGCGTCGGTGGGACCGTCTTGTTGTTCTTTCCGCTCACGCCGCCTCGACGTCAGTCGCGCAAGAAATTTCCAAGGTGACGCCATTGTTGTTGGACCTCGCGTTCCACCTCCCATGCAGGTTGCGAGATTGAGCATTGGCGGTGGTCATGACCTCCGCCAATGGTCACCTTAACGAGCACAGAATGCGGGCGCCGATGCGCTGCGCGCCTGTGATCAACCAAGGTTGAGCCGCTTACGCAGATCTGTATTTTCTGCTCGAAGCTTCTCAGCAAGCAATTTGCGCAGTCTCTGGTTTTCTCCTTCCAGCTGCAGAAGGTCCGCCATCTCGTCGATTGCAACAGCGGGCGCTGCTTGCACAGTCTTTGGAGCGCGTTTCACTGGCGCGCGCTTGGCGCTGACCGCAACCTCCTTCGACTTGGGCTTAGGGCCAGTGGTCTGCTTGCCGCGCTTGCCAGCTGTAGTGCTCAAAGCAGCTGCTGGTTCCGCCGCAACTTCGACTGACGCCGTTTCAGGTGCCACTTTCTTGGCGCGAGGTTTACGCTGTTTTTTCGGTGGATCGATCGCAGCGACGACTGAGGCCGGCTTGTCATTACTTGTTGTCGTGTCGTTTTCGTCGGCCATGATTGTCTCCTGTGTAGCCGTTGCAGGTGTTGGATGCCGGATTGCTGGTGTCAACAACGGCTGTTTCCATTTTACTTTAGGTAAGGAGATCTCGTTCCCGGATACACCATCTTGCTCTCCCCGCGCTAGGGACGGCATGGCCTCTTCCTGCACATCTCGCGCAACGGATTTGAGATCCATGTTGCCCCAGATCGAGTGCGATTTGGGATCGGTTTTTCTGCGCCCGGATTTATACTCTGTAACAAAACTGCGTTGAACCTTTTTCACGAAATGTAGCCTCGAAATTCTGCGGTGATGTATCAGCGATGTGTTCAGCATCGCAACAAGTTCTGCAAATAGCAATCGCTGCGTTGGTGGTCTAGACCTGCAGTGCTAGCGGTGTTTCTTGCCGTTTGCAATTGACGCCCGTTTTTAATTACGGGAGAGCCGGCTTTGTTTCCGTTGTGATATGAAACAAAGGGATACTCGCGACCATCGCCGGCTTAGCACGGAATCGCAAACCGGCTCGATTTTGGGGCGGACGTCGACCAACAATTGCGGAACAAACTGCGTTCCATACAGTCTACAGGATTTTTGCTGAATTGAAGACTTCAAGGGGCTGCCATCCCGACGATTGAAACTTTTGAAAGATGATGCAGCCGGAGGTCGCCTGACTTCGCGAAGAGCCCCTCCCCCTACAGGCTCAATCAACACGTCGCTGGCGATGGCCACGCCGGACGCTGCGGCTCACCTCGAATCCGCGTTCGTCGGATATCCACGCGCCGTGCTGACGAAGAGTAGTTTTTGCACCAACACCGGTTTGCACCGGCTGGCTCCCGTGACGAGGCGCTTCAGGCCAGGGCAAAATTTTCAAGCCAGTCCGTGTCCATATGGTTTTTTTGGCAGTACGCGAAAAGGCGCTTTCGGGTTTTACCCGGCCGGTCGAGGCCGAGATAGCGGGCGGCATTTTTCCAGAGAATGTTCTGCTGCTGCTGCGCGCTGACACCTGCCAGGGTCAACTCGCCGGTGATCTTGCTGACATAGCTGTTATAGTTCTTTTCCAGCGCCATCATCGACCAGTCCGTGCCGAACATCAGTTGGGTGGCATTGGGATCGTATTTTTCCAGCCAATCGCTCAGCAGGCGGCGAATATCCCCCTGAAGCTTGGTGTCCTCACTGCTGACGAGTTCGCTGAGATAACTCAGGTCGGCAAACAGGTGCCGGCGGCGTCCGTGATCAAACGTCTTGCCGATGATCTCCTCCCAGCTCGGCGGACCGCCAAACTTGTCATCGTTGCAGGAGACCATCACGCCTGTCGGATATCCCGGCCGCAGGACCTCGTCGAAGGCACCGAAATGCGCGAGGTTGATACGCAGGTCGTTGTATTTGTTGGTATCGAGAAGCTGTTTCCAGTATTTCGGGCTGGCGAGATTGCCATAGCCGCAAGCCGCTCCAATGCTGTTTTCGGCATGCGCCATGATCGGGACGTCATTGTCCTTGCACCAATTGTAGAGCCGTGCCAGTGCCGCATCGATCTTTCCGCCGTTTCCCCAGGCCTTGAAGCCCATGGGCGGATAGAGTTTAACGCCGATGAAGCCTTTTTCCAGGATTGCGTATCTGACATTGCGCATGGCCGAGTCCGGATGTTCTGCCTCGCGGTGCGGATCGAAGCCGACGAAACTGTGCATGTGAATGCCGGTCGATTTGGCGATCGCGCGCTGCACTTCTTCCATGACGTCGACCTGATCGCGCTGCGACGAGGCCTTGCCGCCGATCGATTTTTCAAAATCCAGAATGCTCGGCGTGATCAGTGACATCTGGCATTTGGACGCGAATATGCGGATATAGTTGCGGGCCAGTTCCTCCCGGTATTCCTGCATGAGGCTGACGAACGAAAAATAGGTGCTGAACTTGCCCTGGCTGCGGGCGGCCGCCGCCAGCGCATTGGTATCGACCTGCGTCATCGACCTGGCGTTGCGCTGAAAGGTCGCCGGCAGGTTAGCATCGGCGGCGAACTCCTCCAAAAGGCCCTGATAATCGGGAGCGCCGGTTACCGTGCGCAGGGAGAATTCATTAGCGGAGCGGTCTCCGCGCGACAATTCGGCCAGCGTCTCGAATGCCTTTTGCAACTGCTCGTTCTGGCGGCGCTTGATGGTTTCGCCCGATGGCCGTGTCGCCCGCCTCTCCAGAATGGCGAGCTCGCTCTTGGCGGCCGGCGCCAAATCGCCAAGCGCAACGACCATGAAAACGACGAAGGCATCGAGGCGGCGCTTATATTCCTCGTCGCTGCGGGCCAGTGTAAACTTTGGCTTGGCCTCCCTCAGCGCCACATAACGGACGAGCCCTTCGACGGGGACATCGGCAGCGTTGAAGACGTGGCAATGGACATCGATGATCGGGTGGCTGAGTTGACAGGCACCGGGTTTGGGATGCGTTAGGTCGCATCCGGAAAGAATGCCCAGCATCGTTCCCCAGGCACCGAGCCGCAAGACGTCCCGGCGTGCGATAGCGGCGGTCATGCCGGTCCAATCGCTGTCCATATCTGCCCCCTGTTGTCGCCTTCCCTCTGCGTGCAACAAATCAACAATAACCCGCGTATGAATTGAAGGAAACTGCTTTTTACTTGCGTCGTTGATGAGCTATCGGCGCAATCGATGCAGCTTCCGGTCGGATCGCAGGCATGTTACTGTAAAATATAGGGGGATTGTTTGCGTGGTAATCAGTGCCGGCAAGTATGAAATCCAGCGTTATCTGCCGGGGGCTTTGGTTCAATGGTCCTCTGTGGCAGCGACGGAAATTGCCTGCCCCACACGCGAAGAATTTCTCGGATCATTACTTCTGGTAGATATCTCCGGTTCCACCAAATTGACCGCCAAACTGTCCGAAAGCGATCGCGCCAAAGGGGCCGAAAGGATCAGCCAGCTTCTGAACGGCTTTATGAGCCAGTTGGTCAACCATATCGAGGCATCCGGCGGTACGGTCTTCAATTTCGGGGGCGACAGTCTGCTGGCCGGCTGGCGGGCGCGGTCGGCAGACGAGATCGCTGAGGCGACGTGGCGCAGCTGCGATTGCGCGGTGCGGATCCGCGAGCGGTTCGAGGGGCCGGCCATGCCGGAAGGGGCCATCCAGCTGCGCACGGCGGTTGGGGCCGGCGAGATTGCGCTGCTTCATCTGCTGCCACGCGCCGGTCAACGCTGGCTGGTCGTCAGCGGCGATTGTTTTTCGCAGGTCGATCATTGCGGCCAACTGAGCGATGCTGGGGAAATCCTGCTATCAAGCGATGCGTGGCGGCTGGTCAGCGGCCGTGCGACTGGGCAGCCTGGGCGAGAGGGCACCGTGCGTTTCGAAGGGATCGAGCCATTTCCCGTCGGTGAAAGCCGCAAAGTCAAGGTGCCGGTCGTCTCCAAAAGCCTTGGCATCTATTTACCGAAAGCGCTGCGTGCCCGCTTGCTTTCGCCTCTGTCGGAATGGCTTGCCGATCTGCGCTCCGTCACCGCGATGTTTGCCCATATCCCGGGGCGCGAACTGGATACTGATCTCGACCGGCTGAATGGTCTTGTCGCCCTCACTATCTCCATCGTTACCAATGCGGGTGGCGAAGTCCTGCATACGCTACTGCATTCAAACGGGATCGAGGTCTTTGCGGTTTTCGGACTTCCTGGTGAAACCCATGCCGACAACGCCCGGCGTGCCGTTCTTGCCGCGCTGCGGTTTTCAAACGAACTTGACGGCGCGGGCCATGGCCTTTCGGTCGGGATTGCCACGGGCGAGACGTTCTGCGGTGCGCTCGGCGCTTCACATCGCTCCGACTACACGGTGGTGGGGGAAGCAGCGAACACGGCGGCGCGGCTGGCAAGCGTTGCAGCCGGGCGCATTCTCGTCGACAGCGTGACAGCCCATGAATCGGCGGGCCATGTGACATTTGCAGGCCCCTGGTCGCTGTCCGTGCCCGGCGTTCGCGGCGGCGTCGCAGCCTACGTGCCGCTTTCCGCGCAAGGGGGCACTGCCGGCGGCGGACCACCGGCGCTGGTAAACCGGGTGTCCGAACTCGATGTCCTGACGCGTTACGTCGACGGGGCAGGAAGTGCAAAAGCAGGTGTCCTGGTCATCCGCGGCGATCCGGGTATCGGAAAATCGGCTTTGCTGCGGACATTCGTTGAACAGTGCCGCGATCGCGACCTGCGTGTCCTGGTCGGCGGCGCCGACGACATCGAGCGGGCAGCCCCCTATTTCGCATGGCGGGCGATCATTCGGGAATTGATCGGGCTGGGCGATCTGCGCGGCCATGAAGCCACTGAAACAGTTCATCGCTTCTTCGAGAGCCGCGCAGAATTGGCACCTTTGGCGCCGCTTCTCAACGATGCCATGGACCTGACGCTGCCGGAGACGGCAGAGATGCAGGCCATGTCCGGCGACGGGCGGTCCCATAACCTGCGAAAATTGCTGAACAAGCTTATGACCGGCATGGCGCAGCCGCCGGTCGGACTGATCGTGCTCGAGGATGTCCATTGGCTGGACGAAGTGTCAGGTCTTTTGCTGGGAAGCTTGATTTCCGGGACGGTGCCGATACCTGTCATCGTCTCCACGCGCAATGCCGAAACGGCGGCGGATCTTCAGCGATGGGCGGGATTGCAGGAATTCGCGCTGCAGTCGCTTGATCTGATGCCGCTTGGTTTCGAGGATACCACGGCTCTCGTGCGCTCACTCATGCGCGCCGATCCGCCTTCCGGAGGCTTCGATGAAGTGGTCTATGCCCAATCGGCGGGCAACCCGTTTCTGATCGGCGAAATCTGCCGGATGATCGGCGAGCGTGGCGCGATGAACGGCGGTTCCGCAGCGGCGAAGCCGATCAGTGACAAGCGGCCGAGCGAGACCGCACTGCTTAGAGCCTGAGTGAAAAAGAGTTGAGTGAAATCAGCCAGTTGTGATTCCTTCGGATTTGCTTAGGATTCGATGG
>UBTA01000121.1 GCA_900468065.1 Hyphomicrobiales bacterium | reverse complement strand
CATGCCTCGGAATTTGCAGGCTGGACGGACGTCGGGCGTCTTCGAAATTGCCGGAGCGGGTCGAACTGGTGATGGCGCGGCCATTGATGTCGGCCGGGTGGTGGCGAAAACCCTTGACGTGACGCCTCAGGCGGCGCGAGTCTTGGAAGGGCGAAGGAAAAGTAGATTTTTCGCGAAGGTGCGCTTGAATACCAAGAGCACAATATACGGTTGCAGGCGCGGTGCGGCCGCTCGGGAAATAACGTGTCCACACCCGCGAACTTCTTTGCCACTATTACTGCTACTGATGGCGTAGCCGACGTAATATTCGTCCATGGTTTGTCCGGAGATCCGGTCGAAACGTGGACTTTTGAGGGGTCGAGTGAGGCAGAGGGCGGCTACTGGCCACATTGGCTTGCGAGCGATCTGGACGGGCAGATAGTCGCGAAGCTCGGCCAGAGCGGTGACCTTCTTAATATCTTGGCGACCAAGCTTCAGACAGCACCCATGAGGTGTCACTCCCGCCAGTGGTCCGCCACCCACGACGTCGGGCGGATATAGTGGCGAAGATATTTGAAGGGGGTTTTTTTGCCGCGACGTGCCTTGTCAAATACGCCGAGAATATGATTGAGCGGGCTTGATCTGCGCGAATTGGCGCTGAAGCGGCCTTCGATCGCGTCTTGCGGTAAAAGACCGCGCGGAAAAATGACAACCCTAGCGCCATGCGGCATACGCGGTGCAAGGAAATAATTGAGGGGGAAGGGCCAGCGGCAATCCTGCCTGAAATGCAGCACCCATTGTCGGGGAAAAAATTTGACCCCACTCGGGGCGTTCAAAGTGACGAAACGCTGCTCAAAACGGTGCTTGTCTGCAACCGCTTGCGGGTCGGCCCGGAATGTCTCCTGCAGGGAAACAAGGCTCCCTACCTTGAAACGGAAAAGCGACGTCTGACCAAGACGCCGGAACGGCGTGGTCTGGTTCCTTGCCATCACAACGTCATTCGCACCACCGAACTCGAAGAAATGATCGAGCGAGGAAACGATGACGAGATCCAGATCCAGAAACAGTACAGGCCCGCGGAGATCTCCGAGTTTCGGCCCCCACAACCGGGCTTTGGACCAGATTCCCAAGGTGTTCACCGGCATTTTGACAACATCCAGTTCCGGCAGATCCTGGCACAGGATGGCAGGATGCAATCCCTCGCGGTTGTCTGTGAAGCAAGTGAATGTAAATGGTGGAGTGATGTTCCGTTCGACCATGGCATACAGCCGGTTGATGAACAGCGCGCCATATTTTGCGCCCCAACTGATGCATATCACCTGCTTGACACCATGGCTGGCATCCAAAATGTCTTTCATCATAATTTATCCTTTAGCAGTGGATCGGCACCCGTGCTGCGCCGGCCGCCACAAGTCAAGCCGTATTCATCCCACCACAGGGCGCAAGCCCCGTAGATGCTCCACCAGCGCTCTCAGTTTCGGCGCCATGTTGCGGCGGCTCGGATAGTAAAGAAAGAAGCCGGGAAAGCGTGGGCAGAATTCTTCCAAGACCGGCACCAGTTCACCGCGTTCGATCGCCGGCCGAAAACTGTCCTCCATGCCAAAGCTGATACCGGCGCCTGCCACTGCGAGCTTGATCATCAGCGCCATATCTGTGGTCGTGATCGTTTCCGCCACCGCTACCGAGTACTCTCGGCCGTTCTCTTCGAACTCCCAGCGGTACGGAGCGAGGCTCGCCGCCCGACGCCAGCCGATGCAGCGGTGGCTTGCAAGTTCGCTGGGGTGGCGTGGCGTCCCGAATTGCTCGATATAGCCCGGCGATGCCACTGCCAATTGGCGCTGCTCGCCCGACACCGGCAGGGCGATCATGTCCTGGGCAATGACTTCCCCGAGCCTCACCCCGGCATCATACCCTTCCGCGACCATATCGAATTCCTCGTCGGTGACGGTGATGTGCATCGTCACGTCTGGGTTTTCCCCCAGAAAGGAGGCCAGCAGCGGCCCGGACAGAAAGCTCTCGGCAATCGACGAAACCGCCAGTGTCAGGCGTCCACGCGGCCGCCCGCGAAGGTTCGCGGCTGCCTCCATGGCGCCCTTCATCGCGAGAAGTGCGGGCGCCGCCTCGGCGTAAAGCCGCTCTCCGGCCTCCGTCAGTGCCACGCTGCGGGTGGTACGGCTGACCAGCGCGATACCGACCGTCTCTTCGAGCCTGCGGATTGTCTGGCTGACGGCAGAGCGCGTGACACCCATTCGGTCGGCAGCGGCGCGAAAACTCTTTTTCTCGGCAACGAGCGCGAAGACGGCAATTGCATTGAAATCCGGTGGCATTGGTTAGGCGTTCTTACCTTGGAGTGATCAAATGGATGGCTTATCACGACAATGCTCCAGGTTTATCTTCGTGACAACCGCAATGAAGCGGGAGCAAGAGGAGAAAGTCATGGACAAGGTTGTTCTCATCACGGGCGCCTCAAGCGGTATTGGTGTCGGCATCGCCCACGAACTGGCAAACGCCGGAGCGACTGTCGTCCTCGGTGCGCGCCGCGCCGACCGGTTAGAAGCCGTCGCAGCAGAAATTCGTGCGGGCGGCGGCAGGGTCATGACCCGCAAAGTCGATGTCACTAATCGCGCCGACATGGCAGCGTTCGCCGAGGCTGCTCGCCGGGAATTCGGCCGTATCGATGTCCTCGTCAACAATGCCGGCGTCATGCCGCTGTCACCGATGGCCTCGGTGAAGGTCGATGAATGGGACAGGATGGTCGACGTCAACATCAAAGGCGTACTCTACGGCATAGCCGCCGTCCTGCACGAAATGACCGAACGTGGTTCGGGCCAGATCATCAACATCGCCTCCATTGGCGCACTAGCTGTGTCTCCGACGGCGGCTGTCTACTGCGCCACCAAATATGCTGTCCGCGCCATCTCCGATGGCCTTCGCCAGGAAAACGACAAGCTGCGCGTCACCTGCATCCATCCGGGCGTCGTCGAAAGCGAACTGGCCAGTACGATCACTGATCCAAGCGCGATCGAAGGCATGAAAGCATATCGCGCCATCGCGCTCACGCCCGATGCCATCGGCCGCGCTGTGCGTTTCGCGATAGAGCAGCCCGATGATGTCGACGTCAACGAGATCGTCATCCGCCCGACCCGGGCAGCCTTCTGACCAGCTACCCAGAAACCAGCCAGTGGAGAGGAGGTTATCATGTTTCATTAGATCAGGACCCATGTCGCGGCGGCCGGCGCCGCCTCGCTTCTCGGTCTCTTTCCCCAAGCCGCTCTCGCTTTACGGACGAAAGGCGCGAGCGCGGGGCGGCCGTGTTCCGCAGCCTGAACAACGGCATGACGCAGCCAACGCTTGAAAGCATGCGGCGGGAATTCCCGTTCCTGGCCGAGGCGACCGAAGCTTATACACTGGGCGACGTCTGGTCGCGCCCATGTCTCGACAACCGGACACGCCAGCTCGCTGCGGTAGCGGCCTTTGCGGCCATCGGCGAGACGGCTTTCATGAGGGCTCATGCCGGCTATGCGCTCAATATCGGCGTGTCGCAGCAACAGCTCAAAGAGGTCATCTACATGGTGACCGTACCCGCGGGCTTCCCCAAAGCGATCGCCGCCTCCCGGGTCCTGTCGCAGCTCCTTGAAGAGCGACGGCAAGCCGACGTGGCGCACCCGCCGAACAAAGACCCGCGACGGCGATAGGGGAGGAGGCTCGGCCATGAGCAATCCCTTCCGCACCACCGTCGCAATCATCATCGCCGCCGCGTCGTTCGGCGCGGTTGCCCAAATCGCCAAGACAGAGGACACCATGCCCACCCAATCCATCAATCAGGCCCAGCCGCAGAACCATCCCTATTTCGGTATGTGGGTTAGCGGCGATGGCCACATCCGCCAGGAGCTCCTGCAAACGGGCCGCTACGACGAGGCTCGCGGTAATCGTCAAAGTGCCTACCAAGGCTGTTACGTTGTAACCGGCAATCACATAGACTACCGGGACGACACGGGCTTCACTGCCGACGGTACGTTTGTCGACAACGACACGCTGCAGCACGGCGGTATGATCTTCCACAGGAAAAAGCCTTAGCTCCGCCAACTTCGTTCAACGGCGGTAAGCAGCCTTCTACAAACGAGGAAGGCTTCCAGAATGAGAGTGGTGTCCGCACTTGCGCGATGCCGCTCCTCAAAGCCCCGAAGTTGTTCACCTAAGCTTTTAATGAGCGCACATCAATTGAAACACCGGGGTGTTTCCCGCCAAATCCGTCACTCCACCTGTGCGAGCTGGCGGGTGTCGTCAGAGCGCGGGAAGGATGGTCGTTTGATCGTCTCACACATCTGTCCCGCGGCCGCTTGTTGTCAATCCTAATCGAAAGGTGATCAGACATCCGGCGACCCGAATCCATCATAAGGTGATCCTTGAACGAAACAAATTCATGCGGATCGGAAACCTGGTATCGAGGTCGTCGATGCTAATCTCGTCAAGACCAAGATGGTGCGCCCCCGTTGTCCCAAGCCGATTTTTTGGAACGCATCGGCCTTCCAAATGTCAGACTGTGTCCAAGGACTTTTCCGGAACTACTCAGGGCTACGAGCATTGATGAGCTGGGCCAGCGCTACGATAATCTGCGATAGGGCCATAGGCTTATTGAGCATTACGCTCGCCGGTACCCCCATTGATGTCCAGTCGGCTGCGCTGTCACCACTCATGTAAATCACGGGGACCCCCGGCAAGATTTCGCGGGCACGCTTCGCGATAGCCCAGCCGTCCGGCCCACTTCCGACGCGAATGTCAGTTACAATGGCGGTAAACGGCTGCTCCATCGAGGCCAGCGCAGCAAGAGCCTCATTTCCAGACGTCGCTATTACCACCGCATAACCGGCCTCGACCAAGGCGGATTCAACGTCGAGCGCAAGAATTGGTTCGTCTTCAACCAGAAGTACCGGGATGAGATCCATGCGAAAGCCTGTCATGTTAGAAAGATTGGAATGAGTTAGCGTCAGCTTATAGAAAGGGAAGGGCCCGCAGAATGTTCCATTGGCAAGGTCGAATTCTCCCGGCCTCCTTGAGAAATTTGCAGAGTTATACGACCGCGCCGCTCAATCAGATTTTGCAGCCACGATGGCTGGTTTCTGATATGGTCGGAGGCTAGCTCCGCCGGGACGGACCTTGCCCTTGCGATGGAATTGGCAAGGCTGCGACTGTCACCCAGCGAAACGAGGTGAACGACCTCGTGTCCAACGGGCTCTTTTCAAAGGATGTTTCGTCATGCCGCAGTATTATTTCCAGATTAGGACCAAGGACGGCATCGAAGGTGATCTGGAGGGCATTCCCTTCGTTACGCTGCAGGCTGCACAGCGTGACGCAAGAGCCAGTCTATTCGAAATGATGGCCGAGGACCTCAAGGCCGGCCATCTTTCCAACCTCCTCGGCATCGACATAACCAATCGTCTTGGAAAAGTCCTGGCGGTTATCAATACCGATGAAGTGACCGAGCATTAGGTTGGCCGATCTGCCGACATATTAGAATTGGCGAGATTAATATAATTTATAGCGATGACATTTTCCGGGTTATAATATAGGTCGACAGTCTCATTGCGCCTGCCCGTTTCAACGGCTGTGACTGTTTAAGAGACAGTCTGCTCTTGCCGACGCCACTGGAGCAGGGTCATGTCTCTTCTAGACCTATTATACCTTGAAGAAACCCAAGCTGATGCTGTCATCGCCGCCGCTCATCAATGGTGCGGGGCCCACGGCTGCAAAATCACCGATGACGATGGCAAAAAGGCCCTCGCAATTGCGGTTCGGCTGTTTAAATCCGGCAAGCATGGCGGTCCCGACGTTCTACAGGCGCTGACGGAGGAAATGGCGGCAATGACCTCTCTGGCCCGCGTCAGTTCGGTTCTTGTGGTCGAAGACGAGCCGCTTATCGCCTTAGATATTGAATCGGTGCTGCAGGCAGAGGGGTTGCCTGTTGATTACTGCGCTTCACGCGAGGAAGCGTTGAAGCTGATCGCTTCTCAGGCGCCATTGGTCGCGCTTTTGGACTTCCACCTCAACGACGGGGAAGCTACAGATATCGCTGCGGAGTTGAAGGCACGCAACGTGCCGGTCATCTTTTGCTCGGGCGTCCACAAGAGTGATATTCCACTGGAATTTCGCGAAGCCACCTGGCTGTTCAAGCCTTTTACCGACCAGCAACTCGTTGACGTCGTCCGTGAGGCTTTGGAGATGCGGGATTTCCATCAACAGATGGGAGAACGTGCCTGATGAGCATCACTTTGGCTCTTGCCGAAACGGTTATGAAGTCACGTCCCAACGGCATACATTCGCGCCGCACAGCGCCTCGCAGCGGCCAAAACGAAGACTAAGGCCCTACGCGCTAGCGGCTCAATCAACAACCCCAGACGTCGCTCGATGCGAGTTCCCGACCCGCGCTTTGAGGATTGGTCCTCATGCAGGCGAAAGCCGTCCACCCACCCACGCACAGCAGAATAGTTTTATTTTCCGTGCGGAGATTGGGTATCTGCGTTTGGCTTTAGGCAGGTGAAGCTGAAAATGTGCACTGAGCACATGACGGATTGCATGGAGTTGAAAGTTTTTGAACAGGTATTAATTAACCCCGGCATATGACAAAAAGAAGGAGACGGCACATTCATGGACGATAGGGCGGATTTAGAGACGTCTGGTGACATCTGGCATGAGCACAGACTCCGAGTTGCAACAGACGCGGCGGGGGTGGCTCTATGGTCCTGGAATGTCGATACTGATCGGTTCGCAATGGACCGACGCGCTTTTGAAATTTGGGGGCTGCCGGAGAAAGCTCATGTTACCTTCGAGGAGCTGTCAGCTCGGATTCATCCGGCTGACCTGGACAAGGTTCGAGCCGCCTTCAGCTCTACACGAGACCTTCGCGGTGCTTATGAGACGGACTTTCGAATTCTTCAGGGGGACGAGGTGCGGTGGGTATCCGCGCGTGGGCGAGGAGATGATGAGGGTATCGTCCGCCGAATGATGTACGGGGTGTTCCTCAACGTTACGGTGCGAAAGGCCGCAGAGGAAGAGCGCGTGCTGATCACAAAGGAGATGCATCACCGGATCAAGAACTTGTTCAGTCTGTCGGCAGCGTTGGCCTCGATTGCCTCGAGAGGCACACAAACCAAAGAAGAGATGCTCGAAGACCTCACACTGCGACTGAACGCGCTACACGATGCGCATGCGCTGATGAATCCGGGTTTCCATGACCAGAAAGCTGCGGTGACCCTGGAAAAATTGCTCACTATCCTTTTAAAGCCGTATTCGCTGGACCCAACAACTTCCGGGAATGTTTCCATTTCGGCACCGGAAATCTTGGTTGGCGAGCACGCTATGACATCCCTCGCCATGATTATTCACGAGCTGGCGACTAACTCCGCGAAATACGGGGCGGCCTCGGCGAATACGGGGAAGCTCGTTGTATTGTGCCATGACGCCAAGGATGAAGTGGAACTCGTCTGGAACGAAAGCGGCGGTCCTGCACCGAACCTGTCAGCCAGGAACAGCGGCTTCGGAAGCTTAATGATGGAGCGTGTCATCAAGCAGGTCGATGGCTCGATCTCACGGAAATGGACAGATGAAGGTCTGATTGTCACGCTCCGCATGAACAAGGCACGTCTTGGCGCGTGATTATCAACATGCCGTTGCTAGCACGACTTTGGCAGATTCGGGCAAGGCTGGTTTGAGATGGTTTGTGCTCTCTACCTTTGGGGCGCGACATGGCAGATTGGGATACGGAGCTTTTCCGCTTTTTGCAGACATTTCTGGAGACGCTCGGACACAAGAAGCGGCGACAGATGTGCCCTCTCTACGTCTCCGGGCTCATTGCCCCAGTGACCGCAAGAGTATGGAGCCGATGGCGGAACGGTTTGCTCCAGGCCAATACGACCGCCTGCACCATTTCATTTCCAACGAGCTTTGGGATGCTGTTTCTCTTGAGACAGGGCTTGCGCGACAGGCGGACAGGATCGTTGGCGCGTTAGAAGCGTTTCTGGTGATCGACGATACCGGCCTTCCAAAAAAGGGACCACTCAGTCGGGGTCGCACCGCAATACGCTCCGATGCTGGGCAAGACGGCAAATTGCCAGACGCTGGTTTCGGTGACGCTTGCCCGAGACGAGGTTCCTGTTGATTCCTGTTGATCGTGTCCCAGCGATTGGTGAAGCTGGGTTTCGTAGCCATCGGTGATTTCCGGTAGGGGCGGGTTGCTTGGACCCAACCTGAAGTACACCACCGATGACCGACGATATGAACCGTCGTTCGCTTTTTGAGAAGAGCGCAGATGCAGGTTTGCTGCGCGATATGATCGGCTTTGCCGCCGAGAAGCTGATGGCACTGGAAGTTGGCGCTGCCCCTGGTGCAGGCTACGGCGAGAAGAGCGCACTTCGTATTGCCCTCGACAATGCGTAAGCTCAGTGGAAACCTAAAATACAGCCAGACCGCATTCGAGATGATCTGTCGCGGGAAACGGTGGCGCTTGTAGCTGACGGCAGGGTTCTTCATGCCACCGTCTCTATGCCCAATCACTGTCGCCGCGTTTATGTGACATCACCGAAATGGCATTATGCTTGCAAGTCGCAAGTATGTGGGATGAGCAAAAAAGAGCGATTTTCCGCTCGTTGTTTTCATAAAGCGGAAATACGCTTTCTTTTTGTGAGATTTGATGTAGCGTAATCACGCTATCATAGGGAGAAATAGCGTAATGACGCTCGAAATGACTCAAGGCTTGGGGTTGCAGCTCAAGGCAGCTCGTAAAGCGAGGTCGATGACACAGCCAGATCTTGCGCAGCGCCTGGGTCGGGATCGTGCGCGTATTTCTGAATTAGAACGAGATCTCATCCATGGACGCAGGGGCAAGGACCGATTGACCCTACTCCTCGAATGTTGCGACGCTTTGGGTATCATGCCGCTTCTGGTGCCAAAAGAACGATACACGGATATCGCCGAGTCTTTAATCCCTAGACGGTTCTCGTCAAAAAGTGGTGATGAGCGCAACGAAACGTTCGAAGACCTCTTTGTCGATCTCTCCACTGAAGAGGAAGCGTGATGGCAAAGGAGAGCGCAGTTTTAGCAGTGAGGCTGGTTCGGCCGGACCAAAGTATCGTTCGCGTCGGCACCCTTTCGCGCGACAGCACCGGCGCCTCCGCCTTCGTCGTCGACGAAGCATATTTTCGCGATGACCAACGACCAATTCTAAGCTTGAGCTGGTATGTCCCCGGAGATGAGGAAGCTACCCGCAGGCGCCTGGGTGGCCGCGGGGACAAAATCGGTATGAATGGCTACTTGCCGCCATGGTTCTCCGGCTTATTGCCAGAGGGAGCGCTCCGGGATCTGGTCATGAGTGAGATGGGCCCTGGCGATCACGACCAGTTCGATCTCTTGATCCGACTTGGGGCAGATTTGCCCGGAGCAATTATTGTCACGCCCGAAACAGCGGTGCCCTCGTCCGTCGGGCCAATTAAAGTTCAAAAGATTAGCGGCGTGTCGGTCCCTTTACCTGAAGGTATCGTAAAATTTTCCTTGGCCGGCGTCCAACTTAAGTTTGCGGCAATGGCAGACGGTGACCGCGTCACCGCACCGGGACGAGCCGGTGAAGGTCGGTGCATTTTGAAAGTGCCAACTCCGAAATACCCTGGACTTCCAGAAGCAGAGTTTGCGGCAATGACCGTCAGCGGCATGCTAGGAATTGACACGGCCAATTGTCGCCTGACACCGACGAAAAATATCTACGGCATAGATGAAAAGCTTATCAGCGAAGGGGAAAACGCCCTTGTCGTCGATCGCTTCGACAGGCCTGGTGCAGAACAGCGCATCCATATGGAAGACGGCGCTCAAATCGTTGGCGCGGTAGGTGAGCGGAAATACACCATGGCGACCTACGAAACGATGCTGAATATGATAAAACGCTTCAGTACAGATTGGCGCGCTGACGTACTTGAGGGCTTCCGCAGGATGGTTGCTGATGTACTGATCGGAAACGGGGACAATCACCTGAAGAATTGGTCATTTATCTTCCCAGCACCGGGCGTGGTCCGTCTGTCTCCAGCTTACGATATCGTGCCTACGGTTTTGTTCGCGCCTGGCGATCGGCTCGCTTTGAAAATGGCAGGAACCTACGATTTCTCAAAGGTTACCCTCCACCGGTTTCGCAGGATAGCAAGCTTCTTGGAGTTGGACCAATATTGGATTGAAAAGGAAATCAAAAATTCAGTAAGAACTGCTCTCGACGCCTGGCCGCATGCGCTGAGGAAATTGTTGCCGATTAACGAAGCGAATACCCTCATTGACAGAATGCACAAGTTGCAACTGGTCGAGGAAAGTAAGATGTAGAGCCTGAGCGAAAAAGAGTTTACCTCGATGAACGCGAGTTACGCTGTTTTGCTCGATAACTTGCGCTATTTTTCTCTATCATAAATAATACGTCCAATAATGCAATTGTCAGACGCTTGGCCTGAGCCGGCCTAAAGCATTCGAGCAGCGCGTCCACTGCGCCTGGTTGCGTTGTTGTAATAGCTAGACGCTTGCTGAACCGAGTGGTGTCGTGACTGCTCCATGGATTCGGGTAGTGGAATGCCTCGATTCGCGGCTTCCGTCAGATAACCGGACCGAAGCCCGTGCGCTGAAAACTCCCCAGCATCCAATCCGGCCATCTCCGCCCGCTGCTTGAGGATCGCATTGACCGACTGCGGATCGATCTCACGCTCCGAAACTGTTCCCCAACGCGCGATCCCCCGAAACACGCTGCCGCTTTCGATTTTCGCCGCCGCCATCCAGGCATTCAGCGCCTCCACTGGCCGGCCGGTGAGATAGACGACATGGTCCTGCTCGCCACTCGCGGTCTTGGTGCGGCCGAGATGAATGGCAAGAGAGGGGAGGGGAGGGTCGTCCGGCACATCTATTGGCGCCTCGACGCTCAGCTGCCCAATCCGCAGCCCGGCGATCTCGCTGCGCCGGCGGCCGCCCGACGCAAAGGCGACCATCAGCATCGCCCGGTCGCGCAGATCGCACAGGCTATCACTGGTGCAAGTCGCCAACAGTTTGGCCAGGACGTCGCCGGTGACCGCCTTGGCCCTCTTGTGAAGACGTTGTCTCGGCGCGGCGCGGATCGCCAGCCGAATGGCGGATTTGAGGGCAGGGGAGGCGAAGGCGCCGTCAAAACCGCGCCATTTGGTCAGTGTCGACCAGTTCGCCAGCCGCCGGCGCACCGTCGATGGCGCGTGCGGACCGACGGATTTCAGAAAGCCCCGGCTTCGAAGATTTTCGTCGACGTCTACAGGCATGCCGTGACCGGGGTCGGTCTCGCGCTGCTGCGGGTCCCAAAGGTGATGGTCGACGAATTTCGAAAGCAGCGCTTCCGGCACCGGCCAGGGCAGCGACTTTCCGGTCGCCGCCAATCCCCAGGCCTCCAGATAGGCGAGATCCGATGTCAGTGCGCGCAGGGTATTGGCGCCCATGCCCTCGTTGAACAGGTGCCGCAGCGTTTCGACATCCTGGTCCGTGAGCAACTCTGCGAGTTTGTCGCGCCGCTCCATCGGCAGGACGGCTGCAATCGTATCAAGCTGTTGTCCACGACGATGGATCGGTTCACGGATAACGCTTGTCATTCCATTGACGATGCGGGATGGAGTTTCAAATCCGTCTGCCCAAAATCATGCCCCTGGAAAAGCAGCGGCGCTTTGGAAACGGCGGCGACAGCTTAGGAATAAAAGTCGCCCATGTTCAGGCTGGCCGGGTGACGCCCCTTGCCAAACCGGTCAATAGCTTTCTCAGCAGCGTAATAATGCCTTTCCCCGAAGTCGACCGCAGTCACATTTGGCAGGTCTACAAGCTGTTTGATGATCGCCCCGGCGTTCGGAAAGTTTTTACCCGCCAGCACCATGCGCGCCTCGAGAAGGGTCGGCCAACCGACCAGGATTTCTTCTCGACTGACAAGCGAGTGGAACAGTTCCGCTTCCGGTTCATTCAGCGATGTCGCCACGATCGCCGATGTATCGATGACGATCATATCGGCTGGCCGTTTTCGTCGTAGAGATCGTCGTGGGTGGACGTGGTGCCGGCAGGCACCGAGCGGCGTCCTTCAGCCATCAGGTCCCACAGAGCATTCGCGGGAGTTTGGGCCGGTTTCTCTCGGAGTTCCTGGTCGTAGCGTTCAAGCGCCAGTTCAACGAGCCGGTTTATTGGCTGACCGGTGCGGCGAGCGAGCGCATGCGCAAGATCTCTCGCCTTGCCGCTGCGGATAGAAAGCTGTGGTTCGGACATGGTGTTGCTGATCGATTGGTTGGCTCAAACATAGCGTTTGCGCGGCAAGATGGCAAGGAACAGCGGTCAGATGGCTAACCATCGATAACCTATACTTATCGATGGTTAGAACCCAAACAGGCAATCATACCATGTGACGAACCGCAATATTTATATAGAGTTCGTGTAGCAAATCATTTGCCATAATTTCAATGGCTTACGATATCGGGAAAATCAGCGCGACAGCCCTGATGCGGCTAGCTTTCGACGCCGGTCTCGAGCTCACCCGGCTTGACGAACATCTCGCCCGTTCGTCGCCTGGACAAGGCTTTATCGAACGCAGCCACTTCACCGAGGCCTGCGCCTCGCTGTGGATGGACGTCGAGCTGGTCCAACTCGACGACCTTGTCCTTCACGACGCCACGAAGGATATTCGCACACCCACGCATGAGCTGAAAATCGCCCGCGGTCCTGCGCACGCGTCGGCGCATTGCTGGCCAGTTGCCTGGCTGGGCCCTATCCTCGCTTTGTCGCCAACCGCTGGCGCGCTGACAGGGGCAACGGTTGGCGCGGCCTATAGCCAGACGGTCACCGGCACGCTTCCGGCGGGATTGAGTCTCAATACCTCGACCGGTGCGATTACCAGCACGCCGACGACCGCTGGCAATGCCTCCTTCACCGTCACGGCCACCGACGCCAATAGCGTCACTGGATCGGCGAACTATACGCTGACTGTCAACGCCACCACACCCGGCGCACCCGTGATCGGAAACGCGACGGCTGGCGAGGCCCAGGCGACGGTTTCCTTCACCGCGCCATCCGGCAATGGCGACTGTCCCATCACCAGCTATACCGTGACGGCAAGCCCGGGCGGAGCGACGGGGACCGGATCGGCAAGTCCGATCACCGTGGCGGGCCTCGCCAATGGCACCGCCTACACATTCACCGTGACCGCACCAATAGTGTCGGGCCGGGTTTTGCCTCGGCGGCATCGAACTCCGTCACGCCATCGGCCGCTTTGCAAGTGCCCGTTTCCAATGCGGTCAATGCCACCGTCAATGCGAACTCATCGAACAACGCGATCACGCTGAACCTAACCGGAGGTGCTGCGGCGCCCGTTGCCATTGAAACGGCCAGCCACTGAATGACGATGACTGTTAAACCGCCCTACCGATCGTCTCCAATAACAGCATGCCTGTGGAACTGGCCGAAAGACCGAGGTCACGCACGCTGCTCATATGGTTGACACCAGCGATTGATCTCTTTGACACCGCTTGAGCCTGCATCTCTAGCATCATCACAAAATCATTTGCCTGCTTGTGAAACGGAGGAGTTTCTTCCGCGCCAACCGCGACGGTCACGCGGCAGTCACGGTGAAATGATTGCGAAATCGGCGAAAAAGCCAAGACCTCCTCATCCGTGATACCGATTTCATCAGCCAAGAACGACCTTTGAAGCGGCTTGAGATCGTAAAGTCCACCCAGTAGGAGGGCGGCAGCGATACCTGACGACCGCTCTTCCTGTTCGTTGAATAGAAACGTCGCAAGATGTGCTCCTGCCGAATGCCCGCTCACGGTCAGACGCGACGGGTCGCCGCCGTACGCGTCGATGTTGTCTACCAGCCATCGCTTCGCACGGCGCACCTGATCAACTAAAACATTCATACGAACGCTTGGCATCAGAGCATAGTCGACGATGACCGCGATAGCCCCGGCATTCGTCACGGTGTTGGCAACGTAGGAATAGTCTCGTTTCGAAAACATTCTCCAGTAGCCGCCGTGAATAAACATATGCACGGGTAGATTTTCCCGCGAGCCTTCCGGGAAAAATATGTCGATGGTCTCGGAGGGACCGTCCCCATATGGAACGTCCGCTGCCATAGATATCCTGTCGCGGGTGCGGGCGCTTGACGCGACAATCTCCTCAACGATCGCGTCGAACTCGGCGACATGAGCTCGAATGCGGAACGGGTCATTTTCCAAAGCTTCCGCTCCTCGCGTTTCTAAAAGCTGGCAGCGATATATTTCGCTTCCATGAATTCAGCAATACCATGGTGCTGCCCGCCTTCACGTCCGAGACCGCTCTGCTTGACGCCGCCAAAGGGGGCAGCCGGGTCTGAAACCAATCCTCTGTTCAAGGCGATCATCCCTGCTTCCAGAACAGAGGCGACGCGCAGGCCCCGACCAACGTCACGCGTATAGACGTAGGCTGCCAGACCATATTCCGTGTCGTTGGCGCGGCTGACAGCTTCTTCCTCGCTCTCGAAACGATAGAGAGGTGCGACCGGGCCGAAGATTTCCTCGTGCACCATATCGGAGGTGGTTGGAACATCGACCAGAACAGTTGGCGGGTAGAAGAAACCGGGTCCTTCCGCTGCTTCTCCGCCGCATAGAACACGCGCACCCTTTGTTTTCGAATCTTCGACCAGTCGGCCAATCTTTTCGACGGCCTTGCGAGTAATCATCGGCCCGCACTCGGTGGCCCCGTCAATGCCCGCGCCGACTTTCAAGGCATCCATGCGTTTCGACAGGCCTTCGGCAAAAGCGTCGTATATTCCTGTCTGGACATAAAAACGGTTGGCGGCGGTGCAGGCCTCTCCGGCGTTGCGCATCTTGGCAATCATCGCGCCATCCAGCGATGCTTCCAGGTCCGCGTCGTCAAATACGACAAAGGGCGCGTTGCCTCCGAGCTCCATTGAACAGGAGATCACGTGTTTGGCCGCTTCAGCCAGCAGGTGGCGACCAACACCCGTCGATCCCGTAAACGACAGCTTCCTGACACGTGGGTCGGCCAGTATCTCGGCGGTGAGCGGACCCGGCGTGCTGGTGGTGATTACATTGACGACGCCCGATGGGACGCCCGCCTCTTCATAGATTGCAGCGAGCGCGTAGGCCGTCAGAGGTGTTTCACTGGCAGGCTTGAGAATAACCGTGCATCCCGCAGCCAGAGCTGGCGCAATCTTCCGGGTTGCCATCGCTGCGGGGAAATTCCAGGGAGTGATGAGAAGGCATATGCCTATCGGTTGGTAGTCCACGATGATGCGGTTGGTCCCGGCGGGCGCGATCCCGAACTCTCCGGTGATGCGAACGGCTTCTTCCGCGTTCCATCGGAAGAATTCGGCAGCATACGCGACCTCGCCACGCGCGTCGCGCAGGGCCTTGCCGTTTTCCATCGAGATCAAGGTTGCGAGCATCTCAGAGCGTTCGACCATAAGTTCAAAACAACGGCGCAGGATTTCGGAACGCTTACGGGGAGGGGTTGCACGCCAGGAAGGCGCTGCGGCTGCAGCGGCTTCAACAGCGATGCGAGCGTCCTCGACAGTCGCGTCCTGTACTGATGCAAGACGGTCTCCGGTCGAGGGATCCACGACCTCGATCGTCTGGCCACCGTGCGACGGATTCCAACGTCCGTCAATATAAAGCCCTCTGGAGGCCGCGTCGATGTCCGGCACCTGATTGGCGAGCTGAGATGTCTTTTGAGCGATGGTCATGTCGTTCCTCGGGATTAGATTGTGGACGCGGCGAAGTCGCCGTCATAGGCGGCTCTTACAAGGCGCTTCATTGCGTCGAGGTCAAACGGCCTGGGATTGTTCTTGATCAGTCGGTCGATGCCCAAGGCCTGCTCGGCAGTCCAGTCGAGCTTGTCGATCGGGAGACCGAGATCGGCGAGCGTGGGGGTGATTCCTATGGCCGCAAAAAGCCTGCGGATTTCCTCGATCGCCGCCGTCGCCATTTGGTCTGGGTCCTGGCTCGGTCCACCGAGCCCCAGCGCATATCCAATTTCCGCCATCTCGGCGATGGACGACGCCTTGTTGTAATTCATCACGTACGGCATCATGGTCGCGACGCCGAGACCGTGCGCTGTGTGGGTAAGCGCGCCGGCTGGGTACTGGATGGCATGGGCCGCGGCGGTCCCGGCGGTTCCAAAAGCGCAGCCCGCAGCCAATGCACCCATCATGACGTCAGCTCTCGCGTCCTCGTCGCTCCCATCCTTGCAAGCCTTCTCCAGGCTGCGCCCAAGGAGTTTGATGGCCAGAAGCGCAAAATGGTCCGTGAGAGCACTCTTTCCAATGAACACATGGTCTTGCGGCAAGGCATGGTCGGTGCCTCTTCGTGCCGCAGTGAATGCTTCAATGGCGTGGGTAAGGGCATCTGCACCCGCCACCGCCGTCAAGCCGGGCGGGCAGGTCATCGTCAGGTCGGGATCGCAGATCGCTGTCGTCGCGACCAGGTACGGGCTGGAAATGCCTACTTTAAGCGTGCGTTCGGAATCAGAGATGACAGCAACTGGCGTCACTTCGGAGCCAGTGCCAGCCGTGGTGGGAACAGCGATTATCGGAAGGATTGGGCCCGGAACTTTGAATTCGCCGTAGTAATCCTGGAGGCGTCCGCCGTGGCTAAGCAGCAGCGCAGCACATTTCGCCATATCCAGGCAACTACCCCCTCCAATGCCAATCACCATGTCAGGACCAAACGCGCGGGCATCAGCGACGCAAAAGGCGACTGTCTCCTGCGGGACGTCCGGGAGGACAGCGTCGTAGGTTAAAACGGCAATCGATGCAGCTTCCAGTCCATTGACGATTTCTGCAAATATCGGGGTCGCCGCGAAACGCTCATCCGTGCAGATCAGGGCTCGTTTCCCGAGCCTGGCAGCGACCTTCGGCAGTGCATGACGCTGTCCCTTGCCAAAGAGGATTTCGCGTGGGAGCCGTATGGCGGCAAAGAGGGTCATCGTGCATGTCCTTTAGTGAGCGATTGGGTGGTGTGATTAAGGGCGTTGAGGCCCTGCCAAAGCTTCGGCGCAATCTCGAAACCATGGATAAGCGCTTCGGATCGCCTGACCTGCGCACCGTCGCCAGGCACCGCGACAGGTGTATTCGCGTCCGAGGGTGGCGAGGCGCGGATCAGGTCCAGATAGGTTGCGAGGCGAAGCATCAGATCGGACTGAATGCCAATGTCGATTGCGATAAAAACGTCACCTTTGTTGCAAACCGAGTCCATATCCAGCGTCCCTCGAACCTCGGGTGCCATCGCGGAGCCAGCAATCGCGCACACCAGAAGCTCAAGTGCCGTTGCAAGAGCGTAACCCTTTGCACCACCAAACGGAGCAATCGCACCCTTCGTCGCGCGTCCCGCGTCGGTAGTCGGCTTGCCAGTTTCATCTCGCGCCCAGCCGAGGGGGATCGCCAAGCCGTTCGCAGCATGGTGGTGAACTTTACCCATGGAAACGACCCCCGTTGCGAGATCGACCACCATGGGCCTGTTCGCAGTTGGGACAGCAATCGCCAACGGATTGGTTCCAAGAACCGCGCGGGTACCGCCGTACGGATGGACCAACGCCTCGCTTGACGACAGGGCAATGCCTACCTGACCACGGGCGGCGAGCCACTCGACATAATAGGCGAGCATCCCCAAATGGTTTGAGTTGCGAATGCCAACGATGGCGATCCCGGTAGTCTTTGCCCGCTCGTGCAACTGCTCTAGTGCCGACACCGCAACGACAGGGCCAAGACCGTTCAAGCCATCAACCTTCAAGAAGGAAGAGGACCTCCAGGTCGCATGCCCCTCAGAGTGGGGAGCTATCAGGCCCCGTTCGATCCGAGAAAGGATGCGCGGCAGCCGTTGAAGCCCGTGTGACGGATGACCTTTCAGCTCGGCGTCGACGAGCACTTGCGCCTGCAGCTCTGCGTGCGCCGAGGGGGTGTCCCGCTCCTTCAAAAGGGTGGAAGCCAACTGCATCGCATCTTCGCGAAAAACCCTCATAAAGCCTCCAATATAAAATCCTATAGGATATGGGATTGCATATAGGGCACCATCGTGTTAGCTGTTCGTTATGTCAAGAGGCAACGAGATGCAGAACAGAAATTCAACGAACCTGACCAACGCACCGGATCACAGCGGTTTCATCCAGCGCAGCAACAGTCTGGCGGAGAGTGTTTACGAGGCGATATTCGCTCAACTCATGGCGCTCAAGATCTCGCCTGGAGGCCGTATATCTGTCGACAACATGGTGCGGGAACTGAACGTCTCTCAAACCCCTATCCGGGAGGCGCTCGGCAGGCTCGAAGGTGAAGGGCTGGTCGTCAAAACCCATTTGATCGGTTACAGCGCGGCCCCACAAATTACCCGGCGCAGGTTCGACGAATTGTACGAGCTGCGCCTGTTGCTTGAGCCGGATTGTGCTGCCAAGGCGGCTGCCGGAATGGACGAGACCAAGCTTGCTTCGCTTCAGGAGGCGGGCGGTGTGATGGGTCGCCGGGACGGAACCGACGAGCGTATCCGCTATTCGACCTTTGCCCGGCAAGACGCGGTTTTCCATGACAGGATAATGGAGTTCGCAGGAAACGAGCTGATCCGCGAGACACTCAATCATCAGCACACACATTTCCATATTTTCCGTCTGATGTTCCATTCACGGGTGACCGAGGAAGCCTTGGACGAGCATGAAGCCTTGTTGGTAGCGTTTGCTGCTGGGGATGCGAAGGCCGCTGAGAAAGCGATGCGGGTACATTTGGAGCATTCGCGTGACCGCCTTCTCCCGGCGTTCGAATGAGGGGCACCTTATGTCGGCTGTTTTGAGTTTTCCCCGGGAGAGAGGCGAGCCGGCGAACGGCGATCGTCAGGAGCCTTGGCCTGTCCTTCGGGCAGAAGAAATGTCAAAGGATTATGGTCCGGTCACGGTCTTGTCCGACGTCTCGCTTGATGTTCTTTCCGGTGAGATTCATGCCGTCATTGGAGAGAACGGCGCGGGCAAATCGACTTTCATGCGGCTCCTTTCAGGATATGCGGAACCGACGGCCGGAACACTTACGGTAGCGGGGCAGCAAGTCAGCTTCTCCAAGCCTGAACATGCGCAGCAGGCTGGGATAGTGCTGGTCCACCAAGAGATCCTCCTCGCGGACGGACTGACGGTAGCTGAGAACCTGTTTCTCGGGCGCGAGCTCATGCGCAACGGAATGGTCGATGACCGGGCCATGCGACGCCTTGCAACCGAGAAACTCACCGAGCTGGGCTGCAAGGTCTCCCCGAACGCATTGGTTCGCAACATCGCGCTTGCCGATCGGCAACTCGTACAAATCGCGCGCGCACTTCTCGATGACTACAAGGTCGTCATTTTTGATGAGCCAACAGCCGTTTTAACCGGCGACGAAGTCGAGCGTCTTCTCGGAATCATTCTGCAACTCAAGGAGCAGGGCGCCGCTGTACTCTACATCAGCCATCGGCTCGATGAAGTGCAGCGCCTGGCCGATAAGGTCAGTGTGCTGCGAGATGGCAGGCTCGTTGGGACCTATCCAGCTGCTGGGCTCACACAAATGGACATGGCCCGTCTAATGGTTGGGCGCGACCTTGCAGCGCTCTATCCTGAAAAGCGAAACACTGTACCCGGTGAAGTGTCACTGAAGGTCAACGGTCTGTCCGTACCTGGCTATGCCAAGGACATTTCCTTCACCGCCGCAAAGGGGGAAATTCTGGGGTTCGCCGGAATGATCGGTGCAGGCCGGACCGAAGTGTTCGAAGGTATCATGGGCCTACGAGCGGCCAATGGATCGGTCACGCTTAACGGAAAGCCAATCGACATCCGTTCGCCGCGAGCGGCGATGGATGCTGGTATCGGTTACCTTACAGAGGATCGGAAAGGGAAGGGATTGCTTCTCCAAGAACGGCTTGCGCCGAATCTGACGCTGTCCTCACTTGCACGGTTCCATCCCGGCTTGATGATGCGACGTGGGCGCGAAAAAGCCGCGTTGTTAGACGCCGTGGACGAATATGACATCCGGCTGAAAACGCTCGGTGTGAAGGCGGGCCAGCTCTCAGGTGGCAATCAGCAGAAACTCTTGCTGGCTAAAGTTCTCATGACCACGCCATCGCTTGTCGTCATCGACGAGCCGACGCGCGGGATCGACATCGCCAACAAAGCCCAGATCTACGCCTTCATCCACCGCCTGGTCGGGGAGGGCAAGACCTGCATCGTCATCTCATCGGAAATGCAGGAACTGATCGGCATCTGCGATCGAATCCTTGTGATGCGAGAGGGGCGAATCACAGGCGAGGTTATGGGCGACAAAATGACGGAACACGAAATTGCGCTGCTCGCGACCAGCGATGTGACGACAACAGATAGGCAGGGGGGAACGACATGAGTGCCGTTGTAGGATCGACGCCGCTTCGACAGGAACGGGAATGGAACATCGGTTGGGCAGATGTGGGGCCTTTCCTGGCGTTGCTGGCACTTCTGTTGATCGGCTTCGTCATCAATCCTGATTTCCTGTCGGCGACCAATCTTGGAAATGTGATCACCCGAAGCGCATTCATTGCGATCATAGCGGTTGGCGCAACGTTCGTTATCTCTTCCGGGGGCCTCGATCTGTCCGTTGGTTCGATGGCGGCCTTCATCACTGGCATTACCATCATGTTCATGAACAGCATGGCACCTGAATGGGGTCTGGCGGCAATTCCAGCCGGGATGGTTGTTGCGATCGTCGTCGGCACTGCGTGTGGTCTCATGAACGGGCTCATCGTAACTGTCGGCAAGATCGAGCCGTTCATCGCGACGCTCGGCACGATGGGAATTTTCCGGGCATTGATCACCTACATGTCCGACGGCGGGACGATACCCATCGATCGTAGTCTGCGCGAGGCTTATCGCCCGGTGTATTTTGGCACGGTTGCTGGAGTGCCGCTTCCAATCCTGATCTCGATTGCCGTTGCCGCCGTTGCCTCCTTTGCTCTCTACAAGATGAAATACGGAAGAAAGTGCGCGGCTGTCGGTGCAAACGAGGACGTCGCCCGCTATTCCGGCATATCGATCATCAAAACCCGCACCATTGCCTACGCGATACAAGGAGCATGCGTTGCGATCGCCGCGATTTGCTATGTACCCCGTCTTGGTGCGGCAACGCCGACAACCGGCGTCCTGTGGGAACTGCAGGTCATCACTGCCGTCGTGATCGGCGGTACGGCACTGCGCGGCGGCAAGGGCCACGTCTGGGGCACGGTCGCGGGTGCCGTCATTCTCGAGCTGATCGCCAACCTGATGGTCCTGTCCGATTTCGTCTCGGAATACCTCGTGGCTGGCGTGCAAGGGGTCATCATCATCATCGCGATGCTCATTCAAAGGTTTTCGAAATAATCCGTGTCCGGACCGCATGGGTGCTTAATTTTGGGTCCAATTCTGGGAGGAATTTAATGCTTAAGACCAAATTGATTGCGGCAGCAGCCATCGGCAGTTTGCTAATTGCGGGCCAAGCGATTGCCGGTGATAAAAGGGTGGTTGCCGTTTCAATCCCGGCAGCCGACCACGGCTGGACGGCAGGTGTTGTCTACCACGCACAGGCGGCGGCCAAGGAAATCAATGCTGCATTTCCCGGCGTTGAGGTCATCGTCAAGACTTCGCCGTCAGCAACCGCGCAAGTAAGCGCCTTGGAAGACTTGTCTGCGGGCCGCAAGCTCGACGCCCTCGTCATTTTGCCGTATTCTTCGGAAGAACTGACGACCCCAGTCAAGGCCGTCAAGGACGCTGGAACGTTTATCACGGTCGTCGATCGTGGTCTGAGCGACGCCTCGATCCAGGACCTCTACCTTGCCGGCGACAACATTGCTGTTGGCCGCAATACCGCGAAATACATGATCGACAAACTGGGCGGCAAAGGTAATCTTGTCGTTCTGCGCGGCATCCCCACGGTCATCGACGATGAACGGATCAAGGGCTTCAATGATGCCATCCAGGGGACTGAGCTAAAGGTCTTGGACATCCAGTACGCGAACTGGAATAGCGACGAAGCCTTCAAACTGATGCAGGATTACCTCGCGAAGTATCCGCAGATCGACGCGGTCTGGGCGAACGATGACGACATGCTGCTCGGTGTGCTTGAAGCCGTCAAGGAATCCGGCCGCAAGGACATCAAACTTGCACTCGGCGGCAATGGCATGAAGGATATCGTCAAGAAGGTCATCGACGGTGACACGATGACCCCGGTCGAAACGCCGTATCCGCCCGCGATGATCAAGACGGCAATCTACATGACCGTCGCCAATCTTATCGGACAAGCGCCAGTACGCGGCACCGTCAAGCTCGACGCACCGCTGATCACCCAGGAAAATGCGCAGGAATACTATTTCCCCGATTCCCCGTTCTAACCCTAACCTAAACCGGGGCGGCGCGTTGCCGCCCCACTGCATGCAGCAAGAGGAGCAGATCATGCCAGGCAAGAAAATACTGATGCTGACAGGTGAGTTCACCGAGGAATACGAGATTTTCGTCTTTCAGCAGGCGATGGAAGCTATCGGGCATACCGTTCACGTCATCTGCCCCGATAAAAATGCGGGCGATCTCATCAAGACGTCTCTGCACGACTTCGAGGGGGACCAGACCTATACCGAGAAACTCGGCCACTTCTTCACGATCAACAAAACGTTTTCGGAAGCCGAGAAGCAGCTCGACCAGTACCACGCGGTCTACGCCGCAGGCGGACGCGGACCCGAATACATCCGCACAGACAAGCGCGTTCAAGCTATTGTTCGGCACTTTCACGAGACGAAGAAGCCAATCTTCACCATCTGCCACGGCGTTCAGATCCTTATTGCCGTCGACGGCGTTGTCCGTGGCAAGAAGGTTGCAGCACTTGGAGCCTGCGAGCCAGAGGTGACGTTGGCTGGCGGCACGTACATAGACCTGTCCCCGACAGAAGCATACGTCGATGGCACCATGGTTTCGGCAAAAGGATGGACTGCACTGGCCGCGTTCATCAGGGAATGCCTGAAGGTGCTCGGCACGGAGATCCATCACAGCGAGGAAGTTGCCAAGGCTGCGTGACGGGAAGACTTGTCTCAATAGAAATCAATAAACGCAGGCGCTTCTATCATGCGTTGAAGGCCGCCGATCTAGGCGGCCTTTAACGCATTCGAAGGCCCGTTCCCACTGTGCAATCGTTACCGTTGCGTACTTTGTGCCTTAATCAGATCCCCATTCTTGTTGATGCCAGCGCGGCAAATGCTACAAGTTTTCATAAATAGGCGTTATGCCAGCTTGAAATAGCTGGTTGACGGTTCGAATCTGTTCAAGGCGTTCACTAACTGGCCAAGTGCGCCACTCGGTCATCGCTTGTCTAAGCGCGCAGCCGCGCGCCTGGAGCTGTCGATTCCGGTGTCCGGCTTCTGGCCGGCGCTTTTCTATCGGCGTGTCGGGGTCAAGCGCCTTTCGCAATTTTCAACAGCCGGGAAGATTTTTTGCAGGGTTGTCAGGAGCCGGACTACAAGCTTTGTGTATCCGCCTAACTGGCTCAGTTCCGCGTGGAAACGTATGGCCCGCCCTGTTTGCAAGTGGTTTTTTAGATTCCTGTGCAGTCTGCTTCAACGTATTCGGTCTGACGGTCACCCCGTAGCCAAGATGGATATCCGCACGTCCAGAGCCACGAAAACCAACACGGTTTCAATGAACCATTTCCACGCCTGGGCTTTCTGAACGCCGATTGACTGTCAGGCCATCTATGTTCCTTCTCGCAAACATCATGGGCTGCGTGTAAGCGCAGCCAACCCTGTTATGCTGGCGTTACGCCGAAGGTTCTTTCATATGGATGCTCCTTACGTAAAATCGCGCAGGCAATACGCGCAAGCTTGTTTTGCAAGCGCCACGATCGCAACATTACGGTGAATACCGCGGAGAACTAGCGCACGAAGCCACTGGCCGACAGGCGTATCGCTTTCGCTAGCATCAATTCAAAATATGGTTTCGCCAGATGGCCGGCGTGGCGCCCACAATTGATGCGAAAATGCGCGAAAAATGTTCTGAACTGACAAAGCCGCAAGCTGTAGCGATCTGCGAAATCGGAAGCGAAGTCATCCGGAGCAGCATCTTCGCCCTTTCAACCCGCTGATGCCGCATCCACCTGTCCGGTGGGCTTCCCGTTGTGCTTCTAAATGCCTGCGCGAACTGGCGGGCAGTCAGGTCCATCTCGGAGGCAAGGGCCGACAGGGACAGGTCCGCGTCGAGTTGATCGTGCATCAGGTCGAAAACGCGATTGACCTCCCGATGAGTCAATCCATGTCGGCTCGCGTCCGCCTGACGCAGTCCGCCGAACGCCTTCGCGAAATATGTCGTGCTCGCGAGCAGGACACGCTCCGCGTACATCGACCCCACCTCTTCCGGACGTTCGAGCGCGGGGAGGAGGGATCGGGCAAGGCTCCAGATCGTGCCGTCGAGACGCCCTTCGTTCTCGCACAGCAATGTCGGAACTGGCCGCCGCCCCTGCTCATAGGCGATTTCGTCGAGGGCAGTCTGCGGCACTGTAAAGATGATCGTATCAAACGCGCTCAACAAGTTTGCCTTGGGACTTTGCCAGTGATTGACAACCGAAACCGTGCGCTCTGCGAACGATCCCTGGTGAACAAGCCTATCGTTCAGATAGAGCTCCCGACGCTCCTGCTTGCGAAGCTGGACAAGGACCGAGAATACTGAATCTGGCCTCGTTGGTGTCGCGAATCCATGGCCCGGAGTATCGCGCCTGACGCGAGACACCAGGAGTTTTGAATTTCCAAGCCCCGACGCCACGATCTGGGATAGGGCGTCGGTCTTGAATTGCCGCACCTGCCTCTGCGCGTAATGCTGATCCGATTCCAAGTGAGCTCCCTTCCTCCTGAGGATCGCAGATCCTCAGGATCTTACTGCCCGTCGCCAGGCCGCCGGGGTGACGCCGACGAACGACCTGAACATTCGGGTGAAATGGCTTTGATCGGCAAAGCCGCAGCTTGTTGCGATATCGACGAGGCTCGCATCGCCCTGCGCGAGCATCGACTTGGCGCATTCGATGCGGTGACGCAGTATCCAACGATGCGGGGAATCGCCCGTCGTGGATTTGAACGCGCGCACGAAATAGCTGATGGAAAGCCCGCATTGAGATGCGAGTTCCTTGAGAGAGAGATCGTCGTCCGCAAGCGACGTCATTGACTCAGTCGCTCGCTTCAGCTGCCAGCTCGCAAGCATTCCCGCTTTATCTTTCGGCTGCCGCAGTCCGCCGAAAGTCTGGGCAAAGTACGTGTTGATGGCGAGCATGAGTTGCTGGGCATAGAGCGCGCCGACTTCGTTGGGACGTTCCAAAACCGGAAGGAGAGCGTTGCCCAGATGCCAGACCGTCTCATCAAAGACGCCGCCAGCCCTACAGTAAAGCTGGTTCACTCGCGCCACGCCGCGTTCGTCGGCAATCTCGTCGAGCGTGATCTGGGGAACCGTAAACATCAAGTTGTCGAAGGGGCTCAGCAGGTTCGCCATCGGGCGCTCGAGATGATTGACGATGCTGGTCGTGCGTGCCGCGTATGAGCCACGATGGACGCATTTGTCGGCAACGAAGAGCTCTCGGCTCGTCTGCTCACGAAGCTGCAGAAGGACAGAGTAGACTGCGCCGCCTTCTTGCTGGGGAGCCGTTACCAGACCGTGCCCCGGCGTATCTCGTCGAAGTCGCGAGACCAAAAGGCGCGACTTCTTTGGTCCCGACACGGCAAGCTGCGATACCGAGTCCGCTTTGAACGGACTGACGAACTTCTGGCCATAGGCAGGATCGGATTGCACGTATCGCCCTCGCCACGCGGTCTCGAAGCTCTCACTTCTCGCCCAGCACGCTAGTGTAATGTCTCGTCGCTGTCTTGAATTTTTTTGCGGTTGTTAGTCGAAACGTGAACCATGTGACGGATTGTTCCCTTTAAGGAGGCAACAGCTCCGCCCCTTCAGTTTTGCGCCAGAAACGATCAGATCGTGCAAGATGGTCAGCCCGCACTCGTAGTAGAAACCCTCCATCAATGGAGGGTTTTCAATGAAACAGATACTGGCGGCAATAGCGGTCTGCCTTCTACTTGGCAGCGAAGCGGCGGCGGAGTCCTTCGACTTCCCCGAGACCTTCCGGACACTGGAGATCAAAAGCAACGGTACGACGATACATGTGAGAATTGGCGGGAAGGGTCCTGCGGTCCTGCTGATCCACGGATATGGTGACACAGGCGACATGTGGGCGCCGCTCGCGGCGGAGCTGATGGCCGACCACACCGTGATCGCCCCGGATTTGCGAGGGATGGGTCTGTCTGCCATGGCGACGGATGGTTTTACGAAACAGAACGAGGCGAAGGACCTAGCAGGCGTCCTGGATACGCTGAAGGTATCGAAGGCCGACGTCGTCGGTCACGACATCGGCAACATGGTCGCTTATGCCTTTGCCAGGGAATATCCCGACCGCACGACGCGCCTTGTGATGATGGACGCTCCCGTTCCCGGTATAGGACCTTGGGAAGAGATCCTCAAAAGTCCGTTGCTGTGGCACTTCCGTTTTGGCGGTCGCGACATGGAGCGCTTGGTGCAGGGACGGGAGCGGATCTATCTCGATCGCTTCTGGAACGAGTTTGCCGCCGACCCGTCGAGGTTCACGGAAGCCTCTCGTGAGCACTATGCGGAATTGTACTCGAAGCCTGGACGCATGCACGCCGGGTTCATGCAGTTCGCTGCATTCGATCAGGATGCGATCGATAATCGCGCCGCCCTGGTGAAGGGTCGTTTGCAAATGCCGGTTCTGGCGATCGGGGGCGAGCGCTCCTTTGGTCCGATGATGGCGCATGTCATGCGCTTCGCCGCCGATGACGTGCATCAGGTCGTCATCGCAAGTTCCGGCCATTGGCTGATGGAAGAGCAGCCAGAGGCGACGGTCGCGTCAATCCGGGCCTTCCTCGGCGCTGCGGATCCAATCGTGCTGAAGCCGACGCGACTAAAAGCGGATGACGTCGCAGCATTGAGCCATGGCCAGGGCGGAGCGGGGACCTCCGGTCAACAGGGGGTTAAGATGGTTGTCCTGTCCGGCGATCCAACGAGACCCGGCCCGTACGCTATCGAGCTTCAAGTGGCGGCCCATACCCGCATCGCCGCACACAGTCATCGCGATGACCGGCAGGCGCTCGTCATCTCCGGCGAATGGCATTTCGGATATGGCCAAAAAGCAGACGATGCCGACGCGTCGGCCCTGGGACCTGGAGGCTTTTACACCGAACCTGCAAACACCGCGCATTTCGCATTCACGCAAGACAAAGCGGCGACGGTCTTTATCACAGGCGTCGGTCCGACCGACACCCAGTACGTCGACGCCGCCGACGCAGCCGCAAGCAAGTGAGGGAGAGCAAGATATGACATCATTTGCCCATCGCAGAGACCCCGTCGGCGACCATCTTCTGACACCGCAAAACGCTGCCGTGATCATCATCGACTTCCAGCCCGTCCAGGTGTCTTCCATCGCCTCCCGACCGAAGCGGGAACTGGTTGCGAATATCACGGCGCTGGCCCGGATCGCAAAACTCTACGAGATGCCGATCATCCTTTCGACGGTCAACGTCCAGACGGGCCGCAACATGCCCACCATCCATCAGATCACTGACGTTCTCTCCGACGTGCAGCCGATCGACCGCACATCGATCAATGCCTGGGAGGACGAGGACTTTAATCGCGCGGTGAAGGCCGCGGACCGTAACAAGCTGATTATGGCGGCCCTGTGGACCGAAGTCTGCCTCGTTCATCCCGCTCTCGACGCGATCAATGAAGGCTTCGAAGTATATCCGGTCGTCGACTGCATAGGCGGAACCTCGCACGAAGCCCATGAGGCGGGACTGACGAGGCTCGTACAAGCCGGCGGCAAACCGGTCTCGTGGGTGCAGTTGATCTGCGAACTTCAACGGGACTGGAACCGGGTAGAGACTGTTCCAGGTTTTGCAGATATCCTTTTCACAGTTGAAGGCCATTGAACTCAGACGGGAGCACGGAAAATGCAGATCGATCTTACCGGAAAGACGGCCTTGGTCACGGGATCGACCGAGGGCATCGGCTACGCAATCGCCCGACAGCTTGCGAAGTCCGGCGCGGACACGATCATCAACGGCCGGTCCGAAGACAAAACCGCAAGGGCCGTAGAACGGCTCAAAGGCGAGGGGATCACCGGAAGTATGAATGGGGTGGCCGCAGATCTTTCGACCGCAGAAGGTTGCGCGGCCCTCGTCGCCAAGGTTCCACATGCGGATATCCTGATCAACAATGCCGGAATTTTCCAGCCCATCGATTTCTTCGACGCAGACGACGAGGTCTGGGATCGTCACTGGCAGGTTAACGTCATGTCCGCAGTCAGACTATCGCGGGCATATCTGCCAGGCATGCAAAAGCTGAACTGGGGACGCGTGATCTTCCTCGCGTCGGAATCCGGCTTCAACATTCCAGTTGAGATGATCCACTACGGCGTCAGCAAGACAGCGGACATTGCCGTCGCCCGGGGTCTGGCGAAGCGGATGGCCGGGACCGGCGTCACCGTCAACTCCGTCCTTCCCGGCCCCACGCTGTCCGAAGGCGTCCAGGCCATGCTTGAGGATGAAAGGCAAAAGACGGGCCTACCCATTGAGGAACTGGCAGCGGCTTTCGTCAAACAACATCGCAGTACGTCGATTATTCAAAGAGCGGCGAGCGTCGAGGAAGTTGCGAACGTTGTGACTTATCTAGCGTCGCCCCTGGCCTCGGCCACAACGGGGGCTTCCGTGCGTGTCGACGGAGGCGTTATCGATACGCTATAGGCTCTGTCATCACGCGGAGAACGGGCAGCGTCGATCGCTGCCTGCCTACGCGCCAAATGTCCCAGGCCTGGAAATGAACACCACTCACGGTAATTCACGTGTCTTTGCGCCGAACCTGCCTAGGTGCTGCACTCCCAGGCCAGGCCGTTAGTGCGAGATCGATCAGCCGTTTCAGCCGCGCATTGCAGGCACCATCGCAGGCCTGCGCAGACATGCCCTGGATAATCGCCCCGTAGACGCGCGCGAGCGTATCGGTATCGGTTTGCGCCGGCAGTTCGCCTTCCTCCGGAGAAAATGAGAACGTGTGCCGCTCAGGCGTCAGATGTCCGCCCAGCGGCTGTTGTTTTTTCAGTCAACGCCGGAACGCACCCATGTTCCATATTCGCACAGTCTGCATAGCGCTCGCCATGCTACAATCGCCTCCATGGGCAAGTCAGACTGGAGAGCTCGATGACAGCATCGGAAACAATTATTGTCGGTGCAGGACCGGCGGGATTGGCGTGCGCTGGCGCTCTTCGCGCGCTCGGTCATTCATCGCTCGTTCTTGAACGAGCAGACAGGCTGGGTTCCTCGTGGCATCGGCATTATGACCGGCTTCATTTGCATACACACAAGGTGCATTCCAGTCTGCCCGGAAGACCGATGCCAAGCGGCTTTCCGAAGTATCCATCCCGGCTTCAGTTCATTGAATATCTCGGAGATTATGCACGTTCCTGCGACGTCGAACTTCGATGCGGTGTAGCTGCGACCGCGATCAGAAAAGATGGACTCTGGATAGTGGAAAGTACGGAAGGAATGCTTCGCGCCGAAAACGTCATTGTCGCGACCGGTCTTGCGAACACGCCGAACCGCCCGAGCTGGAAAGGACAGGAGCGGTTCACGGGAAAACTCCTCCACTCATGCGAGTTTCGAAACGCGGCGCAACTCGCCGCGGAGCGTGTGCTCGTCGTGGGCTTTGGCAACTCGGCCGGTGAAATTGCGTTAGAATGCGCTGATGCCGGTCTGTTTGTGGGTCTGTCTGTCCGAGGACCGGTCAACGTCGTGCCGCTTGAAATGTTTGGGGTGCCGACTGCAAGCATTGCCATAGCGCAGCAGTATTTTCCCTCGCGGATGGTTGACGCCGTAAACGCTCCATTCTTGCAGTTGCGTTTCGGAGATATCGGCAGGTTTGGGCTTAAACGGTCAAGTGACGGTCCAATGACGACGTGAAAAAAACGGCCCGCACCCCCCTGATCAATATCGGAACGATAGAACGTATCAGATCCGGTGATATCCAGGTATTCGGCGGGATTTCGAATACCGAAGATCGCCAAGTGTCTTTTGTCGACGGACGATGCGACGTCTTCGACGCGATCATTTTGGCGACAGGCTACAAGCCAGCCCTCGAAACACTGCTGCCGGATTTTGCACAAAGATTTGGCGGTGCCGAGGGCCCGGCGCGGGGGGAGCTCCAGCCGGCTAACGATGGCCTATATTTTTGCGGGTTCAATGTGGTAGCAACGGGCCTTCTCCGGCAAATGGCCAAGGAAGCGCTGCAAATCGCCGCGTCGATCGACGGACGATGATCCCGTCGACGCCTCGCGCTCACTGGATCAAAGTGGTTGCATGCCCTTATGATCGTCGATTTGCCGCGTTGGCAACCGAATCCAAGAAAACTGTTCAATCGGCGGCAGCAGGCAACCCCTCTTACCGCGTAAAGCGATAAATCATAAATTCTGCCCAGTAATACCGTCTAAAACCATGGCAGGTGGAGTGGATGCTATCTCCGAAAATACAATTTTAACGGAACGGCTTGGTATTTCCTTTAGACGACATCGCAGGTGTCCAAGGCGACCACCACAAGAACAAGAAATTGTTGGTTTATTCAGCTACTGACGTCTAGTGCCCATGCAAGGCTCTGTCCCGGATTGCGGGCCAGGGTCACGCAGAATCAAGTTGAATGTTGATTGCTTTCGGACCCTTGCCCATTCGGTCAGGTTCCGTGTCAAAAGATATCTTCTGGCCTTCGCGCAACGTTTGGATGCCCGATGCTTGCAGTGCCGAGATATGAATGAAGATGTCCTTGGCTCCGCCTTCAGGCGTTATAAAACCGAAGCCCTTGTCCGCATTGAAAAATTTTACCGTACCTGTCGCCATTAAAGGTCCCCCGAGTTCAGACTGGGATAACATGCAATCCTGTGGAACTTGACGCAACAGGTTTTAAATGCAGCGAGCCGGTGATGTTCGCAACAAGTGGCTCAACTTAGACTGTTGTATCAGCCGTCGATCTTGAAATTTCGCGCCGTACTCTTATTGTTCCCGCCCTGCTGCAGCGCGAATACGGCTTCTCCGAAAATCTCGCGCCGCCGCTCAATTCTCGCCTTCATGGCACGAGCTTGATCATCGGCGGTTATAGTCGAGGCAGGTGCGACTGAACCCTCGTTCTCCAACATATCGATGAGCAAGTTACGCATCACACCGTTCTGTTCTCGCAAGCGCCTAAGCTCGATGTTCATTGGCGATGCAGAAAATTTACGAATAATGGCCTCATCGATATCCTCCTCGACCAGACGCGTCTTCGCGGCGAAAAACCGTCCAATAAAGAATGTGCAGACTATGGCGCATAAGGAAATGGTGACGTACAGCATTTGAAACTCCGATGATCACAGTTGAGATCGTGATCGCGGGAGACAGTTTCAATGGGCTGGAAACATGTTGTTACCTTCCGCAAACAGATTGCGAATACAGCGTCCTATCGCTGGGCCACCAGTAAAGACGCGTGGCTTGAGAGTTGCTCGCTGGGCTGACGCGTTTCTTAGGCTTGTCATAGGCCTTGCCCCATGCGCCATCTTCCTCTCCAACGCCGATCTCGGAAGGCAATCGTGGTGCGGCGAGCGGGTGTCCGGTAGCTCCTGCTATTTCTCAAGTTGTTGTACGATCTCATCCTGGGTTTTCAGCGCTATGCATCTCGCTTGGCTGGGTACCTCGGTCAGGTTCCAGTCAGATAACTGGACAATCACGGTCCTTTCATTGGGATAGATGTGGATAAATTGGCCATCGCGGCCATAAGCGGTAAAGTCATCTCGACCTTTCCTAAGCCACCAAAAATAGCCGTAACCGAGCTTGCAACTGTCGTCTGGTCCGTCATCCTCGTCCTCTAGGTCGAAACTTTCCTTGGTCGGAGCTGAAATGAAATCAAACCAGGCCGATGGCATCTTGCCCTTGCCTTTGTTGAGTACGAAATCACCGAAACGAGCGAGATCGTCAATTCGGGCTCGGAAACAGCATGAGCCAATAGGGCGCCCTTCCTTGTCAACGTTCCAACTGGCGGCGTGTTCGGCTTCGATCATCGACCAGATGCCCGTCTCGAAGGCTTTCATGAGGTGACCACCTTTGACTGCGCTCGCTGCGACAGCCATCGCCATCGAGGCATCAAGTGCTGAGTAGTTGAATTTGTGGGTCTCCGGTCGGCGGAGCTTGTAGTGCGCGGCAAACTCCAGCAATGTCTCTTTTCGCGGGGGTAGGCGTACTCGGTCGTCAAATCGATCGGCGTCTGAGCGGAAAGGCCAGTTCGCATACTCCCGCCAGCGCACGCCAGATCTCATCCCGAGCAAATGGTCGAGCGTGACACTCGCGTATCCTTGTTCGATCGCCTTCCTTTCGCTTGGCATCAAGAACCCACCGACCTGGCGCTTCTCCAGAAAACCTGTGAAATCGGATTTGCTTTGCAGGTCATATTTTTTGGCAATTGCCTGGGCAAGCAGCGTGGAGGTTATCGACTTGGTGACCGACGCCACACCAAAAAGCTTTCCGATACCGTTGTCCTCGGTGTCGCAGCGGATTTTGTCCGTGTTGTTGTACATCTCAACCCGTACAGCCCCGTCTTTGATAACGAACAGACCACACACTCCGAGCGCAACGGAATATTCCTGCAGCGAACAATGCCGATCCACGGCACAAAATGCCCGCAACTTGCCAGGATTGTCGATCTTCTTTAACGGCAGTATCATCGCTTTCGACGGCGGTGAGATCGGGAGATTCTTCTTCGGTTCCTGCATCGGTGCGGCCGTGGAAACGCTGGCCGTGAACGACACGAGCATGGAAATGACAATTGCGGCAAACTTCATGATGGGTCCACTCATGAGATCGAGCTAGGGTAGACGGGGAGGAGTTCGCGTTAGCGAAAGATTTTGAAATACCACTTTAACCTGTAATACAAGCATGGCAAGATGGCCGCCTTCGCGACGATGAGGGGTGAGCATCATGCGCAAATTTGCTGCCACTGCGGCCTTGGCCGTCTCAATAATTTTTCCAACGGCCTCTTACGCATGGTGGGATGCCGGGCATATGCGGGTGGCGGCAATCGCATACGACCAGCTCTCTCCAAAAGCGAAGGCCGAGGCTACCCGGCTGCTGAAGCTCAACCCAAAATATGCCGAGTGGGCTGGCGCCGTCCCCGCAAAGCCTGACGGTACCGCAGGAGATGTTGATCAATTCGTCTTCATTCGCGCGTCAGTGTGGGCAGACGACATCAAGACCTACAAGGAATATCAGGAGGCGACCGGCGACCATGACACCGCGACGGGTGCGGACGCGGCTTTGAATGTTGGATATGGCGACAAGCTGATCCACGGTTATTGGCATTTCAAGGACATTCCGTTTTCGACCGACGGGTCCATTTGGCCTCCCCAGGACCCCATCAATGCCGAAACGCAAATCAAGGCCTTCACTGCGGCTTTGCCAGCCAGTGCCGGAAAGACCGACAACGTCCGCTCTTACGATCTCAGCTGGTTGCTCCATCTCGTAGGCGACGTCCACCAACCGCTGCACAGCACAGCTTATTTCAGCAAGGCACTCACCAAGAAATGGCTGGATGCCGGGAAACCCGACCAAGGTGACCGGGGTGGCAACGAAATCATGGTGGTTCCTGCAAATGGCAGGGCCGCCAAGCTACACTTCTATTGGGACGGAACCTTTGGCGGGTACTCGACGCCTCTGGGTGCGATCGCCGATAACCGGACCGACAAAATACCGGCGCCAGCAGACGCTCTGGCGAAAGAGGCCGATCCGGCGATCTGGCTGGAGCAAAGTCACAAACTCGCATTACAATTTGTCTACGCGGCACCGGTGGCACTTGATCCGTTGCAGCCCGTTGTCCTGAGCAGAGAATATGAGACAAATGCCCGCAAGGTTGCGGAGGCCCAGCTTTCCATAGCGGGATTTCGGCTGGCAAATTTGCTGAACGAAGCGTTCAAATAAGGGCGGCGATTGATTGGCAAGCGGTTGCATATCATAATTGATTTGCGGCAACTGGGCGAGGGATGTGAACATAATGAGGGTCGGACCAGGAGACGTCCATGCTGCGGCTGCCCGCCTGAAACCGGGAGCCAAGCTTCATTTAAACAGCGCACAGTTCCATGCACCGATTACCGTCAATGGAAAGCGTGGTTCCCAGAACAAGCCCATTGTCATTCGAGGACCGAAGGCGACTATTGGATCAGACATCAACTTCGCCGGCTATCGGAAAAAGGCAAACGAACTCGCGGATGCTCACCAAAAGGCCGGGTCATTTCCTGGTGTCTATTTCCTTGCAGATGACGCGTCTTTGCTTCTCAGGGATTGCCAATGGGTGATCATCGAGGATCTACTCTTTGAGAATTGCTGGCCGACAGCGATCTATCTCGACAATTGCCAACACATCTTCATTCGAAGGGTCAGTTTTCGGGGAGGGACGTTCGCCATCGGTGCGGCGGGCCCATATACGCGTCACCTTCTTATCGAAGACTGCGACTGGGTTCAGGACCTCGACAGCCATGGTGCCGCCGATATCCTTTCCATCCGAAGAAACGGTCACGTGCGAGCCGACCTATCACCAGGAGACTGCGCACTTTGGGGCAAAATTCCGTGGAAGGCCGTGCATGGGGCGCGAAAGGAGGATGGTCCCGTCGAGGTGGAAACCGATGCTCGCGCCTATGATGGCGACTTCTTCAGAGCCTGGACCATCGCCGGATACGTAATTATCCGCAACAACATCATCACAGACGCCTTCAACGGGGTCCATTTCTTCAATCAGGCATCAGTTTCGACCAAAGCGAATTTCGCCCGCAACGTCGTAATCGAAGACAACTGGTTCATCCGAGTTCGCGACAACGCGGTGGAACCCGAGGACTTCGCTTGGAACTGGACAATCCGGCGAAACAAGTTCGTCGATTGCTACATGCCATTCTCGTTCGAGATGCAGACCTCGGGACACTTCTATGTCTACGGCAATCTCGGTTGGAATATTCATGTGCCAGGCCCAGAGGGTGACACGCACGCGAGCGGTGCTCTTTTCAAGTTAGCGGACCAGCATCAGGCAGATGGCCCGCACTACGTCTTCAACAATACATGGCTGCTGCGCGGCCCGATCGTCAAGAAAAAGCGGATATCTGGGTTCGAACATCGAAACAATCTCCTCGGATATGCCGAGAGTGCCGAAAAGTTCAAATGGAAATCGTGCTCTCCCCTGGGCAACAACTGGAGCGCCAACAAACAGCCAAGAAGCGATGTTGATGATCGATTTATATTCGAGCGTGCGTGTTTCACGCGATCCTGGAAATCCCTTGGGATCGTTTTCGATGGCGACTTCATCGGCCACCCCGACTTTCCCGCAGCTTTACAGGCGGCCGGATACAAGATTGGACCGAACGCTCGCTCCGGTACGGTCAAGTTCATTGATGAAACGCCGGGTGTCCCACGAGGACTGAGGATATCTTCCCCACCGACAGCGCAGCCGTTCACAATCGAGCTGCCGGATCAAACCTCGATCGTATTCGACCCTAGGGATTATGTTGTCGGCGCATGGCAGGCAGCAGGGCCAGTTTCGCTCGACGATCCTGCTTTTGTTAACGTCTGGCCGACGCCCAAAGGATAGGCCACTCATTTGTCGTCGCGGGCGGTTGGATGGTATCAACGCCACCGCATGGCCGTGCATTCATGCATGGCCATGAGGGAACCCCACTTACCTGCTATCTCGGCCAACGGTTCCATTTCCGATTATGGACGGTGTTTCATGCCGGCCCAAAGCCGTCCCGTGTTTTCAAGTGACGCCGAAACGCGTGGCGTAAAGGCCGTTGGAAAATGCTCGGTTCTTTCCATAAAGTGGCAACTACGACCTTCCGGCGCCTAAAATCTACTTCATCAGGTTTGCTAAAACATCGGCGTAAGCTATAGTGTGTGAGGGGGATCTGCGGTCGTCGTTCGATCCATCTCAAGCGGAAAGAACCAACGGTTAGAAAACATGAAGTTCAACCTGTGTTGTAATAGGCGCATCCTCGATGCCAGGCTGCGAGCTCTGGGCTTTCGAGGCTGCTGGAGCCGCGCATGATGCCGTGATCCCGGCACGACATATCAAATCGGGGGACGACTTGACGGAAATCTCGCGCCGACATTCACTTTTGATGGCGCGTCATGGCCCGTATGGCCTATAGGTGGTGCCACCGTCGAGGCTCGGCCTTGGTGCCGTCCTCGCTGCTCCAAGTCCCGACATCTTGCAAGAATTTGGACCATCGCCAGGCGCAATGTCGCCTGCAGGAAAATATAGTGATTATGACCGAGAGCTTGCCGTCCACCGTCTATGCCATTGCCGACATCCATGGACGCGCCGATCTGCTCGAAGCAATGCTTGGGTACATCGCCGCTGAATCGAACGATTTTCAATCCAAACCGGTCGTGATTTTCTTGGGCGATCTGATCGACCGTGGCCCTCACAGTCCAAAGGTACTCGATCAAGTCTGTTCGACACTCGACCGCTATCCGGGTTCCCGGTTGATCCTTGGCAACCACGACTTTTATCTGCGTGAACTCCTTCGTGGTGCTCTCACTTATGAAGACGCAGTCAACTGGATGGACTGGGGAGGCGTCGCGACAGTGAGCGCCTATTCCAGTCGCCCGGTTCCTGCTTTCGAGACCATCGCCGCAGATATCCGCCGCGTCTTCCCCCACCATGTGGACCTGCTGGAAAATGCGCTGACATTCGAGGAGATCGGGCGCTTCTGCTTTGTCCACGCTGGAATACGTCCCGGCGTTCAGCTCGCACATCAAAGCGAATACGACTTGCGCTGGATCAGGGAGGGCTTCCTCGACCACATCGACGTCTTCGGCCACGTTGTTTTACACGGTCACACGATCACGAAGTCGCTTCGACCCGAAGTCTATTCAAATCGAGTAGCTTTGGATACCGGAGCGTATCGGACCGGCCGGCTGAGCACCGCGGTAATCAGGCACGATGAGCTTTCGCACTTCCTATGCACCGAACTGACCGACAGCGGCGCCATTCAAGTTTGCGAGTGGCGTCCGACCTGATTGGCAAGAGTAGGAGATCGATTTTCAACGGTTTCCTTACGAAGGCGGCACGCCACAAAACCTAAGATAAATCGAGCGAGTTGGATCATAAAGACGTGCCGACGGTTCGAACCGTTCAAGGCGGTCCATTTCTAGTTTCCAAGCTGCAGGAAAAGGGGCTTTACGTTAGCGTCATACGCACCTGCGTCCGCGAGGCGCACGCCTACTCCAACACCTGGCGACCAACCTTCCTCGAAGAAGGCAAAGCGATGTCGCGTTCCTCGTAACCGCGCCCTATCGCCTCAACTGTCAGAGTAAGGCCTCAATCGATTTCTCCGCTTTAGTCGGACGTCTGTCGAGACACCACGGAATCGAGTTCAGCTTCCGGCGCTGAACAAAGGCATAGTATCTCTGCCTCAACATTACCGTCCTTTACGTAGGCGTGGCCCATGCGAGCGTCAAAATAGACAGATGACCCCATTGCCATGGGCAGTGGTTTGTAAAACTCGCTATAAAAGACGATTGAGCCCCTCAAGACATAGATAAACTCCTCACCGGAATGCCGGATGAAATCGCCAAACTCCTCGATGGTGCGGGCTCGCACAGTCGCGGTAATCGGAATCATCTTTTTGTCTGGAAGGTCAGCGCACAGGTATCGGTAATTGTAGTTCGCTGTTGGTAGATTTGGCCCCTCGTTCGGCGGCGTATAGGACCGCCATGCCATGCCACGGCTATGGCTGTCCGGGCTGAACAGCTCAGAAATGCCCACCTCGAGCCCGTTCGCAAGCTGAAGCAATTTGTCGTAGGTGAGCGACATCTGGTGGTTTTCGACCTTTGAGATCGTCGAAACCGCAATGCCGGTCTTTTTGCTGACCTCCATGAGGGTCAGCCCCTCCCGCAGGCGAATGAGCCTCAGGCAATCGCCCAGAAGCGTCGACGTCTCTGTCAGTTTTTCCGTCTTGTTGTGCGGAGGTTCGACATCCATGGGCTATGCAAAGTCCTCGTGGGTTGGGTGCCTGCTATGGCACATCCAGACGGCATCCAGCGAAAAGTTTCAACTGCTTTCGATCAGCGACACCGGTTGGGCCGCCATTTGCATAAAACAGATAAAAATTTTCCTATAGGAAAATTTGTTGATCGCATCCTCAGCATATGCAAACCTGTGGCCATCAGCCTTCGGGCGCATCTGTAACGTCCAAGCGGAGCAGCCCTCTTGCAGACGGTCTTGCCGGAGACAAAATTGACACCCGAACCCTTGAGCATAGCACTCTCCCGGCCACGACCTGCCGACTTGCCGACACCCTACGTTGAAATCGACGAACACAGGCTGGCGCGCAATCTGTCCGGCATGCAGGTGCGGGCAAATGCCGCCGGCGTGATGCTGCGCCCGCATATCAAGTCACATAAGAGTCTTGCGATTATGGGCCGGCAGTTGGCGTTGGGAGCGCATGGGGCGACCGCATCGAAACCGGATGAAGCGCTCGTATTCGTTGAGGCGGATGTTCCCTCGGTGACCCTGGCCTATCCGATCGTCAGGCCGGAATCGATTGGCCGACTGCTCCGCAGTGTGAAGGACAAGGGAAGCGAACTGATGCTGATCGCTGCCCACGAGACGGGCGTTGAAGCCATCGGTGCTGCAGCCGGAGCGCACGGCCTCCGGCTTGGCGTATTCCTCAAGGCGGACGTCGGCCTTGGACGGGTCGGTATCAAGCCGCAAGATCCGCGCGCCCTCCCGTTGGCGGACAAGATCGCCCGCCATCCGCACTTGACCTTTGCCGGCCTGCTCTCGCACGCCGGCCACTCCTACGCCAGCAAGAACACCTCGGACCTGTCGCTCATTGCAAGTCAGGAAGCGCTGGCGCTGACCGAACTGGCTGGACGGCTGCGGCAAGCCGGCATCAGCGTGTCGAGCATTTCGGTCGGTGCGACCCCGACTTGCCTCGGCGCGTCTATTCCGCAAGGTGTGACGGAAATCCGCCCGGGCAACTACGCCTTCCTTGATCGCACGGCATTGCGCCTTGGCATCTGCGCGCCGGACGATATAGCACTTTCCGTCATCGCAACCGTCGTCGCCCACAACGACGCGCATTTCATCCTGGACGCCGGCTCCAAGACGCTGACATCCGACCTGGGGGCGCACGGTTCCGGTGGTAGCGGATTTGGACTTGTCGTCAGTGCGGATGGCGAGCGTGAGGAAACGTGGGAAGTCGAGCGCCTCTCTGAGGAACACGGCTTCGTCCGCTTTGCAGGCGCGCCACCGCGCATCGGCAGCCGCGTTCGGGTCTTTCCTAACCACGCCTGTGTCGTCGTCGCACAGTTCAATAGCGTCTCTCTGCGGCAAACGGACGGACGCGTCGCCCAGATCCGTATCGATGCGCGCGGCTGCCAGACGTGACCGGCTGTGGGTGACAGTGGCCTCATCAGGCAACCACGCAAACGACGGAAATCAACACATTTGAAAAAAGGGTGCCTTGCATGAAGATCGAAGTTGAATGGGCGCGCATGACAGCCCCCGATCTGCGCGAACTGGCCGGCAAGCCCGGCGCGCTTGCTATCCTGCCGATCGGCTCGCTGGAACAGCATGGACCACATCTCCCGGTTATCACCGATACTGCGAGCGCATCGGCCGCGGCGATCCGCGCCGCCCAGGCGGTTGCCGGCGAAATCCCGGTCGCTGTCCTCCCCGGCCAATGGCTTGGTATGAGTGAGCATCACCTGCCGTTCGGCGGCACCATCTCCCTCGACTACGACACCCTGAGCCGCGTCTTGCGCTGCATCGTCCGCTCATTGAATGCACTTGGCTTCTCCCGACTGTTCATCGTCAACGGCCACGGCGGCAATATGGAACCGCTCGCCGTGGCCGTGCGTGAGCTGGCAGTCGAGTTCGCTATGCCGATCGTGGCCACGACGCCATGGATGCTTGCATCGGAGGAGGCCAAGCAGATCTTCGAGGTCGACAGTGGCCCTCATCACGCCTGCGAAGGCGAGGCATCGGTGATGCTGGCGATTGCACCGGACTGCGTGAAAACAGAGATGTTCGGCCAGGCATTCGGCAACCAGACGCACCCTGTCGATGTTCCAGAGGACATATCCCGGTTCTATTCCTTCTCCGAACGCGCCCCCGTCACCGGGACTTGGGGCGATCCACGCAGCGCGACGGCTGAAAAGGGTGAACGCTTTCTCGACCTCCAGGCGGGCGAACTGGTGAAGCTGATCCGCAATGACGTGCTCTGGACGGCGCCCGATCCGGTCTGGGCTTCCGGTCGCGGCCTGGGAACGACAGCCGGCAGACCCGAATAGAGTTGAGCGGCCGTCACCATAGACCATTCCTGAAGGAGAGATTCCAATGACCTCGACATTCGCGCCAATGCGCAAAACCCTGGTTTCCCTGTTTGCCGCGGCGATGCTGTCGGGCGTCGCCCACACACCGGCGATGGCCAAGACCCTTGTCTACTGCTCTGAAGGCGCGCCTGAAGGTTTCGACGCCGCCCTCTACACGACCAACAGCACATGGGACGCTTCGTCCGAGACGATCTACGATCGCCTGACGGAGTTCGAAAGCGGCACCACCAATGTTATCCCAGGCCTCGCTCAAAGCTGGGCCATATCGGAGAACAACCTCGAATATACGATGAAATTGCGCGATGGAGTGACCTTCCAGACGACGGACTATTTCACCCCGACACGTCAGTTCAACGCTGATGATGTGCTCTTCACTTTCAATCGGCAGCTTGACAAAAATCACCCGTGGAACAGCTACATTTCCGGCGCGGGTTGGGAAATGTTCAACGGGATGGAGATGCCATCCATCATCAAGGACGTCGTCAAGATCGATGACAGGACTGTCAAGTTCGTACTGAACCAGCCCGATGCGTCACTGCTGGCAAAGCTCGCTCTGAACTTCGGCTCGATCCTATCGAAAGAGTACGCGGACAAACTCGCAGAATCTGGACAGCGTGAAGACTTGGATCGCAAGCCGGTGGGCACGGGACCGTTCCGCTTCGTCGACTATCAGCTTGATACCGCTATCCGCTTTGCCGCGAACGCGGATTACTGGGGGGAAGCACCGAAGATAGACAATCTGATCTTTGCGATCACCACCGACCCGACCACGCGCATACAAAAATTGCTGGCGGGCGAATGCCACGTGGCGGCCTACCCCGCTCCGGCCGACGTGGCCGCTTTGAAAGCCAATGCGAACCTCACTGTCATGGAACAGCCGGGGCTCAACATTGCCTATCTCGCAATGAACACACTGGTTGCCCCTTTCGACAAGCTGGAGGTACGCCGAGCCGTTAACATGGCAATAGACAGGCAGGCGATCGTCGATGCCGTCTATCAAGGAATGGGGCAGGTGGCAAAGAGCATCCTGCCGCCGACGATGTGGGGCTACAATGATCAAATTGACGGCTATAAGTATGATCCGGAGGCGGCAAGGACGTTGCTGGACGGCGCCGGCGTCAAGAATATCAAGATGAAACTCTGGGCGATGCCTGTGAGCCGCCCCTATATGCCAAATGCAAGGCGCGCGGCCGAACTGATGCAAGCAGACCTTGCCAAGGTTGGCATCGATGCCGAGGTCGTCTCCTACGAATGGGGTGAGTATTTGAAGAGGGCACGCGACCAGAAGCGCGACGGTGCCGTCATGTTGGGCGGCACGAGTGACAATGGTGATCCAGACAATCTGCTCAGCTTCTTCTTCAGTTGCGCGGGCGTCGGCGGCAGCAACAATGCCAACTGGTGCTACAAACCGCTGGAAGAGATTCTGAAGAAGGCACGTATAAGCTCGGACCAGAACGAGCGCACCGAGCTGTATCAAGAGGCACAGGTCATGATCAGCGAGCAGGCGCCCTGGGTGCCGTTGGCCCATTCCACGGTTGTCCTGCCGATGTCGAAGAAGGTAAAAGATTACGTCATGGAACCCTTGGGTGCGCACCGGTTCGACAAAGTCGACATCGAAGAGTGAATTCGAGTTTTGTTGCGTTGTGATCAGAGCGCTTCCTCGGTCCGGCTGATCCCCGATGCTGCAAAACGCCGCACAATCCTCTGCTGGTTATCCGAAAGCAGAGGATGCAGCTGTCATATTTTGTCCCTTTACTCGGTGCCGGATCAGCAATACTCGGCGCATCCCTTCCTGTAATTCTGCTCGGGGCCAACGCAATCCCGCTCGGGCTCTATCTCTTGAACTGCGTGGGTAAAGCGTGTCCGAACTACACGCTTGGAGCCGCAGCGCCGCAATATGTGGCAGCGACATTCTGCGCCTTCATTTACTGGCTCATCGCACGCCTCAGGCGGTAGCCCAATGCCCGCTGTCGGACCGATTGAGTGATCAAACGCCTGCAATGTCATTTCGTCGTCAACCGGAACCGGTTCCACGGAAGGAGACTTGGCCTACGCTTCTCGAAGGGAAACCTCTGGCGGTTGGCACAAGGCCGGACAAAGAATTGCCCGGCCTTGTATTCGTCAAATCATCCCTGATTCAGGTGGGATCGGTTTTTCCTTTGGCTTGTAGCCGACCGACCGGAGCGCGACGTAGAAGACCGGGGTCAAGAACAGGCCGAGGATGGTGACGCCGAGCATGCCGGAGAAAACGGCGGTGCCGAGCGACTGGCGCATTTCCGCACCCGGACCTGTGGCGATCATCAGCGGTACGACGCCGAGAATGAAGGCAAAGGCAGTCATCAGGATCGGCCGCAGGCGTAGGCGGCTGGCCTCGATCGCGGCATTGACCGGGTTCATCCCGTCATCCTGCGCTTGCCGGGCGAATTCGACGATCAGGATGGCGTTCTTTGCCGCAAGGCCGATGAGAACGATCAGTCCGATCTGGGTCAGGATATTGTTGTCCTGGCCCCTCAAATGAACACCGATCAGAGCGGCGAGCACGGCCATCGGCACAACGAGGATGATTGCCAATGGCAGGATCCAGCTTTCATATTGGGCCGACAGCGCTAGGAAGACGAAGATCACCGAGAGGGCGAAGATGAAGATCGCCGTATTGCCGGTGTTGCGTTCCTGGAAGGCAAGGTCGGTCCATTCAAACGACGTGCCCGGTGGCAGGATCTGTGCAGCAAGCGCTTCCATCTTGTCGAGCGCAGTGCCCGTCGAAACGCCGGGGGCTGGGTTGCCCTGGATTGGGACAGACACATACATATTGTAGCGCTGAACCAGCGATGGGCCGGTGGTATCGCGGATATCGACGAGGGTTCCAAGCGGCACCAGGGCACCGGTGGCAGAGCGCACCTTCAGGTCGAGAATATCCTCCCGGTCCAGCCGGAATTGCTGGTCGGCCTGCGCCCGCACCTGGTAGACGCGGCCGAAGGCGTTGAAGTCGTTGACGTAGGACGTGCCCAGATTGATCGACAATGTTTCGAAGATGTTGGGGATGGGCACGCTCAGTGCACGCGCCTTGTCGCGGTCGATCGCCAGGAAATATTGCGGGCTGGAGGCCGAGAAGGTGGTAAAGACGCCGGTCAGGCCTTCCGTCTGGTTGGCGGCACCCATCATCTGATAGGCAAGGCCCAAAGCCCGGCGCATGTCAGAGCTTTCACGGTCGACGATCTGCATCTTGAAACCGCCGGAATTGCCGATGCCGCGGATCGATGGCGGCGGTACGGCGATGATGAAGGCTTCCTCGATGCTTTGCATCGTGCCGTAGAGTTGGCCGATGATCTGGTTGGCGCTATAGCCATGCTTCAGGCGTTCCTCGAACGTGTCGAAGGCGGCAAAAACCACGCCGGAATTCGACGCATTGGTAAAGGTCGCGCCGTTGAAGCCGGAGAAGGCGACGGCATTCTTGACGCCCGGCACCTTGAGGATCATGTCGGACGCGCGCTGGATAACGGCATCGGTGCGGGCAAGCGAGGCGCCTTCGGGCAATTGCACGACAACGATCGCATAACCCTGGTCCATTGTCGGCACGAAGCCGCGCGGGACGATCTGCGCCATGTACCAGGTACCCGTCAGCAATCCGAAAAAGACGACCAGGCTGGCGCCGAGCGCGATCCGGGTCGAGACCAGATGATGGACCACCCAGGAATAACCCTGGGTCATCCGGTCAAAACCGGTGTTGAAGCCGTTGGCAAGGCCTCTGGCGAAACGCGTCAACGGATTGCGGGTTTCGTGATGTTCCTGATGCGGACGCAGGATCAAGGCGGCAAGTGCGGGCGAAAGCGTCAGCGAGTTCAGGGCCGAGATCGCTGTTGCCACGGAAATCGTTACCGCGAACTGCAGGTAGAATTGCCCGGATATTCCGGGGATGAACGCCGTCGGCACAAAGACGGCGATCAGCACCAGCGAGATTGCGATGACGGCCGTACCGACCTCATCCATCGTCACATGCGCCGCCTGTTTTGGCGTCATTCCCTTGGCCAGGTTTCGCTCGACATTTTCCACCACGACGATCGCGTCGTCGACGACGATACCGATCGCCAGCACGAGGCCGAACAAAGTCAGCATGTTGAGCGAGAAGCCAAAGGCAAGCAGCAGCGCGAACGTGCCGATCAGCGATACCGGGATGGCGATGATCGGGATCAGTGCGGTGCGCCAAGATTGCAGGAAAATCAGCACCACGATGGCAACCAGAATGGCCGCCTCCAGGATGGTCTTGTAGACCTCGTTGATCGATTCGGAGATGAATTCCGTCGGGTTGTAGACGATGGTGTATTCAAGCCCGGGCGGGAAATCCTTTTTCAGGGTTTCCATGGTTGCCTTGATCTGCTCGGCAGCTTCAAGCGCATTGGTGCCAGGCCGTGAGAAGATACCCATGGCGACGGCGGCCTTGCCGTTCAGGTAACTATTGGTGACATAGTCCTTGGCGCCGAGCTCGATGCGGGCGACATCCTGGAGCTGCACAAGACGGCCGCTTGCCGTTGATTTGACGATGACATAGCGGAACTGCCGGGCATCGCTGAAGCGACCCTCCGTGGTGACGGTGTACTGGAAGGCATTGTTGCCAGCGTTTGGTGGCCCCCCGATCGATCCCCCGGACACCTGGACGTTCTGGTCGCGCAGCGACTGCACCACATCGCCCGACGTCATGCCATAGGACGCAAGTTTCTCCGGGTCGAGCCAGATGCGCAGCGCATATTCGCGCTCGCCGAACAGGATGACGTCACCGACGCCTTCCAGCCGCACCAGCTGATCGCGGGCGCGGCTGCGGGCATAGTTGGAAACATAAAGCTGGTCGTAGCGATCGTTTGGCGAGATCAGGTGGACGACCATCATCAGGTCGGGTGAACTCTTTGCCGTGGTGACGCCGATGCGGCGGACCTCCTCCGGCAGGCGCGGTTCGGCGATCGAAACGCGGTTCTGGACCAGCACCTGCGCCTTGTCGAGATCGGTGCCGAGCTTGAAGGTGACGGTCAGCGCCATCGATCCGTCGGCTGTCGAGTAGGAGGACATGTAGAGCATGTCCTCGACGCCGTTGATCTCCTGTTCGAGCGGGGTGGAGACCGTATCGGCGATGGTCTCGGCATCCGCGCCCGGATAGGCGGTACGGATGACGATGGTTGGCGGGGCGATTTCCGGATACTGGGCGACGGGTAACTGAAAATAGGCGATGCCGCCGACAATCAGGAGCACAATCGACAAAACCGACGCGAAGATCGGCCTGTCCACGAAGAAATGAGCAAATCTCATTGACCGTTCTCCGTCGTCGCGGCGGCTTCAGGCGGCAGGACAACCAGCTTTGGATCGACGATCACGCCGGGCCGTAGCCGTGTCAGGCCGTTGACCACGATGGTCTCGTCGCCGGCCATGCCTTCGCGGATGACGCGGTAGCCGTAGAGTTTTGGTCCGATGCGAACGGGTTTGCTGACGAAGCTGCCATCCTCGGCTACGACGTAGACGACGCGCTGATCCTGGTCGGAGCCGATCGCTTCATCAGGAACGAGGATACCCTTGTAGGTGTTGGACGCATTGACCTCAACGCGGCCGAACAGGCCGGGCTGCAGGACGAAGTTCGGATTGTCGAAACGGGCGCGCACCCGCATCGTGCCGGTTTCCTGATCGACGCGGTTCTCGGCAAAATCGAGCTTGCCCTTGAACGGTTTCTCGGTGCTGTCGGCAATGGTCACGGACACTTCCAGCGCGCCGCCGCCTTCCTGCAGATTGCTGCCGTGTTCGCGGGCAACGCGGGCATAGTTCAGCAGACGGCGCTCATCGACATCAAAGTAGAAGTCGATCGGATCCAGCGACACGATCGTCGTCAATGCGGTCTGGTCCGGCTGCACGAGGTTGCCGACGGAGATCAGCCGCCGGTCGATGCGGCCGCTGAGCGGGGCAAAGATCGTGGTGTATTCCATGTCGAGCTTGGCCCGCGCAAGGCTTGCCTCGGCGCCGCGTAGATTGGCCTGGCCGGACTGCAATTCGCGGCGGCGGTCATCCAGGGTGGAGACCGAAAGCGTGCCTTTTTGCACGAGTGCTTGCGTGCGGTTGAATTCTGATTCCGCGAAGGTCAGCGTCGATTTCGCCACTTCCAGGGCAGATGTCGCGACGTCGAGCGCGGTCTTGAAAGGGCGCTGGTCGATGACGAAGAGTGGATCGCCCTTGTTGACCATCGCGCCGTCCTTGAAATTGACCTGGTCGAGATAACCGCCGACACGCGAGCGCAGCGTCACTTCATCGACGGCTTCGAAGCGGCCGATAAATTCGTCGCTATCGACGACATCGCGGACAACGGGCTTGGCCACGGTGACCGCGGCCTTTGGTTGTTCCTGTGCGAGGGAGGGGCCTGTGTAGATTGTCGTTGAGAAAAGCAGTAGTGCCGGAACAAGCCAGTGTCGTACCATGGTGAGCCCCCTAAAAGCGCATGAAACCCATTATCCCACGCGGTTGCGCGCGGCAGTTCTTGACGTTTTTGATTGGTCAGGCTTGCCAGACTTCATGTGATTTCGGGCAGTCCGGGCACGGGCATGGCCAAGTTGCGTATTTCAAAATCAGCAAATATTTCAAGTCGGTAGAGGTTTACCCGCTGGTTGCCCCAGCCGTTGAAGCCGCAGCTATATCAAACAGGCGATGCTATCTTCAACGGTAACTTACATCATTCGGACATCGTGTCACCACGGAAAAGACGTGATCCGGCATGCGTGTGTTATTTAAGATTTTCCTTCCGTCGTCCCGGGCTAAACGCAGCCCTTCCAGGGGCAAGCGGCCGTTCTGCAAGCGGGGCGGAACGAAATTCGCGAAAGACCGGAGTTTCACCCGGTCTTCTATGTCTCGGTCTTGCGCGGTCTCTGCGTTCGCAGGATTTGCGTCTGCAGCTTGTGGGCGATCCAGGCGGCGAAGGAACCGAGACCGCTGAAGGCGGCGAGTTCGGAGATGACGAGGATTCCGGGTTCGAGATGGGCAAAGAAAGTGTTCAGGCCGGGGAAATAGGCCGGCACGTTATTGAGCGGTGGCAGAGCTCGCAGCGAAACGACGGCGATCGCCACCATGAAGACGACCGGGCTGAAGGCGAGTGGACCGATCAGCGGTATCAGAGCGCCGACGGCGAGAGCCGCGCCGGAACCCAAGGCGATGCCGATGACAAGGCACAGATAGCTGAAGAATGCGCCGCTGGCGGAATGGCCGCGGGTGAAGAACGCCACCCAGCCCATGAACATCACCCAGACTGGCCAGCCGAGGCTGGCGGATGCGGTTGCGGGCATGGCAGCGGTGAGCGCAGCCGCAAGCGTCAGCATGGTAAAGCGCGCCGAGGTCGGGGCCGGCGCCGCTTTGATTTCGGAGGTCATTGTTTTCTCCTTGAGATCTGTGTGTGGGAGAGCCGGCTCTCCGATCGTCCGGGGCCGTTCGATTGCAGTTCAGCCGTTGTCGATGGGCTTCAGAAGGTCTGACAGGCCTATATTGCGGAACATTTCGGCCCGCACGCGTTCGGCAACGCCGCTGACGATCTCGGCGCCATCCTGAGACGGATCCACATGGACGCGGAACGGCCGGGTGCCGAAGCGCCTGTTGACGATGTCGACGACCGCTGGAGGCGCCGGTGACGCCGATGATTTGCTTGGTCATTGCCCTGTTCCTTCTAAAATGTGGGTGGCGTCGAAGCTGTTGATGTGCGTTGGAATTCGGGATTGCCGGGCCGTGCGGTGCAGATTGTGCCGCGCCATTCTGGTTCGTGCGCTCAGACCATGCCGCCATTGGCGCGCAGGATCTGGCCGTTGATCCAGGTGCCGTCGGGCCCGGTAAGGAAGGCGACGGCGGAGGCGATGTCCTCCGGCGTGCCGAGGCGTTCGAGCGGGTTCATCCTCGACATACGGGCGATCAGCTCATCGCTCTTGCCGTTGAGGAAAAGGTCTGTGGCCGTTGGACCGGGGGCCACCGCATTAACGGTAATCGAGCGGCCGCGCAGTTCCTTCGACAGGATGGCGGTCAGCGTTTCGACGGCCGCCTTGGTGGCGGCATAGACGCCGTAATTTTCGAGCTTCAGGCCGACGACACTGGTTGAAAAATTGACGATCCGGCCGCCATCACGCAGACGCTTTGCCGCTTCCCTGAGTGTGTTGAACGTGCCCTTCAAGTTGATGGCGACCTGACGGTCGAACAGGGCGTCGGAACTTTCGGCGAGCGACGATAGTGTCATGATGCCAGCATTGTTGACGAGCACATCGACGCCACCAAAGGCAGCTTCGGCCGCGTCGAACATTTGACGCACGGCCTCGGCCTCGCTGACATCGGCCTTTGCAGTCAGAGCACGGCCGCCCTTGTCTTCAATTTTCCGGGCCAGTGCTTCGGCGGGCGCGGCATCGCCGGAGTAGTTGATGACGACAGTGAAACCGTCTTTGGCAAGGCGTTCGGCGATGGCGGCACCTATGCCGCGCGAGGCGCCGGTGACGATGGCAACTTTGCTGCTATTGTCTGACATTTTCTCTCTCCTTGATTAGTCACGCCGCAGCGCAATTGGATGAGGAGAACAGCACCTTTTCATTCTGCGGATAATGAGCGATTATTCGGCATCACTATTCGAAAATGGCGAACAATTCCCCATGGACAGATTTGAAGCGATGCGGGTGTTTTCGCGCGTGGTGGAGCGGCGTAGTTTTACGCTGGCCGCCGAAGACACGGGCCTTCCGCGCTCGACGGTGACCGATGCGGTGAAACAGCTGGAAACCCGGCTGGGCGTTCGGCTTCTCCAGCGGACGACACGCCATGTCAGTCCGACGCTTGACGGCGAGGCCTATTACCGCCGCTGCCTGACCATTCTGTCCGATATCGAGGATGCGGAGGGCGCCTTTGCCGGTGCCAAGCCGAAGGGTCTGCTGCGCGTCGATGTGCACGGCAAGCTGGCTCGGCATTTCGTTCTGCCCGGATTGCCGGCATTCCTTGAGGAGTATCCGGATCTCCAACTCTATATGAGCGAAGGCGACAGGCTGGTGGATCTGGTCCGCGAAGGGATCGACTGCGTGCTGCGCGTCGGCGACTTGCACGACAGCGACATGATCGCCCGGCGGGTCGCCCTTCTCGAAGAGGTGACCTGCGTTTCGCCGCAGTACATTGCCCGCTTCGGCCTGCCGAAAAGCACTACCGATCTTTCCGGCCACCAGATGATCGGCTTCTGGTCGACGGCAATCGGTGGCCTTCTGCCGCTGGAGTTTACGGTGGGAGGCGGCATCCGTACCGTGTCGCTGCCGGCGGTGGTGTCCGTCAACGGTGCCGATACGCTGGCGGCAGCGGCGCGGCTGGGGCTCGGCATCATGCAGGCCCCCCGCTACTCGCTGGAAGAGGACCTGAAAAACGGTACACTTGTTGCCATTCTGCCGGACAATCCGCCGTCGCGCACGCCCGTCTCGCTGCTTTATCCCCGCAGCCGCCAATTGTCGCTGCGGGTGCGCGTTTTCATCGACTGGCTATCCCGCGAATTTATCGCACGCCAGAACGATATATAAAAAGAAGTGTGTTGAGCCTTGCCTTTTGGCTGCCGGCCACCCACATGCGCGACACTTCAACCATCCCCTCGCACGTCCTCCCTGCACGGCCCGTCCATCCGAACCCGCCGTTCCCCAAAATCGTTCCGGATCGGCGGGTTATGGGCTAAACGTGTGAATGTCAGTAGGAATCAAGGAAATCAACATGAACGCAGACGATATCAGCGAGATTTCCGCCTGGTTGACGACGCAGGGTCTGAAGGGCACCGATGAAATGGACATCGTCAACGGCTTCTGTCAGCGCGTCCGCGCCGCCGGCATGCGGCTTGATCGCGGCCTTGCGCTGATCGATACGTTGCATCCGGTCTACGAGGGACGGGCCTTCCAATGGGACAGCAAGGAACCGGTGAAAGCAGCCTTTGAATACGGACCGACCAACGAGGGTGTCTCGGCCGAAAACTGGGAGCGCTCGGCGTTCTTTCATCTGCGCGAGAAAAATCAGAACGAAATTCGCCGGCGTCTCGCTTTCGGCGATCCCGCCGATTTCTACATGCTGGATGTGATGCTGGCGGCCGGGCATAAGGACTATATCGCGATGATCCATCGCTTCGCCCAGGATAGCCACATCGGCGATATGGACTGCTTTTATTCGCACTGGACGACGATGGACGAGGAGGGCTTTCGCGAGGAAGATCTGGCAGCCCTTCGGCAAATGGTTCCGGTGCTGGCACTTGCGATCAAGTCGGGATCGCTGACACGGATTTCGCGGACCATTGCCGAGGTGTATCTCGGCGAAGATGCCGCCAGACAGGTGCTGGAAGGCCGTATCTCGCGCGGCAAGGCCGAGCGGATTTCCGCCGTGCTGTGGTTTTCCGACCTGCAGAACTACACCCGCATCTCCGACAACCTGCCGCCGGACGAGATCATCCCGTTCCTCAACGACTATGCCGATGCGGTGATCTCCTCCATCCACGAAGCTGGCGGCAATGTGCTGAAGCTGATCGGCGACGGCACGCTGGCGATCTTCAAAGCCGAGGAACGCGAGGACGCATGCAGCAGGGCCTTGCTTGCCGAACAGAGTTTGCGTGCAAAGCTGAAAGGCTTGAACGAATTGCGGTTGCTTGAAGGGCGCCCCGTCACCGAGGTCTATCTTGGCCTGCATATCGGCGATGTCTTCTATGGCAATATTGGCTCGAGCGACCGGCTGGATTTCACCGTTATCGGCCCGGCGGTCAATGAGGTCAGTCGCATCGCCTCGATGTGCCGTTTCGTCGATCGCAGCGTCATCATGTCATCGCAATTCGTTGCCGCCGCACCGCCGCCGCGAAATTCGGAAGTCGTCTCCATCGGCCGCTACGCGCTACGCGGCGTCAAACGTGCCCAGGAGCTGTTCACGCTGATGCCGCTGGAAAAGGCTGGCGAATAGATCAGGCGATTTCGACGGTCTGTGCGCGGCGTTGCCTGAGGGAGATTGCGTCCGACGGGTTCGAGGCAAGGTCGATGGCCCGATCGTACGCGGCGAGTGCGGCGCTGTCCTGTCCGCTGTGCGACAGCAGTTCGGCATGGGCGGCATGAAACGGCTGATAGGCTGCGAGCACCGATGTCAGCGATTCCAGAACCCGCCGACCGGCCTTGATTGTCCCGGCTTCTGCCCGTGCAACCGCGTGGCTCAGATGCACGACCGATCGACTTAGGACGGCCTATCGCGTCTTAGCGGTCGGCGCGTTGATGAACATGAATTGTGCTCTTTTCAAAATCGACATCTTGCCAGCGCAATTGCACGCAGCCCGCTAAAGATCGCAGTTGCGATGAGTGGCAGCCAGCGGCCCGACACAACGTCCGTGAGAGGCCTCTCTACCTGTGCTGGAATGTCTAGCCAACCTTCAACCGGCCCTTAGCACGCCTCTCAATCCTTTTGTTGCGGCCGGGTCGATCATGTGTCGCGCACGGCATCGATGACAAGTCCAAGACTTTAAGCGTCAGCCAGCGGCGTCCCCAAAGTCGTTTTGGTGCGCCGGATCGTGAAAGCGGATCGTCCTTCATCCCGAATTTGATCCTCATAGGTCCTCAGTCGTGGCGCTGTTAAAGCATTAAGCTTCAATGCCCCGACGAATGGCACGATACGCAAGGTCCGAATATAGTCCTCAATTGACGAGCGCTCGATACCCGATGCAGCAGCCGCCTTGTTGGCCAGATTCACAAGGAGGTTTACAATCCTTTGAAGGCCCGAATTGAGCATCGAAAGCAATCCATTTGAAGATAAGTCTGGATAATTGGCGACCCGATATATGTGGCGTTAATTATACGCTCCCATTTAAGGTCTGGCTAACAGAGTGCAAATCGTTGCCGCTGCCCTAGCCTCCGCATAGTAACTCGCTGGCACGGCGCAAATGCCGTTCGCACATATCGAGGTGTACCAAACCCGCCTCTATGTTGACGGATGCTCTGACTTCTTGCGGTATTGTCGATGCATCCTCAAATACGGCAATTGCCTTATCTGCACGGTATGCGGCGGCTTCAGCGGCAATAAGTGCCTGTTTATTCTGTGCAGTCTCAGCCTTCAAGACAAGCGACAGGGCGCTTTGCTTGTCTTCGACGGCAGCCGCAATGTTGGCGTTCAGCGAGGCAATGAATGGGTCTTGTGACATCGCAAATTCCTTTTCGCCATAGCCATTAGAATTAGTTACTGCTAAATTAGACTGCGATCCTGCAGGTCGAGTTTCGGCGGATGCATGTTTCCCCACCTGTGAGAACGTTTTTGATTGTGGTCTTTTGAAAATGAAGGGTACCCGACTTTTCTTGTAGGTAGGCAATTTTCTTTCGCGCGTATTTGAGATTCTCTGTCTCGTGATGAGTGGTGTTCATCAAGACTATACCCGATACGAAAGCATCGAACACCATAAGCCCGAGTGCAGGTTAGGATAATGTAAGAATTCGAAGGTAATCCTTGACTTATGCTAAACAGATGAAATACATTTCTTAGTATTATGTGCGGCTAAAATAAGCGAATAATTTGCCACATTTTCATTAGAACGGATGCTTACAATGATTATTGATGTCTATAATCCTAAGCTGCTAAAAACTAGTATGATGTTGCTGTCACAAAACCCTTTACGGGGTTTGTTGACACTAGAGACCGATCAAGGTCAATCCCGTATCGAACTTGATGAAGAGAGCGCAAATAGTCTTCTTGATGAAGTGCTGTCGCTTTATGGGGTTCGTCGTCCATCAAGCGAAGAAGTGAAGACCAGCACGGAACAGTGACAGCGATATAGGTATACCCCACTAGACCTAAAGTGGTAGGTACGGACAAGAAATCATCGATTGTTCGTGAAGGGTTCGCTGATCGTTTTCGTAAGTATAAGTCTTTGCTTGTTTTCTTGCGCCTTAGCTGGAGCGCGGAATTGCTATCCAAACAGGATGTGTCATAGTTTAGGTGTGGCTTATAGTGTTCCTCTTCACTCAAGCCGCTTGTTCCTTCCCACGGCAGATTGGTCCTACTGCCTACCAGTCTGCCGTTTCTTTTGCTGTTCGGCTTGCTCTTACTCGCAGCAATCTGAATTACCGCGATGATAGCCGCATCTTTAAGCTCCTCGCGCGGTCCCGGTCATTTTTCACGATTGTCTAAAATGAAGAGAAACCCTCCTTGCTAGAGTTTCAGTAAAGACGGCCAATGTTTTCCATTACACCCTCCTGAAGTTGAAGGATCCACCGCTGAAACGGTGGATCCAAGGACCTTCTCGTTCAGCCTTCGGCTTTCTGATTGACAACGGATGTCGCAATGGAGGTCAAAGCCAGATCGGTCGCCTGCTCCTCATCAAGCGTCGTCTGCAGGAGCCCGGCGGCATCGTTCAGGCCCAACTCCAGCGCCCAGGTGCGGAGGGTGCCGTAGCGCGACATCTCGTAATGCTCGACCGCTTGTGCAGCGGCGAGAAGACCGGCGTCCAATGCAGGGGAGCCTTCGTATTCTTCCATGATTTCGGCGCCTTCGTCTGTGATGCCGAGAATTGCGTCACAGGTCTTTGCCTCCGGCTCCTCGCCGATGATCTCAAACACCTGCTCGAGGCGCTCGACGTGGACCTTCGTTTCAGCAAGGTGCTTTGTGAAAGCGTCCTTGAGCTGCATGCTTGTGGCAGCTTCTTCCATCTTTGGAAGCGTCTCGACGATCTTTTGTTCGGCGAAATACACGTCTTTAAGCGTGTCGAGGAACAGATCTTGGAGTTTTTTTGTTGCGGCCATTGGATTTTCCATTCTTTCTCTGAGGATGCCGCCGGCCCAATGCCAGCGGCTGGTAATTACGAGATGCGACGACCAGAAACATCGAATACAAGCGCACGCTTGGTGCCATAGACACCGCCAAACCAGGCAGCGATCGCTCCAAAAACGAGAGCCAGGAAACCAAGGATCGCTCCGGCCGACACTGCAGCGGTTGCTGCCTGTGCCGCGTCGATTGTTTTTTGCTTCGCCGCCGCCATGTTTTGGCGATAGGTCTTTTCGTATTGGTCGACCTGAGCACGCGCCTGGTCGACCGGGATGCTCTGAGCCTTTGCGATGGCATCGGCAGCACGGTTGCGCGCCTCGTCAGCAGTCGCTTCGTCGCCCATTACGACGGCCTGCATTGCAGAGACTGCCGCGTTCTGGAGAGCCTGAGGATCATTGCCCGTCGTCGAGCGGATCTGCTGTTCTATGCCACCCATCGGGTTTGTGGAGTAGGCGATCGCTGGGGCGGCGGCAGTGACCGCCGTAGCGGCTGTCGACCCAACGCCACTGACGATGGAGGAAAGACCGCTGAAGGCGCCGCCGACCAATGCGCCGACCGACGTGGTCAGAAGGTAGAGCACGATAAGGGTCGTGACGGCCCACGATGTGACACCCTGGTAGCCGCCAGTCGAATTGCTGGGACGACCGGAAAGCCGGCTGGACACATACCCGCCCACGAAAGAGGCGATGATGCCTGCAACGACAAACCAGATGCCGCCTGCGATGGAAAAGGTGCTGGCTTCAGGATTGTCGTACGTTGCCGGGTCAAGAACAGCTGCGCCGATGCCGACACCGAGCAGATTTAAAAGAAACTGGGTGCTCAAGGCGATCGCGACACCAGCAAAGATCGCGCCCCATGAGACTTTATTGAGGGCGGCTTTTGCCGACGATTCAACACCATATCCCGGGTCGTGGGAGAGGTTGGTTGAGATAGGAGCTGTCATAACGTTGGTCCTTCACAGGGTTTTGATGCCTGTGAACTCAAAGTCGTCGCATTAGTTCCGTCGACAGCTAAAGGTTACGTGTGGCGGTAGAGGGCGAGCAAAGACTTGGCGATCATGACCGCCTAGTTTATGCTTGATCGGACGTTCTGGATAAGCCCAGTCAACCACTTGCCTCAGTCGGCAAATGCACCCCTCGCACAGAGGTGTTCGCTTGCCAGCTGCCTGATGGCAGCCTCGGCAACGTCCTGTGTCCACCCCATTCCACTCTTTGGTCGTCGAACGACGGTCGGATGGGTTCAACCGCGTTTTCAACGGTTGGGTCGCCGTCAGGGCGAGGAATTGACTGGATTGGACGCATCGTTCGCTCCTTGGAGCGCTAACGGAGCGCCAAACAAATGTGAAAAAGGCGCAACCGCGAATACGGCCACTATCGGATTTTCCGCTATCACGTTGTCAACGTTACGCTCGGCGCTTTCCGGTCGGTCCTCCCGGACAATATGGATGTGATAGTCATTGACACAGACTCCGACGCAGGAAACGAGTCTTTCAAGGCGCTGTAGAGGTCGATCTTTGCATCACGGCCGGCTCGCTCCGCGGCTCCTTCTTCACAGACGCTACGGCAGGCGATTGTTTGTGGCTATCAGACATACTCCACCTCGTTCTTTTAATTTGACCATCTGGCCTGCACGAACGTCTCAACCAGCCAAACATCCGTTCCCTCGACCAACTTGATGCTACCATTGGCGTGGAGAACCCCAAGCGCACGGTCAATGGCAACGTCGTTCGCCTCAAGTAGCGCTTTAACATTTTCGATCGTCTGGGGGCGTGAGACGGAGCAAGTTCCCAACCGGACAACTGCATTTGCGCGGTGTACGCCGCGCCAAAAACAGGAGGCCTGCAGATCTGCGCGAGGCATGATTAGCCGCAGCTAGTTTGGCCGATCAGGAATTGGCCGTCTCAGATATTTCGCTCTTTAACCGAGCTTCCCGCAGCATCCTGGTTTTTTCCTTTGCGTCGGCGAGGCGGGTCTTTTCACTGGCTGTAGCGAACGCCTTTGCTTGTTCGAAGTCGCCGTAAGGAGATGTACCTCTTGGCCGCCGCTGTGATGATTCCATGGTTATGGTCGCGCCTCCATCTGCGGAACGGACAGGGTTGTTCGGCTTGCATTGCTGACTGCGCGTAGAAGCTCACCGTCCATAAAAGGCTTGTGAACCCACGATGCGGCTCGGAAGTCCTCGGGAAGGTCGCTAGGGCTTCCGCCCGAACAAAAGATGATGGGCACCCCACGGGCCTGCAAAATCAACGCGATCTCAGTGCCGTCCCCATCTTTCAAATATACATCCAGAATGGCGACAGATGGGGTATTGTCATAAAGCCACGTCAAGGCATCGGTCCGCGACGAGCGCGCTTCAACCGTATACCCCGCTTTCAAGAGCGTCTCTTCCATATCGATTGCGATAAAAGGCTCGTCCTCCACCATGAGGACGACGTCGGTCACGGACACAACAGTGGGAAATGATTCAAAAAGAGACATAGCTCTGCTCCATCGAAGTTGGGCAAGAGCAGATAGTCTCTCAAACAGTCGCGGCCGAGGGAAAGGGTGGTGCAGTGCGACTGGTGATCCTAGTGTACGCCAACCCCAGGGGCTGGCTATTAACTTTATTAATGCCCGAACAATAATTCGAGCGCACGCGGTACTGGTGATGGTTCATCCGCTTCAAATGGGCACAGTCTCAGTAGGAGTTTCTTCAAGCGCATGTCTCGTGGAGCTGAGATGCTGTCCGCGGAACTAAAGCTGCTCGAGGGCATTTTTCAATTTTACAGGGGAGATGTCCGATGGCACCACGCGCGAACTGGAAAGGGTTTCTGAAGATCGGTGAACTTACGTGTGCCGTGTCCCTCTATACCGCAGCGTCAACCTCAGAGCGAATTGCGTTCCACACTCTGAACCGCAAAACCGGAAACCGCGTCCGACGCGAGTTCGTTGACAGCGAAACGGGTAAGGTCGTGGAGCGGGAAAACCAGGTTAAAGGATATGAAGATTCCAACGGCCACTACGTCGTCTTCGAGCCTGAAGAAGTTGCCGCAGCAGTTCCTGACGCTGATAAGATGCTGGACGCAGACATGTTCATCGGCTGCGATGACATCGATGATGTCTACTTCGACAAGCCATACTACCTCTCCCCGTCGGATAAGCAGAGCCTCGAAGTCTTCACCTTGATCCGTGACGGTCTCGAAAAGAAGAAGGTGGCCGCCATTGCTGAAACAGTGCTGTTCCGCCGAGTCCGTAAGCTTTTGATCAGACCGCATGGAAAAGGGCTGGTCGCGTCAACACTCAATTTCGAATACGAGGTCCGCTCGGCCGAGGATGCCTTCAGCGACGCGCCGAAGCTGAAAATCGAAAAGGAACTGCTCGATCTCGCCGACCACATCATCGGTGGCAAGATGGGCAAATTCGATCCCAGCAAGTTCGACGACCGCTATGAAGAGGCGCTGACGGAAGTTGTGAAGGCCAAGCTTGAGGGAAGGAAGATCAAACCGCGCCCGGCTCCGGAACCCACGAAGGTGGTGGATCTGATGGATGCGTTGCGGCAGAGTGCTGGCCTCAAGTCCGATGCGAAAAAGCCAAGCAAGAAATCGAAAAGCTCCGACACTCCACGGAAGAAAAGTGCTCCGACCCGAAAGGCGGGCTAACTATTTCGGAGGTTACTTTTTTTTGGACGCTTCCAGGCTCTTCTTGAGAGCGTCCATGATGTTGATCACGTTACTCGGACCCTCGCTCTCCACCTTCGGGGCGGCCTTCTTCTTCGATTTGCCCTTTTTCTTGGCAGCGATCATGTCAAGGATGCGGTCTTGGACCGGGTCATCAACGATCGAAGGGTCCCATGGCGTTGAGCGAGCCTCGATGAACTTTTCCATGAGCTGCATATAGTCGGATTCGGATTTTTGGGGTCCGATCGTTTTGAAGTAGTCGTTGGGATCACGCACTTCGTCGCCATAGCGCAGCGTCCAAAGGACGATGCCATTGTCACGGGGTTCGAGCATCACGGCCCGTTCGCGCCGATACATGACCAGGCGAGCAATTCCGACCACGCCCTTGGTAGCCATCGCCTCGCGGATGACGGCGAACGCTTCCTCTCCAACCTTATCGCTCGGTGTGAGGTAATGCGGTGTATCGTACCAAATCCATTCGATCGAATCTTTTGGGACAAAGGTCTCGATATCTATCGTACGGGTACTCTCGAGGGCGACGGCATCTATCTCATCGTCTTCAAGCATCACGTATTCGTCTTCGCCGCGCTGGAAACCCTTGACCTCGTCGTCTTCGTCAACCTCCCGCCCGGTCACGGAATCCACGTAGCGGCTGACGACACGGTTTTCCGTGGCTCGGTTCAGGGTATGAAACCGTACTTTTTCACTCTCGGTGGTCGCTGGGACCATGGAGACCGCGCAGTTCACCAGAGAAAGCTTGAGGTAGCCTTTCCAGAATGACCGAGGTGCCATGCAAGATACTCCGTGGGAATTCTTCGTGAACGATGTGACGACGCGTTTGTTCCTCATCTGTGGCCACTTTGGCCAAAGGCAAGCGGCTAATTCGCCAGCAGCCCGCGGCTTACGCATCTTTTGTAGAGGACGCGCGTTATGGCGATTATCAGCGAAAGTGTTCCGAGGGTTCGATGGCAGACGACAAGCTTTCCAAATACAAGGCAAAACGTGACTTTAAGCTAACGAAGGAGCCGCGGGGCGCAGGCAAGCTAAACGCCTCCAACCGTCTGC
>UBTA01000167.1 GCA_900468065.1 Hyphomicrobiales bacterium | reverse complement strand
CATGCCTCGGAATTTGCAGCTCGACTAGGCGGCAGGGTTTTTGGAGAAGTTGAACGGCAACAGGTCGCCGATTTCGGCCTCGTGGTTCCGCTGCGGCAACGCTGCGAGCACGTGGCGCAGCCAGGCGAGCGGGTCGACGCCACAGGCGCGGCAAGTCAGCATGAGACTGTAGATCACGGCGCTGGCCTTGGCTCCGTCGACGGTATCGCTGAACAGCCACGATTTCCTGCCGGTGGCAAAAACTCTGATCTCGCGTTCCAGAATGTTGTTATCGATCGGCATCCTGCCGTCGCTGGTGTAACGCGTGAGGTAATCCCATTGGTTCAGGGTGTAGGACACGGCATCGCCGAGCTTGGTATCCGGCACGATCTTTGGCGCGATTTTGTCGAGCCATGTCTTTCGGGCGTTCAGGACAGGCAAGCTGTGCTGTTGGCGGAAACGGCGAATGCAGTCGACCTTCGTCTCCCCGGCATCTGGGGTTTTGTCTCTTGCCTGCTTTTCGATCCGGTAGAGTTGCTCGAGGAACCGGAGTTGCAAATTCCGAGGCATGTCGCCCCCTGATTGGGGTGTTTGACGGGGTGTTCTGTTGGTGAGACGTTCGACCTTTCAGTTGCGCTGAGAGGAAGGAACGCGATGCCAGCGGAGAGACTAAAGATGCGGCGTGTCCGCGAGATTCTGAGATACAGATTTGCAGAAGGGCTCGGCCACAAGTCGAATGCGCTGCGTGTCGGTGTGGCTCCCTCGACCGTGCGGGAGACGCTGCGCCGTGTGGAGATTGCTGGTCTTTCGTGGCACTGGGCGACGACAGCGATGCGGTGCTGGAAGCAGCGCTTTACAACTGCTGCGGGCTCGCGGGCAAACCGATAGGGCACGGAGTAATAATGCTTGTCGATATCGACATGATAATCGAGGCCAGCCCGGCGGATTTTCCATTCCGCAAAGAATATCGTTCGACGGGCAGCGGGCGCAGGGTGGGATAAACAAGCTCTTCGAACAGCTGTCGTTTTGTGTGCCCGACACGGCGGAGAACACGCCGATCGCCGCGTTTACATCGGCAAGGCTATAGAACACACGGTGACGCAGCCGTCCGAGAAGCCAGCGCCCGACGATGCGAACCGCCGCCTCGACTTTCCCCTTGTCACGCGGTCGGCCCGCCTATGTCGGCAGAACGGCACTGCCGTAGTGAGCCGCCATTCCGGTGTAGGTCCGATTGACCTGCGGATCAAAAAGGCAGGCCTTGATGACCGCGACCTTGGCGTCGTCAGGGACAAGCAATGCCGGCGCCCCGCCAAAAGCCTCGAGCGCCAGCAGGTGGCATTCGATCCAATCTGGAAGCGTTTCGCTCCAGCGGGCATGAGCCTGCCGCGTCTTTCCCGATAATCTATCGATGACAACCGTCGCCGGCGCCGATGCCATCCTCGACCGCCTCGTTCACAACGCGCATCGGATAGACCTATCCGGCGAAAGCTTGCGGCGAAATCAGCGCCGGAAATCTTGACTCGCTACACGATTGAACTGACAACAATCACAGCTAGCACGACCCCAGCCTCAAGGGGGCGAGATCATCCCGGAATCCGGGGGCGCAATCATCTCGGAACAAAGGGGCGGCTTCATCGGAATCTGCATTGCCAGAACTGCTCGCCCAGCCACCCGCTGGCTTCGCCTTCAGGCACTTCTCGATGGACAGGATCACCCAGTGGGATCATTTCTCGGCGCTTGCCGAGGAACTAACTCCTGGATAGCACGAAGGCGGGGTTCTATCCGAAGTCTCCACCCACACCCAGGTGAACACGACTTCTGGTTCGCCTTCTTCCCGGCATGGGAGACGACCCAGGCGCATCCCCGGAGTCATACTCAACTCCGGGGAAAAACCACCTCGTGAGAGATGGACTTCAACGCTACACGCTTTTCCAGGTTCGCCGCATCTTCTTTCCTCTCGCTGTAACGGTCGGTCAGACAGTTGGATGCATCGCGCGTCAGGATTGTGAACTTCACCAGCTCCTCGCAGACGTCCACGACCCGATCGTATAGGGGTGACGGTTTCATGCGACCATTGGCGTCAAACTCCTGGAACGCCTTGGGCACGGAAGACTGGTTCGGAATCGTGATCATCCGCATCCAGCGGCGAGAATGCGCATCTGGTTGACCGCATTGAATGACTGGCTGCCGCCGGAGACTTCCATGACAGCCAGCGTTTTTCCTCGGGTCGGCCGCACAGAGCCGATCGACAGCGGAATCCAATCGATCTGCGATTTCATGATCCCGCTCATCGCGCCGTGGCGCTCCGGGCTTTCCCAGACCTGTCCTTCCGACCACTCGGAAAGCTCGCGGAGTTCCTGCACCTTGTGATGGCTCGGCGGGGCTTCATCCGGGAGCGGCAGACCCTTGGGGTCAAATAGGCGGACCTCGCAACTAAAATGTTCGAGCAGGCGACGGGCCTCGTGCGCAAGCAGGCGACTGTACGAAACCTCACGCAATGATCCGTAGAGAACCAGGATACGTGGTCTGTGTGTCGAAAACGCAGGGCGAAGGGATTCGACATCCGGCAGGCGGAGGTGACGGAGGCTAGCGGCGGCAAGTTCATAAAATACGCTTACCCTCCGCATCGAGGACCTGTTGGCCGTCTTCCTTCGCAAATGCGCTCTTGTGTGTATCTGGCAGGATGTCGAGGACGACCTCGGATGGCCGGCTAAGCCTGGTACCCAAGGGTGTCACGACGAAGGGACGGTTGATCAGGATCGGATGCTCCAACATGGCGTCGAGAAGCTGGTTGTCCGAAAGGGCCTGGTCGTCGAGGCCGAGATCGGCATAGGGCGTGCCCTTTTCGCGGATGGCTTCGCGCACCGACATTCCGGCATCGCTGATCAGCTTCACGAGGGTTTCGCGGGATGGCGGTGTCTTCAAATACTCGATGACCGTAGGCTCGATGCCAGCGTTGCGGATCATTTCAAGGGTGTTGCGCGACGTGCCGCAGTCGGGATTGTGATAGATAGTAACGTCCATGTCATGCCCTTTCGGTGGCGATGTCTTGCGTGACGGTGTTTCTGGCAACGGAAGGGCTGCTCTCGTACCAGCCCTTTGAACGGTTCACGATCCAGACGACCGAGAGCATGACCGGAACCTCGATGAGAACCCCCACCACGGTGGCGAGCGCCGCTCCGGACTGGAAGCCGAACAGACTGATCGCCGCAGCGACCGCAAGCTCGAAGAAGTTGCTGGCTCCGATGAGCGCGGACGGGCCAGCGACACAATGCTGTTCACCGGAGATGCGGTTGAGGATGTAGGCGAGGCCCGAATTGAAGTAGACCTGGATCAGGATTGGGACGGCCAGCAAGGCGATGATGGTCGGCTGGGCGACGATCTGCTCACCCTGGAACCCGAATAGCAGGACCAACGTCGCAAGCAGGGCAACGAGGGACAATGGCTGGAGCTTGGCCAGGAGACCGTCAAGGGCCGCTGTCTTTCCGCCTGCCGTTAGCCTGCCTCGCAGAACCTGAGCGATGACCACCGGGATCAGGATGTAGAGCGCCACCGACATCATCAGTGTATCCCATGGCACCGTGATCGCCGAAAGGCCGAGAAGCAGGCCAACGATCGGGGCGAAGGCGACGATCATGATCGCGTCGTTCAGCGCGACCTGGCTCAATGTGAAGTGAGGCTCGCCTTTCGTCAGGTTCGACCAGACGAAGACCATGGCGGTGCACGGGGCGGCGGCAAGAATGATCAGGCCAGCGATGTAGGAATCAATCTGGTCGGCGGGGAGCAGTGGCCTGAAGAGCCAGCCGATGAACAGCCAGCCGAGGAGGGCCATGGAGAACGGCTTGACCGCCCAGTTGATCAACAGCGTCACGCCGATCCCGCGCCAGTACTGGCCGACCTTGGACAGCGATCCGAAGTCGATTTTCAGAAGCATCGGGATGACCATCAGCCAGATCAGGATGGCAACGGGAATGTTGACCTTGGCGACTTCGGCCGCGCCAATCACTTGGAACACGCTTGGCATCAGATGGCCGAGAGCTATCCCGACGACGATGCACAGGAAGACCCAGATGGTTAGGTATCGCTCAAACGTAGACATCAGCTTGCCTTCTCCCGGGAAGTTGTGGAGCCAGCCATTGCGCCGATCTGGCGGAGATGCTGGTCGAGGGCCAGCTTGTCGATCGACGAAAGCGGCAGACTGAGGAATGCGGATATGCGGTTCTTGAGGAAACGTGCGGCCTGAGCGAAGGCGCGCTGGACTTCCACTTCGGTGCCTTCGACGGCGGCGGGGTCTTCGACACCCCAGTGAGCGGTCATCGGATAGCCCAGCCAAACGGGGCAGGCTTCGCCGGCGGCGCCGTCGCAGACGGTGAATATGAAGTCCATCTGCGGGGCGTCTGGTTCTGCGAAGACATCCCAGCTTTTCGATGAGAAGCCCGTGGTCGGATAGCCGAGGGCAGCCAATTCCTTGAGAGCGTGCGGGTTCACATCGCCCTTGGGATAGCTGCCCGCGGAGAAAGCGTGGAAGCATCCCTTACCCTCTTGGTTAAGGATGGATTCGGCGAGAATAGAGCGTGCAGAGTTACCCGTGCAGAGGAACAGCACGTTATAGGTCTTGTCGGTCATGGCGCGTTGTCCGTTGGTTAGATCGGAGGGTTGGCGAGTTTCATTATGTTCGCCCGTGACGGGGAGATGCCCCGACGCTGGCAAGGAAGTGGGACCTGTGGCTCACGACCGTAGCGGTTCTGGAGCGCAGCAGGGTGTCAGCTCTGCGATCAGCGGGCCGCAGAGTTCGGGGCTACCACCACAGCAGTCCTTGACGAGGAATAGGGTGAGGTTGCGAAGGACATCGACATCTGCCCTGTAGATGATCGATCGGCTCTGGCGTTCGCTCCTGATCAGTCCTGCGCGCGATAGCGTCGCTAGGTGCGATGACATCGTGTTGTGGGGCACGCTCAGAGCGCGAGCCAGGTCGCCCGCAGGCACTCCCTCGGGTTCGTTCTTTACCAGCAGACGAAAGGTGTCGAGCCTTGTTGACTGGGCGAGGGCGGCCAGCGCCGCGATAGCGGTATTTGTATCCATATGTCGAGAATAATGGAAATGACGTGGTTGTCAACCTCGATCAGCGTCCTTTTCATGTTGCGTGACCATAACTCCATATGATCGAATTAGACTATTGACGCGCGGCCGGAAGCAGCGTTAGCTTATTTCCATGATTATCGAAAAAGCAGCATCACAACTCGAAGCGCTCGGCAACGTAACCCGTCTGCGGATTTATCGTGCGCTAGTTCGCGCGGGTGAAGAGGGCATGTCCGTCGGTCGACTTCAGGCGAAGATCGACATCGCGGCTTCGACGCTTTCCCATCACCTGAAGAAACTGGTCGATACGGGTCTAGTCATCCAGGAACGGCAGGCGACGACTCTCATCTGCACGGCCAACTACCGGAATATGAATACGCTTATCGGGTACCTCGTGAACGAATGCTGCGCGGATGCCAGGTGTGAGCCTAAGGTGGACGAAGTCGCGGCCTAACCCTTTTTTTGGCCTCAAAATTCTATCATTCTGGAAATACCGAAGGAGTGCATAATGATATCGAAGAATGAACTCCCCGTCGCAGTCATCGGGGCAGGACCAGTTGGACTGGCCGCTGCTGCGCACCTTGCCGCTCGAAATCTCCACCCGATTGTCTTCGATAAGGGTGAAAGCGTTGGCGCGGCGTTGCTCTCCTGGGGGCATGTGCGGGTTTTCTCTCCGTGGAAATACAACATCGACGATGAAGCCCGCACACTGCTTGATCGCGGTGGTTGGAAACCACCTGCGCCTGACGACCTGCCGAACGGGCGCGAGATCGTAGAGGAATACCTTGTGCCGCTCTCCTCAGTGCCAGAGATCGCTTCGGGTCTGAAGTTGGGCGCGACGGTGTTGGCGGTCGCCCGCGATGGCCTCGACAAGGTTTCATCCGCCGGGAGGGATAGCGCCCCGTTTGTGGTCCGATATGCCGATGCAGACGGAGAACATGAAGTTGTCGTCCAAGCCGTTATTGATGCCAGCGGGACGTGGGGCCAACCCAATCCGATCGCCCTCAATGGTCTTCCCGTTCCCGGGGAAGCTACGTCATCCGACCTCGTCTCCTATGGGATTCCCGATGTCACTGGCTCCCGTCGAGCCGACTATCTCGGTAAACGGACCTTGGTGGTCGGTAGCGGTCATTCGGCAATCAACGTCGCGTTGGCACTCATGGAGCTTCAAGCATCAGACTCCAAGACCGAAGTCCTGTGGGCGCTCCGCCGTCACGGCGTCGAGCGGCTCCTCGGCGGTGGCCTAAACGACCAGTTGCCAGAACGCGGTGCGCTGGGTCTCGCCGCCAAAAAGGCCATGGACGACGGTCGGCTGCAGATGCTGACATCGTTCTCGGCACGAACCATAACGCGCGACGGAGATCGTCTTGTCGTCGGTTCTTTGGTCAATGGCACGCCGCGGGACGTCGAGGTTGATCGCGTGGTGGTGACTACCGGCTTCCGGCCGGATTTCTCGTTCCTGCGCGAACTGAGGATCGAGATCGATCCCACCGTCGAAGCACCACCCGCCTTGGCACCCCTCATCGACCCCAACTTTCATTCTTGTGGAACCGTGCCGCCGCATGGCGTCGAGAAACTCAAGCACCCCGAGAAGGACTTCTTTATCGTCGGCTCGAAGTCATATGGCCGCGCGCCGACCTTCCTGATGAAGACTGGCTATGAACAGGTTCGATCTGTAGTCGCCGAATTTGCAGGTGACCATGTTGCCGCGCGCCAAGTGCAGCTTGTGCTTCCTGAGACTGGCGTCTGCAGCGCCGATCCCGGCGGCAAGTCGTCGAGCGCCTGCTGCGGTGGTCCTGCTCCCGAGACGGTTGACGCATGTTGTGTTGCAGACGCTGTCGCCAAGGTCGAAGGCAAGTGCGGATGTGGTTGCGGACCAAAGACGGAAAAATCGGTTCGTGGGACAGAGGGCGCGTGAAACATGGATGACCGAAAAATACCCGTTTCTGTCACCTGGGGATTGGGGCTGACGCAGATTATCGGCTACGGCACGCTGTACTACGCTTTTAGCATCCTCGTGCCGGATATCGCTTCTGAGTTCGGCTGGACCGAGCAATGGGTATTCGGTGCATTTTCCGCATCCCTCTTGACGGGTAGCCTGGCCGCGCCCACCGCCGGACGGCTCGCGGACCTTCTTGGTGCGGGCAGGATCATGGCGGCCGGGTCTGCCGCGGCGGCCATTGCCCTTCTTCTGACCGCCGTAGCGCCTGGTCCGATCACCTTTTTCTTGGGGCTTGCCCTGATGCAGGTTGTCTCGGCCACCGTCCTCTACAGCACTGCGTTCGTTGCCATCGTCCAGCTGGGAGGAGGCTCTGCGCAAAAATCGATCGTCCACCTCACTCTGATCGCAGGTTTTGCTTCGACCTTGTTCTGGCCCCTCACATCATGGCTACACGAATGGATGACATGGCGTCAGGTCTTCCTGCTCTATGGGTTGCTGAACGTTTCGGTCTGTGTTCCGATCCATCTCTGGCTCGCCAGGCTGCCCCGGGGAAACACTGCCGTCGACGTCGCTGTGACTGTAGCGGGAAGCGAACCGATCTCGGCCGCTCGGGGGCGGGCAGGTCAACTTGTATTCGCCTTGATGCTCATCGGATTTGCGGTCGAAGGCTGTGCGCTGTCTGCCGTGCTGGTTCATATGGTCCCACTGACGCTGGCGCTTGGCCTGGGTGGATTTGGCATCTACGTCGCCGCTCTGTTCGGGCCGGCGCAGGTCGCCAGTCGTTTCATAAACCTGTTGTTCGGGGGCGGGCTTTCGCAGACCTGGTTGGCGGTAATTGCAGCTCTCGCGCTTCCCGCAGGCCTGATGGTTCTACTGCCGACGTCGCCCTGGATGGTGGGTGCAGTTCTGTTCGCGCTCCTCACAGGACTGGGGTCTGGCCTGACGAGCATCGTCGCGGGAACGCTTCCTTTGGAACTATTCGGCAAGGCGGGCTACGGTAGACGGCTTGGATGGTGCACGTCTGCAAAGCAGTTCACGTCGGCAACAGCGCCGTTCGCAATGTCGGCGTCGATGGCGGAAATGGGTGTCGTTCCGTCGTTGTGGGTCGTGGCCTGTATCGCTCTCATTGGAGCGGCTGCTTTTCTCGCGATCCCTTTGGTTCTCAGGCGCGGGGTCAGGTTGGAACTCGGCAGCCGCTATTCGGGCGACGGTATCGTCACTCGATAAACCGCATCAAACAAGCTGAGGCCATCGGACTTCTCCAAAGGTCAATGTAATGGTGCAGGACCACACCGACTTCCTCGACGTGCGCAGCTTCAAGGCCGGTCATCATCGATATGTAACTTTTCGGCTTTCCATGCGTTTCGGACGAGTAAACCATTGGAGCCTACGATGTCCAAGCGCGAACTGATCGATACCGGAACCGATAAACGCTACGTACGCCGCGATGAAGACGGCAAATTCGAGGAATCGGTCGATGTCGGCCGTTCCCTTTCGGCCGACAAACGACATAAGGCGAAGAACGATGCGAAACCGGGCGAGGGTGACAAGGGCGATCACAAGTCCAAGTGAAGATCGCGACTTACAACGTCAACGGAGTAAATGGTCGGCTTGACGTCCTGCTGCGATGGCTCGAGCAGGCATCACCGGACGTTGTCTGTCTCCAAGAGCTGAAGGCACCCGATGCCAAGTTTCCTGCGAAGGCGATCGAGGCGGCAGGATATGGTGCAATCTGGCATGGGCAGAAGAGCTGGAACGGTGTTGCCATCCTCGCGAAGGCAGCGGAGCCGTTACTTACGCGCAAGGGCTTGCCGGGTGATCCCGACGACGCCCAGAGCCGTTACATCGAAGCAGCGATTGAAGGCATGGTGATCGGCTGCCTTTATCTTCCAAACGGAAATCCGTATCCAGGGCCCAAATTCGACTACAAGGTCGCTTGGTTCAAACGCCTCACCACCTACGCCGCGGAACTTCTCAAGCTCAACGTGCCTGTCATACTCGCGGGCGACTACAACGTCATGCCGACGGAACTCGATGTCTACAAGCCAGAACGATGGATTAACGACGCGTTGTTTCGCGTCGAGGTCCGTGAGGCTTACAAGGAGCTGGTCGATCAGGGGTGGACCGATGCCGTCAGGGAACTTCACCCCGGCGAACGCATCTATACATTCTGGGATTACTTCAGGAACGCGTTTGGCAGGGATGCTGGCCTGAGGCTCGACCACTTCCTGCTGAGCCCAGATGTCGCCGCGCGGTTGGTGAAGGCCGAAGTTGCCAAGGATGTCCGGGGTTGGGAACATACGAGCGATCACGCGCCCACTTGGATCGAACTCGCCGAGAAGGCAGTCAAAAGTAGCAAACGGAATGGATGATGACTGGCAATCCCAAGTCCGACTGGGTCTGGAGGAACTGGTGGACAAAGCCTTGGTGAAAGGCGCGAAGCAGACTGATATTTTCGCG
>UBTA01000097.1 GCA_900468065.1 Hyphomicrobiales bacterium | reverse complement strand
GAGATGTCACGCAGTGACAGAGGGGGGTATCGCGGCCTTCGGGGAACACCATGCATCTCCTCCTAGCCCAGAAGGGTACAATCACCGACGGCGAGGAGGCGATCGATCTCGGCCAGTCGCCGGCCGATATCCTGTTCCTTTCGGCTGCCGATACCGAACTGTCATCGATCGCCGCGGCACACCGTACGCGCGTAGCCAAGCCGAGCCTGCGGGTGGCGAGCCTCTTGACGCTCAAGCACCCGATGTCGGTGGATACCTATGTCGAGCGCACGGCCCGCCACGCAAAACTGATCATCGTGCGGCCGCTCGGCGGCGCCAGCTATTTTCACTATGTGCTGGAGGCGCTGCATGCGGCGGCCGTCACCCATAGGTTCCAGATTGCCGTGCTGCCCGGCTGCGACAAGCCCGATCCCGGGCTCGAGCCATTCTCGACTGTCAGCGCCGAGGACCGCAACCGGATGTGGGCCTATTTCACCGAGGGCGGCGCCGATAATATGGCGCGGCTGCTGCGTTATGCCGAGGCTCTGATCGATGGGTCGGAAAAGCCGGAATCGGCCGCACCGCTGATGAAGGCGGGGATCTGGTGGCCGGGGCAGGGTGTGATCGGGGTTGAGGCTTGGAAGAAGGCGGTTGGGTATGGTGCTTTCGGTAAGGTACCCCCCTCTGTCAGCTTTGCTGACTTCTCCCCCTCAAGGGGGGAGATCAACACGCGGCATACACCTCAATCCCAAGCGGAATTTGAGATTGCTGAACCCGATTTGGGAAGGCGGGAGCGTGCTCCAGCGATCTCCCCCCTTGAGGGGGAGATGCCCGACAGGGCAGAGGGGGGTATGCCTCCCCGAAACGAGAGCGTCCCCTTCCGTTCGAACTTGGTCGCGGGAGAAGGTCTCGCCCCCCCGGCCGTCGCGCTCTGCTTCTACCGTGCCCTTGTTCAAAGCGGCGAAACCAAACCTGTCGAAGCCCTGATCGAAGCGCTCAGTGCCGAAGGGTTGACGGTGCTGCCGGTGTTCGTGTCCAGCCTCAAGGATGCCGTGTCGATCGGCACGCTGCAGGCGATCTTCGGCGAGGTGCCGCCGACGGTGGTGATGAATGCGACCGGGTTTGCGGTCTCCGCACCCGGCGCCGACCGTAAGCCGACCGTGCTTGAGTTTTCCGATGCACCCGTTCTTCAGGTGATCTTTTCCGGCTCGTCACGATCAGCATGGGAAGCCTCGCCGCAGGGCCTGATGGCGCGTGACCTGGCCATGAATGTGGCGCTGCCGGAGGTCGATGGCCGCATCCTGTCGCGGGCCGTCTCGTTCAAGGCGGCGGCAGTTTATGACACTGATGTCGAGGCCAATATCGTCGGCCACGAACCGCTGGCCGACCGTGTCGCCTTTGCCGCCAGGCTGACGGCCAACTGGGCGAGGTTGCGCCAGGCCGCACCGGCTGAGCGCCGCGTGGCGATCATCATGGCGAACTACCCCAACCGCGACGGGCGGCTTGGCAATGGCGTCGGCCTCGATACGCCTGCCGGGACGATCGAAGTGATGAAGGCGATGGCCGCCGCCGGCTATGGCATCGATTCCATCCCCGCCGATGGCGATGCGTTGATCCGACATCTGATGGACGGGCCGACCAATTCGGCGCGGGTGGATTGCCAGATCCGCGAAACGCTTTCGTTGAATCAATACAATGCCTTCTTTGCAACTCTTCCGGTTCAGATTCAGAATGATGTTTGTGGGCGATGGGGTGATCCGGAGACCGATCCGTTCTTCTGCGATGGCAGTTTCGCCCTGCCTTTGACGCGCTTTGGGCAAACGCTGGTCGGGATCCAGCCGGCACGCGGCTACAATATCGATCCGAAGGAAACCTATCACTCGCCGGACCTCGTGCCGCCGCATGGATATCTCGCGTTCTACGCCTATCTGCGCCGCGACTACGGCGCCCATGCCATCATCCATATGGGCAAGCACGGCAATCTCGAATGGCTGCCGGGCAAGTCTCTGGCGCTGTCGGAAAGCTGCTATCCGGAAGCCGTCTTCGGCCCGATGCCGCATCTCTATCCGTTCATCGTCAATGATCCCGGCGAGGGCACGCAGGCCAAGCGCCGCACGGCCGCCGTCATCATCGACCACCTGACGCCGCCGCTGACGCGGGCCGAATCCTACGGTCCCTTGAAAGACCTGGAAGCGCTGGTCGATGAATATTACGACGCCGCCGGTGGCGACCCGCGGCGTCTCAGGCTGCTGAGCAAGCAGATCCTTGAGCTGGTGCGCGATATCGGCCTCGACCATGATGCCGGCATTGCCGGCACGGACGGCGAGGACAAGGCACTCGAAAAGCTCGATGCCTATCTCTGCGACCTCAAGGAACTACAGATCCGCGACGGGCTGCATATCTTTGGCGTGGCGCCGGAAGGCCGCTTGCTGACGGACCTGACGGTTGCCCTGGCCCGCGTGCCGCGCGGGCAGAGCGAGGGCGGCGACCAGAGCCTGCAGCGGGCGATCGCTGCGGATGCGAAGTTGGGGTTGTCCACATCGATCTCCCCCGCAAGGGGGGAGATCAACCCGGAGCGGCCCTTCGACCCGCTTGATTGCATCCTGTCCGATCCCTGGACTGGCCCGAAACCGGCCATTCTCGCCGATATATCCGATGCCCCCTGGCGGACCACTGGCGACACTGTCGAGCGTATCGAGCTGCTGGCCGCCCGGTTCGTCTCGGGTGAATTCTCGTGCCCGCAAGACTGGACCGCTACCCGCGCCGTCCTGCATGAGGTCGAAACCCGCCTCAAACCTTCCATCGTCCAGTCCGGCCCGGCCGAAATCGCCGCCCTGATGACTGGCCTCGACGGACGGTTTGTTGCTCCCGGCCCCTCCGGTGCGCCGACGCGGGGGCGGCCGGATGTGTTGCCGACGGGGCGCAATTTTTACTCGGTCGACAGCCGGGCCGTGCCGACGCCGGCGGCGTTCGAGCTTGGCAAGAAGTCGGCGGAGCTGTTAATCCGCCGCTATCTGCAGGATCACGGCGACTGGCCGACATCGTTCGGGCTGACCGCCTGGGGTACGTCGAACATGCGCACCGGCGGCGACGATATCGCCCAGGCGATGGCGCTGATCGGCACCAAGCCGGTCTGGGATATGATGTCGCGCCGCGTCACCGGCTACGAGATCGTGCCGCTGGCGATGCTCGGCCGTCCGCGCGTCGATGTCACCTTGCGGATTTCCGGGTTTTTCCGCGATGCCTTTCCCGAGCAGATTGCCCTGTTCGATACGGCGATCCGCGCCGTCGGTGGGCTCGAAGAGGATGATGCCGACAACATGATTGCCGCCCGCATGCGCGCGGAAGCCAAACGGCTCGAGGCCGCCGGCGTTTCGCCCAAGGACGCTTCACGGCGTGCGTCCTACCGCGTGTTCGGGGCCAAGCCAGGCGCGTATGGTGCCGGGTTGCAGGCGCTGATGGACGAGGGCGGCTGGGACAATCGCGCCGATCTTGCCGATGCCTATCTCACCTGGGGAAGCTATGCCTATGGCGCAGGCGAAGACGGCAAGGCCGAGCGCGGGCTTCTTGAAGCTCAGCTGAAGACCGTCGAGGCCGTCGTCCAGAACCAGGACAACCGCGAGCACGACCTGCTCGACAGCGACGACTATTACCAGTTCGAAGGCGGCATGAGCCTGGCTGTGGAGCAGATGGCCGGCACGCGCCCGACGATCTATCACAATGACCATTCGCGCCCGGAAAAGCCGGTGATCCGTTCGCTTGAGGAAGAGATCGGCCGGGTGGTGCGCGGCCGCGTCGTCAATCCGAAATGGATCGACGGCGTGATGCGCCACGGCTACAAGGGCGCCTTCGAGATCGCCGCCACCGTCGATTACATGTTTGCCTTTGCGGCAACCACCGGTGCCGTCCGCAGCCATCATTTCGAAGCCGTCTACCAGGCCTATGTGATGGACGAGCGCGTTCGCCGGTTCATGGAAGACAAGAACCCGGATGCCTTGCGCGAAATGATCGACAAGCTGATGGAGGCGATCGACCGCGGCCTCTGGTCACCGCGCTCCAACTCGGCCCGGTTCGAGTTACAGGGGCTTTCGACGGCGGCCGAATAACGGCGCTTCGGCAATGACAAAAACAAACGAATTCGGAGAGGACACACCATGAGTGAAGACGACGTACAGGCAACCGAGACAGGCCCCGTTCACGATGAGGCGCGCCATGCCATGAAGATGGCGAAGAAGAAAACTGCGCGCGAGAAGATCATGGCGACGAAGACGGACCAGAAGGGCCTGATCATCGTCAATACCGGCAAGGGCAAGGGCAAGTCGACGGCCGGTTTCGGGATGATCTTCCGCCACATCGCCCATGGCATGCCCTCTGCTGTCGTCCAGTTCATCAAGGGCGCCTGGGAAACCGGCGAGCGCGACCTGATCGAGAAGCATTTTGGCGATGTCTGCCAGTTCTATACGCTGGGCGAAGGCTTTACCTGGGAAACACAGGACCGTTCGCGCGACATCGCCATGGCTGAAAAGGCGTGGGAAAAGGCCAAGGAGCTGATCCGCGACGAGCGCAACTCCATGGTGCTGCTCGACGAAATCAACATCGCGCTACGCTATGATTATATCGACGTCGCTGAAGTCGTGCGGTTCCTGAAGGAAGAAAAGCCGCATATGACCCATGTGGTTCTGACCGGCCGCAATGCCAAGGAAGAGCTGATCGAGGCGGCCGATCTCGTCACCGAGATGGAACTGATCAAGCATCCGTTCCGCTCCGGCATCAAGGCACAGGTCGGCGTCGAGTTCTAATCGGCTCTACTTTTACCAACCAAGCCAGATCCGGACCGGGTGGCCCGGATCGGCCAGAAGCTTGATCGCCAATGCGATGCAGGTGATTACCAGAAGCGGCTTGATGATCTTTGCGCCATTCTTCATGGCGAAGCGCGAGCCGACCTGCGCGCCGGCAAACTGCCCGGCGCCCATCAGAAGGCCGACTTTCCAAAGAACCACGCCATAGAGCGCAAAGACGATGAAGCCGCCGACATTCGAGCCGAAATTCAGGAATTTCGTGTGCGCCGTCGCCTTCAAGACGCCGAAACCGGCCAGCGTGACGAAACCCAGCATGAAGAAGGAACCTGTGCCCGGGCCGAAGACGCCATCATAGAAGCCGATCAGCGGAACGAAGAGGAGGCCGAAAAGGAAGGGTGTCATCCGGCGTGTCTGATCGACGTCGCTGATATTCGGCTTGAGACCGAAATAGAGCGCGATGGCGATCAGGAAGAACGGCAGCACCGTCTTGAGGACGTCGCCGGGAACGATCGTCGCCAGCGCTGCGCCCAGTCCGCCACCCATCATCGCCAGCGCCACCATCGGCAATTGTTCGACAAGGTTGACATGGCCGCGCCGCGCATAGGCGATGCTGGCGGAGCCTGATCCGAACAGCGACTGCAGCTTGTTGGTGCCCAGCGTTTCGAGCGGTGGAATGCCGGCGATCAGCATGGCCGGTATGGTGATCATGCCGCCGCCGCCGGCGATGGAATCGATGAAACCGGCAAGGAAAGCGGCAGCAAACAGGAAGGCGAGGAGATGGGGGGCAAGATCGTGCACGGGGAGACTCGGACAGTCGGAGCGGATGGAAATTCAGCCACTGTGTGTCAGAGCTTTGCCGGAAATGCAAAGGCCGCAGAAAGGACCATGCTGGCCCTCCCTGAAAATCATGACGGGTGTGTGCCTATTTGAAATGTGCCTCGGTCAGCACGTAGCTGTCGCGACGGTCGCGCCCATAGGCCTTGCGGGCAATATCATGCACCGCGTTGCGGGCCGCATCGAAGGCTGCAAGGCAATCGGCCTCGCTCGGGGCACGCGAGACGATCTTGGGAAGCGCGCCGATTTCGACGAAGAATTTCACTTCGAACATGCCGTCATGGCCGAGAAAGCGGACGCGTCTGGCGGTTTCGTCATAACTGCGGCTGGTGTTGGGAAACGTCAATGCCATGAAGCGATATACCTTAAACTATGAAAATACGAAGGCCGGACCTTACAGAATCCGGTTGTCTTCGACGGTGCGCAGCATGCGGCGATGCCGACCGTCGCTATCGGGTTTTTTGGTCGTCTTGATCATGATCTCAGCCGGCTTGCGCACCGCTTTGGGTGTCGTTGCGGCGAGAACCTGGATCAGGGCAGGCTTTTTCTTGAAAAACATCATGGGCAGTCCTCCTGCATCGGACCGGCAGCAGGCCGCGAACGATCGATGCTGTTTTTTTAAATGCCCGCGCGCCGAACACGCAAAGGTCTGCGGTTCGTGACGTCACTCATATTGATTGGTATCGCGATGGCAAGGAGCGGCTGGTGCTCGTCATCCTCAGAAATATTCCAAAGCGGAATGCGGTGCCGCAAGCATATGCGTCTTTGGTGGGCACCTCAGCCAGCCGTGGGCGTCAATTGAGGTTTAAGTGAGGTCACGCCGTGGCGCGGTAGGCATCCGTTGTTATTGGGCGCGTAATCGTCTGTATGGCGCGGGCTGCGGCGCGAATGACGCAATCCGGTTTGACCGGGCAGGTGGCCTCCGGTAAACAGGAGGAACGTGCGACGGTGCCCATCACGGTGGGCTGAAAGAGCGTCCGGTGCGGCCGACCCAGTCAGGGGGCTTCATCCGGTGCTGTCCAGACCGCTTCGAAGCCTATGGCTGTCGAGGGCCCCGGCGCATTTTGATTGTGCGGCTTGGGAGGCCCGTTTTGTGATGCATCTGGATATAGGCGATCAGGCAAGTCGCAGGCCGCTCGTTCTGGGCCTTGGCTGCGAGCGCGGCACGCCTTGCGACGAGGTGATCCTGCTTGCCGAGGAGGCGTTATGCCTCGCGGGTCTCGATCGCCTCATGCTCACCGGTATTGCCTCCCTGGATAGCCGTGTGGCGGAACCGGCGATGATTGCGGCTGCCGCGCATTTTTCCGTTCCTTTCCTGGTCTTCGATGCCGGTACGCTGGAGGCGCAGTCGCCGCGGCTGCAAAACCCTTCGGAGATCGTCTTTGCCTTGACCGGCTGCCACGGGGTGGCGGAAGCGGCGGCCCTGGCTGCGACAGGCAAGTCTGGCGCGCTGATCGTTCCGAAGATCAAGTCGGCCCATGCGACGGCGGCAATTGCCAGTGGAGTGTTTTCCGAATCAAGTCAGGATGTTGTCCCCGGGCTTTGGCAAAATGATTCCGCATCTTCACATCTGGAATCAGGGCGCGTCATGGGCGTCGCATCTGGAGCCGCGCCATGACCGACGCTTTGTTTTCCGGTCTTCCCGAATTGGAGCCGGGCTCGGTCTGGCTCGTCGGCGCCGGTCCCGGCGATCCCGGCCTGTTGACCCTGCATGCCGCCAATGCGCTGCGCCAGGCCGATATCATTGTCCACGATGCGCTGGTAAACGCTGATTGCCTACGCCTGGCAAAGCCCGGCGCCGTTTTGGAATTTGCCGGAAAGCGCGGCGGCAAGCCGTCGCCGAAGCAGCGTGATATTTCGCTGCGGCTGGTCGAGCTGGCGCGGCAGGGCAAGCGTGTGCTGCGGCTGAAGGGTGGCGATCCCTTCGTCTTCGGCCGTGGCGGCGAGGAGGCTTTGACGCTGGTCGAACATGGCATCCCGTTCCGCATCGTGCCCGGTATTACCGCCGGTATCGGTGGGCTTGCCTATGCCGGCATTCCGGTCACGCACCGCGAGGTCAATCATGCGGTGACGTTCCTCACCGGGCACGATTCCTCCGGCTTGGTTCCTGACCGCATCCATTGGGAGGGCATCGCCAAAGGGTCGCCGGTTATCGTCATGTATATGGCGATGAAGCATATCGGCCAGATCGCTGCCAATCTCATTTCTGCCGGCCGCTCGCCGGACGAACCGGTCGCCTTCGTCTGCAATGCCGCGACGCCGCAACAGACGGTGCTGGAAACGACGCTTTCGCGGTCAGAGGCCGATGTGGTCGCGTCCGGGCTTGAACCGCCGGCCATCGTCGTCGTCGGCGAGGTGGTGCGCCTGCGGGCATCGCTCGACTGGCTGGGCGCGCTCGACGGGCGGGTTCTCACATCCGATCCGTTGTCGAGCCGCGCTTACAAGGACCCGGCATGACCGGCCTGCTGATTGCGGCGCCATCGTCCGGTTCCGGCAAGACGACGGTGACGCTTGGATTGATGCGGGCTTTGCGCAATCGCGGTACCGCTGTGGCTCCCGGAAAAGCCGGGCCGGACTATATCGATCCGGCTTTTCATACGGCCGCTAGCGGCAGGGCCTGCCTCAACTATGATCCCTGGGCCATGCGTCCGGATTTGCTGCGGGCCAATGCAGCCATACAGGCGGCCGAGGGCGAGGTCCTGATTGTTGAGGCCATGATGGGCCTTTTCGATGGCGCGATCGATGGCACCGGCTCGCCTGCCGATCTGGCGGCGATGCTTGGACTGCCGGTTGTTCTGGTTGTCGATTGCGCCCGCATGTCGCAATCGGTTGCTGCCCTTGTACGTGGCTATGCGTCCCATCGTGATGACGTTCATATGGGCGGCGTCATTCTCAACAAGGTCGGCAGCGATCGTCATGAAATGATGCTGCGCACTGCACTGGATGCGATCGGCATGCCGGTGCTGGGCGTCCTGCGCCACAGCGACGCCTTGAAGCTGCCGGAACGTCATCTTGGCCTCGTGCAGGCGGGTGAACACGGCGAACTGGATGCGTTCATTGCGCACGCAGCAGGGCAAGTCGAACGGGGCTGTGATCTGGATGCCATCCTGTCCTTGGCCCAATCCTGCCCGGCAACAAATTTTTGTGCGCACGTCCCGCCGCTGAAACCACTTGGCCAGAAAATCGCTATTGCCCGCGATGTCGCTTTCGCCTTTTGCTACGAACATCTCCTATCGGGCTGGCGTCGCGACGGCTCCGAGCTGACATTCTTCTCGCCCCTGGCCGACGAGGCGCCTGCTGACGATGCCGATGCCATCTATCTGCCGGGCGGCTATCCCGAGCTTCACGCGGGGCTTCTGGCCGATGCCGAACAGTTTAAATCCGGCATGGCCGCAGCGCGGCATCGTGGCGCGCGCATTTTCGGTGAATGCGGCGGCTACATGGTGCTGGGCGAGGGGCTTGTCGCCGCCGATGGCAAGCGCTACGGAATGCTCGGTTTCCTGCCGCTTACCACCAGTTTTGCCGCGCGCAAGCGGCATCTGGGCTACCGGCGGGTCACGCCGCTCGATGCCTGTTTTTTTGATGGTACAATGATGGCGCATGAATTTCACTATGCCACGATCTTGTCGGAGGGCGCTGCCGACCGGCTGTTTGATACGGCCGACGCCGCAGGCACACCGCTCGGGCCTGCCGGGCTGCGGCGTGGACAGGTCGCCGGCTCCTTCATGCATCTTATCGACACGGCCCGCTCCGCATGACTGCGCCGATTGTGCATGGCGGTGGGATTACAGAGGCAGCGGTCGCGTTCGGCGGCAGACCAGAAGACTGGCTGGACCTTTCGACGGGTATCAACCCCAATCCTGTGACGCTGCCGGATGTCCCGATCCAGGCCTGGCATCGTCTGCCGGATCGCCATCTGCTGGACAGCGCCCGCCGCGCGGCTGCCAAATACTATCGCAGCGCCGACAGTCTACCGCTTCCCGTTCCCGGCACACAATCGGTCATTCAGCTTTTGCCGCGCCTTGTCGCGCCGGGCAGACGCATCGCCATATTCGGACCGACCTATGGCGAATATGCGCGGGCCTTTACCAGTGCCGATTTCGCAATCGACGAAATCTCTACGTCCGATCAGCTGACGCCGGATCATGGGCTGGTCGTTCTGGTCAATCCCAACAATCCGACCGGACGCGCCTTTCTGCCTGTTGATGTCGTCGATATCACGCAGCGCATGAAGGCCAATGGTGGACTGCTGCTCGTCGATGAAGCGTTTGGCGATACCGAGCCGCATCTCAGTGTCGCGGCGCAGGCCGCCTCTCACGACAATCTCATCGTCTTCCGTTCCTTCGGGAAATTCTTCGGCCTGGCGGGGCTTCGGCTTGGTTTCGTCATTGCTGCCGAGCCGGTTCTCTCGGCATTTCAGGAATGGCTGGGCCCCTGGGCGGTGTCGGGACCGGCGCTGGTGATGGCGACGGAACTGATGGGCGGCGATACGAAGATGGTTCAGTCGCTGATTTTGGCGCGCAAGCAAGGTCTTGAAGCGGTCTTGCGGCAGGCCGGGCTGACGATCATCGGTGGCACGCCGCTTTTCACCCTGATCGAGCACAAACGGGCTTCAAAACTGCACGAGCGTCTCTGCCGGGAGCGAATTCTGACGCGAAAATTCGGCTATGCCCCTTCGTGGCTGAGGATTGGGCTTGCGCCCGATGCGGCAGGCGATACACGTTTGGCGGATGCCTTGCGCAGCGCGCACCTCGCCTGAACGGACCCTTCTATGTCGACCGGAATTCTGCTTGTCCTGATCGCCGCCCTGCTGCTTGACCGTATCCTCGGCGATCCTGATTGGCTCTGGCGCCGGCTGCCGCATCCGGTGGTCCTGTTCGGTGCGATGATCGGCTGGTGCGACCGGACGTTCAACCGCAAGCGTCTGGGCGAAGAGGCCTTGCGGATCAGCGGTGTTCTGGTCATTGCCGGATTGCTGCTGTGGAGCCTGTTTTGCGGCTGGCTGCTGCACAAGGTGTTCATGCAGATCGGAATTTCTGGCTGGTTGCTTGAAACGATCGTCGTTGCGGTGTTTTTGGCGCAAAAAAGTCTCGCCGACCATGTGTCGCGGGTGGCCACCGGTCTTCGCACCGGCGGACTGGAAGGGGGCCGCAGGGCGGTGTCGATGATCGTCGGGCGCGATCCGGAAACCCTGGACGAGCCAGCCGTGTGTCGAGCTGCCATCGAAAGCCTGGCGGAGAATTTTTCCGACGGTGTCGTCGCTCCGGCCTTCTGGTATGCGCTGCTCGGCCTGCCCGGGCTGCTGGCCTACAAGATGCTCAACACCGCCGATTCGATGATCGGCCACAAGACCCCGAAATATCTTCATTTCGGCTGGGCGTCGGCCCGCCTCGACGATGCCGCCAACCTTCCTGCTGCCCGGCTGTCGATCCTGCTGATTGCTGCCGGTGCCGCGCTGACCGCCGGGCGACGCGCGGCCGGCAATGCCCTTGGCACCGCTTTGCGCGATCATGGCCTGCATCGCTCGCCCAATTCCGGCTGGCCGGAAGCTACAATGGCTGGCGCACTCGATGTGCAATTGGCAGGGCCAAGAATCTATGCCGGCGCGCTGGTCAATGAGCCGATGATCAATGGAGCGGGACGGGCAGTGGCAACCGTGGCTGATGTCGAGACCGGCGTTTCCATATTCTACGGCGCCTGCGGATCTCTGGTAGTCTTGGCGGCGATTGCGGCCGTTCTCGACAGTATAGTTTGACGCCGTTACTCGGATCGAAAAAAATTATCTCCGCGCGTTAACGCCGAATTTTCCAATTGTCTTAAACGTCTATCATTGCAAAGGCTGTAAAGTCTGTGTCGTGTTGGGACACCAGTAAAAAGGTGCGTACATTCGGAGAGGGGTTTTCATGCGTAATTTCTTCGTGGCCTTTTTGGCATTCTTATTGATACAATTTCATTTGCCTTCAGCATTCGCCGCCAATCTTATTGCAAGGGTCAGCCTTTCTTCTCAAACGATGACTGTGTCGCAGAACGGTTTCGTTCGCTATCGTTGGAAGGTTTCCACCGCGCGCAAGGGCTACGTGACGCCGCAGGGAAGCTGGAGCGCCAAGTGGCTGTCGAGAGATCATCGCTCGCGCAAATATGACAATGCGCCGATGCCTTATGCGGTGTTCTTCAACGGCGGGTACGCCGTGCATGCCACCTTCGACCTCAAGCGCCTCGGCCGTCCGGCCTCGCATGGCTGTATCCGCCTGCATCCGGAAAACGCCGCCGAGTTTTTCGCGCTGGCCAGCCAGTACGGTCTGAAGAATACCCAGATCGTCGTCAGCCGCTGATCGGATAAGACACTGTCTTGAGGCCGGTAGGGTGCCGGTCTCAAGATATTTTGACAGGTTCAGTTCAAATCGATGACGATCTTGCCGAATGCGCCGCGATCGAGATGGTCGAGTGCCTGGTGCAGGTCTTCCAGCGGATAGCGGGCATCGATGACCGGTTTGATCCCGGTCGAATCAATGGCGCGGACGAAATCCTCCAGCGATCGCCGATGGCCGACGCTGATTCCCTGGATGACCGGTGATTTCAATAGAAGTGGTCCTGCAGGCCCGGCGACCTCGAAACCTTCAAAAACGCCGATGACCGAGATCTGTCCATGCACGGCCACGGCACGGATGGATTGCCCGAGATTGGCGCCGCCGGCGATTTCCAAAATGTGATGGGCACCTTCGTCGCCGGTGATCCGGTAGACGGCTTCCACCCAGTCTTCCCTGCGGCTGTTGATGCCGTGATCGGCGCCGAGCGCTTTTGCTTGCTCAAGTTTGTCGTCGCTGCGGGAGGTGACGATGACGCTGGCGCCATGCGCCTTGGCGATTTGTTGCCCAAACAGGGCAACGCCGCCGGTGCCCTGGACGAGCACGGTCGATCCGGCCCTCAGCTTGCCGAGCTCGATCAGCGCAAACCAGGCGGTCAGTCCGGCGACGGGCAGGGTGCTTGCCTCGGCATCGTCAAGACTGTGCGGCGACACGGCAAACCAGCCTTCCGGAAACACGACATAGTCGGCCAGAACGCCCTGATAGGCGCCGCCAAGGGTCTTGTAGGCCGGCGTGCGGGCCGTGCCATTGTCGCGACCGTCGATCCAGTCCGGCTTGAAGGTGGACATCACACGGTCGCCGGGCTTGAAGCGGGTCACACCGGATCCGATGCCGTCGACCACGCCGGCCATGTCGGAGGCAGGAACGAACGGCGTGGGCAGTGTCAGTCCCATGCCCGTCTCAATCACCAGCTTGTCCCGATAGTTGAGCGAGGCGGCAGAGACCTTCACCCGGATTTCGCCTGGGCCCGGTTCAGGGATCGCCACGGTCTCCAGTTTCAGATTGTCGCGGCCGATCGCCGACATCGACCAGCGCCGCATTGTTTCCGTCATGGTTTGTCTCCTGGTATTTGGATTGTTTCAAGCGATGAGACAAAGCTATCATTGCGTTTCAGTCTCCAGTGGCGATATGATTTCCACTCATTGTTTCCTTCAAGGCTACAAATCAAGTGAACGATCGTCTGAATGGAGTGTCGGTGTTCGTCGAAGCGGTGGAGGCCGAGAGTTTTTCCGCGGCCGCCCAGCGGCTCAACCTGTCCCGCTCCGCGGTCGGCAAAACCATTGCCCGGCTGGAAGATCGGCTGGGTGCCAGGTTGTTTCATCGCACCACCCGCAGCCAGGCCCTGACGGAGGATGGCCAGGCTTTCTACGAGCGTTGCCTGCGTGCGCTGGAAGAGTTGAGGGCAGGCGAGGCGATGCTCGAATCAGGGCGAAAGGAGGTTGCTGGCCGGTTGCGGGTTTCGATGCCCGTCCTGTTCGGCCGCCGCTGTGTTGCGCCGATCCTGCTGAAGCTGGCCGGCGAACATCCGAAACTGGAGCTCGACCTGAATTTCACCGATAGCCGGATCGATATTGTCGAAGACGGGTTCGATCTCGCCATCCGCAGTGGTTCGCTCGGCGAATGGCCAGGGCTGATGGCGCGGCGTCTGGCGCATCAGCGCATGACGGTCTGCGCCTCTCCGGATTATCTGCGCATCCATGGCACGCCGAAAACCAGGGACGAACTCGCACATCATCACGCGATCCTCTATGCCCGCGCGGGCCGGGTCCGCTCATGGCTCTTTCCGGTGGAGGGTGGGCCGGAGGCTGAAATCCTGCCGCCCTCACGCATGCGCTTTGACGATCTGGAGATGATCGCCGATGCCGGGGTTGCGGGGCTTGGACTTATCTGGCTGCCCTGCTGGCTTGTCCAAGAGCGGCTGCGTGACGGCCGCCTTGTCCGGCTGTTTACCAATGAGCGCCGCCTGTCTTTCGATTGCCACGCGGTCTGGCCGCAGACCCCGCATCTGCCGTTGCGCGTCAGGCTTGCGATCGATGCCTTGGCTGCTGATCTCCCGGCCGCAACAGGTCTTTGAGGCCGGTATTTCAGGCCTGGCTTGATGTTTGGGCAACACCGTGGTCATAAATGCAACTCTTGCGCCCAAGGCCATTGGCTTTTCAGCCGCATTTACCTATAGGTTCGCCAAAACATGTATTCTAAAGAGGTATGCGCGTGACAGCTACATTCGACAAGGTTGCCGACATCATTGCGGAAACGAGCGAAATCGACCGCGAGACGATTACGCCGGAGAGCCACACTATCGACGATCTCGGCATCGACAGCCTGGATTTCCTCGACATCGTCTTTGCGATCGACAAGGAATTCGGCATCAAGATCCCGCTTGAGCAGTGGACGCAGGAAGTCAACGAAGGCAAGGTTTCGACGGAAGAATATTTCGTCCTGAAAAATCTCTGCGCCAAGATCGATGAACTGAAGGCCGCCAAGGGCTGATGACGGTATCGCGTGTTTGACGCGCGGGAATACGTGCATGAATGACATCAATGCCGCCTGTCGCGTCGACCGCGCTTGACAGGCGGCATTTGCGTTTTTACTTGACGGTCGCATGATCGCGACACCGGACCTGTTTCGGACGGGGTCATGCGCGGATTTGAAATCCGGAGTGTTCAGGCGCTATTTCCCAAGCGCCGCGCTCTGGGCCAAGCTGGATTTGCTCCTGATGCTCCTTGAATATTTTCAGATGATCGATCGGGTCGAAACGGTCGATCTCAACGCCAAGACGCTGACAGCGCGCTCTGTGGTTCCGGCCAAAAGCCCTGTCTTCGAAGGACATTTTCCCGGCTATCCGCTGGTTCCGGGTGTCCTCTTGATCGAGACGATGGCGCAGGCCTGCGGTTTTCTGGTGCTGGCTGCCACGGATTTCGCCGCCATGCCGTTCCTGATGTCGGTCGATAGCGCCAAGATGCGCACCTTCGTCGAGCCGGAGGCCGTCCTCGACATTGAGGCATTTCTTGAACATGACGGTTCCGGCTTTGCCGTCGTCAAGGCAAAGATCACCTCGCAGGGCAAGAAGGTCTGCGATGCACAGCTGAAACTGCGCACCATGCCGTTCGATCAGGTGCCGCTCGGCCCGATCGTCAAGAAGCGTGCCGAAGAAGTGGGGCTGATGGCTGCAATCGCCGCCTCGGCCGCGACGGGGGAATGACGATGAGCAAATCCGCCAATGATGTTGTAATCACCGGTGTCGGCATCGTCACCAGCCAAGGCGTCGGCACCGAGGTGCACACAACACTTCTGACTGCCGGAGAGCCGCCTGTCGTGCGCGTCGAGACCGAGCGTTTCGCGCCCTATCCGGTCCATCCGCTGCCGGAGATCGACTGGTCGCAGCAGATCCCCAAGCGTGGCGACCAGCGGCAGATGGAAAATTGGCAGCGCCTCGGCGTCTTTAGTGCCGGCCTGGCGCTTGATGATGCCGGTTTCAAGGACGATCTGGACGCCTGCGGCAGCATGGACATGATCGTGGCGGCCGGTGGCGGCGAGCGCGATATCAATGTCGATTCGCTGATTGTCGATGAAGCGCTGAAGCGCAACGACCGCGAACAGCTGCTCAACGAAAAGCTGACGACCGAATTGCGCCCGACCCTGTTCCTGGCCCAGCTTTCAAACCTGATGGCCGGCAACATTTCCATCGTCCACAAGATCACCGGCTCGTCGCGCACCTTCATGGGCGAAGAGGGCGCCGGTATTTCTGCGATCGAAACCGCCTTTGCCCGGATCAAGGCCGGACAATCGACCCATACGCTGGTCGGCGGCGCATTTTCGGCCGAGCGGCAGGACATGATTCTGCTGATCGAGGCTGTTCAGGGCCATGCGCTCGGTGATCACCACCCGATCTGGTCGCGCAAGCCGGAAAATGGCGGCGGCATGATCACCGGCTCAGTCGGTGCGTTCCTGATGCTCGAATCGCGTGAACACGCTGAGGCGCGCGGCGCCCGGATCTATGCAACGATCGATGCCGTCGGCGGAGATCGAGGCAGCCGCGAGGGGGATCGTTTCGAGCAGCGTCTGCAATATCTCTCTCAGCCTGCCGCCGATGCCGATCCGTCCACGACGGTCGTTTTCTCCGGCACCACGGGGTTCCCGGATCTTGCCGCACGCGAAAAGGCGTTTCTCGACGCGCAGTTCCCGAAGGCTGCCGTGCGTGCCTATGGCGGTCTTGTCGGTCACACGCTGGAGGCCCAGTTTCCACTGGGATTGGCCTTTGCGGCTCTGTCGCTTGGCGCAGGCGCCAAGGTACCGCCATTCGATCCGGCGGGTGAGGCACCCATGCAAAAGCCTGCAAAGACGGCCATCGTCACGACGATCGGTCATGCACGCGGCGAAGGCATTGCCGTGCTTTCGGCAGAAGAATAAGGAGCGGCAGATATGACCAGCGCTTACAAGGATCATCTCGGCCGCCCGCTGATCGCCGTCACCGGCATGGGCGTCATTACCTCGCTCGGCCAGGGCGTCGAGGACAACTGGAAGGCGCTGACCTCGGGTGTCTCCGGTATCCACAAGATTACCCGGTTCCCGACCGATGGCCTCTCGACCCGAATCAGCGGAACCGTCGATTTCATTGATATTCCAGCCGAAAACTCCGTCGAGCGTTCTTACGCCTTTGCCCGTGAAACGACGGCGGAAGCGCTTGCGCAGGCCGGCCTGTCCGGCGATTTCAACGGCCCGCTGTTTCTTGCCGCACCGCCGATCGAGCCGGAATGGAGCGCCCGTTTCGAGCTTGCCGACCGTTCGCCGCCATCGCAGAAGCCGGGCGACGCCTATGACCGCTTTCTCGCCGCCATGCGCGATCGTGCCGATCCCGTTTTCCATGAGGCGGCGTTGTTCGGGGCTATTTCCGAGCGCTTGTCCGACCGGTTCGGGACGCGCGGGCTGCCCGTGACGCTGTCGACGGCCTGCGCTTCGGGCGCAACGGCCATCCAGCTCGGTGTTGAAGCGATCCGCCAGGGCCGCACCGACCGGGCGCTGACCGTTGCCACCGATGGTTCGGTCAGTGCCGAAGCGCTGATCCGGTTCGCACTTCTGTCGGCTTTGTCGACCCAAAACGATCCGGCGGAGCGGGCCTCAAAACCCTTTTCCAAGGATCGTGACGGCTTCGTTATTGCCGAAGGGGCGGCAACTCTGGTGCTGGAATCACTGGAAGCAGCGGTCGCGCGCGGCGCAAAAATCTACGGCATCCTGAAAGGCTGTGGCGAAAAGGCCGATTCGTTCCATCGCACGCGCTCTTCTCCAGATGGCGGCCCGGCGATTGCGACGATCCGCGCAGCGCTTGCCGATGCTGGTCTGAGCGAAGGCGATATCGGCTATATCAACGCCCATGGCACATCGACGCCTGAAAATGACAAGATGGAATATGGCGCGATGCTGTCGGTGTTCGGCGAAGCGCTGCCGTCCATTCCGGTGTCGTCGAACAAGTCGATGATCGGTCACACATTGACCGCTGCCGGTGCGGTCGAGGCGGTATTCTCGCTGCAGACGATCCTGACCGGCACCGTGCCGCCGACGATCAACTATCAGAACCCCGATCCGTCTATCGTTCTCGATGTCGTACCGAATGTGAAGCGGGATGCGCAGGTTAATGCCGTCCTGTCGAACTCTTTCGGCTTCGGTGGCCAGAACGCCAGCCTTGTCATGGCCGCCGAACCGGCCTAATCGGACATCATATTTTTTCGAGGCAATACGCCTCGGGCTCAAGGACTTATATCATGCGCGCTCTGCAACTGGTCGATGACCGCAAGCTGGAAATCACCGACCTTCCGGAGCCGGAAGCACCCGGTCCCGGTGAAGTCACCCTTCGCGTCAAGGCCGTTGCGCTCAATCATATCGACGTCTGGGGCTGGCGCGGCATGGCCTTTGCCAAGCGCAAGATGCCGCTGGTGATCGGTGCTGAAGCATCCGGCGTAGTCGATCAGATCGGCCCGGGTGTGTCCAACGTCCTGCCGGGGCAGCTTGTCTCGATTTACGGTGCGCGCACCTGCGGCCTCTGCCGTGCGTGCCGCGAAGGCCGTGACAATCTGTGCGAACATGTCGGTGGCGTGCATGGCTTCCATCTCGATGGCTTTGCCCAGGAGAAGGTCAATCTTCCGGCGCGCCTGCTGGTACCGGCACCTCCCGGTGTCGATGCGGTGGCTGCAGCCGTGGCGCCTGTGACCTTCGGCACCGTCGAGCATATGCTGTTCGACAACGCCAAGCTTGAGCCCGGCGAAACGATCCTGATCCATGCCGGCGGTTCCGGTATCGGCTCGGCGGCGATCCAGCTTGCCAAGAAGATCGGTTGCACGGTCATCACCACCGTTGGCTCCGACGACAAGATCGAGAAGGCCAAGGCGCTCGGCGCCGATCACGTCATCAACTACCGCAAGGACCGTTTTGAAGGCGTGACGCGCAAGCTGACCAAGAAGAAGGGCGTCGATGTCGTCTTCGAACATGTCGGCAAGGATACCTTTGCAGCCTCGATGTTCGTTCTGAAGCGCGGCGGCCGTCTGGTCACCTGCGGCTCGACCTCCGGCGTTTCGACGGAAATGAACCTGATGATGCTGTTCCAGCAGCAGTTGAAACTGTTCGGCTCTTTCGGTTGCCGGATGGAGAACATGGCCAACGCCATGCAGAAGATGGCGCGCGGGCTCGTTCACCCGGTGATCGACACCGAAGTTGGTTTCTCCGAGATCGACAAGGCGCTGGAGCGCATGGAAACACGCCAGGTCTTCGGCAAAATCATTCTGCGGATGGACTGAACACCGTGCGCATGCTGATTACACGGTTGGTTCTGTCGGCGGAGCGTTTTCGCCAGTGGTCGATTGCCCAGTTCGTCTTTCTGTTGCTGGGCACGCTCAAGCTGTTTCCAGCCAGAGGTGCGATCGAGTTTTCGGCGCGCTTCACGCGCTGGCTCGGGCCGAAGCTGAAGCATCGTCACACGCTGACGATGACCAATCTTCGCAACGCTTTTCCGGAGAAGAGCGAGGCGGAGATCGAGGTGATCGCGCTGGAAAGCTGGAGCAGCATCGGCCGGCTCGCCGCCGAATATGTGTTCCTGGATGAGCTTTTTGATTTCGATCCGGAAAACCCGAAACCCGGCCGTATCGAGGTTTCCGGTGTCCCGCTGTTCCTGGAACTGCGCGACAATCCGCGTCCGTTTATCGTCTTTACTGCCCATACCGGCAATTTCGAGCTGCTTCCGGTTGCAAGTGCCGCGTTCGGGCTGGATGTGACGGTGCTGTTCCGGCCGCCGAACAATCCCTATGTCGCCGACAAAGTGTTTGAATTCCGCAAGCAGCGCATGGGCAATCTGGTTCCCTCGCATGCCGGCTCGTCGTTCACGCTGGCGCGCAAGCTGGAGGCAGGAGGTGCGGTCGGCGTTCTGGTTGACCAGAAATTCCGCAAAGGGCTTACGACGACGTTTTTCGGCCGCGATGTGAAGACCAATCCGCTGTTGGCCAAGCTGGTGCGGCAATTCAATTGTGAAGTCTATCCGGCCCGCTCGATACGCCTGCCGGATGGGCGCTTCCGCCTTGAGCTGGAGCCGGCGATCGAAATCCCGCGCAAGGCCGACGGTGGTGTCGATGTCAATGCGACGGCGCAGTTGCTGAACGACAAAGTCGAAAGCTGGGTGCGCGAATATCCGGGGCAGTGGCTCTGGTATCACGACCGGTGGCACATCAAAAAACATTTGAAAGACTGAGCATATTCTTCACCTTCGGGAGGTCTCGGCAGGCGATCAACCGATCTTCATGACGGGCAGAGATGGATGAGTGAGTCCTCACTTTTTTGCGCATGCGACTGTTGATTTTTCCGCGTTACGGGTGCCCGCGTGCCGTAAATGCCGCTGAGATTGCAGAAGGCAGCGCGGCATTACGGTGCATTCCATATTGAATGCCTAAAATAAGTTCACCGGAAACGTTTCAGGTGATTTTTCAGGTGTTGAACACTACCTTTTTGGGTGTAAACTTCCGTTATTACTATTAGGCGATTGCAAGCGTTACGGGTCTTTTGAATGGCGCTTTTCAATCGATTTGATTTTTGATTACGTTCAATTTTCCTGTGCTTTTCAGGCTCTGTCGGAAAATTGGGGAGTGGGGTGGAAATTGAAGGCACTGATCGAGCTCTTCTGGTTCAAATATTCTCAGCTGCAATATGCGGTCAAATCCGGTGATGATCTGCTGATCAGCATTCTCGATCGCGAGATCGATCCGGTTCTAACCGCGATCTATGAGGAGAAGGCCGAGACCGTCATCGACGCTCGCCTGCAGTTTCAGTTCGTCCTTGATCTGCTGCGCAAGGAAGCCGACGACGTTTCCAGCGTGCTGCGCCAGCGAGATGTCTTGCAGACGCTTGCCGACCGTTATTTTTCCGCCGGTAGCAACGAGATCGCCGAAAAACCGTGGATGTCGCCGCCGCCCTCGGTCGCGGCGCTCAGGGGCAGGGCCGACGAGGGGTTTCTTAATGAAGCGATCCTCGACTGCTTGCCGGACCGCGTTGCGGTCATCACGCCGGATTACCGTTATCTCTATACAAACCCCGTCAACGCGGCCCGGTTGGAAGAGCGTCCAATGGATCTCGTCGGCCGCCATATTGTCGAGTTTGTCGGCATCCAGCGGTTCGAGAAGCGGGTCAAGCCCAATCTCGATAAGTGTTTTTCCGGTGAATTGGTCGATTATACCTTCGCCAAGGATGTCGGAAACCGCACAGTCGTGGTCCGCTGCCGGATGACGCCGTGCATGTCGGGCACGGGCAAGGTGATCGGCGCCATTCTGGTGCTGCAGGAAATTGCCGACCGCCGCCGCTCGATCGCGGCCTGAGTGTGAAAGGCGAGGGATGTTGCCCTCGCGCTCTGCCCGTTGACTGTTATTTGTCTGACCAAACAGCCAGTTCGTAACCGTCCGGATCGTGGAAGTGGAAACGTCTTCCGCCTGGGAAGGAAAAGGTTTCGACGACGATGCGGGCGCCTTGCGCTTCCAGCCGCGCCTGTGTTTCTGCAAGATCGTCGGCATAGAGGATGATCAGCGGGCCACCGGGTTTTGGTGTTCCTGTGGTCAAGCCGCCGGTCAGCCGGCCGTCGGTGAATTCGCAATATTGCGGGCCGTAATCCGTGAACGTCCAGCCGAATGCGGTGCCGTAAAAGACCTTTGAGCGTGCAATGTCGGTCACGGCGAACTCGATATTGTCGATCTGGCGGTCGGTGCCTTTCTGTCCCATGGGGTGCTCCTTTATGCTTCCAGCAATTTTTTCAATGCGTTGAGGTCCTTCTGAACCCAATCGGCATCGCTGTCGAATTGTTCGCTACTCATGCCGGGCTGCCTGAGCAGCGTGAACATCACTTCGGCTGCGCTGCCGTTCGGCACGACACGTAGCGCGTTGTGGACCTGAAGTCCCGTTTCCAGTGTGACGAGGTGGTCGACCACGCCAAAATCGTTGAGAGGGGTGAAGCGGATGCGGGCATTGCCGAGCGCGCCGTGTGCCACCCAATCTTCGCCGTCCGGCTCCAGCCCGGCGGCAAGGCCGGATGCCCAGAGCGGCATGTTTTCCGGCCTGGCTGCGAACGCGTAGACGTCGCCCCAATTCCTTTCAATCGTAATGTGGATGATTTTTGCTTCCATCGCAGCCACGCTGTTTCCTCCGTTTAAACCAGTGCCGAATATGCCGCCGTCATGGAGCGGAAGATTGAACAAAGCGGACAATCCCACCGTGGCCTGCTGCCTAATCTTCAAGGGAGGCAATCCGTGATTCTACCGTTATCCGCCTGGTTTTCCCACTGCGGCACTCAAGGCTTCAAAGCCTACCCTGCCGCTCCGGAAAAGTATCACTTTTGACAACAATCACTTGTCGTTAATCGATTTGAATGCCAAAACTCCCTCAGCATCCGCAGGGCGTGTTCAGGCATTCGCAGCCGAACAAAATAGCTCTGCAAGTTCAATCTGGTGGAGTCGTGCGCACGCCCAGCCGGGCTTTGGCACCTTCACTGTCCAACGGAGGCACATACGTGGCACAGGCAGAAATCGGCCTTATCGGTCTTGGCGTTATGGGATCGAATCTGGCGCTCAACATTGCCGAGAAAGGCAACACGATCGCCGTCTTCAACCGCACCGTCGAGGCGACGCGGAAGTTTTATGCGGAAGCCGGCGCATTGCAGAGCCAGATCGTGCCGTGCGAGACAATCGAGGAGTTTGTCGCGGCGATCCGCCCACCACGGCCGATCATCATCATGATCAAGGCCGGCGAGCCGGTCGATCAGCAGATGGAGCTGCTCAAGCCTTATCTTGAGAACAATGACATCATGATCGACGCCGGCAACGCCAATTTCCGCGATACGATGCGCCGCTTCGACAATCTCAAGGATAGCGGCCTGACCTTCATCGGCATGGGTGTCTCGGGTGGCGAGGAGGGCGCGCGTCACGGCCCGTCGATCATGGTCGGCGGTAAGGAAGAGTCCTGGAAGCGCGTCGAAAAGGTGCTGACCTCGATTGCTGCGAAATACAATGACGATCCGTGCGTTGCCTGGCTTGGCGAGAACGGTGCCGGTCATTTCGTCAAGACCATCCATAACGGCATCGAATATGCCGACATGCAGATGATCGCGGAAATCTACGGCATCCTGCGCGACGGCCTGAAGATGAGCGCCACCGAAATCGGCGAAGTCTTTGGCGAATGGAACAGGGGCCGCCTGAATTCCTACCTGATCGAAATCACCGAGACGGTGCTGAAAGCTGCCGACCCGATCACCGGCAAGCCGATCGTCGATCTCATCCTCGACAAGGCTGGCCAGAAGGGCACTGGCAAATGGTCGGTGATCGAGGCGCAGAACATGGGCATCCCGGCAACCGCGATCGAAGCGGCTGTTGCTGCCCGCAGCATCTCGTCGGTCAAGGGGGAGCGTGAGGCGGCTGAAAAGGTGCTTGGCCTGCCGAATGTTGGCGAGTTCAAGATTGCCGACAAGGCCGCGTTCCTCAAGGATCTGGAAAGCGCGCTTCTGGCCGCAAAGATCGGTGCCTATGCGCAAGGCTTTGCGGTGATGGCGGAGGCCTCGCGTGAGTTCAACTGGAACCTGCCGATGCCGACGATTGCAAAGATCTGGCGTGCCGGCTGCATCATCCGCTCGGCCTTCCTCGACGAAATCACCACGGCCTTTACCAAGGATCCGAAGGTCGCCAATCTGATTGTCACTCCGGCCTTCTCCGGCATGGTCAAGGAAACTGATGGCGCGCTTCGCCGGGTTGTTTCCGCAGCCGTTCTCGGCGGCCTGCCGGTTCCAGCCCTTGCCTCGGCGCTCGGTTATTTCGACAGCTATCGCCGCGGCCGCGGCACGGCAAATGTCATCCAGGCGCAGCGCGACTTCTTCGGCGCACACGGCTTTGACCGCATCGATGGTGCCGATTCGCATCACGGTCCGTGGGGCAGTGGTCTGAACGCCTGATCGCGTTCCAACCGTCCTGAACAACAAAACCCGCGCGGAGCGATCCGCGCGGGTTCTTCAATTCTGCCTCCGTCCGTCAGACTGCTTTGCTGAGGCTTTGCAATTCTTCCGCAGGCGTGCCGGCAATGCGGGCGATGACGGCCTTGGCGAGTTCCCGCCCGGCATGCCGGATGTCCTCGTTCATGGTGATGACTTCCGGCCGCAGCCAGCTCAGGAAGTCGCTCGGAACCTTCGAGACCATGTCGACATCGTGCTTCAGCCGCTTTCCAACCGCCTCAAGGCCGGCGATGACGGCGATCGACCCTGCGCCGGAGCCAGAGACGATACCATCCGGCGCATCGGGGGCACTCATCAACGTCTCGAATGCGGCCCGGATTTCCACCAGGCTATTGTCTATATCGACGGAGTTGAACGGCACGGCCTCGATGCCGAAATCGCGAACGGCCCGGTCAAAACCCTTTCGCATATGCCGGTGGAAGGTCAGATGCTGCGGTGGCTGCAGGAGCACGATGCGCCTGCGCCGAAGTTCGGCCAAGCGCCTGACGGCTTCGTAGGCAAAGCCTTCATTGTCGAAGTCGTGATAAGGATGGGCGAGGCCCATCTCGGTGCGGCCATGGGTGGCAAATGGAAAGTTCCGCTCCATCATCAGGGCAACCCGGGGATCGTTCGGTTCCGTGCGTGAGATGATCACGCCATCGGCCGCACCCGTGTCCAGCACGTAGCGGACGGGCGCGAGCGCATCCTTGGAAAAACGATAGGGCGTAATGACGAGGTGATACCCCGTCGAGGCCAGTATCTCGGAGATGCCGACGACGATCGGGCTGGTCAGGCCCATCACTTCTTCCTCGAGCGACAGAACCAGGCTGATGACATTGGTCTTGCCGGTGCGTAGCCTGACGCCGGCGCGGTTCGGCTGGTAACCGACCTGCTTGGCGACGAGCCGCACGCGCTCCTTGGTCTCGGCGCCGATGTCCGAGGCATCCTTCAGGGCGCGCGATACCGTTGTGATGCCGAGACCAGTCATGAAGGCAATCGTCTTCAGGGTCGGGCGCTCGTTCAGTGAAGGCGGTAGCGTTGCCTGCCGGCTCTTATTTTTCTCGTCCATTCCCGCCCATCGCCTTCCCATATTCAGACTGTTCCGTCGCAAGGACGGCGTTTGCCTGCAGCAGCCCCAAGGGTCTTGTCTGCCTTATATCCGATTCATGACAGAGAGGCACCCACGGCCTATTCTCTTCCAATCCTGCAAAATCTGTAACGATACAGTAGCCTTGTCGAGTTGTTTTTTCGCCTTGATGACAGCTGCTCTCGGTAGGGTTGAATAATGCGCCGCACCAATTGGTTGCTGCTCCCGCGAAGGACACATCAAGCGGAAAATCGCTAATTCTCCAGTTTACCGCCTAAAATTGCGCATTAGTACGCTTTTTTTAGTGGAATTTGCGCTGCAGCAAGCCTCGGTGTCTAGCATATCGCTGTGTCGATGTTCGATGCTTTAGGTTGTGGAGAAATTTTTATCAGGAATTGTCCATTCTTGTGGTTGCGTCTCCAAAACGATTGAACTAAGTTTTTACGGTAACGTTACAGTGAGGGAGGAAAACTCATGAAACTGCGTTTGTTAGCTGCTGCATTGGCGGCGACTGTAGTGCTTCCATTGGGCATCGCTAACGCTGCCGATCTGGAAGTGACGCATTGGTGGACGTCCGGTGGCGAAGCCGCCGCAGTTGCGGAACTGGCCAAGGCATTCGATGCCACTGGCAACAAGTGGGTCGATGGTGCGATCGCCGGTTCCGGCGGCACGGCGCGGCCGATCATGGTCAGCCGCATCACCGGCGGTGACCCGATGGGCGCCACCCAGTTCAATCATGGCCGTCAGGCCGAAGAGCTGGTGCAGGCCGGCCTGATGCGTGATCTGACCGATGTCGCGACAAAGGAACACTGGAAGGACATCATCAAGCCCGCCAGCCTGCTTGACAGCTGCACGATCGACGGCAAGATTTATTGCGCCCCGGTCAATATCCATTCCTGGCAGTGGCTGTGGCTTTCGAATGCCGCCTTCAAGACGGCCGGCGTCGAAGTGCCGAAGAACTGGGATGAATTCGTTGCCGCCGCTCCGGCGCTGGAAAAAGCCGGCATCGTTCCGCTCGCCATCGGTGGCCAGCCCTGGCAGTCGGCCGGTGCATTCGACGTTCTCATTCTGGCGTTGTCCGGCAAGGACACGTTCCTCAAGGTGTTCGGCGATAAGGATGCCGAGGTTGCCGCAGGCCCGGAAATAGCCAAGGTTTTCAAGGCTGCCGATGATGCGCGCCGCATGTCGAAGGGCACCAACGTCCAGGATTGGAACCAGGCGACCAACATGGTCATCACCGGCAAGGCCGGCGGCCAGATCATGGGCGACTGGGCGCAGGGCGAATTCCAGCTTGCCGGTCAAAAGGCCGGAGTCGATTACACCTGCCTGCCAGGGCTCGGTGTCAATCCGGTCATCGCCACCGGTGGCGATGCCTTCTATTTCCCGTTGCTGAAGGATGCGGAAAAATCCAAGGCCCAGGAAGTGCTGGCTTCGACATTGCTCGATCCGAAGACACAGGTGGCATTCAACTTGAAGAAGGGGTCGCTTCCCGTTCGCGGTGACGTCGATCTGGGTGCTGCCAACGACTGCATGAAGAAAGGTCTCGAGATACTGGCCAAGGGTGACGTGATCCAATGGACCGACCAGCTGCTTTCGGCCGATAGCCAGAAGCAGAAGGAGGATCTCTTCTCCGAGTTCTTCGCCTCTTCGATGACCTCGGAAGACGCACAGAAGCGTTTTGCCGAAATCATCGCTTCGGCCGACTGATAACTGTCTGAACGGATGACCGGTTCTGCGCTCGCGGAACCGGTCTGAAGTCCCACTCGGTCTGACGCCGGGGCTTCAGCCATGTCCTGACAAGAAATACGCGATCCAGGGGAGGGTTGACTATGACGGGCCAAGCGAACGCCGGCCGGCCAAACCAGTTGCTGCGCAATCTGCAGTCGAAGATTGCCTCAATTCCGATGATACTTACCGCCGTCGTCATCTTTCTCGGCGGAACACTCTGGACGGTGTTTTATTCCTTCACCAATTCCAAGCTCCTGCCACGCCTTTCCTTCGTCGGGCTTGATCAGTACGAGCGTCTGTGGGCCGCACCCCGCTGGCTGGTCTCGATCCAGAATCTTGCCATTTACGGCGTGTTTTCGCTGATTTTCAGCCTGGTCATCGGCTTTCTGCTGGCGGCGCTGATGGATCAGAAAATCCGCTTTGAAAATACCTTTCGCACGATCTTTCTCTATCCGTTCGCGCTGTCCTTCATCGTCACCGGCCTTGTCTGGCAGTGGATACTCAATCCGGAATTCGGCATCCAGTCCGTTGTGCGCTCGCTCGGCTGGTCGACATTCAGCTTTGATCCCCTTTATACGCCGAGCATCGTCATCTACGGCATCCTGATTGCGGCACTCTGGCAGGGCACCGGGCTGGTCATGTGCCTGATGCTGGCCGGTCTGCGCGGTATCGACGAGGATATCTGGAAGGCCTCGCGTGTCGATGGCATCCCGATGTGGAAGACCTATGTTTTCATCGTCATTCCGATGATGCGCGCCGTCTTCATCACCACGCTGGTGATCATCGCCAGCGGCATCGTGCGTGTCTACGATCTCGTTGTCGCACAGACCAGCGGCGGCCCTGGTATCGCTTCGGAGGTCCCTGCAAAATATGTCTACGACTATATGTTCCAGGCACAGAATCTCGGTCAGGGCTTTGCCGCCTCGACCATGATGCTGCTCACCGTCGCCATCATCGTCGTCCCCTGGGCCTATCTCGAATTCGGAGGACGCAAGCGTGGCTGAGGTCGTAACTCTCAACAATCCATCCGCCAAAGCTGGCACTGTAACCAAGCTTGCTGCCGGGCCAAAGGGCAAGAAACCGCGCCCGATGCTGTCGCCGCGCAACATCATGATCTACGGCGCGCTGATCTTTGCTGCCGCCTATTATCTGCTGCCGCTTTACGTGATGGTCGTCACCTCGCTGAAGGGCATGCCGGAAGTCCGGCTTGGCAACATTTTCTCTCCACCGCTCGAGATTACCTTCGAGCCCTGGGTCAAGGCTTGGTCCAGTGCCTGCACGGGGCTGAATTGCGATGGCCTGTCGCGCGGGTTCTGGAATTCGGTGCGGATCACCATCCCCTCGACGATCGTCTCCATCGCGATTGCTTCGATCAACGGGTATGCGCTGGCCAACTGGCGCTTCAAGGGTGCAGACCTGTTCTTCACCATCCTGATCGTCGGCGCCTTCATTCCCTATCAGGTGATGATCTATCCGATCGTTATAGTGCTGCGGGAAATGGGTCTTTACGGCTCGCTGACCGGCCTGATCATCGTGCATTCGATCTTCGGCATGCCGATCCTGACACTGCTGTTCCGCAATTATTTCTCCTCGCTGCCGGAGGAATTGTTCAAGGCGGCGCGGGTCGATGGTGCCGGTTTCTGGACGATCTATTTCAAGATCATGCTGCCGATGTCGCTGCCGATCTTCGTCGTTGCGATGATCCTGCAGATCACCGGCATCTGGAACGACTTCCTGCTGGGCGTCGTGTTCACCCGGCCGGAATATTATCCGATGACCGTCCAGCTCAACAATATCGTCAATTCGGTCCAGGGCGTGAAGGAATACAACGTCAACATGGCGGCAACCATCCTGACCGGTGCCGTGCCGTTGATCGTCTATTTCGTCTCCGGACGGCTTTTCGTCCGTGGCATCGCCGCCGGCGCAGTGAAAGGGTAATGGCATGACCATCAACAGCGTATCGGTCAGGGATCTGTCGTTGAGTTTTGGCGCGGTTACCGTGCTTGAAACCCTCAATCTCGACGTCAAGGACGGCGAATTCCTGGTGCTTCTCGGCTCGTCCGGCTGCGGGAAATCGACTCTTCTCAATTGCATCGCCGGCCTTCTCGATGTGTCCGAAGGCCAGATCTTCATCAAGGACAAGAACGTCACCTGGGAAGAACCCAAGGATCGCGGTATCGGCATGGTGTTCCAGTCCTATGCGCTCTATCCGCAGATGACGGTGGAGGGCAACCTGTCCTTCGGCCTGAAGGTCGCCAAGCTGCCGCAGGCGGAAATCGACAAGCGCGTGGCCCGTGCTTCCGAAATCCTGCAAATCCAGCCGCTGTTGAAGCGCAAGCCATCCGAGCTTTCAGGTGGTCAGCGCCAGCGCGTGGCGATCGGCCGGGCGCTGGTGCGGGACGTCGATGTCTTCCTGTTCGACGAACCCTTGTCCAACCTCGACGCCAAGCTGCGTTCCGAGCTTCGCGTCGAAATCAAGCGTCTTCACCAATCACTGAAGAACACGATGATCTACGTCACCCATGATCAGATCGAGGCGCTGACACTGGCAGACCGGATCGCCGTCATGAAAAGTGGCGTCATCCAGCAACTGGCCGATCCGATGACGATCTACAACATGCCGGAAAACCTGTTCGTCGCCGGCTTCATCGGCTCGCCGTCGATGAATTTCTTTCGCGGCGAGATCAAGGACAAGGGCGGCCGCAAGGTCATCGAGATCAACGGCGTCGATTTCGCCATGGATGCCTATCCGGCCCGTGGCCCAATGGAGGCTGGCCGCAAGGTCGTTCTCGGGGTCCGTCCGGAACACGTTAAGGTCGATGAGCCGGGCGAGGAAATCCATGACGCAATTGTCGATATCGAGGAGCCTATGGGGGCGGACAATCTGCTGTGGCTGAAGCTGGCCGGACAGACCATATCGGTGCGCATTGCCGGCGCGCGCCGCTATGCGCCTGGAAGGGCGGTAAAACTCAGCTTCGACATGTCGATGGCGTCGGTCTTCGATGCGGTGACGGAGAATCGGGTTTAGACAGTATTTGGAGAGACTTACCCCCTCTGTCCCTCTGGGACATCTCCCCCTCAAGGGGGGAGATCAGCCGTGAGTTTGTGCCACACTGACGATTGAGGCACTGATGGTTGCGGTAATCTCCCCCCCTTTAGGGGGGAGATGTCACGAAGTGACAGAGGGGGGAAACCCCAACACGAAAATATATTGGATAGTTTCGCATGACCACATTCATCCAGAACACCGCCATCGACCTTTCCGGCGATTGGCAGCTGGCCTCGTCCGACAACAGCCACGCGCTGACGATCGCCATTCCAGGCGATGTTCATAGCGCATTGCAGGCCGCAGGCGTGATCGCCGATCCTTATTTCGGCCGCAACGAGGATGATGTGCAATGGGTCGCGCGTAAGGACTGGGTGCTGGAGCGGACCTTCGACATCGACGCGTCCGAGCTTTCGGGTAGCTGGTATCTCGACATCGAGAGCCTGGACACCGTAGCCGAAGTTTATCTGAACGATGAAGCCGTACTCCATGCTGAGAACGCCTTCCGCCGGTATCGTCCCGACGTCGGCTCCGTGCTGAAGGCCGGGCAGAACCGTTTGCGGATCGTCATCCGTTCCTCGATCGCTGCCGGCGAAAAAGCGCAGGCAGCCCAGCCGTTCTACATTCCCTATTCGACCGGCAATTCGCCGATCGCCAACGGCAACATGCTGCGCAAGCCGCAATGCCATTTCGGCTGGGACTGGAACATCGCCATCGCGCCACTCGGCATCTACGGAGCGATCGCGTTGAAGAAGCTCGCCGCTGCGCGGATCGAACACGTAACGACACGACAAGTGCCGCAGGTGGGCGGTGCGGTCGATCTTCAGGTTACGGTGACGCTGTTTGCGACAGAACCGGGCGCCGTCGGGATCGATTTTACGCTGGATGGACTACACGACCACCTGGATTGCGCCGTCAATGCCGGCGAAACGCGGGTCACGCATGTTTTTACCGTCGATAACCCGAAACTGTGGTGGCCGGCGGGCAGCGGCGAGCAAGCCTTGTCGCAACTGACGGTCGATCTAGCTGGTGAAACCGTCACCCGCCAGATCGGCTTTCGAAGCGTGGAACTGCTGACCGACAAGGATGCGGCCGGCAGCCGGTTTGCGTTCCGCGTCAACGGCCGTGAGATTTTCTGCCGGGGTGCCAACTGGATCCCGGCCGATGCGCTGGTTTCGCGCGTCACGCCGCAGGGCGTCGAGGACCTGTTGCAGTCAGCCGTCGATGCCAACATGAACATGATCCGCATCTGGGGCGGCGGCTTCTACGAGCCGGACTGGTTCTACGATCTCTGCGACCGGCTGGGCATCATGGTGTGGCAGGACTTCATGTTCGCTTGCAATCTTTATCCCTCGACGCCGGATTTCCTCGAAAACGTCGCGGCCGAGGTCGATTATCAGGTCAAGCGCCTGTCCTCGCATCCCTCGATCGTACTCTGGTGCGGCGATAACGAACTGGTTGGCGCGCTGACCTGGTTCGAGGAAAGCCGCAAGGATCGTGACCGCTATCTCGTGTCCTACGACCGGCTGAACCGTGTCATCGAGACCGGCATCAAAGCGGCTGCGCCCGAGGCGATCTGGTGGCCGTCGAGCCCCTCGGTTGGTCCGCTTAATTTCGGTGATGCCTGGCATGCCGACGGTTCGGGCGACATGCATTACTGGTCGGTGTGGCACGAGAACAAGTCATTCGACAATTATCGCACCGTGCGGCCGCGCTTCTGCTCCGAGTTCGGCTTCCAGTCCTACACCTCGATGCCGATCGTCCGGCAGTTTGCCGCACAGAAGGACCTGAACGTCGCGTCGCCGGTGATGGAAGCGCATCAGAAGAATGCCGGTGGCAATGAGCGCATCGCTGCCACCATGTTCCGCTATTTCCGGTTTCCGAAGGATTTTTCCAACTTCGTCTATCTCAGCCAGATCCAGCAGGGGCTGGCGATCCGCACCGCCGTCGATTTCTGGCGGTCGCTGAAACCGCATTGCATGGGTACGCTTTACTGGCAGCTCAACGACACCTGGCCGGTCGCCTCCTGGGCAAGTCTCGATTACGGCGGTAACTGGAAGGCCATGCACTACATGACCCGCAGGTTCTTCCAGCCGGTCACTGTTGCTGCCATTCCGTCCGATGACGGCAAGACGATCAGCTTTTCGATGGTCAACGACACGGCAGCGCCGGTTACGGTCGAGCTTCAAACATTCCTGGTGACGCTCTCAGGCGAGAAGCAGCCTTTGACGGCAGCGGCAGGTACCTGTAGCCCGGATCGCGCCGATACGCTGATGACCATTGCTGCATCCGATATCCCCAGGGACACAGTGCTGTTCTGGTCCTTCGAAGCCTCGAACGGCATGCGGGGTGAGGGGCATCATCTCCAGGGCACCTACAAGGCTCTCGATCTTGAGCCTTCGGGCCTTTCCATATCCGCGACACTGGTCGGCGATGGCTCCTATGGCGTCGCTGTCTCGGCCACTGGGCTTGCCTTGCATGTGATGATCGAGGCCGATGCTGAAGGCCGCTATTCCGACAACGCCTTCGATCTGACAGCCGGCGAAAGCCGTGTCATCCGCTTCACCCCCAGACAGCCGCTGGCGCAAGGCGCCGTACCGGTCTTCACCGGCTACGACCTGCAATCCTGCCAGGGCAATGGATAGGAGACCATCATGCTGCGAAGCGAAGTCAATGCGATCATCGAGAAAAGCGATGCTTTCATGCGCCAGCATGGTTTCGTGCTGCCGCCGTTCGCCTACTGGTCGCCCGACGAACTGAAGACCCGGGTGGCATCAGACACGCCATCGATCCGCGACACGCGGCTCGGCTGGGATATTACCGACTATGGCAAAGGCCGGTTCAGCGAATTTGGCCTCGTGCTCTTCACCCTGCGAAACGGTTCGGCGGCAGCGCTCGCCCATGGCCGTGGCATGCTCTATGCCGAAAAGCTGATGATCACCGCCAAGGACCAGGTCAATCCACTGCACCGGCATGCGGTCAAGACCGAGGACATCATCAACCGTGGCGGCGGCACGCTGGTGCTGCAGATGTATAATTCACTGCCTGATGGCACCGTCGACGAGACCGCAGACGTGGTGGTTGCCACGGACGCCCGCCTGCGCACATTGAAGGCCGGGGCTCTCCTGCGGTTATCGCCCGGCGAAAGCGTGACGCTTCTGCCCGGCAACTGGCACGCCTTCTGGGCTGAAGGTGCTGATGTGCTGATGGGGGAGGTTTCCACCGTCAACGACGATCTCACCGACAATTATTTTCGCGAGCCTGTCGGCCGCTTTTCCACCATCCAGGAAGACACCAAGCCGAGCCATCTCTTGGTGTCCGACTATGACACCTGGCTCCCATACTAATCCCAAGGAGGAGTTCCCATGCAGACCGTCAGCTTCCAGCTTTACAGCGCCCGCAATTTCCCGCCGCTTGCCGATGTCGTGAAGACCGTTGGCACCGCCGGCTACAAACAGGTCGAGGGCTATGGCGCACTTTATGCCGCCCTCGACGATGCAGCCCTTGCCGCACTCAAAGCCGACATGGACAAGAGCGGCGTCACCATGCCGTCCGCCCATTTCAGCCTCGATCTGCTTGAGACCGATCCGGCACGCGCCGTGCACATCGCCAAGACGCTCGGTATCCAGTCGATCTATTGCCCCTATCTTGCGGCCGAGGACCGTCCGACGGGTGCGAGCGGCTGGAAAGCCTTCGGCGAGCGTCTGGAAAAGGCCGGCAAGCCCTTCCGCGATGCCGGTCTCGATTTCGGCTGGCATAACCACGATTTCGAATTCGTGGCGCTGCCCGACGGATCGATCCCGCAGGACCATATCTTTGCCGGCGGACCAAACCTGTCCTGGGAAGCGGATATCGCCTGGGTCATCCGCGGCGGTGCAGATCCCTTTGCCTATATCGAGAAATACGGCAAGCGCATCACCGCCGTGCACGTCAAGGACATCGCCCCGGCAGGCGAGAATGCGGACCAGGACGGCTGGGCCGATGTCGGTCACGGTACGGTCGAATGGGCCAAGCTCTTCAAGGCCCTGTCGATGACACCCGCCAAATATTACATCGTCGAGCATGATAATCCCAAGGATTACAAGGCGACCGCCGAGCGCTCGATCGCGTCGATCAAGACTTACTGAGAGAAAGACAGACCATGACACAGGAACACGTGACAGGGGAACTGGGCGTCGGCATCATCGGCTGCGGCAATATCTCCACCACCTATTTCACACTCTCGCCGCTCTTCAAGGGCATCAAGGTGATAGCCTGCGCCGACATCAATCCGGCCGCCGCCGAAGCGCGCGCGTCCGAATATGGCGTCAAGGCCCAGACCATCGAAGAACTTCTCGCCAATCCTGACATCGACATCGTCGTCAACCTGACGATCCCGGACGCGCATTTCCCGGTCTCCAAGATGATTCTGGAAGCCGGAAAACACGTCTATTCGGAAAAGCCGCTGGTGCTGTCGCTGGAACAGGGCGAGCAGCTGCGCGGTATCGCCAACGCCAACAATCTCAAGGTCGGCTGCGCCCCGGACACATTCCTCGGCGGTGCCCACCAGCTGGCGCGTGACTATATCGACCAGGGCAAGATTGGCCGCGTCACCTCCGGCACCTGCCACGTCATGAGCCCGGGCATGGAGATGTGGCATCCGAACCCGGACTTCTTCTTCCTGCCCGGCGGCGGCCCGATCCTCGATCTCGGCCCGTACTACATCGCCAACCTCGTCAACCTGATCGGTCCGGTCAAGCGGGTCGCGGCCCTCACGTCGATGGCCAATGCGACCCGCACGATTACCAGCGAACCGCGCAAGGGCGAGGTCATTCCGGTGGAAACACCGACCAATATCCATGCGCTGCTCGAATTCCAGAATGGCGCGACGGTCACCTTGTCGGCAAGCTGGGATGTCTGGTCGCATAACCATGCCAATATGGAGCTCTACGGCACGGAAGGCTCGTTGTTCGTGCCGGATCCCAATTTCTTCGGTGGTACGGTTTCGGCGAGCGGCCGCGACAAGGAGATCCAGCCGCTGGAAACGTGGGATCATCCGTTCTCGGTTCCCAACCAGGAGCACAAGCAGGGCATGATGGCCAACTACCGCACGGCCGGCCTTGCCGACATGGCGCTCGCCATCCTCAATGGCCGCGACGCGCGCTGCTCGCTGGAACGCGCTCTGCACGGCGTCGATGTCATGGTGTCGATCCTGAAATCGGGCGAAGAGGGCCGGTTCATCGAGTTGACGACGACCTGCACCCAGCCAGCAGCGCTTGGCATCGAGGAAGCCAAGGCTTTGTTGCGCTAGAACAATGTCAGCAAAAGTGCGCAGCGGTTTTGCGTCCGGAATTGCGTAAAAACAAACGCCAAATCTGGGGGGTGCCGGGCAGTATCGCTTTGCACCGTCATCACAATAAAATATACCGGATCTATCCCAATCCTTCCCGGAGCATCGCTGCTCCGGGAATTCCGTTTTCAAAGACAGGGCAGGACAAACGATGAGCTGGCAACCGGCTGATAATCGCTATGAGACGATGAAATACAATCGCTGCGGCAAGACCGGGCTGAAGCTGCCGGCGATCTCGCTCGGCCTGTGGCACAATTTCGGCCATGAGACGCCGCATGAACGCAAGCTCGACATGTGCCGCACGGCGTTCGACCTCGGCATCACCCATTTCGATCTGGCCAACAATTATGGTCCGCCTCCGGGCTCCGCCGAAACCGCGTTCGGCGAAATCATGCGCACGGATTTTGCCGGCCTGCGCGACGAGCTGATCATTTCTTCCAAGGCCGGCTATGACATGTGGCCGGGTCCGTACGGCGAGTGGGGCAGCCGCAAGTACATGATCGCGTCCTGCGACCAGAGCCTTGCCCGCATGGGCCTCGATTATGTCGACATCTTCTACTCGCACCGCTTCGATCCCGAAACGCCGCTGGAAGAAACATGCGGCGCGCTCGATCATATCGTCCGTTCGGGCAGGGCGCTTTATGTCGGTATCTCCTCCTACAATTCGCAGCGCACCCGCGAGGCCGCCGCGATCCTGAAGGATCTCGGCACGCCGCTGATCATCCACCAGCCGAGCTATTCGATGCTCAACCGTTGGGTCGAGGATGACGGCCTGGTCGATACGCTGGAAGACCTCGGCATCGGCTCGATCGTGTTCTCGCCTTTGGCGCAGGGCATGCTGACGACGAAATATCTCGGCGGCATTCCGGCCGACAGCCGTGCAGCACAGAACCACTTCCTCAAGAAGGATTTCATCCGCCCGTCGATCATCGATAATATCAAGAAACTCAACGAAATCGCCGAAAAGCGCGGCCAGACGTTGGCGCAGATGGCGATCGCCTGGGTCCTGCGTGGCGGCCGCATCACGTCGGCCCTGATCGGCGCTAGCCGTTCATCGCAGATCGTTGATTGCGTGGCAGCTTTGAAGAACGACACGTTCACGGCAGAAGAGCTGGCCGAGATCGATGTCTATGCTAAGGAAGCCGATATCAACCTCTGGGCCTCGTCGGCGGAACGCGACTAAGCGTCGGCCATTGATTTGGGCAAACAGAAAGGCACCGGTTCGTCAGAACCGGTGCCTTTCTGGCTTCTGACAGGCACTGTAATTGGCTGTTTGACGAAGTGGATAACCTATACTCCGTCATCCTCGCCCTTGAGGCGGGGATCCAGCGACCCGACGTCCGTCGGGTCAAAAGACCTTTCAGCCCAATGACTTGGGCTGGCTGGATTCCTGCGACGGGCACAGGAATGACGGAAGTTTTGGTTGTCACCTTATTTTCCAAACACGCAGGCAATGACCAGAAATGCCGGTGCCTTTCGCATTCAGGGAGTCTATTCAAGCCGGATAGACGCGCGGGCGACGGATATCGACGAAGCCGCGTGTCTCGGCGCGGAACGGAAATTCCGGGGCGGCGTCGAATTCGATTGACTGGCCATCGACCGTCAGGGCGAGCACCCGCCTGGAATCGGGGCGGTCGATGACGCGGGCGATGGTCGCCTGGATGCCGTGGCCGTCTTCACGCCAGGTGACATCGGCCGGGCGGAAATAAAGCTCTGCCGGGCCGTCTGCGATATCGGGCGCTTCGAAGGTGACGTTGTGAATCTGCGCCTTTTCATCCGACACCGTCACTTTCAGACGGTTGGCATCGCCAAGGAAATTCATCACGAAGGCGCTGGCCGGTGCGCGGCAGACTTCCTCCGGCGTCCCGGTCTGAACGATCCTGCCCTTGTCGAGGATGACGACGCGGTCGGCGAGATCGAGCGCTTCTGCCTGGTCGTGAGTGACGAACAGCGTGGTGATACCAAGCTCGTCGTGGATCTTGCGCAGCCAGCGGCGCAGGTCGCGCCGCACATTGGCATCGAGCGCGCCGAAGGGTTCGTCGAGCAGAAGCACCTTCGGATCGACGGCGAGCGCCCGGGCAAGTGCCACGCGCTGCCGCTGTCCGCCGGAAATCTGGGCCGGGAACCGATCCTCAAGGCCTTCGAGTTGCACAAGACGCAACAGATGCGCGACCCGCTCGGAAATCTCCGAGCCCGAGCGTTTGGTCTTGGACACCTTCATGCCGAAGGCGATGTTTTCGCCGACTGTCATATGCGGGAACAGCGCGTAATGCTGGAACACGAAACCGACGCCGCGATGGCGCACCTCGATATCGGTGGCGTTCTCGTCGCCGAAATAGATGGCGCCGCCGTCGGGGAATTCGAGGCCTGCGACCATGCGCAGGATCGTCGTCTTGCCGGAACCGGAAGGGCCGAGCAGCGCCACGAGTTCACCGCTCTCAATATCCAGCGAGACGCCGTGCACGGCGCGAAACGTGTCGAATGTCTTGACGACGGTGTCGAGGCGGATTTTCACGGTGTGGTCTCCGAAATATCAGGCGCTGTGCCGGCAAGCGATGGGCGGCGGACACGGCCGGCGCCCCGCCGCTCCAGCGCCACCTTGGCAATCAGGGTAACAACGGCAAGTGCTGCCAGGATCGATGCGGCGGCAAAGGCGCCGACGGCGTTATAGTCGTGATAGAGCAGTTCGATATGCAGCGGCAGTGTGTTGGTCTGGCCGCGAATGTTGCCGGACACCACAGAGACGGCGCCGAATTCGCCCATGACCCGCGAATTGCAGAGGATGACGCCGTAGAGCAGCGCCCATTTGATATTGGGCAGCGTCACGAAGAAGAATGTCCGCCAGCCGCTGGCGCCGAGCGAGGTGGCGGCTTCTTCCAGGTCGCGGCCCTGCGCCTGCATCAGCGGAATAAGCTCGCGGGCAACGAAGGGGGCGGTGACGAACATGCTGGCAAGCACGATGCCGGGCAGCGCAAAGAGGATTTTGATATCGGCCGATTGCAACGTCTCGCCGAACAGTCCCTGCAGGCCATAGACGAAAAGATAGGCGACGCCGGCAACGATCGGCGACACCGAGAACGGGATCTCGATGACGATCAGCAACAGGCGGCGTCCGGGAAAATCGAATTTTGTGATGGCCCAGGCGGCGGCCACGCCGAAGGCGGTGTTGATCGGGACTGCGATCAGCGCCGTCAACGCCGTCATCAGGATGGCATGACGGGTGTCGGAATTGGCGATGGTCTTGCCGAAATAGGCGATGCCCCTTGAAAAGGCTTCGTAGCCGATGACGGCGAGCGGTGCGATGATGACCAATGCTACCAGTGTCAGCACGACTGCAATCATCGTGTTGCGGAACACAGGCGCATCGCCGATTCTCGGCGGCCGTCTGGACTTGCTTTTTGCCACGATCAACCCTTTACCGTGTAGCGCAGGGCGCGGGCCTGCAGCAGGTTGGTGATGGCAAGCATCGTGAAAGCGGCAATGAGCATCACCGAGGCGATCGCCGCCGATGCCGGATAGTCGTATTCTTCCAGCCGGATGAAGGCGAGGAGGGCGGTGATTTCCGTGTCAAACGGCTGGTTTCCGGCGATGAAGATGATGGCGCCGAACTCGCCGAGGCTGCGGGCGAACGACAGCGACAATCCGGCGAGCAGCGCCGGCGCCAGCTGCGGCAGGATTACCCGCAGGAAGATTTCCAGATCGCTGGCACCCAGCGTCTGGCCTGCCTCTTCCAGTGCCGGATCAAGCTCTTCCAGCACCGGCTGCACTGTGCGGACAATGAAGGGCAGGCTGGTAAAGGCCATGGCGATGATGATGCCGAGCGGCGTATAGGCGACCTTGATGCCGATGGCGGCAAGCGGCGCGCCAAACCAGCCGTTCGAGGCAAACAGTGTCGTCAGCGCAATACCTGCAACGGCGGTCGGCAGAGCAAAGGGCAGGTCCACCAGTGCGTCGATAAACCGGCGGCCGGGGAACCGGTAGCGGACGATGACCCAGGCCAGCGCCATGCCGAACACCAGATTGAACAGCGTTGCGGCAAGGGCGCAGAGAATGGTCACCCGGTAGCTGGCCGTGGCACGCTCCGACGAGACGATCCGCCAGTAATCTTCCGGCCCAAGGCTCGCGGCCTTGAAAATCAGGGCGCCAAGCGGTAGCACGACAATGATCGCGACATACATGAGTGTAATGCCGAGCGTCAGGGACAAGCCTGGAAGAATGCGCCGTGCCAAAAACGTGCCCTTTGAAAATCGAGTTTAAAAACAACGGGGAGGCCGCGGCGGATGTTTGTCCGTCGCGGCCTCCGTTTTTCATATTATCCGTTTGGGATCAACGATTGCCGTAGATTTTATCCAGTGCCGCACCTTCGGCGAAATGCTCTTCCTTGATCTTGCCCCAGCCGCCAAAGACATCTTCTACCTTGAGCAGGCGGACGTCGGGGAACTGGTCCTTGAATTCGGCAGCGACCGTCGCGTCGTTGACGCGATTGCCGTTCTCGGCCAGAATCTTCTGGCCTTCCGGCGTGTAGAGGAAATCGAGATAGGATTTGGCCAGATCGCGGGTGCCGTTCTTGTCGACGACCTTGTCGATGATGGCGACCGGGAACTCTGCGAGAAGGCTGACCGACGGCGTGACGATATCGAACTTGTCTTCGCCGAATTCCTTGGCAATGCCCTTGGTTTCCGCTTCGAAGGTGATCAGCACGTCACCGGTTTCGCGCTCGACGAAGGTTGTCGTTGCCGCGCGTCCGCCGGTGTCGAAGACCGGAACGTTGTCAAAGATCTTCTTGACGAATTCCTCGACCTTGGCCGGGTCGTTGGCGAACTTTTCCTTCGCGTAGGCCGTCGCGGCCAGATAGGTGTAGCGGGCATTGCCCGAAGTCTTCGGGTTCGGGAAGATCACCTTGACGTCGTCGCGCACCAGATCGCCCCAATCCTTGACGCCTTTCGGATTGCCCTCGCGCACCAGGAAGGACGGGAAGGAGTAGAAGGGCGATGCGTTGTTGGCGAAGTCGCTCTTCCAGTCTTCCGAGACGAAGCCGCCCTTGACCAGGGCATCGACGTCCGTCACCTGGTTGAAGGTGACCACGTCGGCTTCGAGACCTTCCAGGATGGCGCGGGCCTGCTTGGACGAGCCGCCATGCGACTGATCGACCGTGACGCCGGGATGGGCTGCGATGAAGGCTTCGTTGACGTGTTCGAACAGTTCGCGGGAAACATCATAGGATGCATTGAGCAGCTTGTCGGCAGCGGCGGCTGGAGCGGTCAAAGCCGCGAGTGCGACACCGATGAGCAGTAGACGTTTCATGAAGAACTCCCCGAGATTTGATTTCGTCCGGAGCATAGGGCTGCCACAACGGCATGCCGAGGAACCCTTCTGTGAATGTTTCCGCCACATTGGAAAAATATTGCCGTAAAATCCAGAACGGAGAAATGGCCGGCTTCACACGGCCAAACCATCCAAGGTTCTCAATTTCTTGTATATTAGCTCTTTCAATAAGTTGGTGCTTTATCTTCACAGGTTTTGCGTCCGTGGGCTTGATATGATCAACCTTGCGTAAGTCGCTGCAAACATTGGAGGTTGATCTTAGACAAAAGTCGAAGGTGACCCCTTTCCCCTGCGACTGGACATGAGGGGGTGAGCGTGTAATCTGCCGGTGGAGGCACGTGGTTTCGTTCGAAATCATGTGTTCGCATACTGTGGATTCGAGATTGCGCAGGTCCGTTTTGGACCGGTCGATATTGGCCGGTGCGGCTTGTGCGCGCGGGGAGGAACAGGTCCGGTACGCCGGCTGTCCGCGACAACGGAGGAGAGAACATGGATCGCCGTCTATTCATCAAGCGCGCGGCTCTCGGTGGCGTCGGTGCCGCCGCTGCCACGACGCTCTNNCCATCGCCCAAAGCAACCCGAAGATCAACTGGCGCCTGGCGTCATCGTTCCCGAAGTCGCTCGACACGATCTATGGCGGCGCGGAAGTGCTGTCGAAATACCTGTCCGACGCCACGGACGGCAATTTCAAGATCCAGGTTTTTGCCGCCGGTGAAATCGTTCCCGGTCTTCAGGCGGCTGACGCTGCCGCCGCCGGTACGGTCGAAGCCTGCCATACGGTCTCCTATTACTACTGGGGCAAGGACCCGGTCTGGGCACTGGGGGCTGCCGTGCCTTTCGCGCTGAATGCGCGCGGCATGAACGCCTGGCATTACCATGGCGGCGGCATCGAGATGTTCAACGAATTCCTGGCAACGCAGGGCCTCGTCGGTTATCCCGGCGGCAATACCGGCGTGCAGATGGGGGGCTGGTTCCGCAAGGAAATCAAGACCGTTGCCGATATGCAGGGCCTGAAGATGCGCATCGGCGGTTTTGCCGGCAAGGTGGTCGAAAAGCTCGGCGTCGTGCCGCAGCAGATCGCCGGCGGCGATATCTATCCTGCCTTGGAAAAAGGCACGATCGACGCGGCTGAATGGGTCGGCCCCTATGATGACGAGAAGCTCGGCTTCTACAAGGTGGCGCCGTACTATTACTATCCCGGTTGGTGGGAAGGTGGCCCGACGGTCCATGCGATGTTCAACAAGGCGGCCTTCGATGGGCTGCCGAAGAACTATCAGTCGCTGCTGCGCACCGCTTGCCAGGCAACCGATGCCAACATGCTGCAGAAATACGACTATCTGAACCCGGCCGCGATCAAGCGGTTGGTGGCTGCAGGTGCAAAGCTCAGCCCGTTCAGCCCGGAAATCCTGTCGGCCTGCTTCGACAAGGCCAATGAGGTTTATGCCGAGATGGAAGCGACCAACCCGACCTTCAAGAAGATTTGGGACTCGATCAAGGCCTTCCGCGGCGAGTATTACCTCAACGCGCAGATCGCCGAATACAACTACGACACGTTCATGATGATCCAGCAGCGCGGCGGCAAGCTCTAAGCGCTGTAGATATCATCCCGGAAATGAAAAACCCCGAAGCTGAGAGGCTTCGGGGTTTTTCGTTGTCTACTTATAGAGGAAGGGGCCGGTTTGAGAACCGGCCCGTCTCCAGTTTCACTTGAAAGAGGGCGGAGCGCTCAGGTCGTTGGCGGGGTTCTTGTCCGCCGGCTTCTGGTTGCTGCCGTCGAGCGGATTGCCGCCGGGAAGTTGCAGGCCGCCCGGCAGACCGAGACTGCCGCCATTGTCGGGCAGGGTCAGTCCGCCGCCGCCCGTCCCGAAGCCCGGCACGACGATGTTGATCGTATTGGGATCGACCACGGCAGCATCGCCCTTGTAGTGCATGACCATCTGCGGGAACATGATGGTGAGGGCTACCATGATGATCTGGATACCGACGAAAGGCACGGCGCCCCAATAGATCTGCCCTGTTGTCACCGGTTGCGTCACCTTGCCGGTCACCTTGTCGAGGTAAGGCACCTTGGCGGCGACCGAGCGCAGGTAGAACAGCGCGAAGCCGAAGGGTGGGTGCATGAAGCTCGTCTGCATGTTGATGCCGAGAAGCACGCCGAACCAGATGAGGTCGATCCCGAGAGCATTGGCCGCCGGAACGAGCAGCGGCACGATGATGAAGGCGAGTTCGAAGAAGTCCAGGAAGAACGCCAGGAAGAAGACGAGCAGATTGACCGTGATCAGGAATCCCGTTTCGCCACCGGGCATGGCGACCAGCAGATGCTCGACCCAGATATGGCCGTTGACGCCGTAGAAGGTCAGCGAGAATACCCGTGCACCGATCAGGATGAACAGCACGAAGGCCGAGAGCCGTGTCGTTGCAGCCAGCGCCGAGCGGATCACGTCCATACTGAGCCGCCCCTTGACCGCCGCCATAAACAGCGCTCCGACCGCACCCATGGCGCCGCCTTCCGTCGGCGTGGCAATGCCGAGAAAGATCGTGCCGAGCACCAGGAAGATCAGCGCCAGCGGCGGGATCAGCACGATGATGACCTGCTGGGCAAGCCTGGACATCGTATTGACCTTCAGGCCCTTGTCCAGAAGGGCGACGATATAGATAAAGCCGATACCGACGGTCGCGCCGAGGATGTCGGCGTTTTCGCCGTGCGTCGGATAGAGGTAGATATGGGCGGCATAGGCAAAGCCCGCCGCGACGACGAGTGCGATCAGCAGTGATGTTACGCCTGAGCCCAGCGTGCGGGCTTCGAGCGGCAGGGCCGGCATGGAATCACGCCGGACGAAGGTCATGATCAGGATGTAGAGCATGTAGAGCCCGGTCAGAACCAGACCCGGGATCAGGGCGCCGGCATACATGTCGCCGACGGAGCGGCCGAGCTGATCAGCAAGGACGATCAGCACCAGCGACGGCGGGATGATCTGTGCGAGCGTGCCGGACGCGGCGATGACGCCGGATGCAACGCGCCGGTCATAACCGTAGCGCAGCATGATCGGCAGCGAGATCAGGCCCATGGCGATGACAGAAGCGGCAACCACGCCGGTGGTCGCCGCCAGCAGTGCGCCGACGAAGATGACCGCATAGGCAAGGCCGCCGCGGATCGGTCCGAACAGCTGGCCGATCGTGTCGAGCAGATCTTCGGCCATGCCCGACCGTTCGAGCACGATGCCCATGAAGGTAAAGAAGGGTATGGCGAGCAGCGTGTCGTTCGACATCACCCCCCAGAAGCGATCGGGCAGGGCGTTGAGCAGCGGCCAGGACAGATTGATGGAGCCGCCGGACAGGGGCGCGAGTTCCACGCCGATGATGAAGAACAGAAGGCCATTGGCGGCGAGCGAGAAGGCGACGGGGTAGCCCAGCAAAAGAAAGATGATCAAGGATACGAACATGATCGGTGCGAGGTTGACGGCAATGAACTCGATCATGGGCGTGCCTCCGGAGCGGCGACATCGTCAAGCGGTGCATGGGTCGGCACATAGGGCGTTGGATCGTCCATATTGCCGGTCATGATGGCGACCTTCTTGATGATTTCGGAGACGCCCTGCAACGCAAGCAGCACGAAGCCGAACAGCAGGATGGCTTTGGCCGGCCAGACGATCAGGCCGCCGGCGCTGGAGGATCCTTCCTGCGAGCGAACGGACATCAGCACATAGGGGACGAGGTAATAGGTCATCAAAAGAACGAACGGCATCAGGAAGAAAACGTGGCCGAACAGGTCGATCCAGTGTTGTGTCCGGCGCGAAAACTTGCCGTAGACGACGTCGATGCGGATATGTTCGTTCTGGCTGAGCGTATAGGCTGCTGCCAGCATGAAGGCAGCGCCAAACAGGTACCATTGCGCCTCCAGCCAGGCGTTCGACGACATGTTGAAGATTTTTCGGATGATGGCATTACCGGCACTGACCAGTACGGCCACCAGGATCAGCCATGAGACTGATTTGCCGATGATTTCCGTGACACGGTCGATGAGCCTGCTGATACCGAGCAGTGCGGCCATAGACGTTCCTCCCCCGCTAAGCTGATTGTCGATTTTTATTGCCAAGCATAGCCACAGTGCCGATTTCAAGGTCTGTTTCAAGTCTGCTTCCGGATTTTCCGGTATAGCCCGGTAACGTCATACCAAAGTCGCATATAGACTTTCCGTCTTTGCCTAAAGCTTAGGCAGGAACTGTGGGAAACCTGAACAAGAGGAGCGAAAGCTTGAAGCGGGATGTTGCCTGCGCGCAGGCGAAGCAGCGAGTCGGCGTGAATGCGAAGAATGTCGCTCTCAAGGCGCACAGGGGCTTGAAACCACGCCGGGTTTCAGGCCGTATAGCGCCTCGAGAATCCATGAGGTACGTTCGTCATGACCGCGATGATCCGCAATCCCATCCTGCCCGGCTTCAACCCGGACCCGTCGATCTGCCGTGTCGGCGACGACTACTACATCGCCACCTCGACCTTCGAATGGTATCCGGGTGTGCAGATCCATCACTCCCGCGATCTGGTGAACTGGACTTTGGTGCGCCGGCCGCTGGAGCGGGCAAGCCAGCTCGACATGCGTGGCAATCCCGATAGTTGCGGTGTCTGGGCGCCCTGCCTGTCTCATGGGGATGGGCTGTTCTTTCTAGTCTATACCGACGTCAAGCGCTTCGACGGCAATTTCAAGGACGCCCACAACTACATCGTCACCTCGCCGACGATCGAGGGCGAATGGTCGGAGCCGATCTACGTCAACTCCTCGGGTTTCGATCCGTCGCTGTTTCACGACGATGACGGCCGTAAATGGTTTCTCAACATGCAGTGGAACCACCGGACGGAAAGTTTTGGCGGTTCGCCCAAGTCACCGGCCTTCGACGGCATCCTGCTGCAGGAATGGGATCCGGTCGCGAAAAAGCTCACCGGTCCGATCCGCAATATCTTTGCCGGCAGCGCGCAAGGGCTGGTGGAAGGTCCGCATCTCTTCAAACGCAATGGCTGGTACTATCTGACGACTGCCGAAGGCGGCACCGGTTACGATCATGTGGTGACCATGGCGCGCTCCCGGACCATCGAAGGTCCCTACGAGATGCATCCGCAAACGCATCTGATCACCTCCAAGGACCACCCGGACGCCGTGTTGCAAAGGGCAGGGCATGGACAGTATGTCGAGACACCGGACGGTCAGGCCTACCACACCCATCTGACCGGCCGGCCCTTGGCGCCGCAGCGGCGCTGTACGCTTGGCCGCGAGACGGCTTTGCAGACATGCGTCTGGGGCGATGACGGCTGGCTGTATCTCGCACAGGGTGGCGTCGTGCCTGCCGTCGATGTGCCGGCGCCGGGTGAGGCGGTTGTTGTCGAAAAACCGGCGCGTGTCGAAACCGAGTTCGACGGTCCGCAGCTGCCGATGGAGTTCCNNCATCGGCAGCTGGTTCGAGCAGGCGCTGGTGGCAAGGCGCCAGGAGCATCATTCTTTCCGGGCTGAAACGGTCGTCGAGTTCGAGCCGGACACCTATCAGCAGGCGGCGGGGCTGACGCATTATTACAATCGCCACAAATTTCATGCGATCACTGTAACGCTGCATGAACAACTCGGCCGCGTGGTGACGATCTTTTCCTGCAATGGCGATTTTCCACATAGCCGCATGACGTTTCCGGTCGAAAGCGGCGTTGCTGTGCCGTTCGGCCGGGTGCATCTGGCCATGGAAATTCGCGATAACGATCTGCAGTTCTTCTGGCATCCTGACGGGTATCGCGCGTGGCGCAAACTCGGGCCTTTGCTGGATGCCGGCGTTGTCTCCGACGAGGGCGGGCGGGGCGAGCATGGGGCC
>UBTA01000143.1 GCA_900468065.1 Hyphomicrobiales bacterium | reverse complement strand
GGTGCTGATCTGATCGAATTCAGCCGTATGGGCAGACAGCGTTTCGGCGATCCGCGCTGCGGCAATGCCGCCGATACGGTCGATTTCGTCGGTGCGGCCGGCAAGACTGTCGGCGATGCGCGCGGCTGCGCGGTCGCTGACCTGATCCAGTTCGGAGACCTTGGCCGACAGGGTATCGGCGATCCGCTGGCCGGCATTGTCGACGAATTCGCTGACGCCACCGACGCTTTCGCGGATGCGGCCTTCCAAAACGCCAAGGCTGTTTTCAATGCGTACGCCGGTCTCATCGACGCTGCTGTTGATGTTGGTGAGCGACGTGTCCATCCGGTGCGTCAGCGTATCGGCAGCACGGCTGATCTGGTCAGCCGTTTCGCCAAGCTGGGTCGCCACATGGCTGGTGCTGGCAAGCATGCGCTGCTCAAGGGCAAGCGCGCTCTTGTCGATCGTGCTGCCGAGTTCCGCCTGGCGTTCGTCCAGCGACATTTCCAGCATGCTGGCACTCGTGGCGAGCGTCGTGGCAATCGACATCGACTGTTCGGCCAGAACGTCGGAAAGCTGGTCGGTTCCCTGCGCCACGGCGACGTTGATCGCGTTGATCCGATCGTCGAGCGTTGCCCGGATCTGGTCATGCGTGGATGCAAGCGAGGTCGACAGCTGGTCAGCACGGCCGGCAAGGGTCTGCTCGATATCGGCGGCCCTGCCGGTCATGGCTAGGGCCAATTCGGAAGCGTGGCCGGAAAGGGCGCTGGCAATCTCCGCCGATGTGCTGGTCATTGTGCCGGCGATATCGCTGACACGGCCGGAGAGATTGTCGGCGATTTCAGCGACGCGGCCGGAAAGCTGCTTTTCGATGTCACCGACCCGGTCGGCCATCGTTTCGGCAATTGCGCTGGCCCGATAGGACAAGCTGTCGGCAATTTCTTCCGTGCGGTTGCTGAGCGTCTCCGTCATTTCGGTGGCGCGCGCAGCCATCGTGCCGGCGATTTCGGCAGAGCGTTCGGAGAGAAGCGTGTCGAGTGTAGCGGTCTGGGCCGAGAGCGTTTCGCCAAGGGCACGGCTGCGCTCGGACATGACGCTGTCCAGGCGCTCGGTGGTGCCGCCGATGGCCTGTTCGATTGCTCCGGCCGAGGACGTCAGCACATTGGCGAGTGCGCCGGTGCGGTGCGACAGGATAGTATCGAGGCGTTCTGCGGTACCATCGAATGCGCCGTCGATCGCTGCGGTCGATGTGGACAGAACGTTTGCAAGTGCACCGGTGCGCTGCGACAAGATGGTGTCGAGACGTTCTGCGGTGCCATCAAATGCACCGTCGATCGCAGCGGTCGATGAAGACAGCACGTTTGCAAGGGCACCGGTGCGTTGCGACAGGATCGTATCGATCCGCTCCGCGGTGCCATCAAATGCACGGTCGATCGCGGCCGTCGAGGATGACAGCACGTTTGCAAGGGCACCGGTGCGCTGCGACAGGATCGTATCGATCCGTTCTGCCGTACCTTCAAAGGCGCTGTCGATGGATTCCGAGCTTGCGGCGAGCAGGCCGGAGAGTTCGACGGTTCTTTCCGAAAGCGTGTTGTCGAGACGCAACTGGCTGGCGGCGATCGATGTGGTGATCTCGTCGGCGCGGTTGGTGAGGGTTTCCTCGATGCGGCCATGGATTGCCTGCAGACCGTCGATAAAGCCGGTCGTGTGCGTATCCAGGTTCTGAGCAAGCTGCTGATTGCTGGCCGTAATCGCGCTGGTGCGGGCATCAAGCGTTTCGGCAAGCCGCTGATGGCTCTCGGTGAGGGCTGTTTCAAGCGAGATTGCGCGGTGGGCAAAGCCGGTTTCAAGGCGATCCTGCGCCGCTGTCAGTGCGCCCATCAGGGTCCCGGAGCGCTCCTGTAGAACGCTATCGATGCGGACATGCGCGTTGCCGATGGCGTCGCTGAGTTCGGCAGTCTTGCCGCTGATGGTCTGCTCGATGAAATCCTGCGTGGTGCCGAGCGTCGTCGCCAGTGTCAGCGACTGATCCGATAGCGCGGATTCGAAGCGTTCGATACCGCCGTCAAGAATGCCGCCGATTGAGTCTGCACCGCCGGTCACCGACTGGTTGATGCGGGCGAGGCTTTCCATCAGCTTGGAATCGAGCATGCCGGCGCGCTTGTCGAAGGCTGTGGCGAACTCATGGAAGCGGCTGTCGAAGGCCGTTGACAGATGACCGACCGTCGTCTGCAGCTTTTCGTCAAAGAAGCCGGTGCGCAGATCGATGTCCATGATCATGTCGTCGGCGCTGGACTTCAGGCTCTGGCGGAAATTCGCGCCCTTTTCGTCCAGCGTGGCATTCAGCGTGTTGAGGATGTCGTCGAGGCCGCCGGTGATGGCCTGCTGGCCAATGTTCAGGCTCTCGTTGAGATCGCGTGTCCGGGCAATCAGCGTCTCATTGAGCTGGCGGGCGCGCTCGTTGAGCGCTGCGTTCAGCTTTTCGGTATTGGCATCGAGAGAGGAGGCGCGGGTCTCGAACTGACCGAGCAGCTGCTGGCCACGCTTTGCCAGCGTCTGGCTCAGATTGTCGAGGCGGGTGTCGAATTCGTTGCTGAGCGAAACGCCCGCCGTCGTCAGGCCCGAGACCAGGGCGTCGGTACGGGTCGACAGCATGGCGCCGATCGTCTGGGTGGCGCTGTTGGAGCGCTCCATCAGGGCGGCGGCGCGGGTTTCGATCATCGAGGCAAACGCCTCGCCGGATGTGGCGATACGGTTGGAAATATCGTCGCCGGCAATCGCCAGTTCGTCCTTGAGCTGGGTATGGGCACCGGAAATCGACGAGCGGATGCGCTCGGCATGGCCAACGATGGATTCGCGCTCAAGGCCGAGTTCCTGGACCAGCGTGCGGACACGCAGTTCATTGTCGCTATAGCTGCGCTCCAGCGCGTTGACTTCGGAATGAACCAGCGTTTCGAGTTCGGTGGCACGCGCGATTGTCCGCTCGATGCCCTCGTTCATCGCCGATACTTCTCGGCGAACCGCCTGGCCGACGGTCATGATGCGCTCGGAGGCGGCGGTTTCCGGCTCGGCCAGACGCAAGGCGACCTCTGCCATGGAGCGGGCGGCGCTGCGCAATTCCTGGGCGCGAGAAATCATGATGGCAAAGGAGAAGAACAGCATCACCGGCAGGATGATGAAGATCGCCACGCCAATGGCGCCCGGCATGGCCGACAGATCGGCAAGCGAGCGAATCTGCCAGATTTCCGGGCCGTAAAGAAGATTGGCGACACCGAGGCCACCGACAATCCACAGGGCCGAGACAGCGGCGGCAATGCGCATCGCCGAACGGCTGGAGCGGACATCCAGCGATCGCAGAATGGCGGCCGGCGTCTTGCGGCCATCGTCGTTTGCAGGGGCAAACGAGGGGGCTTTGGGAGCGGGCTCGGGAGACAGGCTCCTTTGGGTTTCGGCGGCGCGGGCGGCTTTGGCGGCCTGTTCCTGCTGGGCGTTGGACGTCTTCGCCTGGTTGGGCGCAGGTGCCTGCTTGACCGGCTCAGACACCTTTTCACCAGGATGGTCCTGGGAAGTCTTGTCGTTGAGGGCAGACTTAAGCTCGTCAAAATCGATTTTCAGAGCGTCTTCCAACGCTTGAAATGCCTTGTCGTCGATCGACTCATTGCTTTTATTTGTCGCCATGCGGATACGCCTCGTTACCAAACTGTCCTTCCGGAAGGATCCGCCGCAACACCGCCTGCATTGGGAACACCTCCGAAACTCGGACGGTGACATGAGGATACGCGCATCACATCTACGCAGAACCCTGACATGCACCCATTTCAACCACGCACCGACGGATAACGCATTGAGACCCGTAGGTGCTTCATTCAATACAGTTTTCCGTCAGGACCGTTTACACCCAAAGACATAAACATATCCCTCAACGTACCGTAGTGACACATTCACCGGTTTCTTACAATTAAGGCCCTCCGGCATTCGTTAAAATCCTAACAAGTTCTTAATGAAAATTGGAGGTGTTTTGGTCAAAAACCCTTGTAATCAGGCGGTTTAATGGCCGTTAACCATGCCAAGCGAAAGCTGCCCTCATTGCGCCGCGTTTTAATCAGATAGCAGCCCCGCTCCGGCTTAATCAGCGCCAGAGATGATGGAAAGAGCGGCTTTGCAGGGCACTGGACCACACGGTCCGCGCCATCTTGAAGCCATACAATAGGTAGCCTGGTCAGGCACTTCCAGACAAATCCGGTCAGTCCGGGCCGTCATGGCAGTGGGAACCAGGTAAAAAACGGGACGATCGGTTGCGAGCCGGTGCGTCAGAAAAAAACACAACAAGGACATTGGCACATGGCGGCTCTCAAGATCGCATTCGAAGCACCCGACAATTTCGGGGGCGCTTGTTCTTCCACGTCGAGACCCATCGATCTCGTGCATCTGGCGACGCAGACGATGGGTGACAAGCTTCTCGAAATCGAAGTGCTGCAAATGTTTGCCCGCCAGACCCGGCAGTTGATGAAAGACCTGTCATCCGACAGCGCCGATGTCCGGCTGGCGACCGCCCACCGGCTACGGGGCGCGGCTCTCGCGGTTGGCGCGTTTGGCGTGGCCGAGGCTGCGGCCGCGGTCGAGGCTGCTCCACAGGATGCCGGCAATCTTGCCGCGCTCGGTGCGGCGGTGCTTGAGGCTGAACTGTTTATCCTGAAACTCTGCCGGTAATTTCCACCGGCATCCGCCGGTGAAACGCCTCGGTGACAAAAGGTCACGGATGATGCCGGACCTTGGCAAAACCCATGCGAGTTGACTGGCCGAGTTGACTGGCGATGGGATTTGTTGGAAGAAATCGGCTGAATTCGCCGCGTTCCGCCGCCGCCTCAGTTTCGGGGCGGCGCGTCTGTTCTTGCGGCAAGCCGACACAACGCCAAGCATCCGGAAGAAAAAATGCCAAAACTGAGTATCATTGCCTTTGACGGCACGCGCCACGATCTTGAGGTTCAAGCTGGTTCCACCGTCATGGAAAACGCCGTCCGCAACTCGGTGCCTGGCATCGAGGCCGAATGCGGCGGCGCCTGTGCCTGTGCCACCTGTCATGTCTATGTGGATGACGAATGGTCGGCGAGGGTGGGCGCACCGGAGGCGATGGAAGAGGACATGCTCGACTTCGCCTACGACGTGAAGCCGACCTCGCGGCTGTCCTGTCAGATCAAGATGAGCGATGGCCTTGACGGGCTCGTCGTTCATGTTCCAGAACGCCAAGCCTGAGTTAAGCCCAGCCTCCATTATTGTGCAAAAAAAAGCCCCGCTTGTCGCGATCGACGAGCGGGGCCAGGAGGGCGCATCGCATGCAGATGAGGGAGGGAACATCTGCTGCATAAGGATACGCCAGGAGAACACAACCTGTATGATGGCTCCGGCCGGTCGAACGTCAATCCGGACGAGACAGTCAAGCGCGAAACAATACTCCGGATATGGCGCCCCCGTATGGATGCGTACTCAGTAATCCGGGCTGGAATGAAGCTGGTCTGTTTGCCTGTTCTTCATTCTATGCTTGCACTGTACCTCATCTTGCGGCGTTGTTGTATCGCTAGAAATCACCAATGAGATACTGTTAACGCGGAAGTTTCGGGCAAGCCACGATGGTTCATCAATTGGATTGTTGAGGTTGCGATTCTGCCGTAAGCGCGTGATTACCGCTTGGTCATCGTATCGAGCCGGTATTGCAGCAGCCGGATCATCCGGCGGTCAAAATTGGCGGCTTCCATCCTGTCGAAGCGGGCCTGATCGCGATCATGGTCCTGGATGGCCGTTTCGCTCAGCCGTGCGACGCGGGCCTGCATGCGCTCGCAATCCGCTTCGGGTTTCAGCGCGAGGAAGTCCTTTTCGAGCTTGCGTGCATGGTTGCGCGCGATTTCGGCGTGACGTTCCTCGTGGCGCTTGATGTCGCTCGAAAGCGTATCCCAGACGAGGCCGAGATCGCGGCTCGCCTTGCCGCGATTTTTCCAGCGCGGCAGGATCAGCCGGGTACTGAGCGTGACCTTTGCGCTGCCGACGGCACAGCGGTTGCCGTGTTTGACATAGGTGACCGTGCCGCCGAACTTGATCTTGGTGGCCCCGGGATGGCGCGAGCCGCTGCTTTTCATCATCGGCCCGTTTTCTGACAGAGCCTTGTCCAGCTCCTCCGCCGTGCGGCCGCCGATCGAGAAATACGTGATACTCTTATTCACGACGGTTTCAGCATATGCTGTCGAAAAAGTGCTCGTCACGATGCTTGCTATCAGAAGCGCGGCGAATGAAATGCGGCCAGTCGGCATATGTTTACAGGTCTCGGCAGTTGAACTTCCCAAGAGCTTGGGGCATAGCCAGCGCAAGCGCAACAGCAAATGGGCAACAGGCCCCGGCAAACCTGAAAAGCCAATGAATTTCGGATATTTGCGGCTACCCGGTTTGCGTGTGCCTCTTCGTGTCGTCCGGGCCCCGCAAGGTGACTTAACTGGTGACTGGCCAGTGCAAGAAAGGGAATGAAACCATCATGATCGATCCTTTCCAGCCGTTCGAATGGGCATTGGCGCATGGCCGTACGTTGACGCTCGGTCCGAAGGGGCGGTTGATGGCGATCATCAACGTGACGCCGGATTCGTTTTCCGATGGCGGCAGCTACACCGAAACGGATTCGGCAGTTTCGCAGGCGCTGCGTTGTATCGAAGATGGCGCCGAGATCATTGATATCGGCGGTGAATCGACCCGTCCGGGCGCCGCCGTGGTAACGGCCGGTGAAGAACAGGCCCGAGTGCTGCCGGTGATCTCAGCGCTTGCCAGCCGGACCGATGCGATCATTTCTGTGGATACCTACCGGGCAGAGACCGCAAGCTTGGCGATCGCTGCCGGCGCCCATATCATTAACGACGTGCACGGACTTCAGCGTGAGCCTGATCTTGCCAATGTAGCGGCTGCGACCGGGGCTGGGCTCTGCATCATGCACACGGGCCGCGACCGCGAAAAACGCGCCGATGTTGTGGATGATCAATATCATTTTCTTGAGCGCTCTTTGGAGATAGCCGCTGCGGCCGGGGTGGAGCGCCAGCGGATCGTGCTCGATCCGGGCTTCGGCTTTGCCAAGGATACTGATGAGAATGTCGCGTTGATGGCCCGGTTTGACGAGTTGTCCGGTTTCGGGTTGCCGCTTTTGGCCGGTACCTCGCGAAAACGTTTTCTTGGGGCCATTACCAATCGCGAGGCCCAGGATCGGGATGCCGCCACGGCTGCGACGACGGCGATCCTCAGAATGGCGGGTGCTGCTGTTTTCCGGGTACACGATGTCGCAATCAACAGGGATGCGCTTCTGGTGGCGGATGCTATGCTGGCCGCAAAAAGAAACATGACCGGACTGCCTGGGAAGGAAAATCGACCATGACAGCGATCTACACGATCACCCTGAAGAACTGCGCCTTCTTTGCGCGCCACGGCGTCCATGACGAGGAGGAGTTCCTGGGGCAGCGGTTCTTCGTCGATGCGGAACTGGATGTTGTGCAGGGAACAGCACTGGTCGAAGATTCGATCAATGATACAGTGCATTACGGCATTGCCTTCACCGAGATCGAGAAGATCATCACCGGGCGCCGCCGTTACCTGATCGAGGCCCTGGCGCTGGAAGTGGCAACCACGCTCTGTTCGGTTTTCCCGCAGATCCGCCGGGCGAAAATATCGATCCGCAAGCCGAACGCACCGGTTCCAGGCGTGCTGGATTACGTCGAAGTGACGGTCGAGCATTTTGCCTGATATGGACGGGCAGATCGCCACACTGGGCCTTGGTGGCAATATCGGCGATCCCGCCGCTGCGATGGCGCGGGCGCTCAACCTTCTCGATGCCCGGCCGGATTGCGCGGTTTTGGCCGTGTCGAAGCTCTACCGCACGCCGCCCTGGGGAAAGACCGATCAGGCTTGGTTTTTTAATGCCTGCGCGGCGGTGCGTACCTTGCTTTCTCCCGAGGACCTGCTTGACGCCTGTCTTTCGATCGAGCGCCAGATGAAACGCGAGCGGCTGGAGCGCTGGGGCCCGCGGACGATCGATATCGACGTGCTGACCTATGGCGATATCTTGCAGCATACTCCGGTGCTGGAACTTCCGCATCCGCGGATGACCGAGCGCAGCTTCGTGTTGATGCCGCTTGCCGATTTCGCCCCTGATCTTGCCGTTGCCGGCCGAACGGTTGCCGAATGGCTTGGGGATGCGGATATCACGGGCATAGAAATCGCTGATCCGACTGACCACTGGTGGCGGCAGAGTTTCGCTGAGCCAGCCAGTTAAAATGCGAAAGAGCCGGACAAGCCGGCTCTTTGAACGTTGATCAGGCGGTCTTTACTCGATCGATCCGACGGCCATGTTGTCGACCTGCCGGTTGAGGCTGACGCCAATCACAGGAACCATTGTATCTTCAACTTTGACAGAGATGGTGATGTTGAGGGTGGAAGAGTCCTGGAGCCTGGCGATCATCGCACCGTTCAGCTTCTTGCGATTGATACCGAGGACAACCTTGTCCTTGGCGACGTTTCCAGAAACGATATCAAGCCCCTTGCCATCGGCGCCGTCGAGGAACTGGCCGGTATAGCTCTTGCCCTTCTGGGTGATGACGGCAGACATCGGCTGCTTGAACACCCCGACGCGGCAGGTGCCATCCAGCTTGATGCCGGCGGACAAGCCGTCCACGGGCTCCCCGATCAGGTCGCAGGTGAATTTCGTGCCCTTGTATTTGCCGGCAACGATCTCGCCAGGGCCTTTCCACTGGCCGGAGACTTGTCCGAAGAATGCCTTGTCATTGCTGCCCGAAAACGCCGGCGATGCGGCGCCGGTTACGGCTGCGAGCGAGGCTGCGGCTATGCTGCAGGCAATCAAAGAAGGGCGCGAAAACATAAACGATCCTTGATGGTCGATGTCATTAATGTGAGGTTACCTTTGCACTTAAATGGTTAATGGAGCGTTGCATGGCGCTATCGCAGGGGCTTTTGCGGCGCTCACGATATATTTCGCCGGTCTTTGCCAAGCTTCTGGAAATCATCACCCTTTCACGCCAGCATCACCCTGATGTGTGCACCGGTGACAGGAGTTGCGTTGAAACAATAACCCGGTTTGTTACGTAATTGCGCATATAGGAGATCGCCATGACCATCGTTGACGACATCGAATCGCGCACCGCGCCACAGCCCGACGAGGGCAGGGTGATTTACAGGCACCGGATTGCCACGCGCGTTACTCATTGGACCTGGGCAATCGCGCTTTTCTTCCTACTTTTGAGCGGTCTACAGATATTCAACGCCCATCCGGAACTCTATATCGGCAAACAATCGGGCTTCGAGTTTGAAAACAGCGTATTGTCGATGCGGGCGATGCAGGCTGGCGATGGCAGCGTGGATGGCTACACCACCGTTTTCGGACATAGTTTCAAGACCACCGGCGTCTTCGGCATGAGCGGCCCGGCGGACAACCCGTCCTATCGCGGTTTTCCCGCATGGGCGACATTGCCGTCCTATCAGGATCTCTCCACCGGGCGCGTCATCCACTTCTTCTTTGCCTGGTTCTTCGTTGCCGCTTTCCTGGTCTGGTTCGTCAGCAGTCTGATCAGCGGGCACCTGAAGCGCGACATTCTTCCGTCGATCGCCGATATCAAGGCCTTGCCGCAGAGCTTTGCCGATCACCTGCGCTTCCGTTTCCACCATGACGGCCGCTACAACGGCCTGCAGAAATTTGCTTATGCCGGCGTTCTGCTCGGGGTCTTTCCGCTGATCATCCTGACGGGGCTGACAATGTCGCCGGGCATGAATGCAGCATGGCCCTGGCTGCTCGATATTTTCGGCGGCAGGCAGACGGCGCGCACCATCCATTTTCTCTGCATGGCGGCGCTGGTCGCCTTCTTCCTGATCCATATCTTCATGGTCGTTGCGGCCGGACCGCTCAATGAAATGCGTTCGATCGTCACCGGCTGGTACCGGACAGATGGAAAGAAGAACAAGGAGCCTTCGGCATGAGCACGTTCATCGTCAATCGCCGGAAATTCTTGACCCTTGCCGGCGTTGCGGCTGCCACAGTGCCTTTGTCAGGCTGTGATGCCTTTGACACTCTGCTGTACGGCCAGAGCCCCGTGCGCAATTTTCTCGCATCGGCCAACAGCCTGACATACCGCGCACACCGCATGCTGATCGGAAACGATACGCTGGTGCCGGAATTTGCCGCCAGCGAAATCCGCCAAGGGCAGCGGCCGAACGGCTCCACCGATCCGACCGATGCCGATTATCTGGCGCTCAAGGACACGTCCTTTGCCGATTACCGGCTGACGGTTAGCGGCCTGGTCGAGCGGCCGGTCAGCTTCAGTCTTGATGAATTGCGCAATATGCCGGCCCGTACTCAGATCACCCGTCACGACTGTGTGGAAGGGTGGAGCTGCATCGCCAAATGGACCGGTGTGCCACTGGCCCATATTCTCGACGAAGCCAAGGTGAAATCGCAGGCGCGTTTCGTGGTGTTTCACTGTTACGACACGATGAATCTCGGCCTGCAGGGCGCCGTGCCGTACTATGAGTCGATCGACCTCATCGATGCGCGCCATCCACAGACGATCCTTGCCTATGGCAACAATGACAAGTCGCTGCCGGTTGCCAATGGTGCCCCGCTCAGGGTCCGGGTCGAGCGCCAGCTCGGATACAAGATGGCAAAATATATCAAGGGCATCGAGCTGGTCTCGACGCTTGCCCCCTTCGGCAGCGGCAAGGGCGGCTTCTGGGAAGACCTTGGCTACGACTGGTACGGAGGTATCTAGCCGCCGGTTTCCGGCGGCCTTGCCTTCATCGTGCCCGGTGTTAGGTCGCCGATGAAATCGCCGATGCCGGGACGCTTGAGGGCTCTGAACGGCATCGGCCGGCAGAGGTCCATGGCGGCAATGCCTATACGGGCGGTCATCAGGCCGTTGATTACGCCTTCTCCGAGCCTGGCCGAAAGCTTTGATGCCAGTCCATGGCCGAGAACCTGCTGGATCAGACTGTCGCCGACCGCAATCGAGCCAGTGACGGCGAGATGCGCAATGACGTCACGCATCAGACGCAACAGGCCAAGCGAGCCGGGGCGGCCGCCATAGAGATCGGCCATCGCCCGGATCAGCCGGGCAGATTCGTAGATCACGTAGCCGAGATCGACCAGCGCACGCGGGCTGACCGCCGTGACGATCGAAACGCGCTTCGATGCATTGAGGATGAGTCCCCTCGCTTCGCGGTCGAGCGGCAACAGCAATTCACGCTCCGTCAGGTCGAGCAGGTGCGGCCCATCGATGATCTCGGTTTCAGTCTCCTTCAGCCGCAGCCGCCCGCGCGCCGTTTGCGGTTTGGCGGCAAGCAGATGGACGAGATGCGCCATCACCTGCCGGGCAGGCTTTGCCGTCGGCGACAAGCTTGCCGCGATCGCTTCCTGCTTGAGGGCCTGCACCGCGTTCAATCGCATCAGGCCGGACAACTCCCTGGCGATGATGACAAGGAAGGCGATGAGGCCGATCGCGGTCGCGGTGATGGCAAGATAACCAAGCCAGTCAGCGCGGGTGAAAAGATCGCGGATAAGGCTGTCGATCCACAGGCCTACGGCCAGCGAAACCAGAATGCTCAAGGCACCGAAGGCGATCTTGGCGAAGGAAAAACGCCGTTTGCGCGGTGCTGCTTCCGTCGCGTCGGGCAGGGCGCTTGTGGTCGCCGCGAAGGGGTCTTCGGTATCCGGCGTCATAACGATGTTTTCGTCGAAGCTGGCTGGCGAACGGCGCACGGCGATTTGTTTCTCGGGCGTGCCGGACGGGTCGTTCTCGATGGTGAATACGGCGGGCTTTCGGCCGGAGCCATTGGATGGATCGCTCATGCGAGGCGGTCTCCGAACAGGAATTGCATCGCCCGGTCGAGCCGGATGTGCGGCACGGACAGTTTCAGGCCGCCGCCGGTCTCCTCGATATGTGGGGGGCGGAAGCGTACGAAGGTCAGATCGGGAACCAGGCTCTCCTCCGGCTTTGATGCTAGGTCTTCAAAAAGAGAATCCGGATTCTTCGGTAAGTCACCGGTAAATATGGCTGTTTTCCGTTCGCCGTCGAAGGTTTCGCCATTGATCGTCTCACCGGCAATTGGGGTTCCGACGATGACTGGTAGGACATGGCCATCATGATTGACGGTCGCTTCGCGGGTTGCCCGGACGGAGGCAATCGCCATCACGTCGAGGCCGGCGCCGCTCATGCCGATACGTTCGACGGCGCGGTGAACGAGGCGTTCGGTGATCTGCTCCAGCCGGTCGTGGCTTTCATGATGCAGGTGATCGGCCTTGGTCGCGGCAATCAGCACCTTGTCGATCCGCTTGGTGAGGAAGGATGACAGGAAGGAATTGGTTCCCGGCTGGAAGCTTGCCAGTACGTCAGCCAAAGCGGTCTCCAGATCGAGCAGCGATTCCGGGCCGCGGTTGATTGCCTGCAGCGCATCGATGAGCACGATCTGCCGATCGAGCCTGGCAAAATGCTCACGGTAGAATGGCTTGACCACATGCGTCTTGTAAGCCTCGTAGCGCCGCTCCATCATCGCCCAGAGCGAGCCTTTTGGCGGGCGGCCGTCGGGCAGGGCGGGCAGCGGCGAGAAGGTCAGCGCCGGTGAACCTTCAAGGTCGCCGGGCATCAGGAAGCGGCCGGGCGGCAGGGTCGATAGGGAACGTTCGTCGGATTTGCAGGCCTTGAGGTAGAGGGTGAAGGTTTCGGCGAGCCTGCGGGCATCGGCCTCGACGGCAGGGGCGGTGATATCCACCGATGCGGCCATTGCCAGCCAGTCTGCGGAGAGCTCCGTTCTCATGCCGGTTTTGGCCTGATCAGCCGTGCGGGTGCTGAAGGTGCGGAAATCCTGGGTAAGCAGCGGTAGGTCGAGCAGCCATTCGCCGGGATAATCGACGATATCGATCGATAGTCGGCCGGGAGAAAACAGTCTGTTCCAGCCACTGGCGCTCTCGTAGTCAAGCGTGATGCGCAGCTGCGAGATCGCACGGGTCGAATCCGGCCAGACGCGGTCGCGGACAAGGGCGGTGATGTGGTCTTCGTATTGGAAGCGCGGCACCGCATCGTCCGGTTGCGGCTCCAGCCGGATCTTCGATACCCGGCCCGAACGAACGGCCTCGAACACCGGCAGTCGGCCGCCGTTCAAGAGATTATGGACCAGCGACGAGATGAACACGGTCTTGCCGGCACGCGAAAGCCCGGTGACACCCAGTCGCAACGTCGGATTGACCAGGCTGGATGCTCGATCGGTCAATGTATCGAGCGCGAGCCGTGCGTCATCGGTGAAGCGGGTCATGAATGGCGGCAAAATTTCGAGCCTCGAATACGCGTTGGGTATGGCATCAAGGCCATGGTCGTTTGCTGGGATATAGGGCGCGGGAGCAACCGAATAAAGGTTGAGCCACGCCGTTGGCGCCAGGCACTCACGGTTTGCGGTGATCCGGATCGAGCCAATCGACCAGTTTTCCCGACAGAAGTACACCATCGCGAGGGGGCTCATCGATGTCGATGACGGCGAGCGCGCCCGGCGGGTAGCCGGCTGGAATAGCCTCCATCGCTGCCTCTTCGCCCAAAACCCCGCGGAACACCTCCTCGATCACCGGATTGTGTCCAACCACCATCAACGAGGAGAGAGAGAGATCCTGGCTGCCGATGAGTTCGAGGTAGACAGCGGACGTTCCGGCATAGAGCGCGTCGATATATTGGATCTCCAGGTCCTCGCCCATGGCGCGTCGCAGAGCTTCGGCCGTCTGGCGGCAACGGACGGCCGTCGAGCAGACAACGAGATCCGGAATGAAGCCCTTGTCTGCCGCCATGCCGGCGACGATTTCCGCATCGGCGTAACCGGTCTCGTCCAGCGTTCTGTCAAAGTCCTTCTGTCCTGGAAGCGTCCAGGCGGCTTTGGCATGCCGAAGGAGATAGAGCCGGAAAACCGGGGCGGATTGAGAAGGCATAAGTCTGGTTCCAGAAAATCACGGTGCAAACGGAGATATAGCCGGGCGGCGTCAATCGGATCTGCGCCCACTTTGTCTGCCGGGGCAGATGAAAGATCAAGTCGCAGAGTTGCTTTTCCGGCGTGATACGGACGGCATTGGATTCGATGGCAGTTGCGCTGCGCCGGCAGAAGCTCATTTCCAGTATCCGCATCGCGGAAAATCTCGAAAAATTCAGCGCCTATTTTTTGTGCAGTGAACCTTCCGACGAAAAATGGTTGCGCCGAAATTGCGGAACTCGCGTGGGGATTTTGCTGGAGATGATGCATGTCTGCTGCAAGACAAATTTCGGAAAACTTCAAATTCTGTAATTTTGATGAAATATTAGTCTGTTAGCCTTTCGCGTAAGCAAGGCTTAAAAAACGGTGGGCTGTTTTTCAAAGACTTGAAACGGCGCGTGCATGGGTCTATACACCGCCGCACATGAGATGTTCTTCAGGAGAATCGCGTTGAGTGAGAAGATCGATCTTAGTTCCTTTGTCTTGTCTGAGACCGAGGAATTCATGAATACCAACCAGCGTGCATATTTTAGAGCAAAGCTGAACGCCTGGAAAAATGACATCCTCCGTGAGGCCCGGGAAACGCTCGGACATCTGGCCGAGGAAAGTGCAAACCACCCTGATCTTGCAGATAGAGCATCTTCGGAAACCGACCGGGCCATCGAGCTTCGGGCACGTGACCGGCAGCGCAAGCTGATCTCCAAGATCGATGCCGCCCTGCAAAGGATTGACGAGGGGACGTACGGTTACTGCGAGGAAACCGGCGAACCAATCGGACTGAAGCGTCTCGACGCAAGGCCGATCGCCACCCTGTCTATCGAGGCGCAGGAGCGTCACGAACGGCGGGAAAAGGTCTACCGCGACGAGTAATCGTTTCAGTTCTAAACATAAAAACGGCGCGAGATGATCGCGCCGTTTTTGCTTTGTGGTCATGTTGCTGGTGCCGCACGCTCGTCGATGTCTGTCGCGTGCCTCAGTTCTTACGGTTTGCGGCGATCTCGTTCAGCATCCGGTTCATCTCATCTTCCAACGAGAGTTCTGTGCGGTTGCCCTGTGCTGCACCCAGTCGAGGTTCCTGGCGGCCAGCCGGATTGGGCACGGTGGTGCTTGCACGCGTTTCTCCATCGATATGGACGGGATCGGCGGTCAGCTTGCCAAGGTCACCGGTGATCTGTGCATCGAGAATACGTTCAAACTCAAGCGCGGTCGCGTCCTTCTGAGCTTGGGCATCCGGCTGGTTTTGAACGGCTGGTGTCTGCACCGCCGCAGTGACCGCAACAGGAGGCGTCTGACGCAAAGGCTGCTCGGCTGCGGCCGGCTGATTTGCCGTGAGCACCCGCGATCGTGCAGCGTACAAGATATCTTCGGGCGATCTGGCCGTATCCAGCATTCCAGGCGGCGTGTTGGATGCGACGGATTGCGGACGAACATGAGCCTGCACCGGAATAGTTCGTTCCGGGAGGGCTTGGCGGGGAGTTACTGCATCGGTGCGTGTCTGCACCGGCTGGACAGTCCGCGTCGGTGGTGTTGAGACATCTGCGCCTTCGCCATAGAGAACCTGGCCCATTGCGGACACTGGCGCTGATTTAACTTCCGTCTGCAGGGCTGGGGCAATACGGCGTTCAGCCGCTGGACGCTCGGTGACGGGGCGTGCCGCAATCGCGGCATCGGCCGGAGGCTGAGCAACGGCCGCTTGCACTGGTGGCTGGGCGGCGGTCGATGCGATGCGGCTTTCGATGACCACGTCCGTCGGCCCGCCGATCATGATCAGGTGCTCGACATCATCGCGGCGGACGAGAACGAGCCGTCTGCGCGTATCGATTGCTGCAGCATCCAGCACGGCCAGCCGCGGCTGGCGGTTCTTGCCGCCACGGATGAATGGTGACGACGGGCGGTTGCGGATGAACCAGAGCACTGCCACGAGGCAAAGCAGGCCAAGGGCCACAGCGCCTGCGGCAATGATGAAACGGGTACCGTTGTTGCCAACGATATCTTCGATCATGTGCTGTACTCCTTCGTGAACCCGTATCCTGGGCCTATTTGACGGCTTTTTTCAGACTGATACAAGCCGTGATAGGTATTGTCCAAGTCTGATTGTCCTAGCGCCAATGTAGCGCTGTTTTTATCGTCGGCGAGGCCTTAGCGGACATTCCCTGTGAATTCAGACCAAGGGCGTTGAAACAGATGCTTTCTGCTCTTCCCTGCGGCTGTTAAAGATGATTCTTGCTCGGTGTTTCGCGGTCCGCCGGCGCGGGTTGCTGATCCGCCCCGGCTGCCGTTGAGCAAAGCAGACAGACCGAACCCGCGCGTTCATTCCGGGCGCAGATAGTACGGTTGAAAACGAGGGCCTTATGACGAAATTGCGGCAGGCAGGTGACTACCACATGCCGATTGTAGACCGTGGAACGCGGCCCGGCACGGTGCTGCGGATCATTCTGCTCGCCATCGTGCTGACTGCGTCGGCCGTTGCCTTCGTCATCTTCAAGAACCAGCTGGAAAACCAGATCGTGCTTGGCATCCTGGGCGTGCTGGCCATGGTCGGCATTTTCTTCCTGGTCTCCTCGGTCATCGGCTTCATCGAGGTGATGCCGCAATCGCGTCCCGACGAACTTGCCCGCGCCTTTCTCGATGGTCATCAGGACGGCACGCTGGTCACCGACCGCAAAGGCCGGATCATCTATGCCAACGCTGCCTATGGCGCGTTGACCGGGGCGACCAAGGCGACCGAAATCCAGTCGCTTGAGACTATCTTGTCGCGCAACCGCGAAGCGACGGAGGCAATCTACCGGCTGACCAACGGTCTACATGAAAGTAAGGCCGGTCACGAGGAGTTTCGTCTGCTGAAGCCGCTGCGGGCAGCCGGCGGTTCGGCCGGCTCCGGCGCCCATTGGTTCCGTCTAAAGGCGCGTGTCCTGCCACTCGAAGACGGCGACAGCAACCCGTTCTATATCTGGCAGATTTCCGACATCACCTCCGAGCGCGACGATCAGGAGCGCTTCTTCAAGGAATTGCAGAACGCGATCGACTATCTCGATCACGCCCCGGCCGGTTTCTTCTCAGCCGGCAAGAAGGGCGAGATTTTCTATGTCAACGCGACGCTGGCCGACTGGCTGGGCCTGGATCTGACCAAGTTCCAGCCGGGATCGATGACGATCGCCGATCTCGTCGCGGGCGAGGGGCTGGCGCTGGTCCAGTCGGTGCAGGCCGAACCTGGTCTGAAAAAGACCAAGACGCTCGATCTCGATCTGCGCAAGGCCAATGGCCAGAGCTTTGCCGTGCGCATGGTGCACCGGGTTTCCTCGGCCCGCGATGGTGCCCCCGGCGAAAGCCGCACGATTGTTCTTGCCAGGTCCAACGATGACGAAAGCGATCAGTCGGCATCGATCGCCGCGATGCGCTTTACCCGCTTCTTCAACAATACGCCGATGGCTATTGCGTCGGTCGATGGCGATGGCCGGATTTTGCGAACCAACGCACCATTCCTCAAGCTGTTCTCCGCTGTCGTCTCGCAGGATGACATGGAGCACGGCGCACTGCTGGAGGCCTTCGTTCACGCGACCGACCAGACGCGCCTGCGCGCCGCTCTGGACGCCGCCAAGGACCGGCAGGGCGACATCGCACCGATCGATTCGCTCCACCCCACCGACGAGACGCGGCATTTCCGCTTCTATGTGAACGCGGTCATCGACCAGAGCGACCAGGCGCCGGAAGAGGCGGCGATCGTCTATGCTGTCGAGATCACGGAGCAAAAAGCGCTCGAAACCCAGATGGCGCAGACGCAGAAGATGAATGCCGTCGGCACCTTGGCGGGCGGTATCGCCCATGACTTCAACAATGTGCTGACGGCGATCCTGCTTTCTTCGGACCATCTGCTTTTGTCCGCAAGGCCGTCGGATGCGAGTTTTGCCGATCTGATGGAGATCAAGCGCAATGCCAACCGCGCGGCAGTACTCGTGCGCCAGCTTCTCGCCTTCTCGCGCAAGCAGACGATGCGGCCGAGCGTGCTGTCGATGACCGATGTCGTGGGCGACCTGCGCATGCTGGTCGACCGGATGACCGGAACCAACGTCAAGCTTGAGGTCGATTATGGCCGCGATCTCTGGCCGGTGCGCACCGATCTCGGCCAGTTCGAGCAGGTCGTGCTCAATCTGGCCGTCAACGCCCGCGATGCCATGCCCAATGGCGGCGTCATCACGCTGCGCACCCGCAATCTGCCGGCCGCCGAAGTCGCAGCACTTAATCTGCGCGAACTTCCGGAAGACGACTATGTGATGGTCGAGGTAGCGGATCAGGGGACCGGCATCCCGCCGGAAATCCTCGACAAGATTTTCGAGCCTTTCTTCACCACCAAGGAAGTCGGCAAGGGGACCGGGCTTGGGCTATCGATGGTCTACGGCATCATCAAGCAGTCCGGCGGCTACATCTATCCCGAATCCGAAGTCGGCAAGGGAACGACGTTCCGCATCCTGCTGCCGCGCTACATCGAAGAACCGCCATTGCCGGGCGAAGCGGGCGAGGCGCAAGCTGCAGCAGCGCTCGCCGCAAAGGCCCCGGCAAAGCCGGAGCCGACGGACCTGACTGGAAATTCGGCGGTGGTTCTTCTGGTGGAAGATGAAGAGGCCGTGCGCCGTGGTGGCAAGCGGATGCTGGAAACCCGTGGCTATACGGTGCACGAGGCCGGTTCCGGTGTCGAAGCGCTCGAAGTCATGGCGGAACTGAACGGCGCCGTCGATATCGTCGTGTCCGATGTGGTCATGCCGGAAATGGACGGGCCGACCTTGCTGAAGGAAATTCGCAAGACCTATCCGGACCTGAAGTTCATCTTCGTCTCCGGCTATGCCGAGGATGCTTTTGCCAGAAATCTGCCGGCCGACGCCAAATTCGGCTTCCTGCCCAAGCCCTTCTCGTTGAAGCAACTGGCTGTCGCCGTGCGGGAAATGCTCGACAGCTGATCTGCAACCACCGACCGTTGGCGGGCTCGGATCTGCCATTCGCAGTCAGTTCTGGATGTGCCTATTAACCGGCAGAGGCCCGTGCGTTAACCGTTCGCGGCGATAGTTTCAGCCGGATTCCGGCCGTCGTAAAAAGGCCTGTTTCGCGATTGCATCTACGGGTGTCACGCGCTGCGTTACCCGTCTGAAAGGTTTTTCGCCTTTGAGCGAAGTGCAGCGCGCCATCCCCGAACCATGCGAGCGCACGAATGAATTCAAAGCTAAGGGTTGCAGTTCTCTTTGGTGGCCGTTCCGCCGAACACGATGTTTCCGTTCTTTCGGCGCGCAATGTCTTCAAGGCGCTTGATACTGAAAAATATGACGTCGTGCCGATTCTGATCGACCGTCAGGGGAAATGGCTTCTGCAGCAGCTACGCGACAGAGTCTTGCCGGATCCGCTGCCAGCCGCGAATACGCAAGTCTGCCTTTTACCCGGCGGCCGCGGTCGCCTTTTCATTATTCCCGAAGACGAAGCCATCCGCGAACTGCCGCCGATCGATATTGTGTTTCCGGTTCTGCATGGGCCGCACGGCGAGGATGGTTCGGTGCAGGGGCTTGCCGAGGTTGCGATGGTGCCGTTTGCCGGATGCGGAATTTTAGGCTCGGCCACCGCCATCGACAAGGATGTGGCAAAGCGCCTGCTGAACGAAGCCGGATTGCCGGTGGCGCGGTCTTTGACCTTCCGTCAGGGCGATGCTCCATCCTTCGGCGATGTCGTCGTGGCGCTAGGATCGACGGTTTTCGTCAAGCCCGCCCGGCAAGGCTCATCTGTCGGCGTCAGCAAGGCTCGAACGGCAGACGAGTTTGACGCTGCGCTCGTGGAAGGCTTTCGCCACGATCAGAAAATCCTCGTCGAAGAATTTATCGAGGGCCGAGAGATTGAGTGCAGCATTCTTGAACAGGTCGATGGCACGCTCATCGCCTCTCTTCCAGGAGAGATCATTCCTGCCGGCGGCCACGGTTTTTACAGCTATGATGCCAAATATATCGACCCGGACGGTGCCATTCTCAGCATTCCGGCTCAACTGCCGGATGAAATTGCGCAAAAGCTCCGGTCAATGGCGCAAGGCGCTTTCAGGGCGCTCGGATGCGACGGCATGGCCCGCATCGACTTTTTTGTACGGCCTGACCTCAGCGCCGTCGTCAACGAGGTCAACACGATCCCCGGTTTTACCGATATCAGCATGTATGCCAAGGCTTTGGCCGCCAGCGGAATTGCCTATGCCGATATCATCGACCGGCTGATCGCGCATGGGCTTGCGCGGGCGGCGCGGCAGGGCTGACATGACGGGGGCTGGCAACCAGCCCCCGATTTTTCCAACCGCTGTGTTAACTCAGACCAGCGCGACGGCAATTTCAGCCGCGAGCCGGGCATTGTTCTCAACCAGCGCGATATTGGTCTCGAGGCTGCGGCCGTCGGTCAGGCCGAAAATGCTGTCGAGCAGATAGGGCGTGACTTTCTTGCCGGAAATCTCGTCGCGCGCCGCATTGTCCAGCGCCCGGGTGATGTAGATTTCCATTTCGTCGCGCGGGATTTCGTTTGCCTCCGGGACCGGATTGGCAATCAGCATGCCGCCATCGACGCCGAGCAGGTCGCGCATCTTCTGGAAATTGGCGATTGCTGCTGGGCTGTTGAGCATCAACGGGCTCTTCAGGCCGCTATCGCGCGACCAGAAGGCCGGGAAGATTTCACTGTCATAGGTGACGACCGGAACGCCGCGCGTTTCCAGGACTTCCAGGGTCTTTGGAATGTCGAGGATGGCTTTCGCGCCGGCGCAGACGACGATGACGCCGGTGCGCGCCAGCTCGTCGAGGTCGGCGGAGATGTCAAAGCTCTCTTCGGCCTTGCGATGCACGCCGCCGATACCGCCGGTGGCAAAGACGCGGATGCCGGCGCGGGCTGCGGCGATCATCGTTGCGGCAACCGTGGTCGCACCGGTGCGGCGCTCGGCGATCGCAAAGGCGAGGTCGGCGCGCGACAGTTTCATGGCGCCTTCCGTCTGCGCCAGCGCTTCCAGCTGGGCGTCTTCCAGGCCGATATGCAGGATGCCGTCGATGACGGCGATGGTTGCCGGAACAGCGCCTTCCTCGCGGATGATCGCCTCGACGCTACGTGCCATGTTGAGATTACCCGGGAAAGGCATGCCATGGGTGATGATGGTCGATTCCAGTGCAACGATTGCTGCGCCGCGGGCCTTGGCGGCCGCGACTTCGCTGGAATATTCCATCGGCAGCAGGGGGGAGAAGGGCTTGGTCATCGCGGATCCTTATTTGGCTTTTTAAGGCGCGTTCATGACAGGATTTCGGCTGGCGGCACAAGTCGAATTGCTTCTTCGAGCATCGCCCGCGACATTTTTTCCGATACGGCCAGCGGCGAACGGACGGTAATGCCGGCAGCGGCAACGCCGGAGCGAAGGCATATGTCGAGCGGTTCGCCCGCAACAAATGCCGACAGGAACCCGGCGGCAAGCGAATCGCCAGCGCCCGTGACGTCGGCAAGCGCGTCAAGCTGTGGCGGTGCCACCGTAACGGTTTGCCCGTCGTGAAATGCAATCGCGGGCTTGCCGCCACGGGTGATGACGCCGCCGGACAAGCCGGCCGCCTTCAGCAGAACGGGCCATTCCGCCGCCTCGGCGCTGTCGCGGCCTGTCAGTGCCCGCGCTTCCGCCTCGTTCATGAACAGAAAATCGAGCCCGGACAGGCTTTTCACCAGCCGGTCGACTTTCGCCGGTGAGATGGCAATGGCGGCAATCGGCTTTGATTCGGCATTTGCACGGGCGACCAGGCCGGTCAGCGTGTCTTCGGGCAGGTTGGCGTCGGTGACGATCAGATCGCTCAGCGAGATGATTTCGCGCATGGCCTTTTGTTGCAATCGCCGGGGAGAAAACAGCCGGTAGAGCTCCATGTCGGCAAGCGCGATCACCAGATTACCGTCATTTTCAAGAATGGCCGTGTAGCTTGGCGTCTTGCGATCGAGGAAGATGAAGGGGCAATCGATAACGCCGGCTTCACTTGCCGCCCGGGCGACCGTCTCGCCGGCAGCATCGCCGCCGCGCGGGCTGATCATGCGGACGTCCAGCCCAAGCCGCGCCAGATTGCGGGCCGCGTTGAAGCCGCCGCCGCCCGCCTCCTCGAACCAGCTGCCGGGATTGCTCGATCCCGGCACGGTGGTGCCGAAGATGCGGGCCCTGCGGTCGATATGGGCGCCGCCAAAGATGGAAACTTGTCTGCCTGTCATGCGTTTTCCTGTGTGCCGATCCCTGGCGATTCGTTGCGCTATGATGTTGATCGGCTTTTTGTTTCAGTCACTTCCACCGATTGTGAAATCCGTAGAACAAGAAAAGAACACGCATCCGTTTATGTTGATAATTCAAGTCCATAGATAGCTCTTGCAGAATGAGAACAAAAAGTGTACATAGCTTTCATCGGCGACTTCATTGCCTCAACAGCTTCCATAACTTAAAGGTGGATCACATGGCACAAAACTCTTTGCGGCTTGTAGAGGACAAATCGGTGGATAAAAGCAAGGCACTTGAAGCGGCACTCTCCCAGATCGAACGTTCGTTCGGCAAGGGATCGATCATGAAGCTCGGTGGAAAAGACAGCATTGTCGAAATCGAAACCGTTTCGACGGGGTCGTTGAGCCTGGATATCGCGCTCGGTATCGGCGGACTGCCCAAGGGGCGCGTCATCGAAATTTATGGACCGGAAAGCTCGGGCAAGACGACGCTGGCGCTGCAGACCATTGCCGAAGCCCAGAAGAAGGGCGGCATCTGCGCCTTCGTCGATGCGGAGCATGCGCTCGATCCGGTCTATGCCCGCAAGCTCGGCGTCGATCTCGAAAACCTTTTGATCTCGCAGCCGGACACCGGCGAGCAGGCTCTGGAAATCACCGACACGCTGGTCCGTTCCGGCGCCATCGACGTGCTCGTCATCGATTCGGTCGCAGCACTTGTGCCGCGCGCTGAAATTGAAGGCGAAATGGGCGATAGCCTTCCGGGCCTTCAGGCCCGCCTGATGAGCCAGGCGCTGCGCAAGCTGACGGCGTCGATCTCCAAGTCGAACTGCATGGTCATCTTCATCAACCAGATCCGCATGAAGATCGGCGTCATGTTCGGTTCGCCGGAAACGACGACAGGCGGCAATGCCCTGAAGTTCTACGCTTCCGTTCGCCTCGACATCCGCCGTATCGGCGCGGTCAAGGATCGCGAAGAGGTGATCGGCAACCAGACGCGCGTCAAGGTCGTCAAGAACAAGATGGCGCCGCCCTTCAAGCAGGTCGAATTCGACATCATGTATGGCGAAGGTGTCTCCAAGACCGGCGAACTGGTCGATCTTGGCGTCAAGGCCGGCATCGTCGAGAAATCCGGTGCTTGGTTCTCCTATAACAGCCAGCGCCTCGGCCAGGGCCGCGAGAATGCCAAGATGTTTTTGCGCGACAATCCCGATACTGCCAAGGAAATCGAGCTGTCGTTGCGCCAGAACGCAGGGTTGATTGCCGAGAAATTCCTTGAGAACGGCGGCCCGGAAGCCGGAGACGAGGATGACGATGCCGCTCTGGCATAAGATCGCTTGATTTTCGACATCATGTTTGCCGGCCGCTCCTTCCAAGGGCGGCCGGTTTTCTTTTGCCGTCTGGACAGGGATTGACCCGGACGATAAAAGCCTGTGTTCCAATGGGGCGGGAGAGGATCGGCGGATGTCCGGTGATCCGCGATTTTCAAAAGTTTTCCGGTTCGCGGTTCGGCCAGGCAGGTCGCGGACGGTCCGATGCAAGAGATAAGGGCGCAATATGAGCGGCGTGAATGAAATCCGGTCGACGTTCCTCGACTACTTCAAGAAGAACGGCCATGAAGTCGTATCGTCGAGCCCGCTGGTTCCGCGCAACGACCCGACCCTGATGTTCACCAATGCCGGCATGGTGCAGTTCAAGAACGTCTTTACCGGCCTTGAACAGCGCCCCTATTCGACGGCTGCGACCGCGCAGAAATGCGTGCGCGCCGGCGGCAAGCACAACGACCTCGACAATGTCGGCTATACCGCGCGTCACCACACCTTCTTCGAGATGCTCGGCAATTTCTCTTTCGGCGATTATTTCAAGGAGCGGGCGATCGAGCTTGCCTGGAACCTGATCACCAAGGATTATGGTATCGACGCCAAGCGCCTGCTGGTCACCGTCTATCACACCGACGACGAAGCCTTTGGCCTGTGGAAGAAGATTGCCGGCCTGACCGATGACCGGATCATCCGCATCCCGACCAGCGACAACTTCTGGGCAATGGGCGATACCGGCCCCTGTGGCCCGTGCTCGGAAATCTTCTATGACCACGGCGATCACATCTGGGGCGGCCCTCCGGGCTCGAAGGATGAAGACGGCGACCGCTTCATCGAAATCTGGAACCTCGTCTTCATGCAGTATGAGCAGCTGACGAAGGAAGACCGCGTCGATCTGCCTCGTCCGTCGATCGATACCGGCATGGGCCTCGAGCGCGTTGCTGCACTGCTGCAGGGCAAGCACGACAATTACGACATCGACCTGTTCCGCGCCCTGATTGCAGCCTCGGAAGAGGCGACCGGCGTCAAGGCTGAAGGCGACCGCCGCGCCAGCCACCGCGTCATCGCCGACCATCTGCGCGCGTCCGCCTTCCTGATTGCGGACGGCGTGCTGCCGTCGAACGAAGGCCGCGGCTATGTGCTGCGCCGCATCATGCGCCGCGCCATGCGCCACGCCCAGCTGCTGGGTGCCCGCGATCCGCTGATGTGGAGGCTGTTGCCGGCGCTCATCGGCCAGATGGGCCGCGCCTATCCGGAGCTTGTCCGGGCAGAATCGTTGATTTCCGAAACCCTGAAGCTGGAAGAAACCCGGTTCCGCAAGACGCTGGAACGCGGCCTTGGCCTGTTGTCGGACGCAACGACGGATCTCGTCGAGGGCGATCAGCTGAACGGCGACACCGCTTTCAAGCTCTATGATACGTTCGGTTTTCCGCTCGATCTGACGCAGGACGCGCTTCGCGCCCGCGGCATAGGTGTCGATACCGAAGCGTTCACCGCTGCCATGCAGCGCCAGAAGGCCGAGGCCCGCGCCTCATGGTCCGGTTCCGGCGACAAGGCAACGGAGACGATCTGGTACGAACTGAAGGAAAAGCTCGGCGCCACCGAATTCCTCGGTTACGACACCGAGACCGCCGAAGGCGTGGTTCAGGCCATCGTTGCCGACGGCAAGGCCGTCGAAACCGCTTCGAAGGGCGAGACAGTCCAGCTGGTGCTCAACCAGACACCGTTCTACGGCGAATCGGGCGGCCAGATGGGCGATACCGGCGTCATTTCGACCGATCACGCAAAACTGACGGTGACCGACGTGCAGAAGCGCGGCGAGGGGCTGTTCGTGCATTCCTGTATTGTTGAAGACGGCACGCTCAAGCTTGGCGACGCGGCTGCGCTCACCGTCGATCATGCCCGCCGCTCGCGCCTTCGTGCCAACCATTCCGCGACCCATCTGCTGCATGAGGCCCTACGTGAAGTGCTCGGCACCCATGTCGCCCAGAAGGGTTCGCTGGTTGCGCCCGAACGTCTGCGTTTCGACGTTTCGCATCCAAAGCCGATGTCAGCCGAAGAGCTGAAGATCGTCGAGGACATGGCCAACGAGATCATCGTGCAGAATAGCCCTGTGACGACGCGGTTGATGAGCGTCGATGACGCGATTGCCGAAGGCGCAATGGCGTTGTTTGGTGAAAAATACGGCGATGAAGTGCGTGTCGTGTCGATGGGGCAGGGCATCCATGGCGCCAAGGCCAACCGTCCCTACTCCGTTGAACTCTGCGGCGGTACCCATGTCGGCGCCACCGGCGAGATCGGCCTTGTACGGATCGTCGGTGAAAGCGCTGTCGGCGCCGGCGTTCGCCGTCTCGAAGCCTTGACTGGTGTGTCGGCGCTTGCTTACCTTAACGAGCAGGACGAGCGGGTAAAAACGCTGGCAACGACGCTGAAGGTTCAGCCCGCGGACGTTCTGACGCGCGTCGAGACGCTGATGGATGAGCGCCGCAAGCTGGAGCGTGAACTGAACGAGGCCAAGAAGAAGCTGGCGCTTGGCGGCGGCGACGCTGGCGGCTCGGCTGATCAGGTGCAGGATATCGGCGGCGTGAAATTCCTCGGCAAGGTCGTCACCGGCGTCGAGCCGAAGGACCTGAAGAGCCTCGCCGATGACGGCAAGACGAGCCTCGGCTCCGGGGTCGTCACCTTCGTTGGCGTTTCCGAAGACGGCAAGGCGAGTGCCGTGGTGGCGGTGACCGACGACCTGACATCGCGCTTCAGCGCAGTCGATCTCGTCCGCGTTGCGTCTGCAGCCCTTGGTGGCAAGGGCGGCGGCGGCCGTGCCGACATGGCGCAAGCCGGTGGCCCGGATGGCGGCAAGGCTGCGGACGCGATTGACGCGGTCGCGGCGGCGCTGGCCGGATAATCCAGCTTCCGTTTCATTGCCGATGTTTGAAAACCGGGCCGAAAGGTCCGGTTTTTCTTATGACCAATCGCTTTTTCCGTGTTGAAATGGAAGCCACCAACTCCGCAGGATTTGTCAAATCCGGATGTGGTTCTGTCTGGTTGTTCGGCTTGTATGAGGATCGGCATGAAGGAAGACAGCATCTGGGCGGTTTACGAGCAGCGTCTGCGGCGCGTATCGGCCTATATCCATGATCACCTGGATGAGGAGCTCGATCTCGATCGGCTCGCAGACATCGCCTGCCTGTCGCCGCATCACTGGCACCGGGTCTACCGGGCCGTGCACGGCGAGACGCTGGCGGCGACCGTCAAGCGGCTGAGGCTGCACCGGGCGGTAGGTGATCTGGTGGGTACCACCCTTTCTGTCGAGGAAATCGCAAGACGGACCGGCTACCCCAATCTCCAATCCTTCACCAGGATTTTCAAATCGGTGTTCGGCATGCCGCCGGCCCGCTATCGGAGACAGGGCAGCCACACGGTCTTTCAATCGGCAAACAGCAAGGGATTTGGCGAAATGTATCCTGTGACAACAAAGACGGTTTCACCGCGCGAACTGGTGGGAGTCAGCCATACCGGTTCCTACATGGGCATCGGCCGGGCTTTCGAAACTTTGGGCGGCACGCTTCAGGCGCGCCAGCTCTACCGCCAGGACATGAAGATGGTCGGCATCTATCTGGACGATCCAGAACTGGTGGCGGAGGACAAGCTTCGCGCATTCGCCTGCGTGACGGAGGGCGAGCATGTGCCGGCGGATGAGCCGCTGGTTCGAAAGCATCTGGACGGCGGCGAATATGCTGTTCTTCGCCACAAAGGGCCTTACGCCGATATGCACAAGGCTTATCATTGGCTCTATGGCACATGGTTGCCGCAATCGGGCCGGGAAGTCCGCGATACAGTGATGTTCGAGGAATATGTCAACAACCCGCGCGATGCCGCGCCGACGGAGCTGTTGACGGACATCTATCTGCCGCTGAAATAGTTGTTTTGGAGATACCCG
>UBTA01000047.1 GCA_900468065.1 Hyphomicrobiales bacterium | reverse complement strand
CCTCCCGGGACACGATCTCTTACGAAATTTGCGCCGAGCAGAACGGCCTGTTGCAAATAGGCCAAGGGCGCTGACCAGGGGCGATCGCGTATTCGCCCGAGACGGGCAACGCACCGACCAGTTGATCGGAAAGGCCAAGACAGACTTTCGCGCTTGTGCCACGTGAGAATTGCGAGACCATCGACACCATTAGATCATCCAAGTTCCGCTATCCCCTAGAGTTTGGCGGTTCTTCGTCGTTCCAGGCATAGACGAGTGCTCCGGTCTCCAGGAGTGGAAGGCTTAGATCCCGCATGATCTGGAGATACTCCTCTCGCCCCGCCTGAACCAGCTCAAGTTCAAGGGTACTCGGAGTGCCGCCCAAGCCGGTGTATAGGAGGGCACTATTGGCTTTGGACGCGCCCTACAAGATATCGGAGCGCTTTTCGAGCAGAACAAAACGATGCCGTTCACGCCTGGCAGACTGGAAAGTTTGAGGGCGAGAACATGTTTCAGCCGCAGGGTCCGGATGACGTGGTCGAGCAACGATCAGCGGTGGAGGCAGACGATGGCGACGAAGATGAAGACAGAGAAGACGACAGTGGTTTCACGGTCCCAGTGCATGTTCGACGTGCGGTCAATCACTCGATTATACCCGGAAAGAGCAGTTCGTAGGAAACACCGATTCACAATTGAGGAGGCGGTAACCGCCGTGCATCAACCAGGTCTGAAGCAACAATTGCAAGGACTGAGAAGCGGGGCTTCTCACCGATCAGTTATTCGAGATCGCGCTTGCGCGCTGCGGCCGCGTGCCACTCGTGGTCTATCGATCCCTGTTCTGCCTTGTGAAAATACTGAGAACAAACCAGCCATCCTTTCAGCGGTCGCAGCAGGATCAATGATCCAACCAACGTCAGTGGCACGGTGACAATCAAATGCATCCATAGCGGTGGCTCGTAAGTGAACTGGAGCCACAACGCGAAAGCCAGTGCGGGCACCGCGACGATACTCATAGCGAAGAACGCCGGACCATCGGCGGGGTCCGCGAATTCGTAGTCTAGGCCACACACCTCGCACCGGGGCGCGAGCTTGAGCAAGCCGTCGAACAGGTGACCTCTCTGACACCGTGGGCACCGACCCTTGATCCCGGTAATAGCGGGCGTTGATGTCGCTTGAAACTCTTCGTCCATTGACCGACTCCTATTACGGCGGTTGCTCATCAAGCTAAGACATTACGCCGCCGTCCAGCCGACCTGAAACCGGACATCGTGTTGACGGGTCCCGTTGCGCCAAGCGGGCGTCCCAGTAGGCCGGCCTGCCCAACTCTTAGAAGAGGGCCCGCCAGACCTTTAAACGCGGATATCGGGTTAGAGCTGCAACATTCGTGGGCTGTTAGTCGATGACAAACTTGTCGCGGTTCTGCGAGATTAATTCGTCAAGAGTGGTCAATGGCAAGCCCCAGCTACGGACAGCATCGAGGTCGACCTTGCATCCTTCGACATCATACCACGTTTCGCTTCTGGCATACAGTGGATGAACACCCCTTGCCAGCATCTCTTCCTCTGAAGAACTGAAACCGGCTTCCCAGTGGCCTTGGTCAACTTGGCTGCAAGATCAGGTAACGTGCTGGTGCCGCCCGCGAGTTCAATTTCCCGCCGGTGGAAACGCTCTAGGTCAGCAAAGGCGGCTGCTGCAAACGCACCGATGTCCTGTGCGGCAATCCAGTCTAGACGTGTATCGGGCGCACGCAAGCGAGGGATACATGGTCGTTACCATGGGTGGAACTAAGTTTTCCATGATCAAAGCTGGCTTGAGGATCACCCAGTATGGGAAACCTTGCGCTTTGACCATCTCGATCACTGCTGCCTTGTTGTTCCAGTATAGCGGCTCCCAGCACCCCTCGTCCCAGCCGACGAAGTTTTGGTGATCACCCGCGCGCGCAACGGAAGTGTGAACGACCGCACGGACGCCCGCACCTCCAGCAGCCTCGATCAAGGCCTTGCCGGTCACGACTGCGGCTTCGGGGTCACCAGGGTGCGAACCCACTTGCATCGAGAAGACGCCGTCCCGACCAACGCCGCATCAAGGCTGGCTGGGTTGTTGAAGTCACCCTTCACCTCGACGGCCTGCGCTGCTAACGCTTGTGCCGCCGAAGACTGAGGATCACGTGTCATCGCGCGAATGGAACGGCCAACTTGCAAAAGCGCGGCGACGACAGCGCCGCCTTGTTTGCCCGTGGCACCAGTGACCAGGATTGGCGAGTTAATAAAGCATGGCCCGGCTTGTCTGGCACAGCTTCCCCTCTCGCTCCCTAAAAAATGATCGTTGTCATGGCGGCGATGCGCTCTTCGTCCAGAATGAGGCATCATGCTGAAAGCTAACAAAGATGCGTCCATCAGTGATTCCGCCGGCTTCCGGCGCATGTTCTCGCCTGGCCGGCTATCGCTCGGAGTGTTCTTCCCGATCGAGGCTTTCGAGAGGGACGAGCCCAGCATGCGCGATCAGCCGCGTCTTGCCCGGCGCGCCGAGGAACTCGGCTTTGCCTGCCTCTGGACACGAGACGTGCCTCTGCGAGATCCGAATTTCGGCGATCTGGGACAGATCTACGATCCGTGGGTGTGGCTGGGCTGGATCGCGGCGCATACTTCGACGATTGCGCTTGCGACCGGATCGATCATTCTCCCCGTGCGCCACCCGCTCCATACCGCAAAGGCATCCGCATCGGTCGATCAGCTGTCGGGCGGGCGTTTCGTCCTCGGCGTCGCATCCGGCGATCGCCCTGTTGAGTTTCCGGCATTCGGTGTCGACTGGCACCAGCGCGACGTCCTCTTTCGCGAGAACCTGGCGGCGATACGCAGGGTGCTCATGGAGGAGTTTCCAAGCGTCCAGTCGAGCTATGGCGCTTTGATGGGAACGGCGGACCTCGTGCCCAAGCCCGTCTCTCGCCTGCCGATCCTGATCACCGGTTCGAGCCGCCAGAGTTTTGAGTGGATCGCCGAGCATGCGGACGGCTGGATCACCTATCCACGCGACCTGGCGCGGCAGGCGGAGCTGGTCGCGAAATGGCGCGCAGCGGTGGAGTTCATGTCGCCTGGTGTGTTCAAGCCCTTCGTGCAGTCGCTCTATGTCGACCTGGCCGACGAGCCGGCCGAGCCGCCTCGGCCAATTCATCTCGGGTTCCGAGCCGGCCGCAACTTCATGCTCGACTTCCTGAACGAGCTTGCCGGCGCTGGCGTCAATCATGTCATCCTCAACCTCAAATATGGCCGCCGCGCCGCGGGCGAGGTGCTGGAGGAGATCGGCCGCGAGGTGCTCCCGCACCTGGGCAAAGGCGGGGGGGGGGGACGCCACCTCTTGAAGAGGCTAGTGCAAGCTAGAGCAGCGGAGCGAACGACGAATTCAGCCGCCGCCCGGCTTTGCCCTAATCGTCCCGAGTGGTGCGGCATCCGCCTCGAAGCGGCTCGTTGTAGGCGTCCGCCCACTTCGGCAGACGAGCGCGCTCGGGCGATCTCGCACCCAACCAGCGGCAGCGGCCGCTAAAGCAGCAGGTCGAACACGCTGCGCCACAGCTTCGCGACCCTTGCTGGAAGACGGCCCCGACATCCGGATCATCCATGTACGCACATTACGCTGCCAGGGGTAGATTCAGCCCCCCAGACAACAGAGTTGTCGGAACCGTCTAACAAGACTCCGACCGTTATGTGGGTTGGGCTGAATATCCCTGAGGCTCTAATCGAACTCGAAAACGATCCAAAACTGAACCCGACGTCGCCTAAATTACACCAGTAAGGTTGCCCCGAACGCCTCCACTTCCGAGTTGAGTAATGTCGATGTCGGCGTTCGAGATTGGAGTTCGCAGGTCGTCGATGCTTTCTACCACCAGCGAATGAACCGACGTAAATTTTCCCATCACCATCACCGCACCAATCACAGAGGGGTCTCACTGTGACATAGATACCCCCGGAAGTCACAGACCGAGCGCCATTGGATAGCCGCATACGCACACTTGGTCCGCTATTGCTGTGCGTTCGCCGAAACCTGCCCGTTCGCTACCGGCCACCTAGTCGCCCATCGCCAATGGGATCATCCTCCCTTTGTATGTGACTGTCGCTAAAACGGCGGGACATCGCGTTTGTTTCCGGCGCGGGCAGTGGCCTGCCGGAAATTGGATGCCGGAAGGATGACCGGAAAGGGAAAGCCTTGCAGTTGAAAGATCGCTCCGTTGCCCTAGTTCTTTCGGCACGAATAAACAGGGCAGTGCACGAACAATGAGGGCAGTGAATGAGTGAAGACCCCAACTTGGAAAAGGCGCAAACGGGAGTATTCGGGCTGGATGACATCTTGGTCGGAGGGCTTTCCAAAGGGCATGTGTTTTTGCTGGAAGGAAATCCCGGCACAGGGAAAACAACTATCGCCCTGCAATTTCTTATCCAAGGGAGTGAGGTTGGCGAGCGAGGCCTCTACATCACATTATCGGAAACCGAACGCGAATTGCGCGCGGGTGCGGCGTCGCACGGTCTGACAATCGATGAAAACATTGAGGTTTTCGAGCTTGCTCCTCCCGAAACGCTTCTTGACGACGACAGGCAACAGAGCCTGCTGTACTCCTCAGACCTCGAGCTTGGCGAAACCATAAAACTGATTCTCGAGGCGTTCGAGCGTGTAAAGCCGAGCCGCGTTGTTCTCGACAGTTTGTCGGAAATCCGACTTCTGGCACAGAGTTCTCTCAGGTATCGTCGGCAAATTCTTGCGTTAAAACACTTTTTCGCGCGGCAAAGCGTAACAGTCCTGCTTCTCGATGACTTGACCTCGGACACCTTGGACAAGACCGTGCACAGTGTCGTCCACGGCGTCATTCATCTTGAAGAGCTGGCTCCTAATTACGGTCCGGAACGCCGCAGACTGCGGGTAATGAAATATCGCGGTCAGGCTTTTCGAGGCGGTTATCACGACTTCACGATCAAGACCGGTGGAGTTGTTGTCTACCCTCGTCTCGTAGCTTCTGAACACCGAACGAATTTTGCACGCGTGTCCTTGAGCAGCGGGATCCCTGCGCTTGACGCGCTGCTGGGTGGCGGTGTTGAACGGGGATCCAGCACGCTGATCTTGGGCCCCGCAGGTACCGGTAAAAGCACCTTTGCGTATCAGTTCGTGGCATCAACTGTTCGAAGGGGACACAAAGCGGCTGTCTTTGTTTTCGATGAAGAACTGGGTCTGTTGTTTTCACGCATGCGTGCCATGGGGATCGATCTGGAGAAAATGCGAGAGTCGGGGGATCTCCATATCGAGCAACTTGATGCAGCGGAACTTTCTCCTGGTGAGTTTGCACATCGCGTCCGTGAGCGCGTGGACAGTGCCCAGGCAAAGACCGTGGTGGTCGACAGTATCAATGGCTATCAAGCGTCCATGCCGGAGGAGAACGCGCTCGTTCTTCACATGCATGAGCTCCTTCAATATTTGAATAGGCAGGGCACCAATACGTTTCTGACCGTTGCTCAACATGGCCTGGTTGGCGATATGAAGTCACCTGTGGATGTGACCTATTTGGCCGATACCGTTGTTTTGTTACGGTATTTCGAGGCGGCCGGCAAGGTGCGGCGGGCGGTTTCCGTCATCAAGAAGCGAACCGGATACCACGAGGATACAATCCGCGAGTTCGGTATAGGCAACAAGGGGTTGTCATTTGGTGAACCCTTGTCGAGTTTCCAAGGTGTGCTGAGGGGGGTGCCAACGTTCGTTGGTGCTCCTGGGCCACTGCTGAATTCCTCAAGCGCGAGTGACGCAAATTCCTAACAGGGTAACATCACTGGCCTTGGTCTTCAGCCCGCATGGGCGAGACGCGGATGTCGCAAACATGCTGCTGGGGGAAATTGGCGTCGCTTGTTTGATAGCGAGTGATCTTCCTCAATTCGCCCAATCGCTCAATGACGATACCTATTTTGCGGTCACAACCGAAGAGGCCCTTCGGTTTTCTGATCTGCGGCAGATAACAGCATGGATAAACAACCAGCCTAGCTGGTCCGACCTTCCATTCATTATTCTTACCCATCGGGGCGGCGGTCCTGAACGCAACCCTGCGGCGGCAAGGCTGTCGGAGCTTTTCGGTAACGTGACGTTCCTGGAGCGGCCATTTAATGCTCTGACTTTTGCCAGCGTGGCCCGCACCGCAATTAGGGGGCGGCGACGCCAGTACGAGGCACGCGCTCGGATTGAAGAGCTTCGCGAAGGAGAATGGCGTCTTCAAACAGCGCTTATTGCCGGCCGGCTCGGAACCTGGGAACTTGAATTGGACAGTAAGAGGTTTTCGGCGTCCGATACCTGCAAAGCAATTTTCGGACGCCCGCCCACTATGTCTTTTTCCTATGAGGAAGCGCTTTCAAGTATTCACGGGGACGACAAGGAGCGCGTCCTCAACGCCGTGAAGGAAAGCATCGAGAGCGGCCGCGACTACGCCATAGACCATCGCACGCTCTGGCCCGACGGCAGCCTTCATTGGACGGAAATCCGCGCTCGCGTCGTCTTAGGCAAGAGCGGCCACCCCGAACGTTTGGTTGGCGTGTCGTCCGATATCACTGAGCGTAAACGCTACGAAGACCGGTTGCGGGACCTGAACGATACACTGGAAGAGCGCGTGGCTCAGCGAACGGCCGAACTTAGCCGGGCGCATGATACACTCTTAGTTGAGGTGGCACAGCGGGAACGGGCTGAGGAGCATTTGCGCCACGCACAGAAGATGGAGGCAATCGGACAGCTCACAGGCGGTGTTGCTCACGATTTCAATAATCTTCTCATGGCCGTCATGGGGAATCTCGACCTGTTGAGAAAGCACCTGGCAAACAACCCAAAGGCGGAAAGGCTTCTGGAGGGCGCGATGCAGGGCGCCCGTCGTGGTGCGGCGCTGACGCAGCGCCTGCTCGCCTTCGCCAGGCGACAGGATCTTCAGGTCGAACCCGTTGATCTCGAAAAACTCATCCGGGGCATGACCGATCTATTGGAGCGTTCGATTGGTTCGGCAATCGCTCTGCAATTGAATTTGACCAACGGGCTGCCGCCCGCGCTGGTGGACGGCAATCAGGTGGAGCTTGCCTTGCTCAACCTGGCTGTGAATGCGCGCGACGCGATGCCGGACGGTGGGTCACTGATAGTCGAACTCGATCTTGTTCAATCAATGCCCAAGGATGGGGTCGTTTTGGGATCCTACCTTCGGATTTCAGTAACAGATACCGGGCACGGAATGGATGGCGAAACGCTCAAGAAAGCGATTGAACCCTTTTTCTCCACCAAGGAATTGGGGAAAGGTACTGGCTTGGGTTTATCGATGATTCATGGGCTTGCTGTCCAGTTGAACGGCAAGTTTCAGTTGTTCAGCGCGCCTGGCCACGGAACGAAAGCCGAAATATGGTTTCCTTCCACTACGCAGAAAATCGAAGATAAGGGGATGGACGTGACGCGAACCGATCCGGGCGTGACAGCAAGAGCAAAGATTCTGGTCGTTGACGACGACGCGCTAATCGCCATGAGCACCGTCGATATGTTGGAAGATCTCGGCCATGAGGTTCTTGAGGCAAATTCGGGCGCAAGGGCTCTGGAGCTTCTGGGTGGAGGTAATCAGATCGATCTGATGATTACGGATTATTCGATGCCGGGGATGAATGGCGCGCAACTCGCAAAAGCAGCATTGGAAATCAACCCTGCGCTTCCTATTCTGGTTGCAACCGGCTACGCCGATCTGCCTCCCGGTGCGGGAATAGATTTACCGCGCCTTGGCAAGCCGTACACGCAAGATCAATTGGCATTTGAAATTGCCAAAGTCCTAAAGTTCTAGTTTTCGTCCATGCGAAGCCGCTATGATGTAGCGTGTTGCAAAGAAGCCCGAGGCGCCTAATGGCTGCAAAGATGCTCGGTAGCGGAACGGTAGCTATCAGATGAGCGCGCCCGAAACTGGACAGTCGGCAATCGGCCCCGTCATTGCACCGGAAGGTGCGCGTTCTCCCTGCGGCCAATAATGGCCATAGGAGAACTGAAATGGGTATCTCACAATATGATCCTGCCGCAATGGGTCGACCGGCTTGGAACGCAGGCAAGCAAGTTGGCGTCAAGAAGCCCCTGAAGCAGCGCCAGATCTGGGCGGTCCGCTTCTTCCTCGACAGAGAAGGGAGGATGAAAGATCGTGCGCTTTTCGATCTTGCCATCGACAGCAAGCTCCGTGGCTGCGATTTGGTAAAAATGAATCGGGACTCTCGTCACGGGTCATGACATTCGAACTCGTGCGATGGTTGTCCAGCAGAAAACCGGACGACCCGTGCAGTTCGAGATCACGACCGAGGTCAGAGCTAGTCTGCTTGCCTGGCTCCAGAGAAGGGGAGGAACGGTCGATGACTATGCCGTTCCCAGCCGCGTCGACCACACCAATCATCTCAGCACTCGCCAGTACGCCCGACTGGTCGATGAGTGGGTGACGGCGATTGGGCTTCGTCGGGAGGACTACGGCACGCATTCCCTGCGGCGAACGAAAGCTGCCATGATCTATAAGGCCACCGGCAATCTTCGAGCGATTCAGATCCTGCTTGGCCATACCAAGATCGAGAACACAGTTAGGTATCTCGGCGTTGACATTGCGGATGCACGGGAACTGCCCGAGCGGACTGAGATCTGAAGAGGGGCGGCCTGCATGTTGTGGGGCCGCGTATTTCCCACGGGAGCCTCTTGCGCATTCGATCTGCTTTGCGCCTTTATATCGGTCGTAACAGCTCTCATCTCTCTTCACCGAAAGCGGGCATAGCGATGCGGGAGCGTCATGTCTTTCGGGCGCCAAATACGAGACCAACGTTGACCGGTGGCAGACCGTAGCCCCTTGCCCGAGTTCCACCCAAACTCGCATATGGTGCAGGCTGCCACCACCGTCATGCCACGATTGGAATAGCCTTGGCGGAAAGTGCGGCCAGCAGTTCACTGCCGAGATGCGACTTCATAAATTTTTCCGGCCCGACGAGGTAGTAGCCCCGCTCAGAGGTCAGCGGCTCGTGGTCAAGCTCGACAAGCAGGCCGCTTGACACCAGGTCGTCGATGACGCCCCGCCATCCCAGAGCGATGCCGTGCCCTAACAGAGCCTCATGGATGGCGATGCCGTGATTGGAGACCTCGATGCCTGGTGCAGTGCGAATTGCGTGGGGAGCGCGGCGCGATTTCCAATCATTCCAGTTAAACCATCGCCTCTCCGGGTCGTCGAGATGGATCAGAGGCCCTTGCATGAACATGTCCCCTATAGACAGAGAAACGAGCTTGGTCGCGATGGAGGGGGCTGCAATCGGGACCACCGCTTCCGGGATCAGCAACTTGGCCTCCATCCCGCTCCAATGACCGTCACCGAAGAGGATTGCGCAGTCGACGCTGTCCATTGAAATATGCTGGTCGCGGTCGGCGGTAACCACCCTGACTGACAGACCACCATCTCTGTTTTGTAGGTTCGCAAGTTTCGGCATCAGCCAGAACATCGCCAAGCCCGGATAGGTTCCAAGTGTCAGGCTGGGTCCATTCGCCCGCTCCCGCAATGATCGGGTAGCGGTCGCGATATCGGCAAGGGCGGTTGCAATCCTTGCATGGTAAGCGAGAGCATCGGCGGTAGGCGTGGTGACCCCGCCATTCCTCTCGAACAGCGTGAGGCCGAGGTCATTCTCGAGCGCGTGTATCTGATGGCTGATTGCGGGCTGACCGACGTTCAACTCTCTCGCTGCGGCTGTGAAGGTTCCCAACCGAATACATGCCTCGAATACCCGAAGCGCCTTGAGCGGAGGCAGATCACGCATAAACGTTCCTAGTGCGAATGTAGTCAGACCATATCCTTACCATCGAAAAAAGTAATGGCGACATGATATTTTACGCCATATCTGAATGGTCAGTTTCGTGGCAGATTTTGGCATCGAGGAGACCGCATCTTCTGCGGTGGAAATCTGGATTTGCTTGGTATGCCTGAGGATTCATTCGATTACATCGTCATCGGTGGTGGAACGGCAGGCTGCCTACTGGCAAACCGCCTGAGCCGCGATCCCTCCACCCGTGTGCTGCTGCTCGAGGCCGGCAAGAAGGACAACTACCCCTGGATTCATATTCCCGTGGGTTACCTGTATTGCATCGGCAACCCACGGACCGACTGGCTTTACCAAACCGAAGCGGACCCCGGCCTCAACGGCAGGTCGCTCCGCTATCCGCGCGGCAAGACCCTCGGAGGATGTTCGTCGATCAACGGCATGATCTACATGCGCGGACAGGCCCGCGATTACGACGCCTGGGCGAGGGCGACTGGAGACGACAGTTGGTCCTGGAACGCGGTATTGCCAAAATTCAAGGCGCACGAAGACCATTATAGGATGGACGGCGGAGCCGACCCAGAGACGGGCGACAACAGCCACTTCTCGGACATGCATGGTCATGGCGGTGAATGGCGCATCGAGAAGCAAAGGCTCCGTTGGGACGTGCTCGAGGCCTTCGCCGAGGCGGCAGGCCAAGCGGGATTTCCCCGAACCGACGACTTCAACAGCGGCGACAACGAGGGTGTCGGCTATTTCGAGGTGAACCAGCGCTCCGGTTGGCGCTGGAATGCGTCGAAGGCGTTCCTGCGCCCGGCTAGAGCCCGCAAGAACCTGACGATCTGGACGGAGGCCCAGGTCGAAAAGCTGGTGATCGGCACCAATCCGAACGGCGGCAAGGTCTGCAAGGGAGTGATCCTGCACCACGCCGGTCGCCGGGTTGAATTTTCGGCTCGCCGCGAGGTCATCTTGTCCGCAGGTGCCGTTGGGTCGCCTCAAGTTCTTCAATTGTCGGGCATCGGCCCGGCCGCTCTCCTGCAAAAGCATGGCATCGACATCGCGGTTGACCTGCCTGGTGTCGGTGAGAACCTCCAGGATCACCTGCAAATCCGGGCCGTCTACAAGCTCAAGGGCGCACGCACGCTCAACACGATCGCGAACTCAATGATCGGGAAGGCGATGATCGGTCTCGAATATGCGATGAAGCGTACCGGACCGATGAGCATGTCGCCGTCGCAATTGGGGGCCTTCACCCGATCCGACCCAAGCCAGGCCCATGCCAATCTCGAATACCACGTCCAACCTCTCAGCCTCGATGCCTTCGGCGACCCCCTGCACGACTTTCCGGCATTGACCGCGAGCGTGTGCAATCTCAATCCGACCAGCCGCGGCAGTGTCAAAATCCGCTCCGGCCGGATGGAGGACGCACCGATGATCGCCCCGAACTATCTGGCGACGGCGGAGGACCGAAAGATCGCGGTGGACAGTTTGAGACAGGTCCGCAAAATCGCCATCCAGCCTGCTCTGCGCAAGTACGAGCCGGAGGAATGGAAGCCGGGTCCCCAATTCCAGACAGACGACGAACTGGTGAAGCTCGCAGGCGACATCGCCAATACCATTTTCCACCCCGCGGGCACTGCCAAGATGGGATCGGACGCCGACCCCATGGCCGTGGTCGACAGTCGCCTGCGGGTGCGCGGGATCGGCGGCCTTCGCGTTGTCGATGCCAGCGTCATGCCGACTATCGTCAGCGGCAACACCAACTCGCCGACCCTCATGATCGCCGAGAAGGCAGCCGGGATGATCATCGAGGATGCGTGCCACGTCGCCGTGGTCTGAACCCCAAAACACATTTCTGGGAGAATACGACAATGCGTGAAGCTCTTCCTTTCCATGGGGTCAAGGTCGTCGACTTCGGGCAGTACATCGCGGGTCCGGCTGTCGCCATGATCCTTGGCGATCTCGGCGCGACCGTCATTCACATTGACCCGCCCGACGGCCCTCTTTGGGACAGCCCGGCCAATGCGACGCTGAACCGCAACAAACTGCTTGTCGAACTCGACCTGAAAACCGACGGAGGCCGGACCGAGGCCTTGGCGCTGATCGCCGAAGCCGACATTGTCATCGAGAACTTCCGCCCCGGCGTCATGAAGCGCCTCGGCATCGACTTCGCCGCGCTGCGGCAGACACGTCCGGAACTCATCACGGTATCCATCCCCGGATTCGCTTCCAATGACGAACTGCGCCGCGAATGGAGGGCTTTCGAATCCGTCATCGCCGCTTCCTCCGGCGTGTTCACGGACATGGGACTGAACCGGGTGCTGATGGGGGTGAACCCATCCTTCTCGCCGCTGCCGCTCGCCTCTGCCTATGGCACGATGCTGGCCGTGTCTGCTGCGGCGCTCGCCCTCCAGGCCCGCGCGAAGACGGGCCTTGGCGATCAGATCGAAGTCCCTCTCGCGAGCGCCGTCATGGAGGGACTTTGCTATAATTCGATCAAGATAGACGACTATCCTCTGCGTTATCAGACGCAACGCGAACAGGAGATTGAGAGACGCCGCGGCGAAGGGTTGCCGATGGACGTCACATATGACGACCTCCAGGCATTCCTCGATCCCTTTTACCGGAGCTATCCATGCAAGGACGGCCGCAGCTTCTACGTCGTCTGCCCGAGCCATAAATTCCATGCCAAACGCTGCCTACAGACGCTCGGCATCTACGGCGAGCTCGTTGCCGAGGGCCTTCGGGAAGAGCCGGATACTTATCTCCCGGCTTCGGAATGGTCATCGGACGTCTCGCTCGGCGTCTATCCACTCCCTAAATTCTGGGCGGACGAGATTTCCGAGCGGATGAAGGCCGTCTTCTTGACCCGGACGGCGAAGGAATGGGAACGCATTTTCGGCAAGGGGCAGTTTCCCGGCGCGCCGCACCGCTGGCTGCAGGAATGGATCAGCGACGACCATGCCGATATGGCGGGTCTGATGATCGAGGTGGACGATCCCATCTACGGTCGAATGATCCAGCCTGGGCCGATGGTCTGGCTCGAGGAAAGCGGCGAAGCCATGCTGGCTCCGACACCCCGACGGAAGGCCGACTTCGACGAGGCCCTGTCGACTTTGCGGGCGATGGGCTCCTCGCTTCCGAAGAGTGCAGCAGCGAGCGAGAAGATGTCAGGTTGGCTGGACGGGATCAGGGTTCTCGACCTCTGCAACGTCATCGCCGGCCCGCATTCGGCATCGTATCTCTCCCGTTTCGGAGCCGAGGTCATCAAGATCGATCCGGCGACACCACTGTTTGACTGCTGGAACACAGTCATCTTCGGAATAACCCATATGCGCGGCAAGAAGTCGGTGCTGCTCGACATCGGCTCGCCGGATGGACGGAAGCTGTTCGAGCAACTTGTCCGCTCCGTCGACGTCGTCGTCTGGAATGCGACCGACCGCCAGGTGCAGTCGAAGGGTCTCGACGCAGAAGGCCTGAAGGAAATCAATCCCGATGCCATCTTCTGCCAGTTGGATTGCTTCGGCGGCGTGCGGAAGGGGCCGCGAACCAACTACCTTGGCTACGACGACCTCGTCCAGGCGGCGACCGGCATCATGCTCCGGTTCGGAGGCTCCATGAAGACGCCTGAGGAGCATGCCCACGTCGGCACGATCGACGTGATGTGTGGCTTCGGTGCAGCGCTCGGCGTGGCCGCCGCGCTTTACCAGAAGCAAATAACTGGCAAGGTGGGCCGTGCACGAACTTCCCTTTCGGCCTTGAGCGGGCTGGCGCAGATGCCGTTCTGCTTTGATTACCACGGCCGCGCACCTTTCGACGAGCCGTCGGGGCCTGCTGCCCGCGGATACCATGCGCTTCATCGCCTCTATAGGGCCGAGGATTGTTGGATCGTGATCGCCGCCTCCGAGAAGGACCTGCCGCGTTTCAAAAACGTCGAGAGTCTGGAGTGGATAGCCGCGATCGCGGAGCGCGAACGCGTCGATGTCTTGAGCGCGATTATCGCGACCGCTCCGGCGAAACTATGGATGGAGCGCTTTCAAAAGGCAGGCATCGGAGCCGCGATCTGCGACAACATCGAGGCGATCCGTGCCGCGACCTCTCGTCCGGCCGACGGCACGCCCGGCACCGATCGCGGCAGCTATTCCTTCTCCGTCTATGCCGATCACCCCAGTGGGCACACGGTGACACATCTCGACCCTTATGCGGTCCGGCCCGTCCATGGAGTAATCTATGCGCGATCGCCCGCCGAAAAGTATGGCGCGTCGACCCGAGAAGTCGTCAAGGCTCTTGGCCTGACCGAAGCTGCCGTCGATGAACTCATCACTGGTCGAACGATCAGTGAAAGCTGGAGTGGAGAATACCTTCCGAGTTGAGCTTTATCTTCAAGGGCGCTTGTCGTTACGCAGGAGCTAGAGCGCGGCCGCTATGGCACGGAAGCAGCCGGTCCGCTTCGTGACATCCACAATGCACCAATAGGAAACTTTTCACTGTCTGCACCGACACTATTTTCGCATTTTATACCGGAACGCTTCCACGAAGGCCGAGAAGGCTGGCGATGGATTTCGGCGGCTAGGATAATAGAGGTGATAGCCTTGAAACGTCGGACACCAATCCAAGAGTAAGCGCTTTAGCTTTCCTTGTTGGACGAGATGCAGGACGAGGTCCGTCGGCGCGTAAGCGAGACCGATCCCGTCCACCGCGGCATCAACCGCTGAGGCGATGTCGCTCAGGGTAAGTTGGCCGTCCACACGAACGCTGAACTCGCGGTCGTCGCGTTCGAATTCCCAGGCATAGAGACCGCCAGAGGTTGGAAGCCGAAGGTTGATGCAATTATGGTCTGGTAGCTCTTGCGGGATCAACGGCGGTGATCGGCGCTCCAGATATTCGGGCGAGGCGACAACAGAATACGATACGTCAGGTCCAACGCGGACTGCCACCATGTCGCGTGCGACGGCCTCGCCTAGTCGCACGCCAGCGTCGAACTGCCTTTCGACGATATTGGTGAACCCGTTGTCGACGATGATCTCCACCCCGATTTCCGGAAAATCCTTCAGGAAAGTCGGAAGCCTACGGCGAAACACCAGGTCCACGGCGTCGTCCGGGCAGACGACACGGACAAGACCGGACGGCTTGTCGCGCAACGCTCTGATCGCGTTGATGCCTGCGGCAATGCTCTCGAAGTGCGGCTGGATGCTTTCCATGAGACGTCCCCCGGCGACGGTCGGCGCGACGTCTCTGGTCGTGCGGGCAAGCAGTCGTATCCCTATCCGCGCCTCCAGGGCGCTGACCGTATGGCTCAGCGCCGATCGCGTGACGCCAAGCTTCGCTGCGGCTCGGGTGAAGCTGCGCTCGCGCGCCACTTCGAGAAACGCCCTCATCTCGGTGAACTCGTCACGTTTCATTGTTGAATCTCTCTCACATCGACATGCGGATTGTAGCTCCTAGTCTGCCGAAACCAAAGCGACTATTTGGTGGTCAAGAGACAGGAGAAACTAGAATGAGCGTTGATGCCTTGAGCGAAGTCCCCGGTGAAGACACCACCATGCCTTGGGCACCGGTGGTTTGCCTCTCCCTGCTGACGTTCCTGTTGGTCGGGCTGGAGTTCCTTCCTGTGAGCCTCCTGACGCCGATTGCACAGGACCTGCAGATCACGGAGGGTCAGGCTGGTTTGGCGATCACGGTGTCAGGCTTTTTCGCCGTCGGGACCAGCCTGTTCGGCAACGGGTTGCTTGCGAGGATAGGCCGAAAGTCGGTCGTCCTCATTTATACTGCGATTTTGACTGTCTCCAGCCTGATCGTCGCTGTCGCTCCCAACTTTGCCACCTTCCTCATTGGCCGTGCGCTTGTCGGCCTCGCCATAGGAGGCTTCTGGTCACTTTCGACTGCCATACTCGCGCGCCTGGCGTCTTCCTCGGAACTGCCCAAGGCGATCGCCCTTCTCCAGGGCGGCACAGCGTTCGCTATCGTCATCGCGCCACCGATCGGAAGCTTTCTCGGTGGGATGATCGGATGGCGCGGCACCTTCCTCGTCACGGTTCCAATCGGTCTCACCGCGCTGGTTTGGCAGATGCTCGTTCTTCCAAGGCTGCCCGCCAGCGAGACCGTGTCGACGGGCAAGATGTTCGGACTCCTTCGCAACCGTTCCTTCCTCGTCGGAATGGCCGCGACCTGCCTGGTGTTCATGGGGATGAATGCTCTTTCGATCTACCTGCGTCCGTTTCTCGAAGGCGTTACCGGGGTCGGTCGGAACTCGTTGTCACTGATGCTTCTTGGTGTCGGCTTGGGCGGGCTCGCCGGAACGTCGCTTATCGGCGTCGTCCTACGCAGGCACCTCGCCGTGGCGCTTGTCGGCATGCCCGGCGTGGTCGCCTTGATTGCAGTCCTTCTCATCATCCACGGATCCTCTCCTTGGGCCACGGCAGTTCTTCTCGTTCTGTGGGGCTTCTTTTCGACCCCGGTACCCGTCGCATGGAACACCTGGATGGCAAGGCTGGTGCCTGGTGAACTCGAAGCGGCGGGTGGTCTCCAGGTGGCCCTGATCCAGTTGAGCATCGCGGGTGGAGCTTTCGCAGCGGGTATTCTCTTCGATATGGCGGGATGTTGGAGCGCGTTCCTACTTGCCGCCGTCCTTCTTTTCGTCTCGGCCGCGTTAGGCGCGGTCGCCAGCCGTCGAATCTGATCGTCGCTGCAAACCCACATAGAACTATCATGTCTAAGGTAATAGAGAACAAAGTCGTTGTCCTAACAGGGGCGAGCAGGGGTCTTGGGGAAGCGACGACACGTCATCTCGCGGCGAGGTGCTATCGTCGTGCTAGGTGCCCGAAGGCGCGAGCGCATCGACGCGCTTGCCGCTGAGCTTACGTCCAAAGGCTGCCGGACGGTCGCTGTCGAGACAGACGTCACAGACAGGAAGCAGGTCATGAACCTGGTCGACACCGCGGTTCGTCAGTTCGGACACGTCGATGTCCTGCTGAACAATGCCGGCCTGATGCCGCTTGCCCCCTTGGAACGTCTTAAGGTCGACGAATGGGATCGAATGATCGACGTTAACATCAACGGTGTGCTCTCGGCATTGCCGCCGCGCTGCCGTACATGAAGCAAAGGAAGTCGGGCCATATCATCAATGTCTCCTCGGTTTACGGACATGTCGTCGATCCCGGAGCCGCAGTTTACTGTGCTACGAAGTTCGCGGTTCGAGCGTTGTCCGAAGGTCTTCGCAAAGAAGTCCCTACAACATCCGGACGACCATCATCTCGCCCGGCGCAGTCAGCACCGAACTCCTCGAACACATCAGCGAGAAAGACATCCAGGCCGGGGCGAAGGACTTCGCCAGCAAGATCGCCGTCGGAGCCGACACGTTTGCCCGGACGGTTGCCTTCGCGGTGAACGAGCCGGACGACGTCGACATTAACGAGATACTTTTCCGAACAATCTTCTCGATCCCGCCGAAGTCCTCGAACGTTGTTATCGAAACGGCCGAGCCTGATCAGGCCGTCCCATTTGTAATCCGCGTAAAAAAGGGCGAGGTTGCCCCACAATTTAAAACAGCAGAGGTCGCCGGGCCGCTCGTCTCCGAACGGTCCGCTTCCGTCCTCTGTCAGCTTGCGCGGGAGATGAAGCTTCGACGCGCTTCTCGTGCGCGGCGAGTACCGGAGTACCGGGTGCGTATTGAACGGATATGACCGACCTTCCCTCCCAAGCAATCCGAGGACCACAACCATGAACAGTTTCTAAATCGCCATTGCGGCGTCGGCCTTCGCCTTTTCAACGGCGGCCTTCGCCAACGACGCCGAATCTCCGATCGTCGGCGCTTGGAAGATGGCTTCGCTGGAGGTCGGCCCGCAGGGGAACCTTCAGCCCATTCCTCACTCTGGTCAGCTTGTGTTCACGCAGGGCGGAACATTGTCGGTTCAGGCGATGAATCCGGATGCGAACGCCGCTGATACGCCCTATACCACGAAAGCCTATGAAGCCTACTACGGCCCCGTCGATATCGATGATGCTAAGAATGTCTTCGCGATCACGGTAGAATCTTCCCTCGTGCGAAATCTTATCGGCCAGAGGCTGGAGCGTAAGTTCGAGGTCTCTGGCGACAAACTGGTGATTTCCCCTCTCGACGCTGCGGAACGCTGGCGCGTAACATACGACCGCTTCTAACCCCGCCGTTGGTCAAGTTGCGCCTCGCCCCAGTTCCAGGGCGAGAAACAACAATTTCCGGCCGCGGTAGTCCACAACGTCTTTATCAAATTCCATTACATACGATTGCGACGGTCGCTTTGACCCACAGCGGAAATGATTTTCAGCCTTGCGCCGTCATGCCGATCGTCCACCCTCCCGCCCGCTCATCAGTCGTTGAGAACGTTTTATCGAATTCTAGAAGCTGACGTTGCGTTGCATCGAGCCCTTAGCGCAAGATCACGGAATGAGCTGGTCCTTGCGCAGCGCCTCGAAGAGTTCGAAAAAGGCGTCGTCCGTTGGCTGATAGTCGAGAAATCCCATCTTCCGGCTCTTTGACATGTCAGTCACGACCTCGATGGGCCGACCGAGGTCGGCATCCGTATGCCAGGGCGAGACGAGTTGATCGATGTCACTTACGGCAAGTCCGTGCTTCTTCGCGATCTTGCGCCAAATCGCGGCGTCTTCACCCATCTGGGACTCAAGCGGACGAACCGTCCCATCAAACGTTGTCGGTTCGATTTTAAACCAATCGGCAATACGGCCCCACATCCATTTCCAACGAAAGACGTCGCCATTGACGACATTGAAGTCCTCGTTCGCTGCGCGGGGTGTCGTCGCCGCCCAGAGAAGGTGGCGTGCAAGTTGTGACGCGCTCGTCATGTCGGTCAACCCGGTCCATTGCATCTCGACGCCGGGAAAATGGAACGGACGACCGATGGCTTTGGAGATGGTCGCATAGACCGCCAGCGTCGTACCCATGTTCATTGCATTTCCGACCGCCTTACCGATGATCGTGTGTGGCCTGTGGATGCTCCAATTGAAACCGTCGCGGGCGGCGGCGGCGAAAACTTCGTCTTCCTGGGCATAGTAAAAGTTTTCGCCGGCGAGCCGCCCCTGTTCCTCGCGAAACGGCGTTTGCGGCAAGACCCCCTTCCCATATGCCTCAAACGGTCCAAGGTAATGCTTGAGCCCTGTCACGAGCGCAACGTGCTTAACCGAACTGGCCGGGCGAAGTGCGTCGAGGAGGTTCCTCACCATTGTCCCGTTGACCCTGATGTTATCCGCCTCGGTTGCCTGGCGAAGCCAAGAAGAGATGAAGACGTGCGTTGGGGCCGTATCCTGCAGAGCTTCTCCCAGCGATGCTGCGTCGAGCAAATCCGCTTCGATTTTCCTGACGCCGGCCATTTCCCTTGGGCGACGGGCAAGAGCCGAAACTGTCCACCCCTTTTCCACGAGCAGTTCCGAAGCGGCACTGCCAATGATGCCGGTCGCGCCGACGATGAGTGCGTGGTTGGCCATGATGCTTGAATCCTTTGAGGGTACATGGGGCGGGCCGTCCTGTGGCGTTGTGCACCGTTATTGTACTTAACTCCCGGCTGGCGGTTTTGTGCCGCCCATCGTGGCCTCAAAAAGACTGAATGGAAAAGGACCCGGATCAGTCATCTTCCGGCGACAACGTTAGCCCGGTCGTCTCGATCAAGTTGTCGGCGTGTGCGATTTCTCTGCCATAGTCTCCTCGAACGATCCAGACGCAAGCACTACGAAGTCATTACGATGTTATCGAGGAAAGGGTTGTCGTCGTTGCCAATCGGTCCGGCGCCGAGAACGACAGCCGTATCGCCCGGAAGGATTTTCGCCTTGGCCGCCGACTAAATACCAACCGCAAAGGGCATCACCATCGCGCCCTGAGCAAAGCTGACATTGTCAGGCAGCTTGAATGTGTAATTTGCCCAATGAACAACTTCCGGCGTCAGAACGCCATGGATCGGCGGCGTTGCCCAAAAGGCGACGGCGGGATCGATGTTGTACATGCCGAGCCGGCTCGCCTTGGAATTCGGATCGGGAATGCCGGGCTCCATGCACACGCGGTCGCCGACTTTCAGATGGGTCACACCCTCCCCATCGTCCAGGCGGAACGACCGTTGCAGTCGGTCTTCCCGTCAATCCGGTCGCCTTCGATGTTTCGACAGCCACCACCAAGGAGGTCCGGATCGAGACGGTGTTTCGTTACGCCCACCAGTATGAGCGTTCGATCGCGTTGCACGCGTCGGGTCGTGTGGATCTTAACCCGCTGATCTCGGAAACGTTCACGTTCGAGGACGCGATCAAGGCGTTCGAACGGGCAGTCGAGGCACGGCCGACCGATGTCAAGCAGATCGTATTTGACCAGTGAGCGTCGCGGCGATCACCGGTTATCTAGCCGATGAGGGCCGTCACATCACCGACTGCTCGCAGGTCGACGATCTGCAAACGGGCCTGCCATTCATGCGCCTGACCTTCATCAATCTCGCTCGAGAACCTGAAGGCCGGCTTCGAGGCAGTCAAGAACCGCTTCAGCATGGAAGCTGACTTCCTCGATCCGAGCATTGGATACCAGTCATCCAGAGTGTCCGGCATTCAGCTAGGAGCCTGTTCGATAAGGACAGTGATTTCTCAATCTCGCCGACTTGCGGTCTACTCAAACGGAGGTGACAATAAAAAAACTGTCCGTCTCAGCACGTGTGACCGACGAGTGCTGAATCAGGCAGATTTCAAGAGCGGGAGTTGCCTTGGACAAGTTTGGCACTGACAAGGACCTCGCGCGGCGCCTGCTTGCGCCAGACTTTCTGAAAGCTTTCGACAACATTCTCGCTGGATACGGCAAGGCCCGGAAGGGCGACCCAATCCGGTGTCTGCTTTCCCAGGAGTGCGAGCACACAGGTCTGCGCAACCGCTATGCCCTGAAGGTAGGGCTGCTGGGCCCCAATTCCGCAGATCATTCCGTCCGAGGCGAGGTCGATTGCGGCTTCGCGTCCTAGATCGATGGTTGTGACCGGCAAGTGGTGGCCAGCCCGTTTGAGGGCCTTTACGACCTCCATAGCGGGAGTATCCCAGACGACGAAAAGACCTGCGAGGCCCGGCTCAGCGGAAATCAGCGCCAATGCATCCTGTCCGGCGGTCTGGATGCTGTCGAATTTGCGCACGTGCAGCCGGATATCGGGGCGGTCCATCCGCATCCATTTGTCGAAGGCGATTTCGCGCTCATTGGTGGCGAAGAATTCGGCATGATAGGACAGGATGCCGACGGCAGCGCCTTTTGCAAGCCGTGCTGCTAGAAAAGAGGCGGCGATGGTGCCGAGGCCGAAATTATCGGCCGAGACCAGTGCCACATAATCGGAGCCGGGAAGGAGACCCGTAGGGACATTGTCCAAAAGAAGAAGCCGGATGCCCTCTTGGGAAACGCGTCGGTGCGCGTCGGCAACTGTGGAATTGGCGACCGGGATCGAAATGATCGCATCCGGTTTTTCACCGCGCAAACGATCAAGCGCAGCGATCTGAGCTTCCGGCGTGAATGCGCAATCGACTACCTCGATGACGGCCGTCTCGCAGTCGCCGAAGGTGGCCATGATGCCAGCGACCTGTTGTTTGGCCCAGTCGCTGGCAGTTGTGTGGAGGACGATGGCGACGCGAAAGCGGGCTGCGCGGGCACTCGCGATGTCGTCCGGGAACAAGGCGATACGCTCGGGCGGTGCCGCGCGTTCACCATGTGGCCCCAATCCTGATATCGTCATGGCAAGGATCTCGATGTTGATGGAAAGCCGGGCGCATTCACGCCTTGGTCCTGTAAGGCAGTGATACCATCCGACCGAGCGGCGCAGGCCATCTGCAGAGACAGGAACATCGGATGCGCAAGCGGCGTACCCAGTGCAATCCAGTCTTTCAGGCATCCCGGATCGAACAGGCTCTCCACGACCACCATGGCTGCGCCGACCAGGCCGGCGGAACTGCCCATCTGCGATTTAGCAATGATCAAATCACGCGTCACCAATGGATGGCTTTCACCATAAACGGTTTCGCGTACTGCTGCGAGCAGTAGGTCGTTGGTTTGGGCCATTGTTCCAGAGAGAACGATTAGACCCGGGTTGAGCATGTTTGCAAGCATCGCTATTGAATGGCCGATCAGGCGACCGCTCTGCCCCAGAATTTCCATGGAGGCTGGGTCGCCGGATTGCGCGGCTTGGCTGACCTCGATAGCGCCGACATCGCCACCCCGGCGCAGCGTATCTGCCAACAAAGGACTTTTGCCGGATTGCGCGGCGGCAAGCCCCTCGCGCGCGATCATGTCGCTGCCAGCAAGCGAATCAAGCGTCGACGCGCGGTCGCCCATCTGCACCGGCATCTGCCCGATGAGACCGGCAGCCCCCTGTCCACCGCGGTAGAGCCGACCTTCGAAGATCAACCCTGCGCCGATCCGTTTGCCTACTTTGACGAACAGCATATTGCGCGTCGTCTGCCCTGCACCTGCAAAACGCTCGCCCATTGTCATGGTCTCTATGCTCGATCTGAGCCAGACGGGAGCGCCGAAGCGATCGACGAGCGTTTCCAAAAACGGAAATCCCTCCCAAGCCGGCAGAAAGGAGGGTGTCTGTACCATGAAAGGCATCTCGTCGCCCTCTGTGACTGGCCCGGGCACCGAAATGGCGATACCCCAGACCGGCATAGCCGGCGCGTGTTTAGCGATGAGCCATTCGAACAGCGCGATGATGCGTTGCAAGGTCGATACGGCATCCGCGCCAAGATCGATGGCTTCATGGTGTTCTGTGAAAAGCCGGCCCGAAAGATCGGCGATCCCCACGCCGAGAGCCGATTGATCCAGCGTTGCAACCAGGATGCAGCCGAGCTCCGTCTTGAACTGGACAAGGCGCGGCGCCCGCCCGCCGCTTGCAACGCCGAGTTCGCTTTCCACGATGAGGCCGATATCCGCCAGCGTCGCCAACCGGTCGGCAACGACAGCGCGCCCCAACTCGCTTTCGCGTTCGAGTTCTTGCCGTGTCGTTGCCCTGCCGGAACGTATCAGGTTGAGGATTGCGCCGAGACTGGTCGCAGCAGAGTCGCGCGTCGTCGGGCGGCCTTTCCCGCGGATGGGCGGTGTCTGGGCAAGGGGCATTGCCATATTCCCTTTTGACTTTCGATTTGGCGCTTTAAATCCACTCAACAACACATTCCTTGGATAAATTGGTTGGCTTTGATGAGCAAGCGCAAACTTATGTCGTAAAAAGACAAAAGAATGCTGACTTATGCAGAAATATTATTGACTTCCAAATTAAACCCTCATAACTTCACCGCCAGACGAGCGACGTGTCGTCGACAGGAAGTGGCTGGACGAGGAGCCATCCAGGCTACAGCGGGAGGAATTCAGGATGTCGAACTGGAAGCTGGCGTATCATGCCAATTGCTGGGGCATGCTCGGCGGCAATGCACAGGGCGTGACCTCAATCACCGAGCTCAGCTATCGCACTTTCGGCGATATGGATCACGCCTTCGATGATATTGCCGCTGCAGGATATGAAGGCGTCGAACTGTTCGACGGCAATCTGCTCGACTACAGCGCAGCCGATCTTCGCAAGGTGCTTGCCAACACTGGTCTGACGCTCGTGGCCGCCTATGCCGGCGGCAATTTCATCTTCGACGATATCCTGCCGGAAGAGTTGGCCAGGATCACCCGTGCGGCCGACCGCGCCGCAGAACTTGGTGCACCGCATCTGGTCGTCGGGGGAGGTGCCAAGCGTTTCGACGGTATCCGCGACGATGACTATGTGAAGCTCGGTGCGGCCCTCGACGAGGTCAAGGCGATCGCCGAGACCCGTGGGCTGCGCGGACACTATCATCCGCACCTTTCCACGATCGTCGAAGGGCCAGACACTGTAGCGCGCATATTCGGTCTGACATCGATCGATTTTTGCCCGGACACCGCACACCTGGCTGCGGCCGGCGGTGACCCGGCAAAGCTCATCCGCGATCATGCGTCGCGCATTTCCTACGTCCACCTGAAGGGCTTGCAGAAGGAACCCTTTGCTTTCACGCCGCTCGATCGCGGCGATGTGCCGACAGGCCCGATCCTGGCCGCACTGCGGGAGACGGGCTTCGAGGGCTGGATCTGCACCGAACTCGATGCCTGGTCCGATCCCGCCGAAGCCGCCCGCATCAGCATGGACTATCTGAAACGGGCCTGACGGCCCGGCAATCTTCGGGGCAATGATGCCTCGACTTCTTGGGAGGAGAAGAACCATGATAACCAGACGAACCTTGCTTGCCACCAGCGCAGCCTTTGCGTTGTCCCTATCGATCACCGCACCCGCTTTTGCCGATCCGGATGCTGAGCTTGCCAAGCTGCAAGAAACCGTTCTGTCCAAGGGACCGAGGGGCGAGGACCCGGCAGCCGCTTCCTCGGTCACGTTGACTGACGAGGAACTGACCAAGATTAAGGGAATGAAAGCCACGGCGGCCATCGTCATGCATTATGGCGGCAACGACTGGAGCCAGGCGCAGATTAACGGACTGCAAACGCAGTTCGCAGCCATGGGCATCAAGGTGATCGCCGTCACCGACGCCGGCTTCAAGCCGGAAAAACAGGTGGCGGACCTTGAAACCATCATGGCGCAGAAGCCCAGCATCATTGTGTCGATCCCGACCGACCCCGTTGCAACAGCGGGAGCGTACAAGGCGGCTGCGGACTCCGGTGTAAAGCTGGTGTTCATGGACAACGTTCCGGCTGGTTTCACCGCCGGCAAGGAATATGTGTCATCCGTTTCGGCGGACAACTACGGCAATGGGGTCGCCTCGGCCCATCTGATGGCCAAGGCGCTCGGCGGCAAGGGCGAGATCGGCCTCGTCTTCCACGCAGCCGATTTCTTCGTCACCAAGCAGCGCTACGAGGCCTTCAAGGCAACGATCGCGTCGGATTATCCCGACATCAAGATCGTGGCCGAACAGGGCATCGGCGGTCCGGACTTTTCCGGTGATGCCGACAAGGCGGCCAGCGCGATGCTGACCTCCAACCCCAACCTGAACGGAATCTGGGCCGTCTGGGACGTGCCGGCCGAGGGTGTGATTTCGGCGGCCCGCACCGCCGGTCGCGACGATCTCGTCATCACCACCATCGATCTCGGCGAAAACGTCGCGATTTCCATGGCGCAGGGCGGATTCATCAAGGGTCTTGGTGCACAGCGTCCCTATTCGCAGGGTGTGACTGAAGCGCTATTGGCGGGGTATGGTCTGCTCGGAAAGCAAGCCCCGGCTTTTGTCGCGCTGCCCGCCCTTCCCGTCACCAAGGAAACCTTGGTCGAGGGATGGAAGGCTGTCTACAACACCGAGCCGACGGCCAACGTGAAAACCAGCCTCGGCCAGTAAGCCTGTCCCGGCACTGCTGATCTTCTTCGGGCGGCGTGCGCCGCCCGCCCTTAAAGGCCGTTCGGCCTATTGAGAATAGACCGGGTCAAAGCCCGCCCCTTCATTGACGGAGAAAGACGATGACTAAAGTGATGAACGTCGCCATGATCGGTGGCGGCTTCATGGGCAAGGCGCATGCCATGGCCTATGCTTCCATGCCAATGTTCTTCTGGCCGGCGCCGGCCATTCCGCACCGCAAGGTCGTGGTGGACGTGACGGACGCGATGGCGCAAACTGCCCGCGACCGGTACGGCTTCGAGGAAGCGTCGAGCGACTGGCGCGCGGTCGTTGCCCGGCCGGACATCGACGTGATCGATATCTGCACGCCCAACAATGTCCACGCCGAAATCGCCATCGCGGCGGCGCAAGCCGGCAAGCACATCATCTGCGAAAAGCCGCTCGCTCGCACGGTCGAGGAGGCGCGCGCCATGGCCGCCGCCGTCAAGAAGGCCGGGGTGATACATATGGTTGCGTTCAACTATCGCCGCACGCCGGCGGTGGCGCTTGCCAAGAAATACATCGAAGAAGGCCGCATAGGCAAAATTCTCAACTTTCGTGGCACCTACCTTCAGGATTGGTCCGCCGATCCGGATGGTCCGCTGTCCTGGCGCTTCCAGAAGAAAATCGCCGGGTCCGGTACGGTCGGCGACATCGCCACCCATGTGGTCGACCTCGCGCACTATCTGGTCGGACCGATCGAGACGGTGAACGCGATTACGTCCACCTACAACAAAACACGCCCGTTGCAGCAGGGTGGAGTGGACAAGCTGGGTGCCTCCGAAAAGGCATCAGGCGATGTCGAGCGCGGAGACGTGGATGTCGATGACGAGGTAATCAGCATGCTGCGCTTCGAGAACGGCGCCGTCGGCAGCCTCGAGGCGACACGCAATGCCTATGGCCGTAACAATTTCATTACGCTGGAAATTCACGGCACCCAGGGCTCGATCCACTTCAACTATGAGCGCCGCGACGAATTGCAGGTGATGTTTGCCGGTGATCCGGCAGACAGCCGCGGTTTTAGAACTGTCTACACCGGCCCGGCTCATCCCTATGGAAACGGACTCTGGCCAATTCCGGCGCTTGGCATCGGCTATTCCGAGACCAAGATCGTCGAGTGCTTCGATTTCTTTACCGCGATCAAAACGGGGAAGCAGCCATCGCCGAATTTCGACGACGGTCTGTTGACGGAACTAGTCGCGGATGCCCTCATCCGGTCGGGAGAAACCGGAGCGTGGGAGCGTGTAGGCAGATGAACACCGAAGCCACAACCGTCAGCATCCCATTTTCTGCAAGCGTGCCCTTGGCCGTCAGCATGAAAGGGATTTCCAAATCCTTTGGCGGTGTGCGGGCTTTGAACGACGTTAGTCTCGACATCCGGCAGGGCGAAGTACACGCCCTGCTTGGCGGCAACGGTGCGGGAAAATCGACGATCCTCAAGGTGCTCAACGGCGTTCATAAGCCCGATTCTGGCACGATCACGGTCTGCGGCAACCTGCTGGAGGACGTGACTCCGGAGGCGGCGCGCGCGGCCGGCATTGCCATGAACTTTCAGGAGCTCAGCCTGATCCCGACGCTGACTGTAGCACAGAACGTGTTCCTGACGCGTGAAACCAGGGGCGGTCTGGGACTGATCGATGACCGGACGGCGGAGCGGCGCGCGGCCGAACTGTTTGCGATGCTGGAGGTCGATGTCGATCCGAAAGCGCTGGTTGGCGATCTCGGCGCCGGACAGAAGCAACTGACCGAAATCGTCAAGGCGATCTCACAGGATGCACGCGTGCTGGTGCTCGACGAGCCCTCGACGGCGCTGGCCGTCAGCGACGTCGATCGCCTGTTCACATTCCTGCGCAAGCTGAAGGCAAAGGGCGTCGCCATCATCTACGTCTCGCACCGGATGGACGAGATTGCCCGCATCAGCGACCGGGCAACCATCCTGCGCGACGGTGCCCATGTCATTACGGCACCTCTGTCGGAGTTGCCGATCGATACGATGATCGAGCACATCGTCGGCAAGCGCTCAAAGGGACTCTCCGATGTGGCGCGCGGCAATGCCGTAAAGGGCGAGGTTCTGCTGGAGCTGCGCAACGTCTCGGGCAAGTATAAGCCGGAAAACATATCCTTTGCAGTCCATCGCGGCGAGGTTGTCGGCCTTGCGGGCCTGCTCGGCTCCGGCCGGTCAGCGCTTGCGCGGCTGATCGCGGGGATCGAGCCGGCAAAGTCCGGCGAGATCCTGATCAACGGCAAGCTTGTGGCGATCCACAAGCCCGGCGATGCGATCGCCGCCGGCGTGGCGCTGGTGCCGGAGGCGCGGGCAACGCAGGGGATCATACCTGCTCATTCGGTCGCATCCAACATGACGCTTGCGGTTCTCGACAGCATTTCGGCGGCGGGTTTCGTCGATGCGGAAAGGGTCAGGTCCGTTACGGACGGCATGATCAAGAGATTGTCGGTAAAGACCGCGAGCCGCGACCATGCGGTCTCGACGCTCTCGGGTGGCAACCAACAGAAGGTGGTCATCGGCAAATGGCTCGCGACCGATCCCGATATCCTGGTGCTCGACGAGCCGACCGCTGGCATCGACATCGGTTCGAAATCCGAAATCATTAAGCTGGTGCGCGATCTGGCTGCGGCCGGCAAGGCGATCGTCTTCATTTCCTCGGAGCTGAGCGAACTGCTGACGGCCTGCGATCGCATCGTCGTCATGTCGGAAGGCCGCATGTTTGCCGATATCCCGCGTGACCGGCTCGATGATCCGGCTATCGATGCACACGACACGGCCCACCGTCTTCAGGCGGCCGAGCAACGCTTGCAGATCGAAATTCAGGACGCCCTGAAGTCAGGGGAGAAGGTTTGACATGACGACCGCAAATCCAACGCTCGCTGAGAGCTTCAAGGCCAACTGGCGGCAATACATCATCTACATCGGCTTCGCGGTGATCTTCGTGATCTTCGCCCTGACTTTGGCCGACAAGGGCTTTCTCAACCCCAACAACCTGCTCAACATCGTCCGCCAGACAGCCATGATTGCCGTCATGGCCATTGCCATGACCTTCGTGCTGTCTGCCGGCGAGATCGATCTATCGGTTGGCGCGGTCGCAGGGCTCGCAACGGTTACAGTTGCCATGGCGATTGCGGTGGCGGGCCCGGTGGCCGGTGTGTTCGCGGGTCTTGCGACGGGCATCGCCGTCGGCATGTTCAACGGCTGGCTGACGACGCGCGTTGGCATACCGTCGTTTCTGACGACGCTGGCGATGATGGGGATCGCCAAGGGCGTGGCGATGTGGATTTCCAACACCGCTGCCGTTCCGATCCTCAGCCCTGGCTATTCCTGGCTGTTCGGCGGCGGATCGCTCTTGAAGGTCCCGGTCCTGTTGTTCTGGATGGTCGTCTTCGGCGCCATCGGTCACGTCGTCCTGCGCCGCACCAGCTTCGGCCGACGTGTTCTGGCGACCGGCGGTGGCGAAACGGCGGCGCGCTATTCCGGCATCGATACCAAGGCGATCAAGTTTCGTGTTCTCGTCCTTTCCTCGACAGCCGCAGCCTTTGCCGGCATGCTCTATGCCGGGCGGCTCCAGTCGGGCCGGTTTCAGCTGGGGGAGGGCGACGAACTCTCCGTGATTGCTGCCGCCGTTCTCGGTGGAACCAGCCTGTTTGGCGGCAAGGGTACGATCATCGGCACCATCGTCGGCGCGCTGATGATCGGCATGATCAACAACGGCCTGATCCTGATGGGCCTAGAATTCTCTCAGCAGCTCATCGCGCGCGGCGGCATTATCATCCTCGCCGTCGCTCTGTCGCAGAAGCGAAGCTAAGCCCATGTCCCACGTAACGGTTATCGGCACTGTCACCGCAAAGCCGGAGACGCGCGGGGAGCTGCAAGAGCTCCTCGCAGCCCAGGTGGCACCAACACGCACTGAACCCGGTTGCATCAACTACGACTTCCATGTGGATACTGAAGATCCCTGCGTCTTCGTGTTTTACGAGAACTGGCGCAGCCAGGCCGACCTCGATGCGCACATGAAGATGCCACATCTGCTGCCGCTTGTGAGCGAGATAGACCGGCTGTTGGCCAGCCCCGTTGAAATCCGCCATCTGAGGATGTTTAGCACGATCGGATCGGAGCGATGATGGAGGCGGGAAGGCGCGTGCCAAACGCGAACGCCGACGATAGCTGAATCGTAACCGCAGAGAGCACAATAATATTGCAGTACGAGCTCGTCCTGATCAACGCCGCGCCAAAGCCAATGTTTCTTTCCGCCGATGGTGATGGGCGACCAGGCGAGGGATCACCTCAGAGGGTGTCGATCAGTCCTCCGTCCATCCGACCACGAGAACTTCGAGGGCATCTTTGTTCCGGTTGGAATCGTGGCCGAGTTTGAGAGAGAAATGCCCCGCTTGGCCGATCTCGGCCTCGTCCACAAATTCCGCCAGTGCCTTTTGCTGCTTGGTCCCCAGGAGAGAGCGGCGATCTCACTCTCAGTCGGTACTTTCAGATCGGCTTTGTAAATGCCGATGTCGATATCGTCGGAGAAGCGATTAATCAGGCCATAGGCTTTGCTGAGGCTGGTACCAGCTTTGAAGTTTAGCGCGCGGCTGCAGGTCGGGGGCCACCGTTTCGAACAGGGCCCGGCGCTCATCGGTACTACTGCGAAGCACATTCATGAGTGGCACGGAGCACCAGAATATTCAGTACAGCGGCGAAACGTGTTTCAGGGACGGGTGTGGTCATGATTTTGGTCCCCTTGAAACGCAGGGCTCCTCTCAGACAGCCGTCCTGTTGGATTCGATGCTGGGTGTAATCAGAGTCGGCCCTCTGCGAGCAGTCCACGGGTCCGCTTCAGGGTTGACAGCAGGGCCGATTTGTAGCCCCTGTCGCCGTCAAATTGCGTCTGCTCTGCCTGCTCCTCTGGGCCGTCAGGCTCCTTTCCGCGCAGGCCGACGTAGCAATAGAACCTCAGTTGAAGCGCTCCGGCCTCATCTTCGAACAGCTCGTTGACGATGGCGCCTTCGCGCGGACCGTTGGCCTGGAAGAAGGTGACCTTGCTCTGCGGCTCGAGGGTGATGATCTCCCTGACCTCGGAGCCGGCGATGGTAGCATCGCGCACGAAGTGGGTCGCGCTTTCCTCGACCACGTTGCAGCGGGTGCAGAGGCCGGGCGGGAGAAAGAGGCGCGCATCGCGCGCCTTCAGCTCCAGGCCCTTCCAGACCTGCTCCCGAGTTAGTTTTGTTTCGCCTTGCGGATTTACCGGGACTGTTGCGGTCGAATAGATCATGAGGATGGTCCTTGGTCGAGATTGTGGGTGCCTGCCTCAGGCAGATGCAGCGGTTTCCGCGGCAAAGTCGCGATAGGAACGCAGCGGACGGCCAAGGCGCGTCGTCAGGCGCTCGACGTCACCGACCTCGGGCCGCATCCCGTCGGTCAGGAAACGCTCGCCCATCAGGCGCATGTCGTAGGCCATCCAGGCCGGCATGAACTGCTTGAGGTTTTGCTCGAAGGCTGCAGTATCGCCACCGCCGTAGTTGATCTGGCGAGCGAGAACGTCCGTCCAGATGGCGGCGATATCGGCTCCGGTGAGGGTGTCTGGACCGACGAGGTTGATGCGAGTGATCGGGAGGGGCTGTGCGGCCTGTTCGCGGCGCAGCAGCTCGAGGGCAGCGATCTCCGCGATATCGCGAACGTCGATCATGGCAAGCCCCTTGTCACCGACGGGCATCGGATAGACACCATAGCCAGTGATGACGTCCTTGATCGTCAGATCGTTCTGGATGAAGTAGGCGGGACGCAGGATCGTCGCTGCCAAGCCCATCTGCTCGATCATCTGCTCGACGCCGAACTTGCCGGCGAAGTGCGGTACGTTCACGTAGATGTCGGGGTGAATGACGGAAAGATAGACGATCCGTTTGATGCCGGCCGAGTGGGCGACATTGAGCGCGATCAGAGCCTGGGTGAACTCGTCAGGCACGACGGCATTCAGCAGGAACAACGTGGATACGCCTTGGAACGCGGTGCGTAACGCGTCGACATCGAGAAACTCACCTTTGACGACGGCAACGCCTGCCGGAAAATTGGCCTTGGAGGGATCGCGGACGAGAGCGCGGACATCGGCGCCGTCGTTGACGAGGTGTTGGATGACTTGGCTGCCGATATTGCCTGTGGCGCCGGTAACGAGAATGGTCATTGGATTTTCTCCAGGGTTGGTACTGCTTGACACCCCAACTATGTCTGGTTCACTGTTGGCCCAATAGACTATCAATTGGGACACGGCGTCTCACCGCTGGAACACTTATGGATCTCGTTGCCCTTACGGATTTCAACCTTGTCGCGCGCCATGGCGGCTTTGGCAAAGCGGCCCGCGCCACCGGTCGGCCGAAGGCGACCCTGTCCCGACGAGTCGCGGAATTGGAGGCTGCGCTCCAGCTTCGGCTTTTCGATCGTGGCGCGCGCAACCTGAAACTCACCGAGGAAGGACGCGCCCTTCATGAGCGGACAGCCGCGCTCCTGACCGAGCTCGACGAAACGGCGGCCGCTATTGCCTCGGGTGCGGAAAAGCCGCGTGGCAGGTTGCGGATCAGTGCGCCACTCCTCTTGTCGCAGACTGCAATGGGCAAGGTCGCTGCCGGTTTCGCACTGAGATATCCGGATGTGAGGTTGGAAATCACCACGGAAGACCGGGCTGTCGACATGATCGAGGAAGGTTATGATCTGGTCATCCGGGTCAACCCGGGCCAGGACGAGGCCCTCGTCGGTCGAGCCTTTCTGCATGATCGCCTGGTCGTCGTGGCAAGCCCGGAACTTTCCCGCCCAGCTGGTGACCTGCCAGCGCCGGGCGTCGTGCGCGGAGGCGGCAATCCACAGACGTGGAACGTCATAACCTCGAAACAGTCTTCAAAGATCAGGATCGACCCTGTCCTCGTTTTGTCGTCGCTGAACATGGTCCGGGATGCGGTACGGGCAGGTGTTGGCGCTGCACGGCTGCCGATCTCGTTGGTGAGCCAAGATCTTGCTGACGGCACTTTACTGCACTGGGGCGATATAGAGGGCTCGGAGATCGCGCTGTGGGCGCTTTACCCGTCGCGGCGTCTGTTGAGCGCGCGTGTATCTGCCTTCCTGGATTTTCTGAAGCAAACTTTTCCCAACGGAACGCCCGATGAACTGGCAGCCTATATTGGCAGGTGAGGGCTCAAAGCAGCCTGCTCCACATTTTGCAATCGCGCTAGGGTTACTCAGAGGTGTCTTGCCCGAGAATAGGCGCCGGGCGGCATTCCCACATGCCGACTGAACGCGACGCTGAAGGCGCTTGCCGAGCCATAGCCGACGCGTTGCGCAACCTCTGCCGTGGCAACATCCTCGCGAAGGAATTCCTTCGCCAGCGCCATGCGCCAGACGGTCGCGTATTCCATCGGGGCGACGCCAACCTCCCTCCGGAAACGATCGAAGAAGGTTGAACGGGACATGGCGGCACCCCGCGCGAGTGTCTCCACCGTCATGCTGCGACCTGGATCTGCATGAATCCGGCGCAAGGCCGGTGCCAGCAGCGGATCGGCCATTCCGCGCAGGATACCGGGCGGGGCCACCCTACTTGCTGTTGATCGCAAAGCTTCGATCAAAAGCACCTCCAACAACCGGTGAAGCACCATGTCACGGGCGGTACGGTCGGCTCTCGTTTCGTCGTTTATCATCCGGACCAATATCATCAGCCGCTCTTCGCCTCGAACATGGATGACCTCCGGGAGCAACGAGACGAGAAGAGTCTTGTCGTCCGAGCCAAAGGCACAATGACCAACCATTGCCTTAATTTCGGCGGGCGCTTCGGGGTCTCCGAGCCGGAAGACACCCGGGCTAGTCTCCAGACGCCGGGCGAGCGCTCCGCGCGGCGGCGGTTCCAAGCTGCTCATCGTGAACGAAAAGATTTCTGGAACCAGCACGAAGTCGCCGGTCGTGAGCAAAATTGGCTCACGACCGGTGATCGTCATCCGGCAATGGCCTTCGACCACGGCGCAATAAAAGGGGCTTCCAAGTTCCGTGCGCTCGACGAGCCACTGACCGCCGCCAGTTACCAGCTTTGAGATTGACGGGCTTGGCTTGAGCAGGGAAACGACTTCGGCGATTGGATCGGTCATGTCTCGGACTCATGCTAAAAAATCTCGGACTGTCAAGTATAGAAGGTCCGACGTGGCCGTTACATCTCTAGGAACGTTAGTCGTCAGGAGACAGACCATGCCAAAGATACTCATCACCGGTTGCTCATCCGGCTTCGGTCTCGCCATCGCGCAAACATTTGTGACGGCAGGATGGGACGTGGTCGCGACCATGCGTACTCCGCAGACCGATCTGATGCCCCATAGCGAAAAGCTCAAGATCCCGGCGCTGGACGTGACCAACGCGGATAGCATCACGAAGGCCGTCGAAGCGGCCGGCCCGATCGCTGCGCTGGTCAACAATGCCGGCGTCGGCATGCTCAATGTCTTGGAAGGCGCGGAGATGTCTAAAATCCGCGAGCTGTTTGAGACGAACGTGTTCGGCCCAATGGCGATGACCAAAGCCGTTCTTCCGCAGATGCGTATCCGTCGCTCAGGCGTCATCGTAAATGTCAGCTCCAGCGTCACCATCAAGCCGTTGCCCGCACTTTCCGTCTACAGCGCCAGCAAGGCAGCGCTGAACGCTTTCACCGAAAGTCTCGCTCTTGAAGCCGTTCTCTTTGGCGTCCGCGCCAAACTTGTTCTGCCGGGTTCGGCGCCAACAACCGGGTTCGGCAAAAATGCCGTCGCCCGTATGGGAATGGATATCCCCGATCCGTACAGCGCATTCGTCCACGACTACCTGACAACGCTGCGTTCCGGCACAGAATTCACGACGCCGGATGATGTTGCAGAGGCAGTCTGGCACGCGGTGACCGAGCTTGACGCGCCGATGAAAACGCCCGCCGGCGGGGATGCGCAAACATGGCTCCGCGAGGCAGCAACTCGCTGGCCTGAAGACGATCGTCTGGAAATCAACACTTAAGGCTCCCGACCATGAACAATCTGATCGATCTCGCCAAGCATATCCCGACGCCCGAAGCCACTCTCACTTTGGCCTATACCCCAATCCGTTTGCCGATGGTCGGCCGCCCACCGCTGGAATTGCGTCTGACCGCACCGGCGACGGGCGGCAACCTTCCCATCGTGCTGCTGTCGCATGGGTTCGGCCCGTCCAACTATATCCCGTCAAAAGACGGTTACGCCCCACTGGCCCAGTTTTGGGCGGAACGGGGCTTTGCGGTAATCCAGCCGACGCACGCGAGTTCGCGCGTTGGTGGCTTACCTTCGGATGCCCCCGGCGCGCCGTTCTTCTGGCGCGAGCGCGTCGAGGAGATGAAGGCTATTCTCAACCAGTTGCGGGAGGTGGAGCGGCAGGCACCCTCCGTTGCAGGCCGGATGGATCATTCGCGCATTGGCGCCGCCGGTCATTCCTTTGGCGGGCACACCGTCGGGCTCCTGTTAGGCGCGCAGCTGAACGGTGAGGATTTCTCCGATCCACGCATATCGGTGGGTATTCTGCTGGCTGCGCCCGGACGCGGCGGCAAGGACATGACCGCGGAGAACGCTGCACGGTTTCCATTCTTCGACGTTGATTTCTCAACGCTCGCGACGCCCAGCCTTGTTGTCTGCGGTGATATCGACGATCCGCATTTCACAAGCCGGGGGCCGGACTGGCATGCGGATGCGTTTCACGACGCGCCGGGCGCAGAGGCGCTCTTGATGTTGTGCGGCGTCGGACACGGGCTTGGAGGGATCGCCGGGCTTGACGCAAAGGAAACCGAAATCGAGGCACCCGACGCGCTGGAAACGACGAAACGTCTGACCCTTGCCTGGCTGCAGACTGCACTGGGAGTGGATGAAGGTTCATGGTCCAGCGCGTGCCTCGCGCTGGACGATAAAGGGGCCCCATTTGCGAAAGTGACCCTCAGGCAGCACTAAATTTGGTGAAGTCAATTGGCGACCGGATTACTCGTCGCGACCCGGCCGTTGCTGGTTTACCAATGGAGCCGGGTTGATCATCGCGAGAGGGCCGTCGAAACGATCATCAACCTCGCCATTGAGCATGAAGATGGCTCCTTCGATCAGAATTTCTCGCGGCGTCGCAGTCTGCTGGAATAGCGCCATGCCAGCCACCCGGGGAGGTGGCTCGTTTCCATCGCCTCAATTTGATCTAAACACAAGGAACCGCGTTATTACTAACCGGAATCCCGTTTTCATCCCCGGTCGACGTTCTGAAGGACGTAAAGCAAGCCTTTAAGGCGGAAGCGGGCACGGTTCTCTTCCTTCTGCAACGTTGAGAAGCGCCTTCAATGGATTTTCCCTTCTCGTCCGATAATGTGAAGCTGCAAGAAGCCGCAGTATCAAACGAACGGGTTTGGCAACAACGGACCAGGTGGCCAGCGCCAATATTCATGCCTATGTTGGGATCGCCAGCTTGATCCTCATTGTCCTCCGTCTCGCCCTCCGGTTCGCTCAAGGCATCCCGGCGTCACCGCCGCAAGCCCGCGATCTTCGGCGTGGTTGCGAAAACTGCCAATGTTCTCCTGTATGGTCTTTTGATCGCGAACGGGGATGGCGGGTTACTACCTGGGCTATGACGGAGCCGGTGACCTAGGCGCCGATATTCTCAATGTCGTCCTTTGGGCGCTGATCGCCGGGCTGTGCTGGGCGCCCTCGCTCACCAGTTCTACGGGAAAACATGTTATCAGGTCGCGGCTTACCGGAAATAGCGAAATCACCAGATGGACCGCTTGTTTAAATTCGAGCCCGCTTCATCTCCAAAAATATATCTGCAGTGGAAAATGATTAATATCGGGAGTGATCCCGCTCATATCATCTAGGCTTTGTTCTCGATGCAGAGAACCAAGGGTCGTTGGTTCGAACTGGTTCAAGGCGAACTGGATTGGACCAACTGTCTCGCCAGATTGGCGGCGCGGAATTTTGCCTAAAATCTGACGCTCGCCGAGATGACGTGCTTGCATGTTGACACAACCCTTTCCGGCTTTCTCCACAGCAGTCGTCGACTCTCGTGTTGAGATACGCAGAGTTTTCGCCGCTTAATAGAAGGTTAGGATGGACAATTGTATTGTCCGGACGCGGCGCCCGCGTTGGGCGGGCATGATGCCAATCTGCGGGCACTGTCGAGACCTCGACATCCATATTGTCTTGTAGCAACCCAGGATGTAATCCGTGCAGCGCCACCTGAAACCCAACAATACCGTCCGCAAATCATTCGTAGCCGTCATAGCAGGGTTGTTCATTACGGTCGGTTGTGTGCTGGGGGCTCTGGTGGCCGATTCGATCGGCAATATTACCGCCAAATCCGACAGCATAGACGATTCACGTGCGGTAAGCGCCGCAGCGAGCGCCGTCGGTGCCATGAAAAAACAGCTCGAAGGAACTATCCGTGACAACGCCTTCTGGGATGACGCATACGACCAGGTAAATTCGGATAATCGCGACGACTGGATTACTGAAAACTGGGGGACAACCACAGAGGCGTATCCGCTCTATGATACCGCAATCGTGGTCGATGCCACTGGCAAATCCATTATGGCATATGAAAACGGCGCACCGCTGGAAGGTTCGTTAAGCCAGCACTTTGATGGCGGTGTCGACGCGCTCATCGCCGCCGCGCGTGCCGGCACCAGTGTGTCCGTACACTTTGTGCGAAGCGACGAGGGCGTGGTTCTGATGGGAGCCGCCGCGATAAGGCCGAGCAACCCCGACATTCGGTTCGACAAGGCCAAGCTTTATCACCTTCTGTTTGCCAAGCATCTGAAACCCGACGCCGTCGCAGAAATGGCAAGCGACTTCTCGCTGAAGGGCCTCACACTTAGACAGCATCCCGACGCCTCCGGGCTCAACACGTCGCTCGATGACATATCCGGCAAGCCGGTCGGCTACTTCGCATGGCCGCGCCAGTTGCCAGGATCAAGGAGCTTTGTGGAGGCCAAGCCGGAGCTGAGAGCCGCCGCCTTGATTCTTGTATTGTTCCTGGGAGGGTTGGGGTTTGTCGGCTTCATCACGATACGAAACTTGCGAGCTGGGGAAAACCTTTCGCGACACCATGCGACACACGACGCTCTCTCGGGTCTGTGGAATCGAGCCGGTTTGCTTGAAAATCTCGGACACGAGCACGAATATGCCTCGAAAACAGGTGCCACCACACAGTTGAATTTCATTGACCTCGATGGCTTCAAGGCCGTTAACGATGGTTGGGGACATGGTGTTGGCGACAGTCTTATCGTCGCAGTCGCCGACCGACTTTCACATATGATGCCGAATGGCGCGATCATCGCCCGTCTCGGAGGCGACGAATTCGCCATCGTTTTGACGGAGACGGTACAGGCACTCGAGACCGCAGATTTACCACGCCGCATTCAGCAATGTCTTGCACGCGTTTTCGACATCGACGGCAGGACCATCGAGATCGGCGCAAGCGTCGGTGTCGCCGAATCGAGCGGCGGGATACTCGCAGCGTCCGAACTGATCAGGCAAGCCGATATCGCGCTCTACCGAGCGAAAGATAGTGGACGCGGGGTCTCGATCATCTTCGAACCGAGTTTCGACGACGAAACTCGGCGTGTTGCCCAACTCGAAGGGCAGCTTCGACAAACGCTCGCCAATGACGAGATCGGAATCGTTTTTCAGCCGTTGGTTCATTCCGACGGAAGAGGGATTTGCGGCGTCGAGGCCTTGGCAAGATGGCAACCTTCCGACGGCACAATGATCGGGCCGGATATCTTCATTCCGCTGGCGGAGCGATCGGGCCTTATCGACACGCTCGGGCAACAGATAATGACGAAGGCAGTCCGCGCGGCAGCTCAATGGCCAGGTCTTGGGCTTGCTGTTAACGTATCGCCTCTGCAGCTCAAGAATCCACGCTTCGTGCGTCAGGTCTTGGATATATTGGCGCAGGCCTCGTTCGAGCCCTCGAGGCTGACCATCGAAATTACCGAAGGGGTTCTGATCTCCAACCCCGACCAGGCCCACCGGGCGATCAAAGGGTTAAAGGCAGCGGGTATCAAAATTGCGCTTGATGATTTTGGCTGCGGCTTCGCCAGTATTGGCACACTACGTGCGTTCGGATTCGATCGCATGAAGGTTGATCGGTCTCTCATAATCGCTCTTAATAACGAGGCGAATGCGGGCAAGGTCCTTCAAGCCACAATCGCACTTGCCAACGCCCTCGATATTCCTGTGACCGCGGAAGGCATTGAGACGGACGAGCAAGCTGCTATGGTTAGATTATCGGGTTGCGACGAACTCCAGGGATATCTCTTTAGCCGCCCCCTCACCGCGGAAAAACTGACCGCAAGTTACTTTCCAGCACGTCAATCTGACGTGACGGTCGCCGCTTCCTAAGCGTCAAGGCGGCAGCGGAACTGTTCGGAATGCTGATCTCTATGTCAAAATGATCACGCATGTCCACTGGGCGTTGGCGGAGTCCAGATGCACGATATCACTTCGTTGATGTGTTACGGTCGTTGCATTATCATTGTTACATGACAAAGTTGACTTGGCTTCTTTTCACTTACAAAGTGCCCCCCGATCCCGCCACAAAGCGCATTGCGCTCTGGCGGCGGCTAAAGGGAATGGGCGCCGTTTATTTGCAGAACGGCGTCTGCCTATTGCCCAAGACTGACGATCATGTCTGCCGGCTTAAGATGTTGGAAAACAATATTGCCGACCGTCATCCTGGAGACGGTCGCTCTCGATCGTGCGCAAGAGGATAAAGTCGTATCCCGGTTCAAAGCCGATCGTGACGACCAATATAGGGAGTTCCTTGGTCGCTGTGACGATTTCGAGAAGGAGATCGCCAACGAAATCGGGATCAGCAAGTTCACCTATGCGGAGCTCGAAGAAGAAGACACCGACTTGAAGAAGCTCCAGGGCTGGCTGGAGAAGATCAAGAAACTCGATTTTTACGGCGCGACCTTGGCCGAGGAGGCAACAGAGCGGTTGAGAACCTGCGAGGCTTCGCTCGATAGTTACGCCCAGCGCGTTTTCGACGCCCATGAAGAGAACCGCTGAAATGACGGACCGACCAGACCTTTCAAGCGCAGGTGAAAGCAAGAGCGGCAACTGGCTTAGGCTAAGGTCCGGCCTGCCTGCCGGTATCTGGACACTCGGTTTCGTGTCGATGTTCATGGACATTTCCTCTGAGATGATCCACGCCCTGTTGCCGATCTATATGGTAACGGTGCTTGGAACGTCCGCCTTGAGTGTTGGCATCATCGAGGGGCTGGCTGAAGCCACAGCATCGATTACGAAGGTTTTCTCCGGCGCTCTCAGCGACTGGCTAGGAAAACGCAAATTGCTGGCTGTCATCGGTTATGGTCTTACGGCGTTCACCAAACCTGTCTTTCCATTGGCATCGGCGCTCGAATGGCTCATCGCCGCCCGCTTCATCGACCGTGTCGGGAAGGGTATTCGGGGTGCTCCGCGCGACGCCCTCGTTGCCGATATCGCTCCCCCGCACTTGCGTGGCGCGAGCTTCGGTCTGCGCCAGTCGCTTGATACCGTCGGCGCGTTCTTCGGGCCGCTCATTGCGATTGGCCTGATGTGGCTAACAGTCGATCAGTTCAAGGTGGTCCTCTGGATTGCCGTCATACCGGCATTCCTCTCCCTCGGGTTGATCCTTGTTGCCGTAAAGGAGCCGGAACGGCCGAAAGGGCAGCGCCGTATTCGCATGCCCTTGAATCGTGCCGAACTCCGCCGCCTGGGCGGGACCTATTGGTGGGTCGTAGCCGTCGCGGCGGTGTTTACGCTCGCCCGCTTCAGCGAAGCATTTCTCATCTTGCGGGCCCAATCGATCGGCCTGCCACTGGCCCTGGTCCCGATCGTCCTCGTGATCATGAGCCTTGCTTATTTCCTGTCGGCCTATCCGATCGGCGTCCTGTCCGATCGGGTCAACCGCGTGACAATCCTTGTTTTTGGTCTGGTCTTGCTTCTTCTGGCCGATCTCGTTCTTGCCTTTGCATCCGACATTGTCGGGGTCGGCATCGGTGTCGTCCTATGGGGCCTTCATATGGGCTTCACACAAGGACTGCTTGCCACCTTGATTGCAGAATGCGCACCAGCCGAACTGCGCGGAACGGCTTTTGGCATGTTCAACCTTGTCACAGGAATTGCGCTGCTTGTTGCAAGCGTCATCGCCGGCGCCCTTTGGGACCTAAGCGGTCCGCAGGGGACTTTCCTGGCTGGTGCGGCGTTCACCGCTGTCACGCTTGCAGGATTGTTTTTCATTCGAAGGCGGGTGGGGGACCGCACCAATGCCCGGGCGCCAGCTGATTAATCGACAATCCATGCAGCACCTCCGACGCTACAAGGGGCGAACTGGAGAGTGCCATTGTATGAACTCGGCGCGACGATCACCCATGCCATCAACGCATTGGCGGGGCATAACACTGCTCTTGATCATCTGATGATCTGGATTTCCACCATCGGCGTCCCGATTCCAGTGCTGGCGGTGGATAACGACGAAGCCTCTGACCCAATTTAAGGTAAGGTTGGCTGCTCCGATATCGAAAAAATTCGCCGGCTTATGGCTTACGCCGCCCGTCTCCGAGAAAGAGTCGCTGAGGTTCAAAAATCCGCGATGTGCTCGTCTGCGAAACAAATGCCAAATTCTATCAAGGCGATTATTGGCTTCACAGGCCCGATCGGAGTAGTTGTTGTTTTGGGTGCTACTGCCAGACGTTTTTCGAGATATAGGTAAACCGGGATCCGCAAAAACGAGAGCAATTGCCGCAGGACCATCTGCGGCAATTAGATTCATTTACTTTCGGGCGTGCCCGCGAACCGTTCCTTGATTACGGAGGCAAACGCCTCGGAAGGAGTTTAGAATTGGGCAACCGAATACGCGCGAGCCGCAATTTTTTCGTAGTTATCCAATATCACTTCATCCCCCGCGACGAGGCTCGCCGCAATACGTAGTAAAGCTGTCAGATGCTTCTTCCCTCCGTAGCCAACGATCGGCGCAGCAGGCCTCATTGGAATATTCAAAATCCCCGGAAACAGTTGCTGCAGTTCAGCGAAGTTGGCGAAGTGCTCGTCAACTTGCCCGTCTAAAAGCAGAGTTTCGGTCGGGGCACCCTGAGCAAAGATTACCTGATGACCATCGAGTAGGATATGGAAGTATTCGATGATCTCTATGCCCTCAGGCAGAGCTGGGGCAATCGACGCCCCATTAACGAGGTCCATCACGCGGATCAAAACCCCCTCAACGAGCAAAGCATGCCCCGGCGATAGATAAAGGTCGCAATGAGGTACCTTTCTGTCCAAGGCATGTCGTCGGATTCGAATTGGCATCACGTTTTCGGCCGCAAAGTAACGGGCGGGGTTGTAGGTCCGACGACCAATCCACCGGATGGGCATCGCTTCCCCGTTCACCGTCGTTATCAGGTCCCCGACGGAAAGCTCTTCAACGTTTATTTCGCCAGTCGGCGTGGAGAGGGTGGTCCCGCGCAGAAAGCAATTTGAGCTGTGTTGTCCTTTTCTCCCACGCTTGCCCCAGTTTCTTCCCATGCCGTTGGCGTTAGAAGCTGATAAAATCGCGCCTGCCGTGATTGTTACTGCGGCAACCCTGGCGCCCGCGGCTGCGGCAATGGCCAAGAAATGGCGCCGTGCCAGCTGCGTTCTGAGTGAGCGATCACTGGGAGTGGGCATTTTTCTCTCCATCGTTGATGTTCGAGAACGATAGATGCCTTACGTTCGGAATACAGCCTGTTACAAGTGGGTACGTTCATCAGCCGACCGAGCAATTAGATGAACCGTAGGGCGATATCGCAAATTGGGACATCCAAAAGGTGGCTTCATGTGGCGGACCAAAGTCCTTCTTGGGCTGGCAAAGGTCCTATGTATCAACTACGCCGTAACCGAGTGGGTAGTCACCGGTTCAACCATCGCCGTGGATTGCACAGACACGGCTGTATGGCCACACCTGGCCAGACCCGTTGTTCCTTTTCGAGTGGCGGGTCATCCTGTCTCATAAAGCTGAGGAGATTTCGTAAACTGCATCACTCTCAGGTAACGTCACCGGGTCCGTAATAGACTTTTGTCCAGACAACGGACCATTCATCCGAGCCGCCTTCATCGTAGACGTAGCGGCCATCCCCGGAGAGCTCTTCGTGCCAGGGATCCATGGTCAACCATGCCGGCGGTGCTATTCCGGGTAGCTTCAACAACTGAAGTACGTCGTGAAGCTCCGGCAGCGTGGTGACCTTTTGTACGTCCTGTAAACCGCTAGCTCTTATTGTCCAGGCATAATGCGACATCGTGCAGTTTCCTTCCAGTCGGATCGACGCGGTGGTGGAGTATTGGCCCGGCGTTGGGTGAAGAAGCTCCACTGTTTCTGGCTACCCGAAATGCAACAGGCCTATGGCCGGCCGTTACGTTCCTAGAGGCAACTTCCTTTGCTTCCCCACGTGGACGGTCTGTGCCCGAATGATGCTCAACTACGAGAACGTAAGGCATAATCAAACGACCTTCCCGATCGGCTCCATGGCTTCCACCAGCCTCTCAAACGCGCACCCTCGGTCATTCAAGATATCGAGGAGGGCTCCGATCTGCGCCGGGCGAAGCAAACCACTATAGACAATCGTATACTCCGGAAGCCTTCGGGTCGGATCTTCGAGAAGGGAGAGACAATGACTACGCGCTTCATAGGCCCGACCTTCGTCCGACAAGGAACTCCCAGCCTTCAAGGTGTGAGCATAAATCGTACATCCGTCGGGCATTTCAGACCTCGTTGATACCCAGCCCTTCCATTTATTCAGCGCTAGCGTTGTTTGCGAGACAGGCCTACTATCAATATAGCTCTTGTGGATCATCCCTCCATCCGGCTTCGGCCCTCTAACGAGCCAAGACCTTTGGAACGAAATCAGGGCAAAGGTCCTAGCGAGGTTGCGAACAACAAGTTTTGACCCCAAATCCGTGTAAATGACAGGTGCTCTTGTTGTCGCGCGACAATCCACCCAACCGGAAAACCGCTTACGCCTGGGCGAGATAGAGAAGTGGTCGGGGATGACGGTAATACGATCTCATTCCGTTGACGATCTGCGCGATCATATTCAGAGTATACGGTACTATCGTACGCATGCCCGCGTGCTTTCAGGCGATGGGCGCTAGATAGATTCGCTCGCAAGGAGTCCCACATGACGACGGGCCGAAAAATTCTTCAGTCTCAACTTGGCATTCTCTTGAGCGTATTCCTTGCGGCAACGCCCTACTCAGTAAATGTTTCGGGTTTTACCCTTGAACTTGCCCTCCATTCTGTTTTTGCAAAAGATGGCAATAATGGAAATGGAAACGGCGGTGGCAATGGGAACGGCGGCGGGAACGGCAATTCGGGCGCGAGCAAAAGCGAGACCCGGGGAAACTCTCCAGGGGCAAAGGGTCAGGGTTCGAAAAGCAAGACCGGTTCTGCAGGACTATCTGTTCGCCATAGCGACGGGATCAGCGAGGTCGTGCGCAATGGCCGATATATAATGAAGGATTCCAAGGGTCGCACGATCGTGAACCGGCAGGCCACCCTCGCAGATGAGATCCGTCTGAGATTTTTGCATTAAAACTGAGGACGTGCGTCTCGAAGACATTCGGCGGCCTCGAAACGTGGGCAATTGCATGACGTTGGATTATTGTTTGACGATCGCGCCTTCAAGTTTTGACTGGAGAAATGCCATCGGCTCCTTGATCCTGATTGGCCCTCCAGAGGTTAAAATCTGTGTGAGTTTTTGCTCATCAACGGGATAAATGACGATCAGCTGATTAACGTTCACATATATTTTTTCATCGGTGTCAGATGTCAGCTCAAGCCACACGGCAGCGCTCCTATTTTGTCTCGTTGAAACCACCTGTCGACGCGAGCCCTGGACTACGCGAGGGCGAGCTCTGAATGGTGCACGCTACTTGGTTTGTTCCAAGTGAGGGCTGCCAACCGGCAAGACCACCGTTATCTGTCGATTAGGCGGTCCGGCCATGCTGGAGGAAAAAACTGCAAGGGCCAGTCCAGCCATCACAAGGGAAATAGAGAAGAAAACCCCGCCTAGTGAGGAACTGGACTTTGGCGTGTGTTGATAGGACATTTGTTAATCTCATTGAGGGTGGGGAGGAAGGCGGGGGCAGGGCGGTACGTTGCGTATCGCCCTGCCAAAATTTAGGCGATCCCAATGAACGACAGGATTGCGCCGATGATTACAATTGCTCCAACGAGCCAGATCAAACTGTTCATTGCTTATCTCCTTCACGGCGATCATGTCACCGAAGAGGTTACCGTTACTGGATCACCTGGACGACAGTCCGTGTCTGTGGGTCGACGATGACACGCTGCTCATTGACGATGGTGTAGGAATAACGCGGATCCTCTGCGATAGGCACCAGAACCACCTCTTGCGGTAAAGGCTTCCCGACGACGATAGGTTGTTCGACGACGACTGAACGCTGTACAGGCTGCTGTCGAACATAGGTGACAACACGTTCCGGCGGGGGATCAATGACAGCGCCTGCGATCGCGCCGGCGACGCCGCCAACTGCAGCGCCCACGGGACCGCCGACGATTGCGCCAGTGATGGCACCACCAGCAGCCCCGGTAACTGCGCCGTCTTCTGCAACAGCGGCGCCGCCGAGCAGCATAGTGGCGAGGGCTGCTGCGAGAATGAGTTTCGTTTTCATGACAGGCTCCTTTTTTCGTTTTACAACAGCAAAACGTCATCCTTGGAAAGCTGTTCCCGCGTAGGGCTTCAGTCCGGCTTCTATGAGACGAACGCCAGAAAATAGTAGGGCTAAAGTCCTGTATCACCACAGTAAACGTCGGTCGCATGCCATCCTGGGGAACAAACTCCGGCGCGTTCTATTCACACTGGATTGGAGATAGGAGGGACAATGGACACCAGTTTGCATGAAGCCCGCTGGCTTCTGATACCGATCGTAGGGCTGCTCTTTGCAATGCTGGCAACCGGACTGCTGGCAGGTTGAACCGCTGTCCAGCTACCCTGGCATTACATTACGCAGAACCATTGCGGCTTCCGTTCTATTGCTTGTCCCGAGCTTTGCGAAAATATGGGTCATATGCTGTTTGATCGTCTTCTCGTGGACGCCGAGTCGGAGCGCTATCCGCTTGTTGCTGAGTCCTTCCGCAACGAGATTTAGGACCTCGTGCTCACGGCTCGTCAGTTCGTTGATCGGATTGGGCTGCTTTGCCAAGGCGGCGGCCGATGACATGTCGGAGAGCAGCCGCGCTGACAGGGTCGGGGATACATATGTCTCTCCGGCAGCGACCGATTTGACTATGTCCGCCAGCACCCGTGATCCGACGCCCTTCAACACATAGGCTTTTGCCCCCTTGTCCAGGGCGCTCATGACGTCGTCGCTCGTTTCCGAGACTGTCAGCATCATTATCTTTTGCTCGGAGTTGATTTCCAGGATGGGCAGGATCGCATTCAGCCCACCGCCTGGCATTGAAATATCCATGAGCAGGATATCGGGCTTCAGGGTGGCGCAGATCTCAAGCGCGTCCTGCTTTGTTGAACCTTCGCCAAGTATTTTGAAACCTTGGATTTCCGAAAGAATCCGCATGACGCCTTCACGGAAAAGCGGGTGGTCGTCGATGACCGCGATTGTTATCTCTCCCATCACGAAGGCTCCATTTCATCTAGGTTTAAGGACATGCACAGCTCGGTTCCCCGGTCAGATGTCTTCAATTCAAATGTTCCCCCAAGGCTTTCAACCCGTTCTCGCAGACCCGACAAGCCAAGGCTGGACGTTTTCATTTTGGTTGGGTCAAAACCTGGACCGCGATCGCCAGCTTTAACAGAGACAGTTTGTCCCTCGTAGGTCTGGATCACATATTGTCCCGCCCCTCCGCCATGACGATAGCCGTTGTTGAGCGCTTCCTGCAGAAACCGGAAGACGCAGATTTTCGCCGAGATCGAGAGCTGGGGAGATGTCGGAGATACGGAAAGCTCGACATGCGAGCCTGTGCGCTCACTATGGGCTTTGAGAGCGCGTTGAATAACTTCCCGAAGGTTGGCCCCTTCGATCTGCGGAAGAACGAGACCGCTGCAGATCGTCCGGATTTCTTGCATCGCATCATCCAAACTGGATTTGATCGATGTGATTTCCAAGTCCCGCACCCTCCGCGAAGTTCGGGGATTGCTGATAGCCTCGCTGTCCACCTTCAGTGCTGCCAGGGCGACAAGCTGTGCCGGTCCATCATGAAGTTCCGCCCCCAAGCGTCGCAGGTACCGTTCATTGAGGGCTGTCGTGCGCTCGCTCGCCCGCTGGAGCTTCGCACTCAATTCGCCATTTTGCGACAGAAGTTCAGACAGCTCTTGAATGCGACGCTTCAGCGCCTTGTCTTGACTGTCGATCATCGTGCTGCCTCTAAACACGAGGGCCGACAGAATTGCAAAAAAAGACATCGTGAATGCTACGACAGCGAGCCAGCTCTGCAAGCGGGCGTGGTTTAGACTTTGCTGAAGGTCGACGGCGATTTCATAAAACTCCAAGACGCCCACGACCTCACCCGACCAAGGCTGGAGGACCGGATTGTAAATTTCGAGCACCGGCAGGCCGCTATCGCGCACGGTCTCACTGCCGACATCGTCGGCGTGGTCGAATTCGGCAACCATCGTTCCTGTTAATGCCGTCTGCAGTCCATCGCTGATCGGTAGTCTTCGTCCGATCAGAGCTTTTTCATTTGAATAGAGAATAGTGCCATCGGGACGCCACAGACGAAACGACAATAGCCGTTTCCCTAATGTGCCCTGGCCCAAAGTCTCGTCGAGTGCTCGTTGCACCGATTCGCTGAGGTCGTTGTTGGTTTGCATGTCGGGCAGGAGGGGCGCAATGACACTGTCGACGTATAGAGCGGTCGCAGCCCCGGTATTCCTGGTGACTGCAGCTTCAATTAGACTGGTAACGAACGCTCCGACTATGATCGTCGCCCCGAGAGACACCAAACCTCCGATGAGGAGAAACTGTCGGGCCAGACTGGGGGTATTCCAGCGGTAACGCTCCACGAACAACCGCATGATCGATTCAGCTCCCAAACGCACACTGTTATTCCGGCGCGTTGTCAATCGTCACAAAGTAAGGCGTCGAAGCTATTCGTCAATAACGCAGGACCGACAGAAAAAAAGTATACGTCACAACGTCGAAGGGGGAATTGCGGAGCCGAGGCTGCCGTTTAAATCGAGGGAGGAGCGCAGGCACGAATTTCGCCTCTGAACGCGCGGATGGTTGTCGTCCGGTTTATAAGAGCGATAAGGGAAGCACCATTCAACGTTTTCATCCCCGTTTATTACTAATTTTCTCTACGTTCGGACGGCGGCTCACATTGACGGGGCCCCGCTGTACGGCTGGCATGTAGAGTAGTCTATCGGTTTCCGGCGATGTCGTTCTGTAAAACGCGAACATCGATCGTGCCAGTGCGGTGACGTTTCCGGGGCGCTCCAGGTAAAGGTCTGGACTTTCCGCGCGCCGATGACGGGTGCATACCCGCCACTGCCTGGTCTGAAGGTCGTATTCCGACTTTCCCACTACATCAGATGCGGCATCAAAGCCCGCCTTTTCCCGCGACCCCTGCCCCAACACACGGATCAGCCCGTCCGGCGTGGCGGCAAGTACGCTGTTGAGCGATGTGACAGTGCGGCGCGGGGTTTTTATGGATCGGAGACAAGATGGCGTGCGGGAGCTGGACGAGCACAAAGCCAAGCGCGACGAACCTTAAATGGGTTCGCGGGATGTGTCGTTTATGCGTGTTTGCGACGCTGTTGTCGTGGATGCGCTAGTTAACCACTCTCTCATCGATCACGGCCGGTAATCCGCCTGAACCGATTGAAATCTTCCGCATGCACATAGCTCGCGTCATTCGCGAAAATATCTTCCAAAGAGCTGTGACAGCGACAGCTTGATCGAAGTTCGCTCACAAAGGTTTCTAGTCTGCGGTATCCGGTTCGGTATTTGAGGCCGGCTTCGGAAGTGTGTCGCGGATTTGATCGATCTTGCCAAACTGGGGTCCGACACCAAGTATATCCTTGGCCCTATTCAGAATGTCGTCGGTTACAACACCGTCTTTCGTGAAGCTGGCGAGCGCGTCGCGCAATGCCTCGTCACTCAAGGCCGGGTCAGTCGGCATAACGTCGGTGCCGGTTTCGGCTTCAAACTCCGCGTAGGCGATCGCATAGGCTGAAACCGCAGCCATACGACGATCATTCGAGTTCAGATATGCGTGATAGTTACGGTTGAGGGAGTTTATTCCAGCAGTGTTGGAGTGAGCTGCCTTTGCGTTGGCCGTCTTCACCGATTTTTCCGCCTTGTTCGCTTTGTCGGATTTCTTTCCGAATGTGAAAAGCGACTTCAGCGTCGGAGTGCGATCAGCTTTCCCTTTTTTATCTGAGCGGGCGTCACCCGATTTACCGTGGTCGGAGCTCGCTCTACCGCCGCGACCACCATCGCTGCCGCGCCCGCCGCCGCCGTTACCATTGCCATCTTTTGCGTGGGCTACACCTGTGACACCAAATGTACCGACTGCCGCTGGGGCCAGCGCAATGGTCAACGCGACGACGCTGCGGCCGACTATTTTCGTGATAGACATAAGTCTCTCCATTCAACTTTCGCGACCCATTTTGAAAGAACGAGTCACCTTACGTGCGAGACTAGTTGGTGCGGGGGATCGCTTCTACCGGCCCCAGACCAATACTGTTGTGTCTAGGACCTAGGTCTGGTCGATTTCCGCCAAAGGTCCGACACCCATCCAAAGGAAAAGGCGCGCCATTGATCATCCACCGGGCGCCGGTGCTTTTCATGCGCACTCGGGAGATTGTCCCCGCATATGTCCTCGTCGCATCACGACGATGCCTCAGCTACATCACCGGCGAAGTGGTGCCAGTCGTGGACGGTTACCGAACGGCATTGCCAACCATCGTCAGGATGGTTTTGTAAAGCTCTTCTTCGGCTCGTCCGACCGTGATAGTGCCCAATCGCAACAGCATTAGGAGAGCGCTCCGCGCCCGTCTCCCAGAGACGGGCGCGGCGATGGCGTCGCGCCGGCGAAGGCGCCAAGCCCATTGGGCATTTGCCGCTGAAGGCTACCTCATACCTATATGCCATCAGCGAAGGAAATGGCCAGTGAGGGGTCAGTGATGGCTAATTCTGGACCATAGGGCGGACCCACGGCGTCACGCGACGGATTGTCACCTTGCGGTTCAGGTGTTCGGCCTCCCGTGTCCGAACCTCGAGGTAGCGCTGTTATATCTTGCGTCGTTTCAGTGTGGCTTGACGGCCGCGGTCCCAGCTGGCGTTGACGCTGTCACCATCGATCGCGAAAATTTCTTCACAGACTTGAAATTACTCAAGAGCACCGGCGGTTCTTGGCTCTTGCTTCCTGTCGAGTTCAGGTCGATGTCGGCAGGAGAGCTTTTTCCGGTGCAATCGGGATTCTTTTTTCCGGCGCAATAGGGATTCTAACTTTCGGTGAACGGCGCCCGATGTCTGCCGACCCAGCGGTCTCCCAAAATATTTTCTCTAATTCGTGCGCTAAATTAAGCAGCACTTTAGCGGAGAACGCGCATTGAGCAGACACGGCGGTCACACACGCGGACAAGACGCTCCCCGTCAGTTCTGCCGGAGAATGCCAGCTTCACGCGCAGCGGATTCAAATGCAGCGCGGGCTTCGGCGTTCGTGTTTGTTCCCGCCAGAGCACCCAAGCACGCGCGCCGGGCATTGGCATGGCTGGCTCCTTTGCCTTCTGGCCATTGCGACAACAGGTAGGCGAGAGCCTCGCGCGGATTTCGAACGACGTCAAAATGATCCTCGCACTGTTTTTTCACCTCAACGTTTGCATCCCAAATCGTTGTGTTCATGAAATACTCCTTTGACCAGTTGCTCAAGCATGGTTGGCTCGGCGTCTTACGAAACTCTCAGAGGGTGTTCATCGTCGCCATGACCGATGGTTTCGTAATCCGGGGAGATCGTGCGTCACATGACGCTTTAACACTGCCGGCCTTCTGGATCGACCCCAGGTCCAGGATGCGAAATCCGATTTCTAGGTTAGGGGAGATGTTGCTCACGCCTCAAGCCAGGTTTGCGGAGGAGGTACCCTGACAATTGATGACCGGGTTAGAAAGGTCGAACCTTCGATTTGGCCATCATAATATGGCTGCGGCGCCAGGTTCAGTGGATCTTCCGGATCAAGACCTCCGGCAAAGGCGAGACGCAATCTCATTAGTACTTCTTGCATGGCCTGCACCGTCTCGACCGATTCCCACCCTTTTCTTGTCGCTTCGGCGAGGATCTCCTGCATAACGCCTTCTATGCACTCCTGACATTGCAGGTGACGATCAGGATGGTATTCGCATATTTTCGGAGCTTCGATATGCATGTGTTCCTCCTTGAATTTAAAGGTGATCAATCCAGTTGGCTCGCCGCCTGGGTAAAATGCCTTTGGTGCGCGGAGCCCGTCCTTCAGCGCAGGTTGCGGACACCGCGCGGCCCATCGACCTCAGGGAATGTTTCGCGGTTATCTCGGTTAAATGCCTTCCCTAATTCTGGGCTACGGGACGCACAAGCGGCGTGACGCGACGGACTGTCACCCGGCGGTTCTGTTGTTCGGCTTCCTCTGTGCGGACCTTGAGGAAGCGTTCGCCATAACCTTGCGTCACTAGGTTTTCAGCCGGGATGTCGTAGACTTCGGTCAGCAGAGAGGCGACCGATTCGGCACGTTCGTCCGAGAGTAATAGGTTCGGCTCGTCGCCACCGACCGCATCGGTATGACCTTCGATGAAAAAGGTTTCACCGGGATCTTTCTTGATCACCTGCAGCATAGCGTCGGCCACCTTGCGCAAGGTATTCGCCTGCGACATTGGCACTTCGGCGCGGCCCGTGGCGAAGGTGATCGTATCAAGATCGATACGGCGCACCTTGTCGCGGATACGGGCGGAGCTCCTCACTTCATCGATTGAGTACGTGCGTTCCACTTGTTCCACCGGCGGTTCCGCAAGGAAGTCATAATAGTCCCGATCGGGCTCGCTCGACGTGTCGATGATGTAGTCGCGAACCGGCACGCGCAGGCGCATCGGGGGGAGGTCCAGGCCTACATCGTAAAGTGGTGGACGTGAATCGTTGTCGGTCTCGACCGCATAGATCATCAAAAATTCCCGCCCGTCCTTGTCGATGCGCGTACGCTGAAGGATATCGCCGTAGCGATTATAGACCGTCACGATGCGAATCCCATTTGGCCGTTGGATGACCTCGCGGGACCGCCCGCGTGAAAGTTCTTCGTAATAGGTTTCGCGGGCGTTGAGGCGCAGGCGCGGACGGTCGTCGCCCCGCACGATGATCTGGTTGCCAAAGTCGAGCACCACCCTGTTGTCGCGGTTGTCGTCAATCCGCGGCCGGCGGCCGTCGTTGCCGGTAAAGGCATCGATCAAGTCTTTGGCTTTGAATTCCGGAACGCCATCGACACGGCGACCCTCTTCCTTGATGTTGGCGTCCAAATCCTCGCGGCTTGGACTACGGTCATTAAGGCGCGACTGAGCTTCCTCATCCGATTTCGGAGCCTCGACATTCTCTTCCTCCGCGCGGGCACGCTCACGCTGCTTGCGGGGCGTTTCGCCGGCATCGCCGTCGGCGTTGTCGGCATCCTTGTCGCTGTCGAGAACGGCGGCACCGTTGTCGACGGGTAGCACAATCGTCTCGTCGGAAGCCGCCGGATCGCGGGCAGTCTTTTGCTTTTCTTCTGTGCCACGCGTATCTACGATGGCCGGCATAGGCTTGGGCCGAGGTTCAGGCGCATCGCCGTCAATTGCCGGGCGCAGATCGCCTTCGGCCACCGGCTGCTGTCCGTCTTCTTGTTTGGCCGGGAGTTTCTTCTCGGCGCGAATACGATGCTTTTCTTCGGCAGCCTTCTGAGCAGCCTCATCCTTACTGGAAGGCTGAGCATCCTTCTGTTGCTGGCCTTTTGCATCCTGGCGCTTCTGGCGCTCGGGACGTGCCGTCGCCCGTTCCTCTTCTGTTTTTGCCGCCTCGTCATCGTCGGCAGGCCGGGGTTCCTCCTGCTGTTGCTGGTCGGCATTTTGAGACTTCTCGCGCTCAGCACGCGCCTTGGCCCTCTTATCAGCTGCCTTGCCTACTTCGTTCTCGCCGGAGGGCTGGATTTCTTCCTGCTGCTGTTCCGCCCGCTGGCGCTTGTTCCGCTCGGCACGGCTCGGCTGTTCTGCTTCAGGCGGCTGTGCTTCCTGCTGCTGCTCGGGCCGCTGGCGCTTTCTGGGCTCAGCGCGGCTTGGCTGACCGTCTTCGGCTGCCGGCTCCCCTTGGGACTGTTCGGCACCGTGCTTGTGCTTCTTGCGCAACAGTTCGTCCTGTACCTGTTCACGACCGTCTTGGGAGATGCTGCCTTCCTGCGCGACTTCAAACGGCTTCATCAGGCTATCTGCTAGAGCAGGCTGGACCGCGACAGACATCGTCAGCATCGGAAATGCAACGGTCGCAAAAAGTCTGGATCGAATGATCATTATCTTTCCTTCTTCAGAGGTTTGGGTAAGAAGACAGGCCTTCGGCCTTTGTTCGTGATCCTTGAAAATATCCTGCGTTGACAAGCTCACCTAAGATCGGTGGGATCCAACGCTCGCGATCAACCTCTTGGCCACGGAAAACACCAAGAAGGTGTGCCGATAAGCCGCGTCAACGGGCCTGACTCTCGCAGAAGACTCTACAGCACCGAATAACGCTTCAGCAGGACGTGCCTGCAATCTCTTGTTCCGCATTTTTCGGCCGGAGTTTACTCCCCGGCCGTTCCTCGTTTTTCGCATATTGATGCTGGTCAATATGGGGAATTGCACTGGCGTCTTGGCCCATTGTAAGGCTGATAAGTGTTGTCGTAAGCTCGGTAGCTGCGGTAGCGATTGGCGCACCATTCTACATGACTGCCTCCGTATCGAATCGGCTGGTCTACAACCGCGCTTCCAATGATGGCGCCGGCGGCAAACGCACCCAGCGGGAACCATGCGCCGTTATATCGACGATACCCGCGGCGACGTTCGTAATATCCACGGTGGCCGTTGTAGTAAGCCTCATTTCCACGACGGTAGAATCCTTCGCGTCTGCGCCAGTCATCGCCCCCACGTCGGCGATATTGAACGACTTCAACGTCGTGGCCGAGTTGAGTGATTTGGGTGGGCCGAGGTCCGGAAAAAGCTTCTGCGGGAGCAAATGAAGTTGCGAACATTGCGACCGAAAGCGCCAGCGGCGCGAAATTAAAACCCAATATTTGCATTGTTTTATCCTCTCAATTTGCCGATTGTTTCATCGGCATTTCAACGACCCACATCCACCTATGTTCCGTAAATCCAAGCGTCCGGGACCTTTGCGGTTCCGGCACAAGACCTTAGTCCGGTGTGGTATCGGCCGATGCCCGCTACCTGGTCATCGCCGGGCTCGACCTGGGCCGAAACTCATCCCGCGTTGGATACGAAAAAGGTAATTGCAGAAATGCTTGCCTTCCCTCACGCGCATTGGGCACTAGATTGGGTATGGAGACATGAAAGCGATATGAATGCCGGGCACCGAGGACGATTCAAAACCAAAACGCGGTAGCGGAGCGCCTGAATCCAGGAAGGCGGATAATTCGCAAACAGGTCCTGATGAACGCCAGTCGCAGCTCGCAAAGGTTGAGGGATCTGCGCAATCAACCGATGCAGTCATCATTTCGACCGCGAAAGAGAGTCTGGGGCCACTCTTTGGACGAAGCCGCCCAGCAATTCAGCAACTCGTATCTTCACTGCGCCATGATCTTGGGACGATATGGCGACGCACGATGGCGTGGCTTTTACACGCGTTAAGAATTCTCACGGACCACTCCCGAAACCTCAACACCTCGCGGCCGGGCCTGAGACGTGAAGTTTTCCTATTAGGCCTTTCGGTACATGCGGCAAAGATACGGGGACTGCTTCCCGTCAAACTGTCCTTCATGAAGCTTTTCAAACGTGTGAGATGGCGCTCCTGGCGCGCCATTTCGACATTGGTTTTGCTAGGCTTTCTTTTGCTTTCGGCCAGCCTTCTATTCCTGGTGCTGAAGGACGTCCCGTGGCGGAAAATAGCCGATGGAACTCTGAAGCCAACCACCGTGCTTGTGACCGCGGATGGGCAGCCATTAGTGCGGCAGGGTCCTTTCCAGGGACCGTTGGCACGCTACGCACAATTTCCGCCCCACCTGGTCGATGCTGTTCTCTCAATTGAGGATCGGCGGTTTCTGGATCATTATGGTATAGATCTAAGGGGCATCTCACGCGCGTTAGTCAGAAATTTCCAGGCCGGTGAGGTCGTGCAAGGCGGCAGCACGATTACCCAGCAACTGATCAAGATCCTTTACCTGGAAAGCGACCGGACACTGAAGCGCAAGATACAGGAGGTGGTTATCGCCTTCTGGCTGGAATGGAAACTGGGCAAACGAGAGATCCTTACCCGATACTTAAATTCTGTTTATCTTGGTGCTGGCGCGACTGGGATGCCTGCTGCCGCACGAATCTATTTCGACAAGGATGTCGAAGCCCTCGATATCAGGGAGTCCGCCATGTTGGCAGGTCTTTTGAAGGCACCGAGCCAACTAAACCCGATCGATAATTTTGACGGCGCCCGGCAACGGACGACAACCGTGCTAGACGCGATGGTGGAAAACGGAAAACTGGACCCGGATGAGGCCAAGGCGGCGAAAGCCGAATTCGCTGCGCTCCATTTCACACCCCCGACGCCTCGCGCGGGCAGTTGGTTTGCCGATTGGGTCTCAGGACAGGCGCGTGAAATAGCAGGTCCGTCCCCCGGCTCGATGACGGTCCGGACAACTCTGATACCTCGTCTGCAGCAAGCTGCAGAAGCCGCAGTAAAGCGCGCCCTTGATGAAGAGGGAGTGACACGCGGTGTATCGCAGGCCGCGTTGGTCGCAATGACGCCCGATGGTGCAGTTGTCGCGATGGTGGGGGGACGCGACTATAAAGCCAGCCAGTTTAACCGCGCTGTCGCCGCCATGCGGCAGCCAGGGTCTACGTTCAAGCTGTTCGTGTTCTATGCAGCCTTGAAAAAGGGATTCACTCTCGGTGATCGGATAGACGATCGTCCCATCGAGATCGATGGCTGGTCGCCGGAAAACTCGAGCGGCAGATATCGTGGCCGCGTAACCCTTGCGGAAGCCTTCGCTCGTTCCCTTAACGCCGCCACCGTTGCCCTGGCACAAGAGGTCGGAATCGATAACGTCGCAGCCGCAGCCAAGGAACTCGGAATTGACGCAGTTCTGACCACAGGTCCAGCACTCGCTCTGGGCGCGTCAGAGGTCAATCTGCTCGATTTGACAGGAGCGTACGCATCGGTGCGCGCCGGACGTTCCCCGATTGAGCCCTGGGGCGTTATCGATTTTCAGGGAGAAGCGCAGCCGCGCGCCTTCCGCATTGGGCCCAAAGTTAGTCCTTCAATGGACATTTCAGAGTATCAGCGGGATCTCGTCACCTTGCTCCAGCTCGTAGTGGAACGCGGCACGGGTCGCGCCGCATCTCCCGGGGTAATCGCCGCGGGCAAGACGGGTACGAGTCAAAACAATAGGGATGCATGGTTTGTGGGTTTCACGGAGCCTTTGGTTGCAGGTGTTTGGGTGGGCAACGACGATGGTACGCCAATGAAGGGCGTCACCGGCGGCGACCTTCCCGCTCGGATTTGGAGGGAATTCATGCAAATCGCCCTCGCGGAGCCGAGACGAAACCCCGACCTTGGGACGGGTGATATCACCGACGGACACGAGGAAGCGCAGTCTTGTAATATTCGCGCCTGCTCACAAAACTATCGCTCGTTCCGAGTTTCAGACTGCAGCTATCAGCCGTATCGAGGACCAAGGCAAATCTGCGAGAAATAACGTTGTGGAGATTAAAATGCACAGGCTGCACACTTTCGTCCACCAGCCCACCTTTAGTGATCCGTGGGGGACTCGCCATGTCGGAACAGGTTGACCCCCGTCCTGAAACAACGGGAGATCACGCCGGCACTGGCTATCGCTCGTCCTCTGTGCAAATGGCGGCAACAGGTTTAAGATCGGACATTAATCACCCGTCATTCTACGACACTGGCCTTGCGTAGCCCCTCCATGACGAGCTCGAAATCGGCCGGGTTCTTGAAGGGCAAGACTTTGCGACGGTATTCCAAGGAGTAGTCGGGATTGACGCGCAGCACCTCTTGCCACGTCGCGCGAGCCTCTTCGAAACGGCCGAGGTGCCCGTAACAGGCAGCCAGAAGCGCGCGCGAGACATCGGTGACGGGGTTGCGGCTTACGCGCTGCAGCAACAGTTCGACGGCCTCTTCGTACCTTCCCAGTTGAAACAAGGCCCAGGCCTGAAAGTGGAGAACGATATCGGGAAAGTACGGGTTCAGGACCCTCGCCCGATCGAAATAGGCGAGTGCGTCCTCGGGTCTGCCTGAATAGACAAGTGCCTCGCCGAGGCTGACCTGCCCTTCGGCGAAGTTTGGATTGAGGACTATCGCACGCTCGGCCTCACTGATGGCTCCATCGTGCTGTCGCGAGTAAAGATTGACCAGACTCAGCGACCAGTGCGCTACTGGATCGCTATCATCCCGCGCTACCGCCAGCGTCGCAGCCTCCTCGGCTTGCTCGATCGAGCGCTGCGGCAACGCGCTCCACCGGTTCAGGTAGTCGAGCGCGTGGGTAAGAGCGAGGTAGGCGTGCGCCGAGGCGAAGTTCGGGTCCAGTTCGACGGCACGTTGCAAAAGGTCGCGAGCGTCGCTGTTCGTTTGCTTCGTCAGCCGGTGCCACAGCTCCCGGCCACGCAAGAAGCAGTCATACGCCTCGGGGTGCCGGGTCTGCTCCGGCGCAAGTCTTTGCCGATCGCCCTCTGTCAGGTTGACCGCCAGCGCGCCGACAATCTGCTGCGTGACATCGTCCTGAACCGCGAATATGTCGGTGAGGTCGCGATCGAACCGCTCCGCCCATAGATGCCCGCCGGTGGTCGCGTCGATGAGCTGCGCGGTGATGCGTACCCTGTTCCCGGATTTGCGTACGCTGCCCTCAAGTATGTACCGCACGCCGAGCTTCGAGCCCACCTCCTGCACATGGACGTTCTTGCCCTTGAAAGTGAACGACGAATTGCGAGCGATGACGAAGAGCTGAGACAGCTTCGACAGCGCCGTGATGATGTCTTCCGAGATGCCGTCGGCGAAGTAGTCCTGTTCGGCGTCACCGCTCATATTGGCGAAGGGCAGGACGGCGATCGACAGCTTCGGCGACGCTGACGTCGCTGGTTGGCTCGTCGCGGTTTCCGAGGTCGCGGCTAACTTGGTCCCTGCGCTGCCGACTTGCAGCGAATAGACCCGGATCGGCTCGGCAATGTTCTTGAGCTGCGTGCTGCCGAGATCGCTGACCGAGAGGTCGAGCCTCGCCTTGACTTGGCGATAGGCATCCTCGGATAGGCAGATCGCGCCCGCCGCGGCGACGCCCTCCAATCGCGAGGCGATGTTGACGCCGTCGCCCATCAGATCGCCGTCGCTTTCCTCGACGACGTCGCCCAAATGGATACCGATGCGGAATTCAATGCGACGGTCCTGCGGGACGCCGTGATTGCGCTCCACCATACCGTTCTGCACCTCAATGGCGCAGCGCACGGCGTCCACCACGCTGCGGAACTCGACCAGCGCACCATCGCCGGTGCGCTTCACCACCCGGCCATGGTGCACGGCGATCGTCGGATCGATGAGATCGCTGCGCAATGTCCGCAACCTCGCCAGGGTGAGGTCCTCATCGGCGCCGGCAAGCCGGCTGTACCCAACCACGTCCGCGGCCAGGATTGCAGCCAGCTTTCGGTTCTCGCTCATGGCGGTGTCTCCTAACTTCCACGATAGCAGGGAGACAGAGGGCAAGAAAGAACTTTAGCCTCTGCTCAGAGCGATCTTGGCTGAGATCGAGTTGGCCATGGCTCATGTGGACGCAGCCGACGTTGGAGCCCCACACGCAATGACTGCTCTATCATGCTCCGGCCGTCCAATGTGGTCGTTCCGAGAGCCCACTTCGGGTCAGGGCACGACGAATGTCCGCGCCTACCCGAATGTCCGCTCTGTCAAGATCTGCAGCTTGAAGTTGCCAGTTCGCAGGCCGGCCCCAAATCAGTCATTCTAGCCAACATATGTTTGCTGAGCACGATGTGGCGCGTAATATTGCCCATAGCTGCGATGACGCCTTTGCGCTGATCTCGCTAATATCGGCCTGTCTTGGCTTTGGCTTTGGCTTTGGCTTTGGCATTGGCGTTGCGCCGCGATGGACGACGGAATTCCCAAACCGTAGTTTCGAGCTTCGAAAGGTGAGGGGGCGATTTCGAGATTGGCATGGGCGTTGCCTGGAATATGGAGTATCCGACAGCATCTCGGGACGATGTCATCGTATTGCCCGATCACTGTAGTGATGCGTCCCGTTAGGCTGGATGCGGAATGCAAGATCGGGCGCAGTCGGTCCCCATTTCCGCCGTGCCGGCGGCGCGATGCTCAATCTCCTGCGGCTACCCCGGCATCCGAAGTTGCATGGCCGAATCCCGAAGCGTGGCTTCAGCCACCATTGCTCGGTTCTCCGATATGCTCATTGTGAGTTGGCCGGCGGCTTGGCCCAGCGTCTCGCCAATGAGCAAAATGGATCCCGCGTCTTTTTTTTGATCAGGATATGAAGCCTGCAGATTAGGAACGGGAATAGGGGCTCAGGGGATGAACTCCTCTATCTTCGAGCCGAATACAGCCAGTCAAGTTGCGACATCGCAGATGACAGACCGGCTTCGGGCGAAAGCGGTGTCGGCCCGAGTGGCGCAGCGAACTTTTCGACGCGGCCTAGGCGCGAACCGGGGGCCAGGACCGCGCGAATGGCAGCCCTACCAATTAGTTGTGTCTTCTTTAACGACAAGTGTCATGGTTGTGCAATTCAAAGACACGGGGGATTTATACCATGTTCTTCAATTATGGCCGACACGGATCACGCGCTTGCCGAAGTTCTCGCCTCGAAGAAGTCCGATGAAAGCCTCTGGGGCATTTTCCAGTCCGTCGATGATCTCTTCGCGATATTTGATCTTGCCGCTTTCGATCCAAGCCGCCATTTCCTGAGCGAATTGCGCATAGAGATGGCCGAAATCGTCAAAGATGATGAAGCCCTGAACCTTGATTTTCTTGCGCAGGATCTGCCCCATCAGCCAGTTCATCCGATCCGGTCCGGCGGGCAATTCGATCGCATTATACTGCGAGACCAGCCCGCAAACTGGCACCCGCGCGTTGGGATTCAAAAGCGGGATCACGGCGTCGAGCACCTTCCCGCCGACATTCTCGAAATAGATGTCGATGCCGCCTGGGCTTGCTTTTGCCAACTGCTCTGTAAAGTCTGCCGCCTTGTGGTCGATGCATGTGTCAAATCCCAGTTCATCCACTGCATAGGCGCATTTCTCAGGACCGCCCGCAATGCCGACGACGCGGCAGCCCAATAATTTGCCGATCTGCCCCACGGTCGCACCCACTGGACCAGTCGCTGCGGCCACGGCGATGGTCTCGCCTGGCTTGGGTGAGCCGATCCGTGTCAGGCCCGCCCAGGCGGTGAAGCCGGGCATCCCCAGAATGCCGAGCGACCAAGAGGGATGCGCCGGAGCCTTTCCTAGGTTTGTTACGCCTTTGCCGTCGGACAGCGCATAATCCTGCCAGCCATTGAAGCTGAGCACCCAGTCGCCGGCCGAGAACCCGTCGACATTCGAGGCAATGACCTGTGCGACAGTGCCGCCCACCATCACGCCGTTAATTTCGACCGGCGTGGCATAGGACGGTGCATCGCTCATTCGACCCCGCATATAGGGATCAAGCGAGAGATATTCGGTGCACAAAAGCATCTGCTGCGCGCTCAGCAGAGGGATCTGCGCCGCCACAAGCCTCAGGGTCTCCTTGGTGGGTTCGCCCTTGGGACGTTCTGCCAGCACAAACTGGCGGTTCACTGTGTCTGTCTGTGCCATTTGTGACGTCTCCTAGAGATAGGTTTTGGGAATGCGGCGCGCCGAAGCGAGGTGGACTGCGCCGTAGACTGACTTTGCTGGCGCGTTTGCCATGCCGCGCGCTGCGAAGCAACGGCTTAAGGCAGGGAGCCAGCCAGGAAGCTCCTGTGAGTCAAGAGCGCAGCCGGATAACCAACAGGACCATATGAGAGATTTATCGTTTTCATACGTTTCCATCCGACGGCTCGCTTTACGAGATGAAACGGCAGGACGACGAAAACGGGAATCGGCGATGTCACGGTAACGCCCTGTGAGGGGCGGCTGCCCCAAGACGGCTTTTCCAGTCGCCGCATCGCGTGGCTGGCCGCCGATAGTGTTATGCCGAGCTCGATTGCCGCCCATTTGAAGCTCTGCCTCCGCACGATGGTCGTGAAAAGTCCTAAATCCGCCAAATCGACGCGCTCGAAATCCATGATGTTTCTGCGTCATCGCTAGAATTAATCATGTTCATTATAAAACATGCGGCTTTGTGCCTGGCAATTGCTATGACGAGGAACGAGAGCGATGAGGAGAAAGTAAGATGTTCAATGGCTTTGTGTTTGCTGACCTCGAGGGCAAGCGTGTCCTCATAACGGGAGGTTCGACGGGAATTGGTGCTGCGGTCGTGTCCGCCTTTGCCGCGCAAGGTGCTCGCGTCGCCATTCACTTCAACGAAAGTCGCGCCGCCGCCGCAGATCTTCAGGCTCAGCATCCTGAGAATGCGGTGCTTGTTCAGGGGGATCTGGGTGCTCCAGGAATCGGCGTTAAGGTCGTCGAGGAGGCGTCACGTCTCCTCGGGGGGCTTGACGGCATCATCAACAATGCGGGCGGAATGTTGGGAAGAGTGCCGACCACGGAAGCCACTTCCGAGCATTTCGACCGCGTCTTCGACCTGAATGCGAAATCCCTCTGGGAGGCAAGCGTTGCAGCCCGCAGCCATATCGTTGCGTCAGGGGGTGGGTTCATCATCAACACGACGTCGATCGCTGCAAGAAATGGCGGTGGCGGCGGAGCCGTCCTTTACGCCGCGGCCAAAGCCTTCGTCAGCAGTCTGACCCGAGGGCAGGCCAAGGAATTCGTCAAGGACAAAATCCGGGTGAATGCTGTCGCTCCTGGACTGATCCAGACACCATTCCACGACCGGTATACGTCGGCGGAAGTCATGGCCGCCCAGCGATCGACCATCCCCATGGGACGGGAAGGGACGCCGGAGGAGTGCGTCGGCGCGTTCCTCTTCCTCGCCTCGGAGGCTATGTCCGGATACATCACCGGGCAGGTCATTGAGGTGAACGGCGGACAATTGATGCCATAAGGAACTTTATCAGCCGGGCGGCCGGCCGATGGCAGGCCGCGACCTCGTGTCCACCTCTGTGCAACAGCGGGTCGGAAGGCAGGGCGGCCGGAACGATCTGGTACGCGGCCCTTTCATTCTACCGGCCTACGGCCTGCAGAAGATCCGGCTTGTGTCGTCGAAGGTTCGAATCTTTTCAAGGCGATGGTGCCCCACGATCATCGACGGTCCTGCCGACATGGTGGCTGTTTCAAGCCTAACTGCCGAACGAACGCCGTCTGAATGTGTTTTACGGGATCGCATCTTAATGGCAGCGATCCTACGGTTTAATCCAACACCATCATTCCTACCAACGCGGGATACATCGCGCGAACGAAACAATCTCATTTCGCAGGCACAACGAGCGGTTTCCCTTTGCGGACGACGTAGGTCGCCAGCTCCGATGCCCTGCCGGCACCAATATTCCTGGCTGAGTGAACAACACCCGCAGGTATAAACAGCGACTGCCCGACGGAAAGGTTCACCGGTTTTCGCCCCTCAAGTTCGTACTGCAGCGAACCTTCGAGCACATAAGCCACTTCTTCTCCGGGATGCGAGTGTTTCATGGCCAGCAGGCCTGGGGTAAAATCGACGCGCACCTGAACAACTTCGTAGCCAGCGGCACCGATGTCATTCTTGAGTAGGTGAGTGCGCTGCAACTGTTCGGAGTGAGCGGTGGGCGCGGGCAATGCGGTCGCGATAACAACCAATGCGCAGATGGTGTTTTGAAGCGTTTTCATGAAGTTGTCCTTCCGTGACTGACCTTGCTCGGTTCAGTTTTCTGGGGGCTCTGGCGAACTTACGGGCCTGATCCGAGCATCTCTGCGGCCTTTGTGTACCCGCCACCCATTCCGTCGAGGAAATGGAGATGGGACCCTTTGTTGCCGGACGGAACCAGGCAGGTCATAAGGGCATGGGTTTGCCGGTGCAGGCCAAACCTTACGTCTCCAAGATCTCGGGCCCTGACAAGAAGCTTCTCGACAATTTCAATTTGGTGTGCCGTGCAATCCAATGTCAGGCGAAGAACATCGTCATATCTTCGATAATCGGAATTCGAGACGACATCCGCCCAGTCTCCGCCGCCGAGATACTCGGCGACATCCCTGGTAATGACGATATCGTCAGGCACGGGGTGCGAGCGGCGGTCGGGGTCATCGAACACAGCCAGGATTTGTCTTGCCAGCGCCGTGAACACCGCTGACTTTGCGTGGTCGACGGGCTCGACCAGCAGGGACAGTATCTCGCCACTCTGGCTGGGAATTGGGGCCCACTCGCATGTGAGCCCATTTAGGTCCGGGGCCTCGTGCGTGAGATTTTGCGCTATCGTATATTTTCCGGCCTTAATCTGCCGATCCGCCCAATTCAGTCCCCCGCCGGCAAACATCGCATAAATAGCGGTGTTGGAGGCCGAGTATCGGGCAGTCCTGACATCACCCCCGGCCGCTCGGATGTCTTTTACCGAGACCAAGCCTGCCCGCAGGTCGAGTTGAAAGACCTCGCGGACGTACTGGACTGTCTGCTGGAGAGCCGATTTCGCCGTTTCCAACCTACTGGGATGAAGGGCGAAGGCGGCACCATCGCCGCGAAAGACGAATGGGAAGTCGAAACTGTCCCAGGCGTTCCCGAGCGCTGCGATTGCGGATGCGCCCGCGAAATTGACGTCCTTGTAGCGACCCGCAGCCACTGCCGAGGTAGAGTCTACGACATCCGTTATTCCGACCAGCCACTCGTCAGGCAGCGGTTGGTAGATCGTCGTGTCAAGCAGGGCAGCGAAGTCATCATATGCGCGGTCATGTGTTTTGGACTTCAACATTGGATTGCCTCCAAACTTATCACGCCACGATTGATGGCTTGATCTCATAGTTGTCGGGTCTGCCTGTCTGATGCGGGCAGACCCGAGCGAGCATGCTCAAACGAGGTTGGTCACAACATTGACGTTGCCGTGCGTTGCCTTAGAGTAAGGGCAGATCGTGTGAGCGGCTGCGATCAGCTCGCGAGCGATCACAGGATCGATGTCCGGCACGCTGACATTGAGACGAGCGCTCAGGAAGTAAACGCCATCATCGGCGTTCAGATCGATTTCAGCATCGACTGCCGTCCCAGCTGGGAGCTTTATCTGTCTCTGGGAGGCGGCGACTTCGATGGCACCCATGTAGCAGGCCGACCAAGCGGCACCGAACAGGTTTTCGGCGGCCGGATGCGGCTGCTTCATCTTGAGGTCCAGAAAGCCGTCGCTGCTGCGTGTTCCACCGTCGCGGCCATTGGTGTTGTGTGTCTTGCCAGTAAAGAGAACTTTGTGGGTCATAGCGAAATCCTTTTTCGGTCGCTGTTGATTGCGTCTGCACCGTTGTGCTGACCAAAAACCTACTGCTCCAAGACGGGAATCGCACGTTATGCGTTGTTAGACGTCATTAGTTGCGAACAGCACCGCCTGTGACGAGAACGCTCGTATCAAGCTGCCGAAGCCCCTTGAACCAAGGGTATCAAGGCCGAATGGTGGAGGGCGTGAGCGATTATGAACATCTAACAACGCCTAACGTGCCCACCTCGTGGTCGGGGCGTATCCCTTGAAGCAGCACAGCCGTGCAAACGATCAACCTGTTTCCGAGGAGAATGATCATGCCCGTAATCAAGACTGACGTTATCGATGAAGACCGTCGCCGCCTTTTGGGTGCCGCAGCATCCGGGCTCGCCGCACTTGGCATTGCCAGCTTGCTTCCCGCCTATTCACGGGCAGCTTCGGGTTCTGATGCTATCCGCCCGTTCCAGGTGAACATTCCGGAAGCCGATCTCGACGACCTTCGCTATCGCCTTGCTCACACACGGCTGCCGGAAAAAGAAACCGTCGGCGACTTCACCCAGGGCGTACCGCTTAAAACTACCAAGCAGGTGCTGGATCACTGGCAGAACAAATACGACTGGCGCAAGGTCGAGGCCCGGATCAATGCGGTGCCGAACTTCATTACCGAAATCGATGGACTGGACATCCATTTCATCCACGTCCGCTCCAGGCACGAAAACGCGCTTCCACTGATCGTCACGCACGGATGGCCGGGCTCGATCATCGAACAGTTGAAGATCATCGGACCGCTCACCGACCCTACCGCGCACGGCGGCACCGGCTCCGATGCATTCCATGTCATCATTCCGTCGTTGCCGGGATACGGTTTCTCAGGCAAACCCGAGGAGATTGGCTGGGGACCTGAGCGCATCGCGACCGCCTGGATCACCTTGATGCGCCGCCTGGGTTACACCCAGTTTGTCGCGCAGGGCGGCGATTGGGGCGCGGTTGTCACCGATATGATCGGCGTGCAAGCCCCGCCAGAACTGCTTGGCATCCACACCAACATGCCCGGCGCAATTCCAAATGAGATCAACAATGCCTCGTTCGTTGGAGGACCTGCGCCAGCGGGGCTTTCAGTCGATGAGAAGGCCTCGTACGATCAACTCGTCTCCTTCTACAAGAATGTGTACTACGCCTTTTTGATGGGTACGCGTCCCCAAACCCTCACTGGTTTGTCGGACTCTCCAATCGCACTTGCGACCTATATGCTCGATCACGACAGGGCGAGCCTGGAAATGATCGCGCGATCATTCGATGGCAAGGACGAAGGTCTCAGCCCCGACGACGTGCTGGACAATGTGACGCTGTTCTGGCTGACCAACACTGGCGTGTCGTCCGCACGCCTGTACTGGGAGAACAAGCTCGCATTCTTTGCTCCGAAGGGGGTCAAGGTACCCGTCGCGGTCAGCGTCTTTCCCGACGAGCTTTATCAGACGCCGCGTGCTTGGGCGGAGAAGGCCTATCCGAACCTCGTTCACTACAACAAGCTTCCCAAGGGCGGACACTTTGCAGCTTGGGAGCAGCCAAAGTTCTTTACGGACGAAGTTCGGGTTGGATTTCGCAGTCTTCGCAAAGCTGGCTGAGTTTCAGGCTGGAGCCCATCGGGCTCCAGCCTCCTCAAAGGGATAAGCCCATGAACAAGACCATGCATCTCATCTATACCGCGCTCACTGAAACCACGGGCGGACGCGAAAATGGTGTTGCCCGCAGTTCCGACGGAATGCTCGACATAAGACTGTCGGGCCCCGGTTCCGACCGTATTGGAACCAATCCTGAGCAACTCATGGCCGCCGCTTGGTCGGCCAGTTTCGCAAGCTCCGTCGTAAAGGTCGCGCGAGAGACCGGAGTGTCTCTGTCCTCCCACGTGAAAATCCACACAGAAGTTGACCTGTCATCGAACGATGATGGATCAGTGCTTGGCGTTCGGCTCTTTATCCAGCTTCCTGGTTTAGACCGAACCGTTGCTGTGGAGGTGGTCGATAAAGCGCACCGGATTTGTCCGTTTTCCAAAGCTACCCGTGGCAATGTCAAGGTTGCGCTAGAGGTTGTATGATCGGAATTAGTTGCAGCTTTTCATCACAATAGCGCCAACTTTACGTATGGAGTATAACGAACCTCTCGGGGAAGAGGGGCAGAAGCCATGAAAGCGGTCAACGCCAAAGCAGAAAGCCTTTCTTTCGGTCCGTTCAATTTGAGCGTCGGCCAAAGGCTTCTGGCGAGAGACGGTGTTCCGGTTGACCTTGGTGCCCGGGCCCTAGACTTGCTGGTCGCTCTTACGCTCGCCCCCAATGTGGTGGTCAGCAAACAGGAGCTGATTTCCCAGGTCTGGCCTGATGTCATTGTTGATGAAGGCAGCCTGCGTTTTCATATGACGGGGCTGAGGAAAGCGCTGGGCGATGGGCAGGACGGTGCACGTTACATCACCACCGTCGCAGGAAGGGGCTACTGCTTTGTCGCCCCCATTTCTCGATCCGGCCACCTAAGACATGACCCCGCCGCGCCCGATTTCCGTCACGCCCTCCTGCCGGGTCGACTTGATCGCATGGTCGGACGGGACGAGGATATTCTTGCTCTTTCCGAAAAACTGATGGCGTCGCGAATGGTGACCATTGTCGGTGTCGGCGGGGTCGGAAAGACTACCGTTGCGACCGCCGTTGCACATCACCTCTCTCCATCATTCAGCGGCGCAGTCCTGTTTGCGGACTATGGCATGTTGAGCGACCCTGGATTGGTCCCGGCCGGTATTGCCTCGATGCTTGGCTTGTCCGTCGGCTCCAACGATGTGAGGCCAAGCTTGATTGCCTATCTCCGGGACAAGCAAATCATGTTGGTTCTCGATACCTGCGAGCATCTGATCGATGCCATCGCCGATCTCGTGGCCACCATTATCGACGCTGCGCCAAACGTCTTTCTCCTGGCGACAAGCCGCGAAGCATTGAGAATTGAAGCCGAAAGCGTCTATAGACTCGACACCCTGGCTTGCCCGCCGGATGATCCGGAGCTTTCGACCCATGCCCTTCTTGCTTATCCAGCCACGAAAATGTTCGTGGAACGTGCGGCGGCGAGCGGAGCATCGCTTAACCTCAACGACCAAGATGCTCGCGTCGTTGCCAGCATCTGCCGAAAACTCGACGGGATGGCGCTCGCCTTGGAGCTCGCTGCCCGACGCGTCGAAAGTTACGGCCTCCACCAGACCGCACTTCTGCTCGATCAGCACCTGACCTTGGGGTGGGCCGGATCGCGAACGGCACCGCCGCGACAAAAAACGCTGCAGGCAACCCTCGACTGGAGTTTTGGGCTTCTGACTGACATAGAACGAACAGTGCTTCGGCGGCTGGCGGTCTTTGTCGGCGATTTCACACTTGATGCTGCGCTGGAAGTCCTCTCAGGCTCGGACATTGCACCATCGACAGTCTTCGATGCAATCGACAATCTTGTCGCCAAGTCGCTTCTTGCTACCCATCCGCTGGGGGCGACGATGCGATACCGCCTGCTAGACACGACACGGACATATGCCCTTCAACGCCAGACGGACGAGGATCGCGCGGGATTGAATGCGCGTCATGCAACGTACTATCAGCGATGGTTGGAGCAGTTTGGACCGGATTGGCCGACACTGTCGACTGGTCCGGAGCGACTTCCGTACTTCGTCAGCATCAACAATGTTCGAGCAGCACTGGAGTGGGCATTTGGTGAGCAGGGCGATATCGCCGTCGGCATTAGGCTTGCGGCCGCTGCTGTTTCGGTCTTCCAGGTGATGTCGCTTTTCCCTGAATGCCAGCGCTGGTCGCAACGCGCACTTCTGGCGCTAGATGAGGAATTCGAGGGTAGCGCTGAAGAAATGCACCTTCAAGCAGGTCTCGGAATATCCCAAATGTATATGCAGGGTGGGCGGGAGACTCCGCAGATCGCGCTCGGTCGTGCGCTATCCATCGCAGAGGAGCGGGGGAACGCGATTGATCAGCTACGCATTCTGGGCCCGCTGCACATGTTTAACATGCGCGTTGGCGATTTTAACGCTGCGCTAAAATATGCACGCCGTTGCTCGTCAATAGCGTTTACTGTCGATGATCCCGCAACTGTAGGTCTAGGTCACTTCTTCCTCGGAAATTCACTGCATTTTACGGGCGATCTTGGCAATGCCCGAATAGAACTTGAGGCCGCAACGAGGAGTGATCCGCAGCCACGACGAACCCCGGCGAGCTACGTAGGCTTTGAAGGGAAGCATCTTGCTGGCGGGATTCTAGCTCGAAACCTGTGGCTACAAGGTTTTCCAGACAGAGCCGACATCCAAGCGCGGAAGACGATCAGCGATGCGGCAAAACTGGATCATTCGCTGACACTGTGTATCGCGCTGCTGGGGGGCATTGCCGTATTTCTCTGGCGGGACGATGTGCAGAGTGCGGAAGAGCACATTGAGTGGCTCGTTTCTCGGGCAGGGCTTAACTCACTGTCTCCGTACGTTTCTGTGGCTCGGGGTTTCGAAGGGGAACTGGCCATCCGACGCGGCGATGTAAAACTTGGAATTGACACACTACGGCGATGCATCGAGAAGCTTCATACTTCCACCTACGAGGTGTTTACCACGATGCTGGAACTATCTCTGGTAAAAGGACTGGCGTTGATCGGCGAGTACGAAGAGGCCTTCACCAGGATTAATCAGGCAATCGAACTCGTACAGAGAAACGGAGATCTCTGCTATTGGCCAGAATTACTTCGCGTTAAAGCATCGCTGATACTGTCAACACAGTCGGTAAACGAAGCCGAAGCCTGCCTGCTTTCATCAATCCAGAAAAGCGCCGACATCGGCGCAAACGCTTGGAAACTGCGATCGGTGACAGACCTCGGTGCTCTTTGGATTGCTGATGGCAGGCTGCGCGATGCCAGATTATTGTTGAAACCCGTGATCGATCTGTTTGATGAGGGTTTGGAAACGGCGGATGTGAGGGCCGCGATAGGCTTGCTGGAAGCAGTAAAGTGAAGGCCTCGCCACATTTTCGGAACGCTTCTCTAAATCTCCATGTTATCGCCAGCTGCCGTAAGTGCTCTCGGTGGACCGTGAACTGGGTCGGTATCGGGAACAGGCAATGCCCCGAAATCCTGGATAGAATCTCGAGTGATGGCGCTGCGGTCTGGATGCCGGTGTGCTGACGGACCGGATAGCGCTTCCGATCTTGAGCTGGTCCTTCTTGCTAGCTGCTCCTGCAGCGGACTGTCTGCTGTCGACCCCGTAGTCCCACAAGGGGAGCCCAGAAATTGTTCCGCTTCGCGCCTGATTTCCGGTCCTTAAAATAGGCACTGGAGTATGCCACAAGCCGCCTTCCTGGTCGCTGGTAGATGGCTGCAGATTAACCTGCAGGTCTGCCAATCCGGCCCTCTTGGGGATGAGTAGAACCCTATGGATCACTTTGCCGTCGATGATTAGCCTGTTCCTCGCCGGGAACGGTGTGCCCGACGGTAAGAAGGCCACCGGGCCAAATGGCCGGCGGCTTTCCATTTGAGTAATCCCCCCGGGGCCTACAAGCCGGTGAGACGCATGTGCTCCTCCGGATAGCGATCGCCGCTGATATGGATGTTCGCGGCTTCGATCTCGTTGAGATCGGTTTGAGTGAGTTGCACGTTCAGCGCGCCGATATTCTCGTCAAACCTTTCGATCTTGCGCGTACCGAACAGGGGAACGATCCAGAGCTTTTGAGCAAGAATCCAGGCGAGCGCCACCTGCGCCGGCGTTGCTCCATGGCGTTCACCGATGGCTCTGATGAGGTCGACCAGCTTGCGGTTGGCGTCCATTGCTGCGGGCGAAAAGCGTGGGATCGAACTGCGCATCGGGTCGAGCGTGGTCGTGCTGTCGATCTTTCCGGTCAGGAAGCCCTTGCCGAGTGGCGAGAACGGCACGAGACCGATGCCCAGCTCCTCGAGTGTCGGAATGATCTCTGCTTCCGGCTCGCGCGTCCAAAGCGAGTATTCGCTCTGGAGGGCGGCGACGGGCTGGACGGCATGGGCGCGGCGGATCGAGCCCGCTCCGGCTTCCGACAGCCCGAACCAGCGAACCTTGCCCTCCGCAATCAGGTCCTTGACGACGCCCGCGACGTCTTCCATCGGGACGCCGGGATCGACGCGGTGCTGATAGAGGAGATCGATGTAATCGGTCCTGAGACGCTTGAGACTGCCCTCGACTGCGCTTCGGATTTGTGTTGGCTTGCTGTTGACGCCGCCACGGTGGACGCCGGTTTCCTGATCGATGTCCCAACCGAACTTGGTCGCGATTTTTACCCTGTCACGGAGAGGCTCCAAAGCTTCTCCAACCATCAGTTCATTGGTCCAGGGACCATAGACTTCCGCCGTGTCGAAGAAGTCCATGCCCCGATCGACAGCCGTTCGGATCAAGGTGATCATCTCTGCCCTGTCGGGCAGTTCACGTGCTTTTCCATATCCCATTGCTCCCAGGGAAAGAGCCGAGACTTCAAGTCCCTGTCCGAGTGTCCGCTTTTGCATTGATGTGTTTCCTTTCAGTTCCATCCCGCTCAAACGTGATCGGTCGCAGGATGATCTATCGTCAGGGGCAGTGTTATCAATGTGCGCCGGATGGTGCGTTCGCTGGGCCTGATCGCCCGAGAACATTACTCCAGAGAAGACGTCTTTCGATTTGCAAATATGTCCTTGACGATGGGCATGGCGGAAAAGACGCAGGGCCATCCCGAATAGAACGCGATCTGGGTCAGCACCTCCGATGCCTGGTCCCGTGTCAGCCCGTTATCCATGGCACGGCCGAGGTGGTAGGTAATCTGGGCCACCTGTCCCGTAGCGATCAGCGCTGCGACCGTGACCAGACTGCGGTCGCGCGGTGCCAGATCGGGACGAAGCCACAGGTCCTTAAACAGTACCTCCGCGGTGTAATGAACGACGCCCGGTGAGACGGCGCTGAAGTTTGCCTCCACCGCCGTGCCACGCTGTGCTTCGGCGATCTCGTCGAGTGGCAGCAACCGGGGCGATGCTGCCGGCAGTTGGTCCAATCCGATGTCCCGCTCAAGGAAAATATCCTTGAGGATCTGGACTGCGAAGAAGGCGTTCGACCAGCCGCTGTAAAAGGCGAGATGGGTAACGATTTCCGAGAGTTCGGCCGGGCTGACGCCGTGATCGAGCGCTGCGTTGAAATAGTGTGGCATGCCGATTGTCTGGGCACGGGCGATCAAGGCGGCGACGGTGACCACGCTGCGATCCCTGGGAGACAATTGCGTCCGGCTCCACAGGTCTGCGACGATAGTGGACTTGGTATATTCGGCAAGCGCCGGGGAGACTGACCGTACGTCTTCAGGGGTCAGCGTGGCGTGAGGGAAGGTCTGGTTCGACATTTTCGTTTCCATTCAATCAATCAGTTGTTAGTGGACCGACCCGGATCGTGGCGGACCGGGCGCGACCGCTGATCATGGGCTTGAGATATTGGCTCTCGGCATATTTGGTCCTGTACGCATCGTCGATGCGATCGTTCACCGCGCCATCGACGGGCTCGAAGGTGACTTCCGTGGTCGTGCCTGCGGCGACGATCTTTCCGGCCCTCTGCCTGACGGCGGCCTGATACCACCGGGAATTCTGGCCGTGATAGCCACGAACATAGAGCGAGCCATTTAATGCCACGCACCAAATCCAGGTTGGCGTGCCATAGGTCGTCCCGTCGTCACGGAATGGCGCGATATGCAGATCGTCATCCGTGACAATCCGATCGAGATCGGTTTCCGAGAAAGGCATGCGTTTCTCCTTTCAGTATCAGTGCCGATTCGTGTTCTTCAACTGAAATATAGGCACTGCCATTTCATTGGATTAGACGGTAAAAACTGATTGGACTTATATCGGAGATCAATGAATGCGCCGCGTAGACCTTGGGGACCTGATGGCTTTCCTGACAGTGGCGGAGGAGGGCAGCTTCACCAAGGCTGCGGCCCGGCTCGGAACCTCGCAGTCGTCGCTCAGCCTCATCGTCCGTCGGTTGGAGGAAAGGCTCGGTGTCCGTCTTCTGACGCGGACGACACGCAGCCTTGCGCCGACAATCGCTGGTGAACAGCTCCTTTCGACGCTTGGTCCGGCGTTCGGCACGATCGACGCGCAACTTTCGGCATTGAGTGAATTTCGGGACAAGCCCGCCGGAAGCTTCAGGATCACAGCAGGGCAGCACGCCATCGACACGATCCTCTGGCCTAAACTGTCCAGATTCCTGCGTGAATATCCCGACATCAAGGTGGAACTCAACGCGGAGTCGGCGTTGACAGACATCGTGACTGAGCGCTTCGATGCAGGCGTGCGGCTTGGCGATCAGGTCGAGAAGAACATGATCGCTGTCCGGATCGGGCCTAAGGCGCGGATGATCGTCGTCGCGTCACCGTCCTGTTTCGCCGGGCGTGAAATGCCGTTGACACCACAGGAACTGACCGGGCATCGTTGCATCAATCTGCGCCTGCCGAGCTATGGTGGATTCTATGCCTGGGAGTTCGAGAAGGATGGCCACGAGCTGCGTGTCCGGGTTGAAGGACAAGTGGCGGTGAACGGAGTGCCCCAACTCGTAAGCGCGGCCCTCGACGGCTATGGACTGGCCTATGTCCACGAAGACGTTGTCGCTGGCCATCTGCAGAATGGGAGCCTGGTCCAGGTTCTCGACGACTGGTGTCCGCCGTTCCCTGGCTATCACCTCTACTATCCATCCAGGCGCCATCCGTCGCCTGCCTTCACAATGCTGGTTGATGCGCTGAGGCATCGCTGACCCGACACGCAGGCGAACCGGAACCGCGCAGGCAGCCGGTTCGCCCCAAGCCGTTATCATCAGTCGATAAGCTGCTCGTCGGTTATGTGTTCCATCCAGTCAATGTCCTTGCCGCCCTTGATATCGGTGATTGCCCTACGGCGTTGCCTCCCTCGCAGTCGCATGGTCGATGCCCGCATTTGGCAGTCTGCGCTCAAGCGGTAGAAGAAGCCGATTATTGGCTATCTAGTGAATTTCGCCCTTTAGCTGACCTTCCGCTCACGGCCCCGTACCCGCCAGCACTGAGAGCAGAAATTATTCCGCTTCGCGTCAGAAGCGAACGTCGAGGCGGATTACTTCAAGCTCTTCAGATAGGCCATTAGGTCGTCGATTTCGGAACGCCAGAGTCCCCAGAAGCGCATCTTGGTTCCCGGCACCTTTTCCTTGGGGCTGTACAGGAAATCGCGCAACGCCTGCGCTTCCCATACGAGGCCTGCCTCGCCAGCAGCTCTCATGGCATGGGAGTAGGCGTAGTCTGGAAGTGACCCGGCCCTACGTCCGATGATTCCCTTTAGGTGCGGGCCAAACACATTCCGTTTCTCATCGAGAACATGGCAGGAGCTGCACCGTTCGTAGACGCGCCGGCCTCGTTCAGAGTCTGCCGCAGACACTGGCGCGGCTGTCGCTAGCACTAGGAGGATCGACGCCCCTCTCCTATCGCGGATCATTGAAAGAAGGCTCGGACAATGAGGCGGGCTGCCCGCCACGGCCAATGCTTCTGATCAAGCAAGTGTCCGGTTCCTGTCGCTTGTCGACGTTCCCGTTCAAGGGTCGTTCCCGCATTCCCGCGCGACGCAGCCGAATTGGGTGTGGTGCCATCAAGGCAGGCTCAAATCCAAACCAAGCATCCTGCTGAGGACATATACAATGATCCCCACGACCAGAAGCAATAGAAGGAAGACCGCGGCCAGCATGCCGCCCGTGCGCAGGACGGCTCGCCGTTCCTCCGTCCCCGCCTTATCATAGTGCCACTTGACTGCGAAATACATGCCAATGCCCAATACCAGTGCCTTGAACGTGCCAAAGACAATAGGTGTCCACTCCATAATATGCTCTCATGTAGATTAGCGACGCGCTATGACTTACTCCGGGCAAGCCATAGCCATTCAGATGCGATGCTTAGGTGTATCGTCAGGCGGCTGCTCGAATATTCACGCCGCTTGCTTTCTCCGGAATTTCGATACGTTCTGCTTTATCCTTCATGCAGAACCGGCTTCCTGTGAGCCAGCCTTTCAACAGCAGAATTGGCAGCAGACAAGCCAGAAGCACAGGAGGGGGAGCGATGACGAGGTGCGCCCAGAGAGAGGGCGAGTAAGCAATCTGTATCCGGCATACCAGCGCAACACCGACTATGCATATGAAGCCGAACACATAGATACCCAGACGATCCTTTGGCTCGGTTAGGGAGTGTACCGGGCCATCGAACCCGGTCTTTCCCGGCGACAGCGAAAGCGATTTGTTGGTCATTGCTTTTATTCCCAAAGATAGGAGGCGGTGAAGGCGAACTGGCCCCCCACCAGCATCTGCGATTCAAGGCCCGGAAACGCCATGGCGGTATCCGGCCGAAACAGCGTCGGCGGATCAGGAGCGGTAGCCGAGGCTTCTCAGTTCTGCCTTACGCGGTGGGCGGCGTTTTCGGCCTGACATAGTCGCGGTCGATCTTGCCCTCTTCCGCCTTGTAGAAAAACTGGCTGTTGACGAGCCAGCCCTTGAGCGGCCTCAGCGGCAGAAGGCACGTCAGCAGGAGGAGCGGGGTCGACGTCAACAGGTGGACCCACCACGCGGGCGAGTAGACAACTTCTATGTAGACCGCGATGGCGACGACCGGGATGCAGGTGAAGCAGATCACGAAAAAGGCGGGGCCATCGGCAGGGTCGGCAAAAGAGTAGTCCAGGCCGCAGGATTCGCATCGCGGTTTCAGCGACAGGAAGCCATCGAAGAGATGGCCTTGTCCACAACGGGGGCAAAGGCCTTTAATGCCGGTACGAAGGGGGGGAAGTGGTGGCCACTCGGTGGTCATGTCGTTATCCTCGCAGGAAGAATTGAGTACATACAATCAACATACAATGTTCCTAACAATATGGTAACTGTACAAACCGTCGCAGGCCTGGATGACAAGCTGACGGCGACCAAAGATGAATGGGTAGCGATTGTTGACAGCCTCTTTTTTTGCTGGTCGTTTAGTTGTATCGAGTTAAGTGAACCATATAATTCAGATTGATAGGATCAGGGCGAACCCTCCCATGGCTGCGACATCATGGATACCGAAGCTCGGCTCCAGGGACGGGCCGATCTACCTTGCGATCGCTGACGCGCTCGCTACCGACATTGCCAGCGGACAGCTTGCCGAAGGTGCCCGCCTTCCGACGCAGCGCAGGCTTGCGGACGACCTCGAAATCGACTTCACGACAGTCAGCCGCGCCTATGCGGAGGCTCAGAGTCGGGGGTTGATCGAAGGCCGTGTTGGCCAGGGCACTTACGTGAAGGCGCGGCGAAACGCTCCAGCGCGCGCGCAGCCTTCAGGGCTGGTTGACATGAGCATGAACCTGCCGCCTCGTTTCCAAAACGGCTCCCTCACCCGCCGGATGTGGGAAGCTGTCAGGGACCTTGAAGATCAGGGTCTCGACCTTCTCATGCGGTATCAGGAGCCAGGAGGGATCATGGAGGACCGGATGGTCGCGGCGTCCTGGCTGTCGCGCAGACTTCCGGATGCCGCTCCTGATCGAGTCCTCGTCGCAGCAGGTGCTCAGGGTGCGCTGAATGCTGTGCTGAGCGTTCTGACAGAACCGGGCGACACGGTCTGCGCGGAGCAATTGACCTATCCCGGGTTCAGGTCCGTCGCCTCGCATCTGAAGCTGAAGCTCGTGCCGCTGGAAATGGACAAGCATGGTTTGCTTCCTCAGGCATTCGAGCGAGCCTGCCAGAATGGACAGCCGAAGGCGCTCTACTGCATGCCAACGCTCCACAACCCTACGACGCGGACCATGCCGCTCGCCCGGCGTCGCGAGCTGGTTGAGCTGGCCCGCGTGCATGATGTCCCAGTGATAGAGGACGATGCCTATAGTGCCCTGGTTCCCCACTCGCCTCCGCCGCTCGCCGCTCTCGCACCAGATATCGTCTACCATGTGGCGAGCTTGTCGAAGTGCCTGTCTCCCGCCCTGCGCGTCGCCTACATCGCTGTACCGGAAGGACGATCTCTCAGGCTCGCCAGCGCCATCCGCGCTTCGGCTTCCATGGTTTCTCCGCTCACCAGCGCGGTTGCGTCGCAATGGATCGAGAACGGGCTCGCGGACATGGTGCGCGACGAGATCATCCGGGAGAGCGCCGAGAGGCTGCAAGTCCTGAACGCGACGCTGCACAAATATGCCGAGACCTCATCTGGAGGGTTCCACGTCTGGATGCACGTCCCGGAACCTTGGACACGCGGCGAACTCGTTTCGAGACTTCGTTCTGTCGGCGTCGCCGTCGTCGCCAGCGACGCCTTCGCTGTCTCAAGCCCTCCGGAGGCGATCAGGATCGGACTTGGCGCTCCGGAAAGCTTAGAGGAAGTAAAGCGGAGTATGGCAGTGCTCGCCGACCTGTTGTCCCAGCAGCCGGCGATCTCGACAATGGTGGTTTGACGCCATTTGCAGGTCCGCTTCGGGGCCGATAGCGGACTTGGGCGAACCGCGGCGGTTCGGCTGCTTTCGTCTCTTGCGTTCGAGAAGCAGTCAGACCGCAGGCGGCCCCTGAGCTGATGGACTGGTCTTGGCTTGAGCAGCCGGGCAGCAATGCGCCTCGATTGCAGTCTTTCGCAACACCCGCTGAGCTCCTGAAAGCTGTCCTTCTGCTTCGCTCGTGCTGTCAGCTACCGAACGGCCGAAAGCGGAACCGCACCTTCTCATCGTCTGGAACGTGAATAAAACGAGTACCCCCCAGATCATGCGGGGGGGGACCGCTGCGCCCTCTTTGCGGACGTCAAACCATGACGACCGGATATCTCAATTGCGGCCGAAGCCGCCGCGCGTCTCATCAGCTTAATTCCCGAGCATCGCGGTTGTCGTGAAACTGCGAAGGTCCGAATGTTAAGGCGAAACTCAATTAACTCGCGATTGTTCGCTGATAAAGCGGGATCGATACTCACTCGGGCTGATGCCGAGCCTTTTCCGAAAATGGTGGCGGAGCGTATGGGAGCTGCCGAACCCTGATGTTAGCGCCACGACCTCCATACTGGTCTGTCCCAGACACAGCAGCCGTTTGGCTTCATTGACACGCTCAGCCACGAGCCAATCCCCCGGCGTCTGACCGGTGGCTTCGGAAAACCGACGGAGAAAGGTTCGAACACTCATACGACACGCCCCGGCCATGCGCTCCACGCTCCAGTTCGTCGCAAGGTTCGCACGGACATTCTCAAGAAGCGGGGAGATCTCCAGACCGTCCCGATGTGGGACCGGGCGCTCAAGGAACTGGGCTTGGCCTCCCATTCGGTGCGCCGGCATCACCAAGCGCCTAGCCACGGAGTTGGCGGCGGTTGCGCCAAAGTCCTGCCGAACGATCTCTATCATAAGATCAATGCCGGCGGCACTTCCCGCCGACGTGTAGATTCGATTATGCGAGCGGTAGAGCGAAGCGTCATCAACCGTGAGGTCGGGATAACGAACGCGCAGCTTGTCGGCATATCTCCAGTGTGTCGTAGCTGTGCCGCCGGAAAGCAGTCCTGTCGCCGCCAAGACGAAGGCTCCCGAGCAAATGGATGCGAGCCGCGCTCCTCTGTCATAGGCGGCGCGGAGCTGTCGGCAAAGCGTATCGGGGACGGGAACGTCGGCACCCTTCCAGCCGGGAACGATCACGATATCGGCCTGCTGAATCAACTCCGAGCCGGCGTCGGCTAAAATAACGAAGCCGCCATGAGCGCGCATCGGTCCTTCATCCACCGCACAACTGGCGAAGCGATACCACGTCGGCCCCATCTCGGGTCGTGAAAGTCCGAATATCTCCGCGACAATTCCGAATTCGAAGGTGCAAAGACCATCATATAGCAGAGCGACGACGAGTGGGCCGGTGAGGTTTGGCATGATATTTACGTATATTGTCATTTGCGCCAATTGCAAGCAGGCAGCGTTTTGGGGAGATAGGAGGCGAAAGGAGACCAATCATGGCAACATCCGTTACCGCTATTCCGCCCGCCCCGAGCGCTGAGGCCCGCGACCATTTCGCTACCGAGTTCGCATTCGAGACCGACTGCTGGGACGTTCATGAGGCACTTGGAAAGGGGGCCGATTTTGTCCTTCTGGACGTGCGCGGCCCTGCGTTATTCGCCAAGGGCCACATCCCTGGAGCTCTCAATCTCCCGCACGGCAAGATGACCCGTTCGAAGATGGACAGTTGGCCGGAAGAGACGATCTTCGTGACCTACTGCGCGGGTCCCCACTGCAACGGCGCTGCGCGCGGTGCGTTGCGGCTCGCCGATTTGGGACGGCCGGTCAAGATCATGGCCGGCGGTGTGACTGGCTGGCTGGACGAAGGCTTTAGTCTCAACTCGACCGAAGCCGAATGACGAACGTGGCAGTCAGAAGCGCTGTCTCGGCGGACGCAGCATCGTTGCTGGATTTGATCCGGCAACATGCCGCGTTCGAGCAGACGTGCGCGTCCGTTGACGAGGGCGATCTCGCGCGGGTTTCGGATGCAACGCAGACTCCCACCCACATTTTCGTGGCCGAGGAAGGCGGGAAGCTAGTTGGCTATGCGGCGCTCACGTTTGATTTTTCCCTTTGGACCGCAAGCCGGTTCGCCCACCTTGATTGTCTGTTTGTCTGCGCTGGCGCGCGCGAGCAAGGCATGGGAAAGCTCCTCTTCGACCGGGCCTGTCTGGTGGCGGTTGAGGCGGGCGCTCAAAGAATCGAATGGCAGACCCCGTCGTGGAACGCCGATGCGATACGTTTCTACGAACGCGAAGGAGGAAGCGGCCAGCTCAAAATGCGTTTCAGCAAGATTTTGCCAGCCGAATGATCGGTTTGGGCCAAAGCGGCCATCGGGAAGTGTCCGCCACCGGCCATTGCGCACGCATCATCATTGAACAACAACCGGTTCCGGAAACGTCCATTTCCCTTCCGGGATTTCGGTTTGCGGCGAGCCTGACTGTGTAGTTCCAGCCTGGCATGATCGGCAGGCAGTTGACTATCTTGCCATCACAGCCGCCGAACTGGATCTCGGTCGAACCATCAGCACCTTTTTTCGTTTTGATGTTGTTATCGGGTCGTTCCGAAGCTTGGAAGGGCTAGATTGTGGAAGGGTGACGCGGCTTCGGGCAGGGAAGCAGACGTTGCGGCACCTCAAGCGCACAGTTATGTGTTCCAACAACTGTGCTTGGAACACTTCCATCGTGGTGCGCGATTTTCACCGGAGGCCGGAAACTGCGCGTCACCTCCATGGCGACCGGATGACGACTGTTATTGCTCCCGACCACGAGAGGGTCTCGGCGGAACGGATCGACCTAGGGCGCATAGAGGGACATCGGAGAAGGTGTAGGTTGCCACCGTGAACTGACCCGCTAGGACAGGATAGGGTCAGCTCTCGCGCAAATCTTCAGCCAGTATCGCCCTTTGAAGGGCGGCCGCAGTTATCGAGTAGCCGCAAGCGAAATATTAGCAGTACCCTCAGAGATTGTTAGGCTCTTCAACCTACACTGATCCCGGCGCGATCGGGAGGTCGCTCCGATCAAATGGCCCACTCTTGAATTTGGCCGGAGGTTTTAATGCCACGATCGCTGGTCTCGACTACGCGACGCCGACGGCACTTTGTTGCCGTAATCGCGATCCTATTTATAGCAGTGGCGAGTACGTTTGCCGTGATCGTGCTGCGTTCGATCGACACGATCCGGAACACAGCCAATCAAATCGACGACGCCCGCGCTGTGGATGCGGCTAGTGGGGCGGTTGAGGCACTGCGCAGCCAGCTATCAGGAACGATCCACGACAACGCGACATGGGACGGAGCTTACAAGCAGCTCAACTCGATCACACGTAAATATTGGATCATAGAAAACTGGTCCCTAACGGACTCGGACAACCCGCTGTATGATACAGTAGTCGTTATCGATGTCAGAGGGAAAGTGATCGTCGCTTACAAGGACGGGAGGGACCTTGGTATCGATCCCACTTTCTATTTTGGCCCCGATCTGGGTACCCTCATCGCTCAGGCTTATAACGTGAAGCAAAAGGGAGGCCCTGTCCCAGTTCAGTTTATTCAAACCAAGGGCGGGATCGCTGTCGTTGGCGCAGCGACGATTAGGCCGAGGATATCGGCGACCCGCGTCGAGGAAGGAAATCTGTACGTCCTGATCTTTGCCCGGCATCTGACCCCCAGTGTTGTCAACAAGCTGTCTCAGGTATTCCGCATCGACGGGATGTCGCTTAACTTGGCAAAAGACGAGACGATGCTCAACGTTCCCCTGGGCGATGTCTGGGGCAGGCAGGTCGCTTATCTGAGTTGGCCGTCAAAGCTTCCCGGAAGCCGAAGCTTCCTCGCAGTAAGGACGCAGCTTGCTGTAGGCTGTGCAATCCTGGCCCTCTTCCTTGCCGCAATCGGGATCGTCGGCTTCGCCATTATCCGCAAACTGCGTGAGGATGAGGCTGCGTCGCGGCATAAGGCATTTCACGACCCTCTCACTGGCCTGGCCAACCGCGCTGGCTTTGCGAACTTCCTTCGGGACGCCATTGCGGAGCCGAATGGCTCGGCCATCCAGTTGCACCTGCTTGATCTCGACGGCTTCAAAGGCGTCAACGACGCCTGGGGGCATGCCACGGGCGACAGCTTGCTCATTGCTGTCGCGGACAGGCTTCGCGCGGAACTTCCGTCTCATGCATTCGTCGCCCGGCTTGGGGGAGATGAGTTCTCGGTTGTTACTATCAGCACTGAGGGTGCGCTGGAGCACCATGTTATCTCATCTGGTATCCAGCGTGCGGTATCGAGCGAGTTTGCAATCGACGGACGGCTTATTCAGCTCGGCGGTAGCGTCGGTGTATCCGTGGTCAAGGATGTCGACGCAGAGATCGGCGAGTTGATGAGAACAGCGGACATCGCTCTTTATCAAGCCAAGGATTTGGGACGTGGACGGACAGTCGTCTACGAGCAAGCGCTGGATGCGGTGCGCAACGAGCGAGCCATGCTTGAGGCTGAATTGCGTCAAACCCTCTGCGGTGGGGGTATCGACGTAAAGTATCAGCCCCTCGTTGATGCGGGCTCTCAGGAAATTCAGGGCGTCGAGGCGTTGGCACGATGGAGTAGCCCGACGCTTGGACCTGTTCGGCCGGATATCTTCATCCCGATCGCCGAGAAGGCGGGCCTCATCGACGTGCTTGGAATGCAGGTCCTCGAAAGGGCGGCGATAACTGCTGCGAGGTGGCCGAGTATCGGTCTATGCGTCAACGTATCTCCGCTGCAACTGCAGGATCAGAGCTTTGTCCGACGGGCTGCGGAGACCTTGGAGATTGCGGGACTCGATCCGTCCAGGTTGACGCTCGAAATCACCGAAGGGGTTCTTATCACTCATCCCGATCAAGCCCGCCGAGCGATTGCGGCGCTGAAGGAACTCGGCGTCAAAGTCGCATTGGACGATTTTGGAATTGGCTACGCCAGCATCGGTGCTTTACGAAAGTTTGGCTTCGATCGCCTCAAAATCGATAAATCGCTCGCTGCAGAGCTCGACGGAGACCAGAAGGCCGCAGGTGTATTTCATGCGACGGTCGCACTGGCCAACGCCCTGGAAATCCCTGTCACGGCCGAAGGCATAGAAACTCAGTCGCAAGCTATGATCGCCAGGCTTTCCGGATGCGACCTTCTCCAGGGTTACCTATTCAGCAAACCTGTAAGCGCCGACGAGATATCGGCGCATTATTTCAGCCCGCCGAAAATTTCTGTTCTCGCCAACGCATAACAACGCGCCCTCGAGCGTCAAGGAGTGGCGTTAGCGACGCACGAATGGTGGATGGTATAACTTGAGATGCCAAGTATCTACAGATACTGTGTGCCAGCCAGTCGGGGTTGCCCCCATCCTCTTGGTCAGAGACCTGGCGGGATTCCCCTCAAAACCAGGTCTCGCTCGACACCTGTGCAACCTTATGCGTGCCGCCAAGCGCGCCGCGCACCCAAGGCATAGAGCGGCCACCAATCAAGTCCACTGCTATGGTTCGGGCGCGATCTTGCAACGCAATATAAGCCTGGCTAGGAGCATTATCAGCGGCCCCTGTTAAAAACGGGTGTGATTGACTTTGTCAGGGGCAGACGTCCCAGAACCCAGTGGTCTTGCTCGGCGAAGTATAATACTAGCAGTAGCCTGGCTTCGGAGGGGTTCCAGCCAGGGATGCAGCGGCCGCTCCGGCAACAAAACCGATAGCAGCACCCGCCGCAATCGCACCGCCCGCATGCCAATAACGGCGAGGATTGACAACAACGACGCGACGGGTGGCTGGGGCGCGTCGGACCGCGACTGCACCATTCCGGCCTACTGCGGCGCAGCCACGAGCTCCGCAACCTGCGGCGACACGGCGGGCTTCAGCGGGCGTTGCGTTAAGAATAGGCACGGCCACCAACATGAAAAGGGCCGTAACAGCCATTCCATTCTTGATATGGGTAAAGGCTTTCATCGTCCTTCGTCCTCGTATGCGGTTCATTGGATGGGGCTTTCGAGAAGTACGTACGTGACTCGCACTCGTGTCAGTGAGCCGAGAATACGAGCGTCTGGACGGGCAGCAACACTGCCTGCATCCGCAGGATCATTGCATGCACGAGGCCGACGGCGTCGACCGCATGCAGGAAAGCCCATCTCATCGTGCCGATGTTCGGATCCACCAAAGCGTCGTGATTGTTGGTACATGCATTTGCAATGCAACTGCTCCCCGGAGGCACGCCTTCAAGTTCACCGGGGAAGAGCGGCTCTAGGAAGACCGTCAGCGTGCCGGGATGTGCCGTTTGCTGAACGTCGATAAGTTGATCCGTAGGACGAACCTGGCCGGCGGCGATGACGTCCTGCATTTCGGTCACGACCATCGGAATGATAGTGAAGGGCTTTCCGACGCAAGTCGCTTCCGCGATCATTACACGTTTCATCACTTGGGCCTCGATCTGACCAAAACCAGCGATAAGCGTTGTGCGGCCAGCGTTCTCTGGCACAAGGATGCCAGCGGGCCGGAGCATCGCGTTCACGACGTCACCAGGGCGAAGCACAAACTGTTGAACGGTACCCGTGACCCCCGCCCGAACCGTGGTTCTATCGAGTTCGACCTGAGCCTGTTGCAGAGCCGCCTCCGCGCTGGGTCGAACAGCTACAGGCGGAATGGTTAGCCAAAACATTCTGGCAAAGCCCGCCAGTTGTTATTGTAATCGAGCTTACGTCCTCTAGTTGGCCGGCGAGACGTCAGCTTCCGTTTTAGTGCCACTTGCCTGGGGCGAATAGATGCATTACTGCGAATCCTCGCCGAGCGGCGGCGGACGAGGCTATCCAGCGACCAATTTTGTACCTACTTCAAGGATTGGATGCTTGCGCGGGCTAGAGACCTAAAGGCCGCCCGTTGATCGTCTATGCCGACACAATCGCGCCAGTTTATTGGAAGGAGCTGCATGCCGAGGGATTCACTCCCAAGGAGTGCGCTGACTTCGATATGAGCTACTGGGAAGTGGATTTCAGGTCAGAAACCGATGGTCGTCCCGTCATAGACCTCTGGTAACCACAAATAAAAGTGCAACGATCGCTGAGACTGTGATTGGAACAAGGGTAGCGCTGCATCGTAGATCGCTGAATCCAACGGGCCGACCTCAGAAAGGCCACCACGTAAGTATAGAGTAGAGGACCAGTCCGATTTCGAATTTCTTGATTTGTGTCCGCTTGCGTTATCCCTAAGCCAGAAGCTGACATTCTGCTTCCGGCCCCAAATCAGTCACTCTAGAACGTAAGTCGCTGGCTCGCCTAATGAATTTGTTACCGAGGACTTTGTAAGAAACAGGGTCGCTTGTTCGTCTCGTCAAGGCGGTCAGCTTTTTTGCCGCAATCGGTGGTGAGGGGAAGCAAGGACCAAGTCCCAAATAGGTTTAGCAACGCATCGTAATACCGGCAAGCCACGCAAACCAAACTATTGGCGACATCACCGGCGCTAATGCGCCGGTGCGAACTGGAAAGCGGTGCCCTTGCGTTCAGCAAACCCGACGCCAGGATAGGCCCAGTGATAGCCGAGCAGCTTCAATTTTTCGGCGGCAGCCCTTTCGAGCAGGGTCTGCCGGTTCTTGATCGCCAGATCCGACAGCATGTCATAGCCGAAGCGCCAGGATGGGTGTTCGAACGAGATAACATGACTAGTGGCAGCGTCAGCGGTGATAATCAGGCCCTCGTCGCCAGCGACCTCGAACGACAGGTGCCCAGGCGTATGGCCGGCCGTATCCAAGGCGACGATCCCGGATAGGATCTCGTCCCCCGGCTGTAGCATGACCATTCGCTCTTTCACGGCCATCAGGTCGCGTTGCGCGCCGAGTGCGAAATCGTGGAGAACTGTAGGCATCGACGTGCGGAAGTCGGGGTCCATCCAGAAGTTCCATTCCGTCGCTCCCATGTAATAGGTCGCGTTGGGAAACCTGAGATCGCCGTTCTCAGTAAGCGTACCCCAGATATGATCCGGATGACCATGCGTGAACAGGACACGCGTTACCGAGGCTGGATCGATTCCCTGGGCTGCAAGATTGCCGGCGAGCAAGCCTTCGGTCGGCTCGTATTTCTGGCCCGCACCGACATCGACTAGGATCACCTCGTCTCCGATGGTGATCACCGGAATATTGGCGCGCGAGCGGATGGTGTCGTTCGAAAAACCAAGACGCGCGACCACGTCGGCGCGCTCCACAAGGCTTGCTTCTGGCGCAAAGACGGTGCCAGGCAGACTGAAATAACCATCACTCAGGATGGTGAGATTGAAGTCGCCCTGCTGAAAGCGATAGGGAGCGACGTTTGGCACGTCGGAAGACCGTCCGACGCCGAGGGTCACGCTTTTCTTGACGGCGGTAATGGTCATGACGGCATCCTCTTATTTGGTTTCTGCTGAAGAAGTTCGATCAATGCGCGCGCGGCAAGGAGAGGAGAGGCGTCATTATCGCCAATGATCAGCAATCCGTTCGCCGCGCCGTGGGGTGATATATCCACTCCAGCGCCGGGGATGATTGCAACAGGCTTTCCCGCGTCGAGAAACTGTGAGACCACGCGTTCCGTGCCGACCTGTTTCCAAATTGCGCCGACGAGACCCAAACAATAGGCCGCGTCGAAATCGTCGATGACGACCTGATCGACCATGAGTGTGTCGGCCAGTTCCTCGCGCGCCATGCGGTCACCCAGAAAACGCCGGACGTCGTCTCCCCGTGTCCCATGTTCGCCTGCACTTGCCATTGGGCTTCCTCCCTGAGGCGACGCCAGGACGACGTCGGCTGGAAGATCCTTGAACAGGTAGTAGGCGGGGGCCAGTAGCCCGAGGCGCAGTAAACTGATCTCGGCGTCGCCCGGAAACATAAGGAACAGTATTCGCATCGTGTTTCTCCCTATCGGAGCACGGCGGCCCGATCCGCAGGCGCGGGCCGCCGTCGTCTTCGTTACGCCTTGATGAAGTCCAGCAGATCGTTGTTGATGGTCTCGGCATTCGTTGTCGGCATCCCGTGCGGGAAGCCCGGGTAGACCTTCAGCGTGGCCTGGGGAGCGAGCTTCGACGACAGGAGAGCTGAGTCTGCAATCGGGACGATCTGGTCGTCGTCGCCGTGCATAACAAACAACGGAATATCGATCTTGCGGAGATCGTCGGTGTGGTCGGTTTCCGAGAAAACGGTGATGCAGTCATAGTGCGCCTTGATGCCGCCCATCATACCCTGCCGCCACCAATTGCTGATCACCCCTTCGGAAACTTTGGCGCCAGTTCGATTGAAGCCGTAGAATGGACCAGCCGGCACATCGCGGTAGAACTGTGCGCGATTGGCCGCAAGCGCCGTGCGGAAGCCGTCGAACACCTCTTTCGGCAATCCCCCCGGGTTCTTCTCCGACTTGATCATCACAGGCGGGATGGCGCTGATGATGACGGCCTTGGCGGCACGTTTGGTGCCGTGGCGGGCAAGAAAACGAATGACTTCGCCGCCGCCGGTCGAGTGTCCGATATGGACGGCGTTGTTCAAATCCAGTGCGGCCACCAATTCGGCGACATCATCGGCATAAGTGTCCATGTCGTTGCCGGTATCGGTCTGGGTGGAGCGACCATGGCCGCGGCGGTCGTGCGCAATGACGCGGTAGCCCTTTTCCAGAAAGAACATCATCTGGGCATCCCAGTCGTCGGCGCTGAGAGGCCATCCATGATGAAACACGAGTGGCTGGCCCGTGCCCCAGGCCATGTAGAAGATTTCGGTTCCGTCTTTCGTTTTGATCGTCGACATGTTTCTGGTTCCCCTATCGGATTTGGTGGGCGTGGCTTTGGAATTGACCGTATGCGGCATGGCCAACACAGCCGCAGCGCCAAGTCCCGCAACCAGGATATCCCTGCGCGTAACTTCCGTGTTTGCGAGTACGATTGTGTTCCCCATTGTCGTCTCCCTGTTCCGATCGATCGTCACAGCGGGCCGACCTGCTTCAGTGAGGTCACTTTGGCGTCTGGGCGAGATTTTTGCGAATGAAGTGGTGTGAAACCGTGTGAAACGATATCTGAGCCGTGGTGTGAAACGGTCTCAGATCGCCTCGAGCAATGCTCTGGCTTGCCTGAGATCCGCAGTGGCGAAGCCTTCGGTGAAGCGGTCGTAGGTTGTCAGCAAAGCGCGGCGCGCTTCTCCCGCATCTCCCCGCGTGACGCCTAAGCGCGCCAGGCTAATCTTTGACCGCAGCTCCCATGCCAAAGCACCGTCATCCGCGGCGATCTGCAACGATGTCTGGAATTGCGATGTGGCGAGGACCTCTTCGTCTAGGGGGGCAAGTGCAAGGAGACATTCGCCCTTAATCCTATGCAGTTCCGCCAGAAACCAGTGCTCGCCGGTCCGCCGGCATTGATCTATCGCGCTGTCCAGATATTCGAGCGCCGCTGTGACCTCGCCTTGCTGCAGACAGGCACGAGCCTTGACGGAGAGGAATTCGCTTTGAAACAGGATGAAGCCCGACCGTTGAAGGCTTGCCATCCCCGCCCCAAGAAGCGCTCCGGCCTGGTGCGATTGTCCCTCGGCCAGCGCCAGTGTCCCGGCGAAGCAGGAGGAATAAGTGTGCCAGACATCAAGAGAGTTGGCCTTGGTGTGTTCGGTCAGGAGCGCGATATAACCGCGTGCCAAATCAATCTCACCGGTCCATAACGCAATTGGGCATGCGCCTTCGGCAAGGACATTCGTTAAGGACAAATTGTGGTCGAGCGTCATCGCATAATCGATCGTTTCGCGAACCTCGTCGAGAGCCTTTTGCGGATATCCCTGTATCCAAAGGGTGCGTGCCAGGATGATACGGGCGGTCACCCGCTGATCGAACTGAAAGCGCACCGAATGGGAGCTCTCCCCATCACCATATTGCCTCAGCATGAGCCGCAACAGCCCCTCCGCCTCGGCATGCCGTCCAAGCCAATGCAGCGTTGCGCCATGGAGCCGATAGCCGAGGATCGCGTCTGTCTTGTCGTCTGATCGGGTTGCGAGCTCCTTGAACCGCATGGCGAATTGCAGGGCTTCGCGTGGCTCGGCACTGTTCAGCCGATCCACCCAGGCGGCCCAGACCGCCCGGAGCTGGTGATCGACGTCGCCGATGCTCTCGGCGATCTGGAGCGCTGCCGCCCAGGCCGACATGCCGTTGTCGAGCTTGCTGGTTGATAGCATCTGAGGCCATCCACGGGCGGCGTAGAGCTTCATGCGATTGCGTTCGTCGAGCCCCGGATTTTCTTCGAGATAGGCAATCGCGCGGCCGACCCAACCGAGGCATTCGTCGATCAGGGACATTCGGAAAAACAAGGGGAGGGCCGAAATGGTGAGCCTGGCACCCAGCAATCCGTCGCCCCTGCTGCCAAAAGCCCAGGCAAGGGCTGCGCGCAATGTCGGAATGTGGACGATGTAATCTTCCGTCCATGTATCGGGCGCGAGACTGTAAAGCTCGGTCTCGGCGCGTTCGAACAATGACAGCGCGTAGTTTGCATGTCGGCGGCGAACGGGCTCATCTTGTTCGGCTTCGACCAATCTCTGCGCGGCGTAGGTGCGGGTCGTATCGAGAAGGCGATAAAGGGTTTTTCCTGATGTTGGTCTTGCCGAAACCAATGATTTTGACGTGAGGCTGATCAGTGCGTCTTCGGCTGCATCATGGGTCCCATTTTCCGATGCCGCTTCGCGCGCGCCCTCGGCCGTGAAGTTTCCGGTGAAAACGCTGAGGGCCTGCAGGGTCCGCTGCTCATTAATATCGAGAAGGTTATAGCTCCAGTCCAAAGTCGCCCGAAGCGTCTGGTGGCGCGCGAGTGCGGTTCGGCGGCCGTGAGTCAGCACCTTGAAACAGTCAGTCAGCGACGCAGCCAAGCCTTGAATGCCGATCGTCTCCAGCCGGCCGGCCGCCAGTTCTATAGCAAGCGCAATGCCGTCCAGGCGGGCACAGACGGCGGCGACGTGCAGTGCGTTATCGTCATTCAGTTCGAAGTCGCCGAGACAGGCACCGGCGCGATCGACGAACAAGTCAATGGCAGGAACACCAACCACATCCTCGGCCGAAACTGGTCCATCGGTCAGCACCGGCGTTTCCAACGGTAACAATCGATGAACCCTTTCTCCCTGTGCCCGCAGCGGCTCGCGGCTGGTGGTCAGAATGGAGATGGCAGTCGTTCCGGAGATGATCGCCTCGGTCACAAATGCGGCGCTTTCGACCACGTGTTCGCAGCTGTCCAGCAAAATAGGAGCTGTTTGTCGAGAAGAAAGTTCGCGATGTCCGCGACCAGGTTTTCGGAGCGTTTTGGGAATGCCAGCGCGGTGGCGAGTGCTGTCGGAACCAGAGATGGATCGAGAATCTGTGAGAGATCTGCAGTGACGACGCCGTCGCGATACTGCCCGCAGCGGGCTGAAGCGACTGCGCGGGCAACGGTCGATTTCCCGATGCCGCCGGGGCCCGTGATGGTCACGAAGCGCGTGCGATCCAGTAAGCCGGAAATCGCTTCGATTACAGCCGATCGACCATAGATTCGGGCGGCCGGCGTAGTTGCCGGGGCAGGGAGAGGAGGCGATTTCAATGGCTCGCTGCCTTCGACCGTGGCGATAAAGCAATAACCCTTGCCAGGAACGTTCGAAATGTATTTCGGGTCGCGCTGATCGTCGCGAAGCAGTCGCCTCAACGTGGAGACCTGGGCGCGAAGGTTCGCGTCGTCCACGACTGCTTTCCCCCAGACCGCGGTAACAATCTGCTGATTTGTGATCACCTGACCCGGATGCGAGGCGAGTAGGAGGAGCAGATCGAAAGCGCGGCTGCCCACCGAGACAGGTTCACCGTTCGCTGAAAGGCGACGTTGCATCGGGTGCAAGACAAATTCACCGAACCTGAGGAGTTGGCTGTTCATATATCACCAATGCACCGAGCTCGCTTTGGCCGGAGATTATAAGCGATGCTGGAGTAATCAACAGCTGTTCTACGGACAAACGATCATGCTGCCTGCTCGTCGGGGTGTTTCTGTTTCGCCCGCGCTGTCACCTCTTTCGGGTCCTCGCGCAAAAACTGGATGAGACGATACGCTGTCGCTAGGCAGTTAATCGTGAGAATGCGCCCGTTAGAGCAGCTCTTGGCAGTAAATTTGAAACGGACTGCCCACGTTCCGCGCTGACCAATCCTGATTTAACATATGGAAATATTGTGGTTTTCTGCGCGTCACCTGCTAGGACGGACAGCCTCTGTTTTTGTTATGAATGTCAATTTAGGGTTCCAAATCACGAACTGAATCTCAAATTAAATGCTCAATCTTAAATAACGCACCGTGCTATCTCATTGAAATGGTTGCAGACATAGTCTCACGACTAACTGCCAAACGACAAGGCTCGACCTCCACATTCACGTGTTGCTCGCCATTTTCACTGCGATCGGGCTGACGATCGCCAAGCGGTGTTGTCCGGAAAACTCACACGCCGATGAGGCAATCCACCTGCGATTTGTCAAACGTTACAACCTGTGCAGGGTCACACGAACGTTGCCGGATTGTACCGACACCCTTTGCCATGTCCAAAACATCCTAGCCGGTGGTTTCGGCCAGTGACGGCCCTATCTTGTGGTTTATGCCCACGAGGAAGGAATGCGTACGAATGAGACCTCACGTTATTTGCCTGATGATGACATCACCGGATGGCAGCCTGCACCCCAGCCGGTGGACCAAAAGTCGGGATGGTGGGAGATCCGATTGGTCGGCTCTCTACGAAAAGGTCCATGCGGAACATGCGGGAAACGCGTGGATGGTCGGTCGCGTCACCATGGCCGAGATTTCAAAAGCAGAAGCGCATCCGCCTGCCGGCCCCTTTGACGTCACAGGGCCAGTTCATTTTGCAAGGCCCGGCGCATCAAGCTTTGCAATCGCACTGGATCCCTCCGGCAAGCTTCATTTTTCCGGCGACGAACTCTATGGCGATCACGTCGTCGTTCTGCTCGGGTCCGGCGTCGATGACAGTCATCTGGCAGAATTGACCAGCGACGGTATTTCCTACGTGGTTTCCGAGAAAAAGGACATCGATGTCGGCGCGATGCTGGAACTGCTCGGTAGAGAGCTGGGCATCACCCGCGTTCTGCTGGAAGGCGGTGCCGCCATCAATGGTTCGCTGATGGCCGCCGGACTTGTCGACGAACTCAGCCTGATTGTCGCCCCCGCTCTTGAGGCGAAAACAGGGAGCGACCGGATCATCGAATTCGGTCAGGATGGCTTGGCAGGCAAGGTCGAGCTCTCATTGATCTCCTGCGATATTTTGAGCCATGGCGCGCTGCATATTCGCTATGCCGTGCACAAACCGGATTGAGCAACCTTATAGGCGGGCGTGCAGGCGGAAGGCGGCGGTAGTCATGCGTGGCCGGTGTGCAGTTCGGCGCGATGCCGTATCGCCAGACGATGGTGGTGCGATAGTCACAGCTTACCAAGTGGCCAATCGGAATGCCGAATGCGCTGGTTTGCGGGTGCTCCGTCCTTTGGCGAAGATCGCCTGTCCGTTCGCCGATCTCCGGGAGGTCTATCACGTGCTACGGGTGGCCTCGATCCGCACTGGCACCGCCTTGGAGGCGGGGGGCTTCGAGAGTTGATCGTTATGGTCGATTGCGATGAGTGTATTAAATTCCGGGTACGCGGCCCCGATCTGCTCCTTGGCAGATTGTGCGTGAGAACGGCGAGACCGGCTAGTTCCCGTAGAGTATGTGAAGGGTGCGGTTGAACAGCAGATTTCCTGGAGCACGACGCCCATATGGCGCCGCAACCAAGCGCGGGATCCACGTCAGCGGGATTGGAGCCGTCAAACAGAACTTCGCCTTCGCTTGGCTTAATAGAGCCTCTGGATAATTTCCTGAGCGTGGATTTTCCCGAGCCGGAGGGGTCGTCAATTCCAACAACTTCACCCGGTTTTATCCCGGGTGTTACATCCTTCAGAACATCTTGACCTCTGCGGTTGCAGCGGAAGCCAATATGTTTAAGCGCGATACCGCTATTCGGCGAAGGCGTACTCTCGACTGCGGCCGCGGCATGTTCAAAGCACGGCAAAAATGGCTGGTTGCCGATGGAGGGGCCATTTGCGTACCAGGCGTCTCCGGTGAAGTCCCCGGCAGGGTATGACGCTACAGCGCGGGGTAGAGTCCAACAACTTTCTCGAAAAGATGCTTGACAATGATCCGGTATAGAGGTCAATTCCTGTTTACCGGATGCGTAATGCGTTATACCGGACAGAGGCGGGGAGGCCTTACCTTACAGATCTATTTTGCCTGGGCACAGATGCGGCCTACGCGGAGCCGTGTTTTCCAACAACACGTGAACAATTCCGGATTATGGCTCGATACAAGTTCAAATCAAAAAAGGGGAACTTAAATGAGTGACAAGTTGACGACGACCCGCAGAAACGCGCTGAAATTGTTCGGCACGGGAGCGGCTGTTCTTGCAATGCCTTTCGTTATTCGTCCACGCCCAGCCTGGGCGGAAAACGGTGTCCTTAACGTCACAACCTACGACAAGTTCTTGCCGCAGGAATTCCTGGAAAAATTCCAGAAGGACACAGGCATCGAAGTCAGAATTCGTCTAACCGATGACCAGGGAAAGCAGTACAATCTGCTCACCGCCGAGGGTGCAAATCCCTCAACCGATATGGTCACGGTTGCCGGCCATCGCTATTCACAGTTCATCAGCTCGAAGCTGCTCCAGCCCCTCGACACCGGCAAGATTTCGAACTGGAAAAATCTCAACACCGCTTATCAGGACGCTCCATGGGCGCGCATTGATGGCAACCTGTGGGGTTTGCCAATCCTTGCCGGGTATGAAGGCCTCGCCCGCAATGTCGATTATGTCAAGGAGGCGCCGAGCTGGGAGATCATGTTTGACCCTCAGTACAAGGGGCAGACATCCTATATCGTCAGCGATTTCATGACGATTGCCATGCAGTATCTCGGTCATGACGGTGACTTCGTCACCTATGCCGGCAAGCCGGAAATCGCCCAGAAGGCAACCAACGAAGCCCGCGACCTTCTGATCAAGCACAAGGATATGGTCCGTAAGTACTACGATGCGGGCTCTGAAGTGCAGCAGATGTTCATCAACGAGGATATCTATCTCGCGCATTCGTGGTCAGGCCCGGCTGCCAAGCTCATCATGGACGGCCACCCGGTTCAATTATCAGTGCCAAAGGAAGGCACGTTCGGCTTTTGCTACACGCTCAACGTCGTCAACAATGCGCCGAATGCCGAGAATGCCTACAAGCTTCTTGACGCAATCCTGGCCAGTCCGGATGTCGGGGCAGCCATGACCCGCCAGTCGGGCTACAGTTCAACGATGAATGGCGTTGGTGACTTGCTCACCGACCGAGAAAAGCTCGCTTCGACGCTGTCACAGGAAGAAGTCGATCGCATCATCTTCTTCTCGTCGATCAACCGTGACATGAAGAATGAGATGATTGACCGCGCGACTGCGGAGGTCAAGGCGGCCTGACAAGGCGAAGCTTGCATAAGCCAACCCGTTCCGGAGCGCTTCGGTGATCTCCGGGCGGGGGGGCGGCCATGGGCCTTCAAGCCTAACAACGCGCAATGACTGACCGCCGGCGGCGCCGCGATACCAGTTGGACTGCGCCAACCGAGATTGTTTGATGGTGAATAGCAACACTTTAGCCGGGGATGCGGCAGGGCGGGGCGCGCCCATACCCAAATATTCGACCGGCATAGCGCAGATAGTCAATTCCGCACTTTACCGGCATACGCTAGGTGCTGCGGTTGAATCGCGGATCGGCCGCATTCTTCTTCTGGCCGGGGTGCCGGTGATCTGGCTGATTATGCTTCATGTCGGCCCGATCTATCAGATGCTGAAGATCAGTCTTCTGTCCCACTACCCGATCCAGCCAGGCGTGGAATCGCACTTTACCTTGGCCAATTATGCGATCTTCTTCCGGGAGTCGCTTTATTTTACGCCGTTGATCAAGAGCTTCGTCTTTGCGACGGCTGCCACTGCAGTAACGTTGGTCGTTGTCTATCCGGTTGCGTATTATGTCGCCAAGATAGTCAAGCCGGAGGGCCGCTCAAAGGCCCTGTTGCTCCTCTTGGTGCCATTCTGGGCCGGAGAACTGATCCGCACATTTTCGGTTATCATGCTTTTGGCCAACCGCGGTGCAGTCAATGTCCTTTTGCGCGAGATCGGGCTTATCGATCGCCCCATACCGATGCTCTATACCTCGTTCTCGCTCGGCTTCGGCCTCGTCTACCTGATCTGCCTCTATATGCTTTTGCCGCTTTACTCGGCGATCGAGAAGATTCCTTCGCAATATCTGGACGCTGCCGCCGATCTCGGCGCCGGTCCGTTCACACGCTTCCGCAGAATCATCCTGCCGCTGTCCAAGGATGGCATCGTGTCGGGTTGTTCGCTGGTGTTCCTGACCTGCATCGGCGTCTTTGCAACCCCCATGCTGCTCGGCGGTCCAAACACCGTGCTGTTCCCCGAAACCATCAGCGGCTTCTTCCACGGCGCCAGTGACAAATGGCCGGTTGGCGCGGCCTTCGCGCTGATCATGTTGGTAACGGCTCTGATCACCGCTGGGATCTTCATGCGCCTCGTCGGCGGCAAGAAAGGGAGTGCGTTCTGATGCGCAACATGGTTTCTGACGCGCCACGCACGACGCTGACCGCGTTCTATTGGGCCTTCATCCTCTATCTGCTACTGCCGCTCACGCTGATGATGGCGATGAGCTTCAAGGACGCCAATTTTGTCGCCTTTCCGATCGGCGATTGGACGCTCGACTGGTACGCGAAGGTGATGCAGGACAAGCAGTTCCTGGAGGCGTGCCTGTATTCTATCATGATCGCCGCCGGCTCAACGCTTGCCGCGACCACGCTCGGTACCTGGATCGCCATGCTGATCGTTGCGGATGGCATACGCGGACGGACGATAATCTTCGCTCTCGCCTGCCTGCCCGCCGTCGTACCAGGGATGATTTCGGCGATTTCGCTGCGCATCTTCATCTCGACGATCGATATGCCGACTGGAACGATGGCCATCATCCTGGGACATACGGTGCATGCGGTACCGTTCGTGGTGGTAATGGCTCTCACACGTCTGCGCTCCATGCCGGGCAATCTCGTCGATGCGGCGCGCGATCTCGGGGCTGACGGTATTGTTGCCTTCTTCCGCGTCACGCTTCCCTATCTGGGGCCAGCGCTGTTTGGCGGCATGATCTTTTGCGTCCTATTGTCGATCGACGATTTCGTCCGCACGTTCTTCCTGGGCGGGTATCGCCCAACGCTACCCATGCTGATCTTTGCCAAGGTGCAAGGCGGCATGTCTCCTGAAATCAACGCAATGGCGACGATTGTCCTGGTGGTTACGGCCGCTGTCGGATTGTACGCCGAATTTATCACCCGCCGTGCGAGGACCCGCTGATGGAACCCGTCGTTCAATTCGAGAATATCAACAAGAGCTACGGCAAGCATGTCGCCGTCGATAACCTGAACCTCAGCATCGAGGCCGGTAAGTTCGTCACCCTGCTTGGACCTTCCGGTTGCGGAAAGTCCACGTCGCTTCGTATGCTTGGCGGCTTCGAGACGCCGACGTCCGGCCGCATCATGCTGAGCGGCAAGGACGTGACCCGGGTTCCGCCCAACAAGCGCAACGTCAACATTGTGTTCCAGGACTACGCGCTGTTTCCACATATGAGCGTCGCTAAGAACATTGCTTTCGGACTTGAATTGAAAGGCTTCGACAACCAGCGCATCCACCGCCGGGTGTCGGAACTGCTGGAGCTCGTCCAGCTTCAGGATTACGCCAATCGGCTGCCAGCGGAGCTGTCGGGCGGCCAGCGCCAGCGTGTTGCGCTCATGCGTGCGCTGGCACCGGATCCGGACGTGCTGCTCCTCGACGAGCCGCTGTCCGCGCTTGATGCCAAACTGCGCCAGCAGATGCAGATCGAGCTCAAGGCGATCCAGGAAAAAACCGGCAAGACTTTCATGTTCGTGACACACGACCAGGAAGAGGCGCTGACGATGTCCGATACGATCGTCGTCATGAACAAGGGCCGCATCGAGCAAATGGGCGACCCCAACACACTCTACGGCCGGCCCGGATCTGTCTTCGTTGCCAATTTCATCGGTGAGACCAACCTGCTGCGCAGCACAGTGATCAGCTCGAAGGGCGATGTTGCAGCTCTGAACTGGAATGGCATCACCATTACGGCCAATCCTGGCGGGCTTGACCCCCGGCATGGCGAGCATCTTTACGTCGTTCTGCGCCCAGAAGCGATCCATTGCTCGGCTGCCGAGCCGGTATTAGGCAACCGCATCAAGGGCAAGATTCGTCAGCGCGTGTTCAAGGGAAACCACACCTCGCTGATGGTCGAAGTCGCAGGCGGCGCCATGCTCAACACTCTCGTGCACCCCAGCGATGTTGCCCAGCTGAGCAGTGAAGACATCTGGCTCGGCTGGAAGCCAGAGACCACGACGGTCATTCCAGACCGGCACGCCCAGAATTGAGAAATCAGCGGCTCGCATCGCTTAAAGTGCGGGTCTCTAGGCACGTAAGGCAGCTCATGCGAACTACGAGTTCGATCGGGCGGCGGAGGTGAACCATGGCGTATAATGTACAGACACCGCTCAAATCTGCGGCGAAAAGCCTGCCGGAGCTGGAGCAGCGTGTTCGCGACGATCTTGCCTGCCTGTGCTATCCGCCAGCGAACTGGGTGGTGCCCACGGCCTCCGAGGAGCGCGTCCACGATGTCGTTGTCATCGGCGGCGGCATGTGTGGTCTAGTCGCCAGTTTCGCGCTGATTGGTGCCGGGATAGGGAACATCCGCATCTTCGACCGCAATCAGCCCGGCCTTGAGGGACCATGGTTGACCTATGCTCGCATGGAGACGTTGCGTTCGCCCAAGCAATTGACTGGGCCTGCCTTTGGCGTGGCGTCGCTGACCTTCCGCGCCTGGTACGTTGCCCAGTTCGGCAACGACATATGGGCGACCCTTGATAAAATTCCGCGCCCGATGTGGATGGAATACCTCTGCTGGTATCGCAAGGTGCTCGACCTGCCGGTTGAAAACGACGTCGAGATCAAGATGATCCAGCCCGAGGGCGAGCTGATGCGGCTGATGCTGGCCGGCGACGGCGCGCGAGAAAAATCGGTCCTTGCACGCAAGGTGGTGATGGCGACCGGCCGTGATGGAATGGGCCATCCCAGCATTCCCGGCTTCATCGACGGCCTGCCGCAGAAATACTGGGCACACTCTTCACATAATATCGATTTTGCGGCCCTGCGCGGCAAGCGGGTCGTGGTTGTTGGCGTCGGCGCCTCCGCAGTCGACAATGCCGCCGAGGCGCTCGAAGCAGGAGCGGCCGAAGTTCGCCATCTCATCCGCCGCAAGGAAATGCCCTGCATCAACAAGCTGATGGGCATCGGCTCGTTCGGCTTTACCGCAGCCTTTCCCCAGCTGGGTGATGCCAGGCGCTGGCAGATCATGAACTATTCGCTGCGCACCCAGACGCCGGCCCCCAGGGGGTCGACGCTGCGCGTCAGCCGGCATCCGAATGCCTATTTCCATTTTGATGCGGCGGTTGAAAAGGCGCAACTCGATGGCGACGAGATCGTCATTGAGACATCGCAAGGCAAGGCGGTTCGAGCCGATTTCCTGATTCTTGGGACCGGTTTCGGCGTCGATCCCTTGGCACGCAGGGAACTCGATGGTTACGCCGACAAAATCCTGTTGTGGCAGGACCGTTTCACCCCGCCGGCTGGCCAGGACAATGCCGATCTGGGAAAATTCCCCTACCTAGCCAATGATTTCACCTTTCTTGAGCGCGAGCCGGGGCAGGCGCCGTGGCTCGCCAACATCCACAGCTTCAATTCCGGTGCCGCCGCAAGCCTTGGCAAGGTCAGTGGCGACATTCCCGGTATCAGCGAAGGGGCGGCATGGCTGGCGAGAGAGATCGCGGCCAAGCTCTATACCGAGAATTTTGACCAGTACTGGCAGCGGTTGCTCGACTACGATACGCCGGAATTGCGCGGTGATGAGTGGACGCCGTCGCCCTTGCCGGCTGACACAGAGACCAGCGCCCGCAAGCAGGCATAGGAGAACCGACATGGCTGAAAACGAGGATGTGATTGCCGCGATCGTTGGCATAGAACCAGGTGGCGCGCTGGCTCATGTTGTGGCAGGCAGGGCCGATGTTATGGCACTGTCCCAGCAGACGCATGATGGCGCCCTAACGCCGGATAATCCCGGTGGACTGTCGCGTGCCGAGCGTGCAGCCCTCGCTTGGCGCATAGCAAAGATAAACGATCACAAGGCCCTTGAAGACCATTTCGAAGCGATGCTGGAAAAGGCCGGTGCGCCCGATAACGCCGTCCGCTTGGCCGATATCTGGTTCGACGGTGGCAGCGACCTTCGGGCAAGGGCCCTCATCAGGCATGTCGATTTGGTCGCTCACGCGCCCAAAGATGCGACCCGCCGCGACGTCGAATTGCTGCAGGAGGCGGGGATCGCCGACGAAGACATCGTTCGGCTGTCCGAACTTGTTGCTTTCGTCAGTTACCAGATCCGGGTTACAGTGGGCCTGCAGTTGATGCGGGGTCTGGCATGAGCAGCATCGTCCAAGACTTTACCACCGAAATCCCGGTCTGGAAGCCCTATGTCACCCCGCTCGATCTCGCTGAGGCGAGCGCCGAACAGCTCGAGGCGCTGAAGATCACGCCATCCAATACCAAGGTCTCGGATTACGTTCTGGTGCTCGCCCATGACGTCGAAACCTTGAAACACAGAACGCCGCTGTTCAACGCGGTGATGTACAATCGCGGCGGCTTGTCGCGCGCCGAGCGTGAAATCGGAGCAGTCGGTGCCTCCATCGTCAACCATTGCATCTATTGTGCTGCGGTGCATGCCAGCCGCTACAACCAGTTGACCAAGGACGAGGACGTCATCGCTGCCATCTTTTCCGATGGAGTGCACGCTGAGATCGGTCCGCGCCTGAAAGCGATCCTGACGTTCGCGGTCAAACTTTCCAAATGCCCTCCCGATGCAGACACTGCCGATTTGGCAGCACTCGTGGAGGCTGGGTTGGGTCAGGACGAGATCCTCGATCTGATCCTGTCCACATCGCTATTCGGCTGGGCCAACCGGCTCATGCACACACTTGGCGAACCAATCAGAGATTGATTGCTTGCGCTCACTGGTTCGGCAAGAGGGGGAACAAAGCATGCTTTCGAACAATCCGCCCGAAATCGGGCCGCGCCTGCAGGCCTATCGAAAAGAAATGAATCTGACGCTCGCAGAGCTGGCGGCTATGTCCGGTGTATCGCGCTCCATGCTGTCAGAAATAGAGCGCGGCAATGCCAATCCGACCTATGGGACGCTTTGGCATCTGACGCGCGCGCTGAAGATCGATCTGAACAGCCTGATCGGCGGCGCCAGCGAAGAGCGGGGGGGCGGTTCCATCATCGATCTCCAGCCCGGAAACCTGACGCCGACCATCCGCAGTGCGGACGGTACCTGCACATTGCAGATCCTGTCACCTGCCAACATGGTTTCGCTGATCGAATGGTATCTCCTGAGCTTTGTGGCAGAAGGGGAATTGGCAAGCGACCCTCATGGGGCAGGCACCATCGAGCATCTGCACTGCACCACAGGCGAGATCCTGGTCAGAAGTGCCGGCAGCACGATGACGGTGCGCGCAGGCGAGACGGCACGCTACGCCGCCGACGTGCCCCATTCGCTGAAGAGCATCGGCCCTGTCGGAGCCGGAGCATTCCTTGTGGTTGCACCCGGTGACGTCGGGCTGGGACCGCAGCGGACATCGATACGTCCAAAATGATGATCGGCTTTTAGCCGATTCGACAGATTAAGCAGAAGAAGGAAAATGTCATGCGGGTAGGTATTGTTGGTGCGGGTTCGATCGCCTTTGGAACGGCGGCACTCGTTGAACAACAGGGGCATAAAGTGACGTTGTGGTCACCGTCGGGCGAGCGCACCAAAGCCTTGGCCACGGGCGCGGCGCTGATTGCAGAGGGCGCAATCAAAGGCACGTTCCACCCGGGCGTTGCGGCAAGCGCCGGGGAACTCGTTACCGGCGCAGACGCGCTCGTCATTGCGCTGCCGGCCTACGGCCACAAGACTGTTCTCGACGCAATCGCGCCTTATGTCACTTCACAGCAGACGGTCATCTTCAGCTCGCATGCCTCTTTTGGAGCGCTGTACCTGTCACGCGTGCTCGCCGAGCGCGGCGTCGTCGCCACGATTGTCGCCTGGGGTACCACGGCTGTGTCCGGACGGCAGCTGAGCCCGACATCGGTCAATGTGAATACGATACGCAAACAGGTTGACCTCGCAACCGTGCCCACTTCGCGGAGCGCTGCCGGTCTCTTAGTCTGCAAGGACCTGTTTGGTGATCGTTTCCTTGATCGCGGCAACCTGATGGCCATCGCGCTTTCTAACCTCAACCCGCAAAATCACATGGGGATCGCGCTCGGTAACATGACCCGCATGGAGCGCGGCGAAAGCTGGAGCCAGGGGCAGAACGTGACGCCGAATGTCGGGCGTCTTCTGGAGGACCTCGACCAGGAGCGAATCGCGATCGCTGCCAAACTCGGTCTTGAGGTGCGCAACATCTTCCAGCATTTCCATCTTTCGTTCCACGTGCCGGTCAGCTCCATCTCCCAGATGAATCAGGAGATGCACGAAGCCGGCAACGGCGGTAGCGGTCCGACCACGGCTGACAGCCGCTACGTGACGGAGGATGTCCCGTTCGGTCTGGTGATGACGGCGAAGATCGGACGCTTGGCTGGCTATCCCGCAGAGCTGCACGAAGCCGGTGTGAGGATTTTCTCGGCCATGTACGGCCGCGACTTCACCGCCGAGAATGACCTTCTCACCGCCCTTGAGCTGGACGCTATGTCGTTGGAAGACCTGAAGAACCTCTGCCATAATGGATTTGCGGCCACCGCTGCCTAATCGCCATCGCCATCCCGGCCTTCGCTTCATCTCAGGCAAACTGCCAAGAGCAAGCGCAAGGCCGAGGGAGGGCTGGCAGAGGGTCATAATCCTTCTTCATCGTTCCACGACGGAAATTTCCCAAAGCTGTTGCGCGAAAAGCGTTATCGGCTCAAACGAGGCTGCATTTGCAATGAGCACCGCATTTTTGTCCCATCTTTCCACCGAACTTTCGGGTTTGAAGTCCGCCGGGCTTTACAAGACGGAGCGGGTGATCGTCTCCAGGCAGGCCGGCGAGATCGAGGTCGCGTCGGGTGCCAAGGTCTTGAACTTCTGCGCCAACAACTATCTCGGCCTTGCCGACAATGCCGAACTGATCGAGGCCGGCAAACGGGCGCTCGATCGTTACGGCTATGGCATGGCCTCGGTCCGCTTCATCTGCGGCACGCAGGAGGAACACAAGCAGCTGGAGGCGCGGATTTCGTCGTTTCTGGGCATGGAAGACACCATCCTCTATTCCTCCTGCTTCGATGCCAATGGCGGCCTGTTCGAGACATTGTTGAACGAGGAAGACGCGATCATCTCCGATGCGCTCAACCACGCCTCGATCATCGACGGCGTGCGGCTCTCCAAGGCCAAGCGCTTCCGCTATGCCAACAATGACATGGCGGCACTGGAGGAAGAACTGAAGAAGGCCGAGGGTTCGCGCTTCAAGCTGATCGCCACCGACGGCGTCTTCTCGATGGACGGCATCATTGCCAACCTGCAAGGCGTCTGCGACCTTGCCGAACAATACGGCGCCATGGTCATGGTCGATGACAGCCATGCCGTCGGCTTCGTCGGCAAACATGGCCGCGGTTCGGCCGAATATTGCGGCGTCGAGGGCAGGGTGGATATCATCACCGGCACGCTCGGCAAGGCGCTCGGCGGCGCCTCCGGCGGCTATACATCGGCAAAAGCCGAGGTCGTCGACTGGCTGCGCCAGCGCTCGCGCCCCTATCTGTTCTCCAATACGCTCGCCCCGGTGATTGCGGCGGCATCGCTAAAGGTGTTCGACCTGATCGACAATGGCGACGCGCTGCGCGCCCGGCTTGAAGCCAACGCCACTTTGTTTCGCACCGAGATGGGCAGGCTCGGCTTCACGCTGGCCGGCGAGGGCCATCCGATCATACCGGTGATGCTGGGGGATGCGTCGCTGGCGCAGGCTTTTGCGGCGAAAATGCTGGAAAAAGGCGTCTATGTCGTCGGCTTTGCCTTCCCGGTCGTGCCCAAGGGCCAGGCGCGCATCCGCACCCAGATGTCGGCGGCCCATAGCGAGGCGGATGTGCGCCGCGCCATTGCCATGTTCGAAGAGGTCGGCAAAGAGCTTGGCGTGATTTGATCGGCCGCAGGGCTGCCCCTCATCCGCCCTATCGGGCACCTTCTCCCCGTGAACGGGGAGAAGGGAGATGCGGCAGCCTCGGTCGTCCCCTCTCCCCGCTGGCGGGGAGAGGGCTAGGGTGAGGGGCGGCGCACAGCGCTTTAATATTTGAGGACTGAAAATGACAAACATGATGAAGGCGCTCGTCAAATCCAAAGCTGAGATCGGCCTGTGGATGGAACACGTCCCGGTGCCGGAACCCGGCCCCAATGACGTGCTGATCAAGGTGACGAAGTCCGCCATCTGCGGCACCGATGTGCATATCTGGAACTGGGACCAGTGGGCGCAAAAGACCATTCCGGTGCCGATGGTTGTCGGCCACGAGTTCGTCGGCGTCATTGCCGAAGTCGGCTCGGCCGTCACCCGGTATCATGTTGGTGAGCGCGTCTCGGGCGAGGGCCATATCGTCTGCGGCAAGTGCCGCAATTGCCGGGCGGGCCGGGGGCATCTGTGCCGCAACACGCTTGGCGTTGGCGTCCATCGCCCCGGCTCCTTCGGCGAATATGTCTGCATTCCGGAATACAATGTCGTCGCCATTCCCGACGAGGTGCCGGACGAGGTTGCCGCGATCTTCGATCCGTTCGGCAATGCCGTACACACGGCGCTGTCCTTCGATGTCGTCGGCGAGGATGTGCTGGTCACCGGGGCCGGTCCGATCGGCATCATGGGTGCCATGGTCGCCAAACGCTCCGGTGCCAGAAAAGTCGTCATCACCG
>UBTA01000169.1 GCA_900468065.1 Hyphomicrobiales bacterium | reverse complement strand
CGCGGCCTTCATTCGAGGTGTTCTTCCACGCTGCGCCGAACTCGACATTGCCTGCGAGGATGCGGAAGTCCGGACCCTTCTCGGTGGTGCGCTCAACTACGCGGATCGTTGCCTTGACGTTGAGGAGCGAGGAATGGGCGCTTCGGCGCACAGGGGAAGAAAACGAGCCGGCCGTTGCGGATGCCGATCGAGCCGAGCTTCAGCCCGGCGGTCTTCGGTCAGACATGCCCCATCGAGACTGCAGTGGACGTGCCAGTTGGCGGATCAAGGGATACGGCATTGACATCATCGGGCGGTAATCGGTTGGAAACGGCCTGCCCCGCACTCCAGCACGCCAAGCTCACAAACGCCAGGCTTGATCCCTCGCCTCGACGCACCTGCGGGGTTGGCCGGTTTTGCGCATCGCGATGCTGGCAAGCCCTCCCCGCCTGGGCCATGCCGACACCGCCTTTCTGGCAGGCGCAACTGGACTGGTACCATTGGTTCATGGCGACGAAGCGCGGCGCCGACGCTATCGCCAAAGATCGCAGTGGGTTTGCCTACTTGCACTGGGTAAACTGGTGGCCGGACGGATGGTTCGATGAGGCAACGTTCGAGGCCGTCGCCGACGTGCCCTCGCCTTACAGAAAGCGGCAGTTCCGATCGATAACTTCGTCGGCCGAATAACCCGTTTGGTCCGGCGTGCAAGTGTCCGCCACCACCATCGGCATTCGCGTCCGTTCGAAAGCGAAAGATGCCAGTTCTTTCCGATCGGCAAATCCCTCGCGGAAAGACGCGGAAGGATCATCTCCGTGAAGGTCGGCTGTTGGCGGGTACTCTTTGGCCACGATTTCTCCTCGCAGTTTCCATTTGTCTGAATCTAGTCAGGACAGCTCCGTGCAGCAGGATGCAAGGTTGCTCCAGGCAGCGGTCGATGCCGGATGGAGCCAGGAAGAAGCGCAAACCGCTATCGACCGCATTCGAAGCAACGCAGCGACGAAGGTGTTGCAGGACAGTTCCAGCACGCTCCCGAGCACACCCGCGACCCCGGATATGTTCCCTAGTCGTTGATGTGACTGTGTGATTTATGACGGTACTAAGAGCAAGAAAAAGAGGCATCATCCTTTTTTCGTTAAGGCTGGTTGCCAATACGCATTCAAGAAGCAATTAGAGAAAGGCAAATGAGTGGAGATCAGTGGATGTTCGAACGCGCAGTGGAGTGGGCGAAAATTGTCGGCATGATCGGCGATATTGCCAAGGGCTCGTCGAGAGTGTCGCTTCGCCAGTACATGAAGTCACCTGCCGCTGATGATGCTCCGCTACACCCGGTGTTTGGTTGGGACTATCATCGCGTCCAAGCGCATGGAGGCGATACCAAGAACTTACCTGCCCTCGTCACCGACGCACAATTGACAGATACCCTGGCAAGCCTGACGACTGGTCGCGAAGAGACCTACGCCTACGAAGTCGATGGGGGGCAAAGCTACGATGGTGAAGCCCAAAGCCTGCTGCTTGAATTTACGAATATTACCGTGACAACCGTTAAGTTGTCGGTTGGGGCCGTGCATCTCGGCTGGTTCCTCATTTCGCTCAACACCAACTCCGATGCCGTTCATTGGAAGATGCGGTACCACGAGCGAAACTTGCGACCAGGCCAGCCTTCATCTTCTTAAATTGAACCTTAAGGCAAGCAGCCAGGCTCAACGATATCATGACGCGAGCAGATCTCGACCCAACTTCGACCTGCACTTCAGACTGAGCAGCTCGCTCATCTGGTACGAAACGCTAATATTATGCCTGGGCTTGTCCGCCCGGAGCTACCGGAGGATCTTCCGACCAGGGACAGCAAAGCAAACCCTTTCCGATACGGCATTGCCGTGTTTGACCAGTTCGTCGAGATGCTATCTCGTCCAAGACGCTAGCCCCTTCGGTCTGGATCGAGCCCCGTTCGGATGCATTGCGGGCGACTTTACCCGATGAGGAATAGGGGGCTATCAAGGCACCTTTTCCGACGAAAAGGAGCGATCGAGCATGATCTGTAGCTCGCCCTTTCCTAACTCCGACAGGTATGGCTTGAACAGGCTCGCAACCTGCTTAAGTCCCCAGTCGAGATGCTCAGGTGCTAGATCGTCGACACCTTCTTGCAAGCTGAGATATACGGCCCAGTAGGTCGATACGATCCACACATTGGCGAGCAGTTGAGGCGCATCGTCGACCGGAACGTCTATCAAGTTCGCCGCCGTCATCTGCTGGAGCATTCCCTCCACGACAAGACGCATCCCCATGCTGAGCGCACGCGTCGGCTCTCGGAGCGACGGCGCCGTTGCGATAATGCCGGGTAGATCTCTAAAAATGTACCGGTGGACCCAAATGATCGAGAACCAGCGTCGCATGAAATCCGAATAAATGCCGGGGTCGGCGGTAGTATTCGAACTCGATTCTACCATAAATGCAGAGGCGTCCTCTTCCAGCGTCTTGAACAGGGCCTCGAGAAGCGCTTCCTTCGTTTTGAAATAATAGTAGAGATTGCCTTCATTGATGCCAACGGTGCGCGCTATTTCCGCGGTCGTGACTCGGCCCGGTCCCCTATTGTTGAACAGGACCAGAGTGGCCTCCAGAATCCGTTCCCGCGTGGGGACACGTCTGGTTTTCCCTCCATTGTCGCCCGCCGCCATGCCTCACCCCTTGCAAATCTAAGGTATACACCTTACCTAATTTAAGGCGATTACCTTAAACTGGTACTTTATCGTAGAGCGGCAATCAAGGATCGAAGCATGGACACGGGTATTGACAGCGATCTGAAGACGCCCTTTCCCCTCACTCCGCAGTCGACACTCGGCGCGCTGGTGGCGATCGTTCGCAACCCGCTCAACGCTCTGCCCCCGTCGATCTTCACAGAGCCGCTTGTGTTCTCCAAGACCGCGGGCGAGGTAAAGGTCTATCTGGCGGATCCCGTTTTGATCCACGAAGCGCTGGTAAAAAATGCAGATTCGCTGGGAAAAGGCGACCAGGTTCGACGGGCTCTTGGGCCAGCCCTCGGCGAAGGTCTGTTGACGGCGGACGGCGCGCACTGGAAGTGGCAACGCCAATCGGTCGCAGGCGCCTTTCGGCTTGACAAGCTTCTTGAGCTGCAGCCGGCAATGATTGCAGCGGCCGAGCGCACGCGCGACCGCTGGCTTCAGAAGGGTCAGGGCAGCATCGACGTCGGCCACGAGATGATGTGCACCACGTTCGACATTATCGTCGAGACGATGATGTCCGGCGGCCATGGCATCGATGAAGCAAAAAGACGAAACCGACGTCATTTCGTCACTTAGTGCCGCGTCGAAGCTTATGGCACCTGACTCGGTGATCTAAGTCATAAAACGCTCATGGAAAGATGACAGATGTTCGGCGTCGACATACTGAGGATTGATGCGTGCGCGAGAAAAAACTTCGTGAGACCGAGGAAATGGCAAACACGATCCGAGAATTGGCTCGTCCGGGGATGAAACCCAAGGCATTGATCGACGCGGTCAAAGAGCGGCATCCAGGGGCGACAAAAAAAGACATAGCGAGGGCTGCCTTCCTCAGCGTGATTATATCCGCGGAGTATGACCCGGAAGATACCCAAACGCTTCACGACTTGGCGATGGATACGCGCGACAGCTCCGAAAGCTAAAAAACTTTTCGAACCCGAGGCCCACCCGGTGCGGCGCGCTGGCGTGCCTTTAGACGGTGTTCGACCGTTACCCGGAGCAGACTGCGCGGTTGAAGAAACTGGGTGCCCTGTTCGGCAAAGCCAGACGCCAGCAGCTCGCCGTACTCGACGTATTTGCGATCGACCGCATCCAGATCGATCGTGGTCTCGACTTTCATCGGCGACATCGACGGGCGGAACAAGCCATCGGAGATGGCGATCAAGTCGATGACGAAGACCAACAGCAATGTGAATGCGGCACACATCGCCGAGTTGAACCGGGTGGACGTCGACGAATTCGCGGAGGCGATGCGTCGGAAGGGCGTCGATCCGACGGCGATCCAGGAATGGGCAATAAAGGGTCCGGACGCGCTGGAGGCGTTGGTGCAGAGACTGCAGTAGCATTTCGGGAAACGAGGCGTCAGCCTCGTTTCCCGCCCGGCGATTTCTTCCACGAAATCGCCGGGCCATTGTTTTTTACTGTCCCAGCCATTGGTACTCGGCGATGGACGCCTTGCCGGACTTCTTGTCGTACAGGCAGATGAGGTTCACCACCTTCTTCGACTTACCGCTCTTCTCACGAAGAAGAACCGCAATCTTGCCCGCCGCATCGTCGAAGACCACCGGCGCGGTCGCTTCGGGAGACACCATTCCCGATTGGCCGATGCAGGTGCCATTCGCCTTGGCGAACAAGGCATTCCATGCGCTGTCGCTGGAAGCGCTGGCGACTTGGGTCAAAGCAAGAACGGCGAGGGTGGCGGCAAAGGTGGACTTCAACAAATCAAAACTCCTCATATCATTCAGAATCACGCCTCGGCGTGGCGTGGGTGATCGCGAAAAAGCATGGCAGGATAACGACCGCTGCTTGGGGGAACAGGTCGACAACGTAAGAGATGAGAACTTGGAACGGCAGCTTTCATGATTCTCCTTGTGACCATCGAAAGGATTCAGAGGTCTACTGTGGCGCGACCTCAAGGCGCTGCTTCAAAAGCCAATCCCAAGGATCGTTTAAGGCGGCCCACCCGACGCCCGAGTGGTCCACGCGCTCCAGAACACTCAACCGAGCATTGCGCTTCAGGCCGAAACCGAGAAATGTTAAGCTTTTTTGGAACGATCGCTAAATCTCCTGATTGCTTTCCCCAACAAAGAGTCCATCATCGGTATTACGACGAGAGGATTGAACTCATGAATACTGATGCCGAAAAGCTGCTCGGGTTTCGCCGTATCAAGGCGGAATTCCTGAAGGGCACTCCGCCTGCCGAAGCGCTCGAAATCTTGGCGCGGATGATCGAGTCCAGCGATGCTGTGCGGGATTCTTTGTGTAAAACACGAGATTAACCTGACCGAACGTGCACGGACTCTTCCGAAATATGTTGAATCGCTTTGCAGCCTGACGCCGGCTCAATCCTGCCCTCTCATCTAGAAACGGCGCCTTCATCGCGTGCTCAGCTTCAAACCGTCCTATGTGTCAAAGGCAGTGTTGGCTCGAGGTTCACTTTACCCCACTCGTAAGATACCGAATGTGACGCAAAGTGAGGACGAGTAGGGTTTCGCGCTGGCATCCGAGAGCCGCGGTTGGATAATGACGTTGCACCAGCATACCGTTTACGGCAAAAACGTCGCCGACCAAAAACCACTCGGCAAGAAGCGCTTAACACAGATGATCGTCGTCGTTGAAGGCATAAGTGCTGCTGGTTGGCTGATCGGTTTCCAACGTCAAGAGTGCATTTGCATCGCCAAAAAAAAGGCCGCTATGTTCTGTTTTTGTTCTTTAAACAGCGGCGCGTCAACGGGCAAGAATCGGGTGGACTGCGGCCAGCATCACGAGACGGCTGTTGCTCAATCGGTTCATCAAGCAGATTCAATTTCGATGCCGAATGTGACGAAAAATATTGTGGATGAGAAATAGAGATATGCCCGGCCTGCTGACGCTCAGAGATTTCAAGGGACCGGTGATTACGGTTCAATGCAAACCGTGCGGGCAACAGGGCGAGCTTGATCGTAAGGCGCTGGTGAAACAGTTTGGCGCCAGCATGCGTTTTGTGGATCTGCGCCGTCGCATGGCGATGGGTTGCGACAAGATGCACTGCTCTGACGGGCACGATAGATGCGGGACGGGATTTCCCTGTTTGCTGGAGGCGGCCTTGGTTTTTGAGCCGCAAAAGCCCACGCGACCGCTGGAGCATTCAAAGCTTGATTGCGATCCGAAAGGGTCGGAAACTTCGCGTTTCTTACAGTTAAATGCCAAACGACACGGCGCTATAGCGCCTTGGCAATATCACTGGCGTCCCTCCGGCTCTCTACGGCGCAAAATGGGAGCGCGTTCGCCTCCGGGCCGGAGCAACTGCGTCGCTTAAACCCCACCAGTCGTCATTCATTTCGCAATGCAGGTTTCTTCAAGCGAATACCTGGACCATCGCCGTTCTCGGAAATGAATATTATCCCGGCATGCTCCAATACGGCGCGGAGATCGTCGATTGTTGACTGCTTGAGGTCTTTGCCCGTTTCAAAACGGACAATCGTGTTGGTAGACATTTTTGCCAGTTCAGCGAGTTCGGCGATCTTCAAGCCAAGAGCGGCACGCGCCATTCGACACTGAACTGGTAACATATTAAATCGCCTGCCGTAGGCGAATTTAATTGATCCGCCGTGTTTTCCGATTAGAATATAGACGTCTTGCATCATTGCAGACGGCCAAGCAAGGCGTTGCAACCGCCCCTGCTCGGCCTGACCACAACCTAGCTATCTGGAGCTTGGATCATGGCTGATTCTGAGAATAGCAGAACTTTGCCCACAATTTCGCGTGGAAAAAAAAGAGCGTTGAGCGGCAGCGAAAAAAGAATGCCGTATGTGATCAATCGCCGAAACCTTCTTTCCCTTGCTGCACGCGTTTTGATCGAGCGCTTGTCCGATCTCCCGCATCGAACGATTCCCGGTCCCACCTATGTTCGGGAGATCTGGCCGGATTGGTGGGAGCTCTATCAAAAGCGTCTTCAAGTATCGCGACTACGGCAACATCTCGGAACAAGCCTACTGAAAGAGACCGGTGGACCTTTGGCTGTGGAAGTTTTGGTTCCTGGGCATGATAAGCCCATTTTTGTGCACTCGTCCGAGGAGATAAAGTCACTCTTGCCTACGATCGGGCCGGAGCGAACTGCACAGGTGAGGGCTGCGTTGCGTCGCCGCCGCCGGGAATGGAAGAAGGCCGATGCTCGCATCGGCTACAACGCTGCCCTGGCCGAAGAAGAAGAAATCATTCGCACCGAAGGAATTGCAGGTCGGGTACTACTCGTTCTTCCGCCATACTATCGCGCCGAGATGGCCGCAAAACTTCATTGCCTGCTCGTTATGCAAGATCCCAATCTAAAATTGGAGCTAGGGCCGTGGCCTGAGCTGCGTACAATGTTGAAAGAGTTTATCCATACCCGGTCATTGCCACCCGAGCCTTCGGCCAACCTTCGTTGGAAACACATTGGTGAGCCGGACGAGTAAAATGCTTCGGCATTGATCGATACGAACCGCTCTTTCGTTGCGTGAAGACCATGGACGGTGTTGCAGCTGAAATGTGGGCGGAAAATCCGCCTTGCGCAGGAAAGCGCACGCCGGGGTTCTATGCCCGGCGCGCGCTCACGGGCGGCAAGATCATGAAGGGGAGCGACGCTATCTGGTCGAACATTGAATGGCCCTCTGCGAAGCAGGGACCGGCCGCGCAGGAGAAGCGCGACCGGCTGGCCGGCGTTACGCCGAGCGCAACCGCCGTATCCTCGGCGGCGGGGCGTGTGGCAGTCTCGCTTTAAGTGCCTAACGCCATCATAACCGCCGGAATCGCACGGTTAAGTGCCAAACGACACCGCTTACTTGCGAACTAGTGTATTACCGCCGACTCCTTGATCGAGAACCGGACTAACGTTGTCGCCAGGAAAGACGAAGGTAACGGCCATCACAGAAGACTTCGATTTTCTCGGGTTCCACTCCGGGCCTCCCTTCGACTGGTTTCGGTCCGGTCGATCCCGGCCGAAACCAGAGAGCGAACAGCAGGACCAAGGCAAGAACCCGCAACGTAGTGCTCCGGGTTCCCGCTATTGGAGATTAGGCCACCGCCTTGATGCCTTTGAGCGCGGCCATTTTCTCGCCCAGTATCCACAAGGCTCTGTTCAATTTAATGTCCTGATCAATGCCATTGACCGATCGGGTTTTGACACGGCGCGGTCGCCCCAGATCGTCACAGCTTACGCCGAGCAAGCCGCCCTTGATGACGCTTTCCTGTGCGACGTTCCACGCCGTCCAAGATCATCTGCACGGTCGTCATGGCGGCGAGGCACGAGAAGTTGGGCGGGCTTGATCGGTGTGTTCGTCTCACCCTCGCCGTTACCAAACCGCAGGACGTGGGCGGCTTCGGCGAGGATTTCCTTTTCGTCATTGTTGAGCTTCACGGTTCCCCAATCCTGCGGCGCTGCCAGTGCGCGTTCAGCCTGCTCCAGAACGCGATATGTCCCGTCGATCACCTTGGCGCCCACGTCGCCGGAGTGGCGAACCTTGACGCTGTCGATCGTCCCGGTTTGGGAAACCAGCGAGTTAAGGCAACGGACGCGAAACAGGCCCGCCAGCAATTCGTAAGCGCTGGTGCCGTCATTGGCATTCTTCAGGAGAATTTCGCAAACCGTATCGCCTACGTTGTAGACCTTGCCATCATCGATGCGCCGCAGGCGGATCAGGTGTTTCGTATACGCGGCCTTTCCCTCCGTCCTGCTGCTCGACTGCTTTGCCCCTACCGGAACGAAGCCTTCGCCAATCAACCCGCGCAAAAATTCGATGGTGGGGATGGGCATGAAGCGCTCTGACCGGCTTTCGTGTGCGGACATGGCACATCGACGATGCGGCGCGGCGCAATTCGTTTTCCGTCATGGACCGGCCAGTGTCGAAACGTGCCGTGTTTGTGTAGATCGTCATTTTGGTTTCTCCTATTTCCCGTGTTTTCCGCGAAGCGGTCTGCCTGCCCCGAAGGGTCAGGAGCCCCGCTCCTGCCTTCGAGCTCGTGCGGAACAGCGGGAAGAGGGGGGCAAGGGTAAACATCGGAGGGGTATCGCCCACTCCCGCAGGGAGCTTGTCCTGCAGTGAGCGGAGCAAGGGCCGGCGGTCGGCGGCGCGAAGGGCTGCGAGGGAAGGATGGGGAGACCGGTTTTTGCCCTTGCTGGGGAGAGGGGGCGGGGCTTCCTTTCCCCAACTGGAGGAGACAATGCCTTCAGCCTTCCGGCGAAAGCGGCGCCGCCGCGGTAATCGTGACCCGCATGGTCACAGACAGGGTTCAGCTTGGCTGCATAGTGATCATGATCATAGCCAGTGCTGAAGCCCAAGCGGCTATCGCCCAGCTTTAAGTGAGCTCGGGCTTGACACTCTCACTGGTGCTGTCGGCACGGTGCCGCCGTACGAATACAGGGCGATCGACCCTAACCTGCGTTGAGCGGTTTACTGAAGTACAACGAATCTATTTTGTAAGGAACGTTTCTGAGTGTATATTCGGCGATACTTAGCGCGGGATAGCTGCGAAAGGACTCGAATATGGCCGACGCCCCCGAGCGAAAATTGGTCCCATTGGAGAATATAATAGCCTTAAAGGTGACCAATACTACTTATGCGATGGGATTTCTTATAGCTCTATCGGATGTTCCTACAGGATACTTTAGCTTTGATTCTCAAAGCTATATGATCTCAAGTTTTTCTTTTTCACTATTATATATAATGTGCCATTTACTGTCTAATAAAGGGTTTAATAGGACTGCTAGAATATTGTTTATAATTGTCATGTGTCTTCATTTCGGAACGACGCTGAAATTCGTTGGGCCATTCGTAGGAGTAGAAATTTATTCTATATGCATGCTGATCGTTCCGCTGCTCATATTCAGCAAATCTGAAACCCCAATAATGCTCTCGTCTTATATGGTTATGGCTCTCGGCCTTACTATCGCCGAGTATTTTGCGCTAGCTCGCCCTCCAATACTTCTGCTATCTGACGAGGCAAAACACAACTTCTATATGACCAATATTCTGTCAGTCGCTGCGGTAGTGACGTTTTTGATATTTTACTACTCCAGATCGTCGATATCCAATTATATAAATCTTCAAGCTGAACGAAACAAATCCGAGAAAATGATACGTGATTTGCTTCCTCAAGCTGTAGCTGACCAAATGATACGTGGCGAACAATTCGTTGCGAGAAGCTACGGTGAATGCACCGTTCTATTCGCTGATCTAATTGGTTTCACAGGCCTTTCAGAAAGGCTGTCTCCGATCCACTTGGTGGAACTACTCAACGACATCTTCAGCGACATCGACGTCCTGTGCGAAAAGCACGGGATAGAGAAAATTAAAACAATCGGTGACTGCTACATGGCGGCAACTGGCGCACTAGAAGGCCGAGGGCAGCCAGTTGAGATGGCCCACCTCGGATTAGAGATTGTTGACGTAATCAAGCTGTATGCCGACCGCACAGGCTATCCCCTCGCGATCCGTGTCGGGATCAACACTGGGCAGGTTGTGTCCGGTGTGATCGGCTCGAAGCGACGGCTATTCGACATTTGGGGAAAAACCGTCAACGAGGCTCAGCTTCTGGAGTCGTCGTGTCGAAGGAACAGTGTCTTTGTGTCAGAAAGCGTACAGTGGAGACTAAAGAACCAATTCATTTTCAGCGAAGTCCATAGTGTCACGGCTAAATCCGGAAAGACGATCAATGGGTATTATATAGAAGGAGAAATTAGTTTGTCCGATATGGAGGACCACCAAACCACAATGATCGATAGGGAAATCATCTAGGGACGATGCCAAGGCGCTGGATTCGATATCGAATTAGGTTGGGGCTGACCGGCATTGCTGCTAGTTCAAACGTCAGCGCGAATTCGGCCGCCTCGCCCTGCACCCCGGTGACGTTCCGATCGATCAGCGTGACGGCCTCATCCAGAACCTCCTGTCTCCGGCCTGTATTGTAGACATAGCTCCTTTATCCACAAACAGTTTGGCGGTGGCAAGCGCCATACCGCTCGATCCACCCGTTATGACGGCAACCGGCGGCGTCTTTAAACAGAACGAAATACCAAGTTTTTCTGACCAGCACGGTCCAGCCTATCCAGGCAGTGCTTTCAACATCAGGATTCTGTTTCCCGGCGTGAACGCGATGACCTTGTCCTGCTCAAGCGCGAAGAGAACCTCCATTATCTCATCTTGCGAGTAGCCATCATCGTTTAGGGGAACACCAATATCGAACAAGTTGACCGTCATATCTGGCTTGGCTTTCATCGCGCGGAGCCTCTCGGTCAGCGCGGCTTCTGTGTCTTCAAAACGGCTCATTTTTTCATCCTTACGTTTTTCCGACTGCTTTGTCTCTATGACACAGCCCATGGTCGAAGCCGCTGCTGCCAGACACGGTGCCACCCGTCCGGCAAAAGCCTCCGCGCACCCGAGCGTTGCGCCCGACCCGGCCTCAGCGCGTGAACCCCTATCTTGCTCTCTCGGAGGCAAGACCTGTTAAAGACTGCCATGCGTGACCCGCGCCTTTCCGGAAGTAAAAAAAAGAGGGAGGGTGCGGTGCCTGGCTTCCGCAATCATCGGCAGAGATGCGGTGGTGGCCTGTCCTCACCCCCGGATATCCGCACGGGGACCATGCACCCACAAAATCCGGTCATTCTTCGACGATTAGTTGCTCCAGATGGACGATAGCGCGCACATAGCGGATCACTCTTGAACTCGTGTGGAACTGATCTGAGTGCCTATGAAACCTGATAGCATATCGAATGCTTCGAAAAACGTGCGCCGGAATATCGATTGCTGAAAACCGCCATTACACCTTTTGAGATCGTCAGCCGGCATTCCTCTCTGACGGATAGACCAGGCCGATTTGCTTCCTGATAGCGTCGAGCGTTTCCATGATCGCGATAGTGTCCTCACGTGACATCACCTCTGAGGTCGTACCAGACCTGACAAGGCGTTCCATTTCGAAGGCTTGGAATTGCATTCCGCGGCCGGGAACCGTCTCGACAAATTCCTCGAGAACCTCCCTTTGTAGTTGATGACGCGGAACGACGTCGGCGAGTACCAGACGGATGCGATCTCAATGCGGGCCTTCGTGCCATAAATGACGGCGGTATTGGGTCCGGCGCAATCTAGGGACGACGCCGTTGTAGATATTGCGCCGTCGCGGTGCTCCATAACGGTCGCCACCTCTGCATCGACGCCGGTGTCCTTGAACCGGGCGGCGATCTACTTTGCAGCAGCGTCATGTCGCCAGCTCGCTTTGCTTCAACAGCGTAGAAGAGCGATGCTGGCCAAGGACCCCGGCATGCCCGTCTTTCGGACACGCCTAAGTGAGAATCATCTTGTCCAGGTCAGGTGGGAAACTGCCCGCCGGGGCCGGGCATTGGTTGCCAGTCTAATCCTTTCTCCCGCTTACTCGCTGCAAAATCACGCGCGGGGGCAAAAAGATTCATGGGGCGTGCCATACCCCGACTGGGTCGATACGATTTATAACAACTGCCAACCGGGCCTATCGGGAAGACGCTTCAGTCCTCTGCCAGACTTTCAAGGAGGCCTACATATGGGAGACGCGCAACAACGGATCCGTGTCGACTGAGCGCCGCGAGAACACTATTGCTACAAATCTTGACCTCTAAAGCCGTGACGACGTGTGCGTCAGGATCGATGCAAATTCTTCCAGCATCGGTGACAAGTGGCAACATATGAAGCCCCCGCATAATCACTGTTGCCCCTTGATCATCACGGCTTGCAGGGGGAAGGACAATAATGTGAATGCCAAAAAAAGATACGGTTGCTCCAACGCACACAACCAGCAGGACGAAGACTAACATCAGGACCTTAAGTGCCTTCACTACGAAAAGTCCTTTCGGCGCCAGGGTAGTTTACGGGGCGTAGCGGTGGTTCGCTACGAACCGACATAACTCCGTCTTCTTATCTAGCCGAAAAAGTGTCAAGCCGATCATCAGCTCTGTGCAAGCTGCAGCGCAGTCACGGCGGCGTCAGCGTAACATTTTTCGGACACTGCAACGAGGCGCATAAGTGACCTCGGTGCAGTTCTTAGCGGGTACGGCGGCTATCCGAATTGTGGCTGCCCAAAGATTTTCATTTTAATGGAAAGACTCGCTTAGGGTCTTTCTCAGAATTCCTCCCAGCTATCAGCCGCAGGAGCATGACGGCTGAACTGCGCGCAGAGAACGCCCGCGTCAAATTGTTTGCCATGGTGCGAGCGGGCGATGAAAACGGCGTTGCGTTTGCCAACCCTAGCGCAACCGGGCGTCTCATCGGCGTGTTCCTAATCTCATTGGAAACAGCGTGGGTGGCGAGCTGGAACTGAGCCACGAGTTCCTTCAGCTTAGCCGACCCGTTGCAAGCGTCGCTCGGGCTGCATTAGCCTCCTCAACCATTACAGCATCTTCGCCTCCACGTCCCCCGGATACCGTATCCCCATTCGCACTCGCAGTGTGCGTAAAAGTTCCCGGAGCCATTCGGTCGATCGATTTCCGCGCGTCCCTGAAAATTGAAGTGGGAAAGGCGATACTCCCATCGAGTTACTTCATTCTATCCGTTTTAGCCACGGTCTGACGCGTCGGCTGGATCCTGGTGACCGAGTTTGGGAACTTGGCGACGCCAGCGTGCCGTTTGTCTTTGACACTCACGCCATCATGTACAATGACGATGCGCCGGCGCTAGAGCGGGCGCCACACAGGGAGTTCGACCCGGTTCGCATCCACGCTCCAAACTTTCTCAAAGAGTTGGCGCCTGACGCACCATTCTTCACGGATGTAGAAGGTCTCGCCGGCAACCGTCAGCTCGACCCGCCGTGTGGAACGGACAAACAGCTGCACGCCCAACTCACGCTCCAGCGCTTGGATCTGCGTCGACAGCGCAGGCTGGGCAATATGCACCCGAGCGGCAGCCCTGCCGAAATGCAGTTCTTCGGCGACGGCAACGAAGTAGGTGAGTTGGCGCAATTCCCTACCATTAAATCCCGGGTTGCGGCTGCACGAGACAAACGCCATCGGCTCGAGCGGAGATTGTCCGCTACAAGGTCCTCCCGCATGTAGTTAAATATTTTAAGACCTCGAACGGAATGGTCCTGGATCAATCTAACCAGTCATTTGCTGATTAGACGTTCGACGCCGCTCAAAGCTAGGCTCTAGACAGAGTACGGTCTCTATCGCAAAACCTGTCGAGGCGCTCAGAGCGCTTTTTCAAGCTCTGGCAGGATGACGAACAGATCGCCGACGAGGCCGTAGTCTGCGACCTGGAAGATCGGGGCTTCCTCGTCCTTGTTGATGGCGACGATGACTTTCGAATCCTTCATGCCGGCCAGATGCTGGATGGCACCGGAAATTCCGACCGCGATATAGAGCTGTGGTGCGACGACCTTGCCGGTCTGGCCGACCTGCCAGTTGTTGGGGGCATAACCCGCATCGACCGCAGCACGGCTTGCACCGACGGCAGCACCGAGCTTTTCGGCCACCGGCAGGATGACCTCCTGGAATTTTTCCGAAGAACCGAGCGCGCGGCCGCCGGAAATGATGATCTTGACCGAGGTCAGTTCCGGACGATCCGACGAGGACAGCGCGTCCTTGACGAAGCTCGAGAGGCCGGGGTTTGCGACAGCCGGGATGGTTTCGACCGATGCCGAGCCGCCCTCTGCTGCCGAGGCGAAGGAGGCGGTACGCACGGTGATGACTTTTTTGGCTTCGCCCGACTGGACCGTCTGGATGGCGTTGCCGGCATAGATCGGCCGCTTGAACGTATCGGCGGAAACCACTTCGGTGATTTCCGAGATCTGGGCGATGTCGAGCAATGCTGCTACGCGCGGCAGAACGTTCT
>UBTA01000146.1 GCA_900468065.1 Hyphomicrobiales bacterium | reverse complement strand
GGCCCTGCAGCACGTTCAGACCAATGCCGCCGAGACCGAAGACGATCGCCGTCGAGCCGATTTCGACCTTGGCGGTGTTGATGACGGCGCCGATGCCGGTGGTGACGCCGCAGCCGATATAGCAGATCTTGTCGAACGGCGCGTCCGGGTTGACCTTGGCGAGCGCGATCTCCGGCAGAACCGTGAAATTGGCGAAGGTCGAGCAGCCCATATAGTGGAAGATCTTGTCCTTGCCGATCGAGAAGCGCGAGGTGCCATCCGGCATCAGGCCCTGGCCCTGGGTGGCGCGGATCGAGGTGCACAGGTTGGTCTTGCGCGACAGGCAGGAATAACATTCGCGGCATTCCGGCGTGTAGAGCGGGATGACGTGATCGCCCTTCTTCAGCGAGGTCACGCCCGGGCCGACATCAACGACGATACCGGCGCCCTCATGGCCGAGAATGGCGGGAAACAGGCCTTCCGGATCGGCGCCCGACAGGGTGAACTCGTCGGTGTGGCAGATTCCGGTCGCCTTGACCTCGACCAGCACTTCGCCGGCACGCGGGCCGTCGAGCTGAACGGTCATGATTTCGAGTGGCTTGCCTGCCTGCACGGCAACAGCGGCGCGTACGTCCATATGGGTTCTCCCTGGTCTGAATTTGCGCCACAATCGCAGAGTGGGTGGCGGCGCTCAAGCCGGAATCGGCTGAGAATCGGTGGTGAAATATTACATGTCCTGTAGGACGCGGTTGATCTCCATCTCAAGGGCGGAGATCGCCTTTCCCGTCTGCTCGTGCAGTTTCTTCACTTGCGCCAGCTGATCGCGCAATTGGCCGGACACCGTATTCGAAAGATCGTCCTTCGGTGCTTCGCCGATACCGGCGATCAACCAGGCGGGCGTGACACCCAGCACGCCTGCAAGCATGAACAACCCGTTGGTGCGGGGCTCGGACCGGTCGCGCTCCCAGGCGGAAATTGTATCTCCGCGGACACCGAGCTGGTTGGCAAGATCCTTGACCGAGAGGTTCATCGCATCGCGCGCCCGCCAGATGCGGCCTCCCAGTGTGTCGTTGTCGCTTGGCCTGCGTAACATTGCCAGGGCGGTTTCGGTCGATAGACGCATCGGTCTCTCCTTATGCCTTATGGGCTTGGGTGGGTCGAGTTCCGGGGCGGCCGCGCTTGCGGTCGAAGACTTCATTGTTGCAATTTATAGAACCTGCTGCGAAATTGGACACCCTTCCACGTCAAAAATGCCGCCAAAAGCGTCTTCTGTGCGCGTCCTTTCCGGACGGCGCCTAAAATCGGATTTCTCCCGTGAGCACATCCATGCCGACTGCCGCCACGCCTGCTCATACCGTCATGCAAGGACTTGCGATCATGCTGGTGGCGATGATCATCCTGCCCTGCATGGATGCGATCGCCAAATATATGGCGGTCTATCAGGGCATGTCGCCGGCGCAGGTGACGTTCTACCGGTTCTTCTTCCAGCTGGTCTCGATCCTGCCTATGCTTCTGTCGACCGGTGGCCTGCGCGCGCTGAAACCAAAGCGTCTCTGGTTCAACCTTTTGCGCGGCGTACTCCTGGCCGGTGCCGCTTTGCTGTTTTTCGCCTCGGTCAAATACATGCCGCTTGCCGATGTCTTCGCCATCTATTTCGTCGAACCGTTCATCCTCACCTGCCTTTCGGCTCTGATCCTGCACGAAAAGGTCGGCTGGCGGCGCTGGCTTGCCATCTTCGTCGGTTTCGGCGGCGCTATGATTGTCATCCAGCCGAGTTTCGAAATCTTCGGCCTGAAGTCGTTGATGCCGGTTTTCTGCGCCTTCCTGTTTGCCTGCTATCTGCTGCTGAACCGGGTTGTCGGCAACGCCGATACGCCTTTGACGATGCAGACCATTGCCGGTATCGGCGGCTCGCTGTTCATGATCGTCGTCATCGCGGTCGGCTATAGTGCGGGGTCGGCGGATTTCATACCGTCGCTGCCACACTCCACGCTCGGCTGGGTTCTGGTCATCGCTCTCGGCACCATCTCCGGCTATGGCCATCTTCTGGTGGTCAAGGCGTTTCAGGCAGCACCTGTATCGCTTTTGGCGCCGTTCCGTTATCTGGAGATCATCACCGGCACCGCCCTGGGCTTCCTGATTTTCGGCGAATTCCCAACGTGGTCGAAATGGCTGGGCATTGCCATCATTGTCGGTTCCGGCCTGTTCATGATCTGGCGGGAGCGGCGCGCGGGCTTAATGGTAAAAATGGATTGAATTCATCAAGCCTCTGCTAACGCTCATTCTTTTCGGATTAGAAACAGCTTCCGCCTAGTCTCGACCCCGTTTCATGATGAAACGGGAGAGAAACGATGGGTGAACTTCGTCTTTCTTATCCGGCATGTGTCATCGCCGGAAAGACGCGCTTGACGGTCGATGATATCGCCATTCTGCGTGAGCATGTTTTCGTTCCGGGGATTACCGCATCGCAAGACGCGGTAATCCTTTTGGCGATCAACGGCGCGTGCAGCGAAAAATGCCCCGAATGGCATCACTATTTCATCGACGCCATCACCGAATTCATTGTCCGCACCAGCTATCCGCAAGGCGCCATGGACGAATGGAATGCCGATTGGCTGATTGCGATGATTTCGACGCGGGGCGTGGTGAATTCGCGGATCGAACTCGACCTTTTGTTTCACATCATCGACATCTCCACACACATTCCCGATAGCCTGGCGATCTTTGCGCTGGAACAGATCCGTATAGCGATGACCGAGGATACCGGTGCCTGGGCTGGGTTGCGCGGCAGCCGGCAAAATGGGCTGCAGAAAGCCGATATCCTGCTGATCGCCCGGGTCATGAGCGCCATTGCCCGCTCCCGCGGCAGCCAGTTGACCGCACGCGAACGCAGGATGCTTGAGCAGATCGGTATTCTAACCGGCCTGTCGAGCGAACGTATCGAAGCGGCATAGCTTGAAAAAAGCAGGGAGGCCGGCAGATGCCGGCCTCCCGTACGATTTGTTCACGCTCTGCAGCTAGCGTCGGCTGACGATCAATGGGAGAGCGCATATGGCGACGCATGCACCGGCGATCGCGCTTCTTGTCATCAATGTCGGGCTGCTATGGCTGTTGCTGGCTGTCCCGCTCGGATTGCGCACGCTGCGTGTACAGCGATCGTTCCGTGCAAACCGGGCCAAGGTCTGGAACGCGATTTTTCCCCTTGGGACCTCCGCCGACTGGCATCATTCCGTTCTGACCAGCCAAATCATTCCGGGCGCTCCCAACCGGGTGCAGCAGACCTATACCCATCTCGACCGGCATGGAGAACCGATCGTAAGGTTGATCGAAGTGACCGAAACGGTGCCGGACACCGAGTATGATGCCCGCGTGCTTGATGACAGCGCACTCGACGCTGCATTCTGGAAGGATTTTCGCGAGCGCCGCCGGCTCGTCGATGAGGCTGACCTGGTTCACCTGACCATCGAGCAGACGGATCGCTACCGCGGGCTGGCGTTTCTGATCCTCCGTTACTTTACGATGCGCCGCGAGGTTAAAGCGTTGCAGCAATGGCTCGAGACGGGCCAGAGCAAACCGGCACGCGCCGTCTTCGAGCATCCGCTTGTTCAGGTCCTGCTCGCTCTGTTGTCGACGCTGCTGCTGTGGCCGTTCTTTGGTCTGACCCGCAGCGGCCTGATATTGTCGGCATTGCTGACGCTGGTCATCGTGCTGCACGAACTGGGGCACATGGCCGCCTACCGCGCCTTTGGTCACAAGACGGTACGGATGATCTTCGTGCCGCTGCTTGGCGGTGTGGCCATCGGCGGCAGGCCCTACAATTCTCTCTTCGAGGTTGCCACCTGCGCCCTGATGGGGGCGGGCATGTCGGCCTTCCTCATTCCTATCGCCATCATTCTGCACGAGGCAGCGGGCAATGCAGTGTTCGGTTCGGGAACGGTGGTTTTGATTTTCCTGCTGATTCTCGGCGCATTCAACCTGCTCAACCTCCTGCCAATGAACCGGTTCGATGGCGGCCAGGTCTTGCGCCAGGTTTTCCGTTCGCACGCCAGCCGGATGGCGGGAAGCTTCCTCATCACCCTGATCATTGCCGGGGTCGGCTGGCGGATCGGCCTGTCGGCGACGGCATTGCTGGCCGGTCTTGCAGTGTTTGCGTTGCTGAGCATGATGGGCAGCGGCAGCGTCAAGCCGCGTCATCGCCTTGACGAGATGACGGACGGCCAGCGGATCCTCAGTGGCCTGGGGCTCTACGCCGCCGTCGCTCTGCATGGCTATGCCATCGTCTACGCAACGGACCGGCTGTTTTCCTGATCGGACCGCAGACAGTCGGCGTCATTGACGGCCGGGCCGAAAATAGCCTCGAATGCCTGACGTATCTTGATATCGACATCGGTCATCATCACCGGCAGGCCGAGATCGACCAGGCTGGTGACGCCATAACCACGAATGCCGCAGGGCACGATGCCGTCGAAATGTTCCAGTTCCGGATCGACGTTGAGCGACATGCCGTGAAAGCTCACCCACCGGCGCAGGCGAATGCCGATCGCGGCGATCTTGTCCTCCGCCATCGAGCCGTCGGGCAGGGAAGGCCGTTCCGGACGCCGGACCCAGACACCGACGCGGTCCTCGCGCCGTTCGCCCCGGACATTCATACCGGCAAGCGTTTCGATGACCAGGCTCTCCAACGCCGCGACGAAGGCGCGAACATCCTGCTTGCGCCGCTTGAGATCGAGCATGACATAAACGACGCGCTGACCCGGGCCATGATAGGTATATTCGCCCCCACGGCCGGTTTGAAACACCGGAAACCGGTCGGGCATGACGAGATCGGCGGCATCGGCGCTGGTTCCGGCGGTATAGAGCGGCGGATGTTCGACGAGCCAGACGAGTTCGTCCGCTTCGCCGGCAGCAATTGCCGCGGCCTCCCGCTCCATCGTCTCGATCGCGTCCGCATATTCGACCAGTGAGGGCGCGATTCTCCACCGCACCGGCGGACAGCCTTCGGCTGCGAAGAACGTTTTCTCTAAATTTTCGCGTTGCATGGCCAAAGCAATCCCGTTGATTTGTTTTTCTAAATGGTACGCCAAAGACCAAGAGTCCAGCATTCTCAGGGGTGCACGAACCAGCCTGTTGAAATAGTTGATGTTGCCGTCAACTTTCTGTCATCCTGCCCTTGTGCACCCCAAATGCTTTTGCTACATGCAGCCCGCCGGAGCAGTTCGGCATCTACCACGATGCGGTCGTGGCGGAATTGGTAGACGCGCAGCGTTGAGGTCGCTGTGGGGCAACCCGTGGAAGTTCGAGTCTTCTCGACCGCACCAACTAAAACCCGCTTCGGCGGGTTTTTTGTTGTCTTGTCAATGCGTTGATCTTCGATGTGGCCCACGTCAAGGTCAAGCGTTGGACAGCTTCTCCGGATCGTATGCCGATTTGGCGAGCCTCCACTTTGTTGCCCAGTGCGCTAACCTCGATGGTCTTTGCGTCCCAGTGGCCAAGGATCGCCATAATCTCCGACTGACGCAGTCGAGTTCAGCCAAAGCTCAGCAACGCCCTCTTCCTGCGCCTGCAACGGCCGTACCCGCCTGTATCGAGAACAACTGTTTGTTGTTCTGATCCCCTCAGCGGCGCGCAAGCGAGGGTTTGCCAAAAGAATCAATCTTAGATGACCATGCGCGCCACAAAATCTGAGGGAGAACCCTGCCGGCTTCAACAGCAGGGCAGATCAAGGGAGAGCTTACTCGCTGTCGTCTGAAGACGAATCGTCACCACCCGAGTCGTCGGCAGAAAGATCATCATTGGCCGCGCTGTCGTCGTTCACGTCGGCGTTGTCATCCGCGGTATTATCGTCTGCCGCATCGTTGTTCTCTGCTGTCGCGTCGTCGGCTGTCGAATTGTCGCTGGTTGTCTCTTCGGTCGACGTCTCTTCTTCACTGGTGGTTTCTTCCGAGGATGTTTCCTCGTGCGACATCGATTCCTCGACTATGGTTTCCTCGCTGGTGTAGGATTCTTCAATCGACTGTGTTTCTTCGGAAATATATTCGGAATAGGAAAACGAACTTTCGAAGCTCGTCGTCGTTTCCCAACTCGACAGTTCGCTGACACTGTACGTTTCGTTATAGACCTCAAGCGTGATAACAGCCGCAACGACCACCATCACACCGGCGCGTTCCACATCGAACTTGAAATTCGAGTTTCCTGCTTTCAACTGGCGGCGGACGGCGACATCCACATCGATCGGTTTGTGCACCTTTCGACCGACGATTTCCACGAGGACGTCGCCTGGCTTTATGCCTTGCTTGTCGGCTGCCCCATTCGGCTTGACGGAAAGAACAAGCAAGCCTCGATCCGACTTGCCGAGCTTGAATTTCTTGATCACCTGCTTGTTGATCGGGAGCAGAAGCGCGCCGAGTGCGCGTGAAATCGCAGGCTTCGGCAGTCCGTCTGCCGCCGGGGAGACGGCAGCAAAGACCGGGTCGAAGCCGGCCAGGGGGGCGGCAACATGTGTCAGCAAAAGTGCGATTGCTGTGGTGACGACAAATAGCTTGTTTTTCATGAAAGGTGTCCCGCCCGGAATTGGGTAACACCTACTATATCCATTGCTTATTTAGAAAAAGACAAAACACGCGATACGCCTCGGGGTCACCAAAAATGGTTGGCTGTCGGCCCAAGAACGGCTGCTGATGTTTCTGCCGTCGGTTCTTCCTATGTCGAGCGCTTTCCCGAGTCCCATTTCGCACGGCCTTCATGGTCATACCGGTGCTCGAAATTTGCGAGGTTTGCAGGTTGGGTGTCAGTTCTATCGCCGCTCGCGATCCTATTCCTGGATCGGTCGTGTTCTACCCGGGCCGTTGATATCTGCCTGTTTGGCGTTCCTGGAGAACGGCGCTCATCTTCATCCTGCGTCGCATGTGTTCACCTCGACGGCGAAGCGAACGTCTGTGTCTCCAGCGCGGGTTAAACCATTGCTTTCTTCAGCCTATCCTCCTGCTTTCCCCTGTTTTGCAAAACGCTTGACCGCCCGGTCGCGCTTCAGGCGCGACAACCTTTGAAGCCAGAAGATGCCGTCGAGTTGATCGATTTCGTGCTGAAGGCAGATGGACAACAGGCCGTCGGCTTGGTCCTCCTTCACTTCGCCAAGTAACGTCTGATAGCGGACACGCACCTGTCTGGGCCGGGTAACATCTTCGGTTATGCCCGGCATGGAGACGCTGCCTTCTGCATGCGATATCGTCTCCGTCGATGACCATGTGATTTCCGGGTTGACGTAGATTTTCGTGCCGGAAGGAGCATCGAGCTCGATCACGGTCAGGCGCTGCAGCACGCCGATATGCGGTGCGGTGATGCCGATGCCGGGCGCTGCGCGCATGGTGTCGAGCAGGTCTGCCGCCAGCGCCGCCAGCTCCGCACCGAATTGCACCACAGCACGGGCGGGCATGGACAGCAGGGGATCGGGAAAACGCAGGATTGGTCGTGCGGACAAGGGCTTTCTCCATGGTTTTTCGCTCCGCCAGAGCTAAACATTTCACATGATTTTGCAACAGCTTGCGCAAAAACGGCGGTACGATCGGATAGGCAGCGTATCGGGTGGTGGACCTCACCGGTTTGTTGGGTTAGCAGGACAGGGCGGTTCGGATTTTCAAGCGGGCTGCGGCCATCGGTCGATGACATTGCCTTCCTGCTCCCGTCCGGTTCAGCCGGCGTCTTGGATGGCTGCAATTCTTTTGAGGGCGGGCACATGAGCAGTACCGGCGACCAGGACAAAGACCGCAATCCCCCGGAAGCCGATGCCTATGACGGCTCGGATATCTACGCCGAAGACGGGTCGGTGCGCTCCGACTATCTGATGCATGTCGGCGCCGCCATTGCCGACCGCGATCTTCTTTATCTACGCCAGCACGTTGCTCGCCTGCACGCGTCCGAAATGGGCGACCTTTTGGAAGCAATACAACAGGACCAGCGCCGGGCGCTGGTTTCGCTGCTGGGCGATGATTTCGACCTGTCGTCTCTGACTGAAGTTGATGAGGCGATCCGCCTCGATATCGTCGAACACCTGCCCAACGAGCAGATCGCCGCCGCCCTTGGCGAGATGGATTCCGACGACGCCGTCTACATTCTGGAAGACCTAGACCAGGAAGACCAGGAAGAAATCCTGTCGAAGCTGCCGTTTACCGAACGGGTGCGGCTGAGACGGTCTCTCGATTATCCGGAAAGCACGGCCGGGCGCCGCATGCAGACGGAATTCGTCGCGGTGCCGCCGTTCTGGACGGTCGGCCAGACCATCGACTACATGCGCGAGGACGAAAATCTTCCCGAGAGCTTTACCCAGATCTTCGTCATCGATCCGACCTTCAAGCTGCTCGGCGCGCTCGATCTCGATCGCGTGCTGCGCACCAAACGCTCGGTCAAGATCGAGACGATCATGCGCGAAACCAACCATCCGGTGCCGGCCGAGATGGACCAGGAAGAGGCGGCGCAGCTGTTCGAACAGTACGACCTTCTGTCCGCAGCCGTTGTCGACGAGAACAACCGGCTGGTCGGCGTACTGACCATCGACGACGTCGTCGACGTCATCCAGGAGGAAGCCGAAGAAGACTTGATGCGCCTTGGCGGTGTCGGCGACGAAGAACTGTCCGATTCGATCGGCAGCACGTCGCGTTCGCGCGTGCCCTGGCTGATGGTCAACCTTTTCACGGCATTTCTGGCCGCATCGGTCATCGGGCTGTTCGAGGCGACGATCCAGCAGATCGTTGCGCTTGCCGTGCTGATGCCGATCGTTGCCGGCATGGGCGGCAATGCCGGCTCGCAGACGATGACGGTGACCGTGCGCGCGCTCGCCACCCGCGATCTCGATATTCACAATGCCTGGCGCATCGTTCGCCGTGAGGCCGGTGTCGGGCTGCTGAACGGGCTTCTGTTCGGCGTTCTGATCGGTGTCGTCGCCGGCGCATGGTTCCAGGATTACAATATCGGCGGCATTATCGCGGCCGCGATGCTGATCAACATGATCGCCGCCGCGCTTGCCGGCATCATGATCCCGCTGCTGCTCGATCGTTTCGGTGCCGACCCGGCCGTCTCGTCCGCCGTTTTCGTGACGACGGTCACAGATGTCACAGGCTTTTTCGCCTTTTTGGGGCTTGCGACCTGGTGGTTTCACGTCAGTTGATGCCGGTGGCAAAGTTTGACTTTTACGTCAAAGTCAATCAGACTGCCGTTCTGACATCGGTGCAGCCTCACATCAGGCAGTTGACCGGTGCGACACTTCAACCGCGGTAGCATTATCAGGCGCATGTCGCCTGATTTGCCGATTGCGGCGCAAGGCGAGGCAGGCGTGAACAAGTATTATACCATTACGGAGCTGACACGGGAATTCGGAGTTTCGACCCGCACTCTGCGCTTCTATGAGGACGAGGGGCTTATCCACCCGGAGCGGCGCGGCAGGACGAGACTGTTCCGTTCGGCCGACCGCCGCCTGATCATGGAAATCCTGCGCGGCCGCCGTATCGGCTTCACCATCGCTGAAATCCGCGAAATCATTCAGGTCTACCGGGATCCGCCGGGCGAGGCTGGACAGCTGCGGTTGTTGATGAAGCGCGTTGAAGTAAAGCGCGACGAACTCAACCAGAAGCGCAAGGACATCGAGGAAACGCTGGAAGAACTCGGCAATGTCGAGGAGGCCTGCCTGACCCGTCTGGCCGAAATCGGCGTCGGTACCTGAGCGATCAGATCCACCGGCTGGTGGCGCGGCAGTAGCGTTCGAATTCGAAGCCGAAGCGTGACAGGAGATGCCGCTCTTCGTTGCGGACGGCAAACAGCGTCATGATTGCAACTGCAGCGCTGGCCATGATGAAGAACCAGGGATTGAGCGTGATCAGGCCGAAACCGACCATCATCAGCGTGTAGCCGAGATAGATCGGATTGCGGGTGAAATAAAATGGTCCGCAAGTAACCAGATGCGACGAACAGCGATGCGGCAGGACCGCGGTGCGCCGTTCGATCAATGTCTTCACCGCCCAGACATCGAGACAGACTGCAATGATGATCAGCACTGAGCCCGACAGCCATGGCACCCAGCCATGGCCGTGGATGACCGAAATCGGCAGCATCCGCCCCAAGGCCACCGCCCCCGCAAAGGCCGCCATGTAGAGAAATGGGGGCCAGGGATAGGTCAAGGGCTTGGCTCGATAGGCGTTCATATCCTATTCCTTGGGTTGTGACTCCATGGTGCATTGCCCGGCGATTCGCGCAATACGCTCATCTGTCTTGACGTCGATCTTGCCTTCGTTCAGCGGTTCGAAGAGATTTTCCTCCATCAGCTTGTCCAGCGTACAGCCGCAGAAGGTGGTGCAGAGCGCTGCGTTTTCCTGCAGGCTGCAGGAGGCCACGCAATTGTTTTGATAAGTCTCGACCGGATCGGGCTTGGCCGCCGGAAAGCCCAGCGAATATACGTAGACCAGCGCAAACAGGAGCGGCTGGTGCACGAGGTAGATGATCAGGCTGTGACGGCCAGCCGTTGTCAGGATCGTTTTCCACCGTGCGCTGCCATCGGAGCGCAGTTTCTCGAACCATTCAAAGCTGAGTGCAATGCGTGCGATGGCGATACCGGCAAGGAACGGTGCCAGCCAGGGAAGCAGCGGTACGTAATCGTTCGAGCGCGGCAATGTCTCCGACAGCCCGACCCACCAGAGCGCCGGCGTATCGAAAATGGGCGAGCGCAGGTAGAACGGTGCCGCAAAGGCGGCAGCGGCGGCGATGAGCGTCAAGGCTGCGGGCAGACGCAGGAAGAGGAGACCGATCAGGCTTGCCGCGGCAATCGAATGCAGGATGCCGAAGAAGATGAAGCTGTCGGGAAAGGCAAACCAGGTCGCGATGGTGATGACCAAGGCGGCTGCAGCGATCTTGGCGAAACGAATGGCGAAGGGCCGGGGCTTGAAGACCGGATAATGGCCAAGCACGAGGCCGATGCCTGCCAGAAACAGGAAACTGCTGGCGATCATCCGCGCATAGATCTTGAACGCGCCGGTGCCGACCGTTCCCGGATCGAGATAACCGAAATATTCCAGGTCCCAGGAGAAATGATAGGTCGCCATGGCGATCAGCGCGAACCCGCGCAGCGCATCGATCGCCCAGATACGGCCACGCCGTTCGGCGACTACCGGCGGTGCCGTCCCGTTGTCGGTTTCGGTGGCTGCGTTGGGTATCGACATGGCTCTATCTTTTCTGGTGGCGGTATCATAGCGCGGCGAGCTTGCGTCAGGCGCAACGCGTCGCATGGCATTCCGCCCAAGACTTTCAGGGGTTTGTGTCGTCAAGAAGGGCTTCGCGCGCTTCCGAATAGAATTGGCGGCGGGTCAACACGAAGATGACGAAGACCGTCAGCGCGATGAAGACATAGGGACTGATGAACCAGCCGAGATAGCCGATCGACAGGAAGATGCTGCGCAGGCCGGCATTGAAATGCTTGGCCGCGAGGATGTTCATATTGGCGGCTCGTCCGGCGGCGCGTTCGGCTCCGGCGCGATCCTGCAGAATGTCCGACATCATCGGAATGCCGCCAACGAGAATGGAGCAATAATTGAACAGGCGGTAGGACCAGGCGAACTTGAAGAAGGCGTAGGCGAACAGGCAGGCAAGCCCACCGACCTTCAGTTCGAACGCCGTGCGCCCACCATGGAAGACATAGGGCAGGTCGCCCATGATCGCCTCGACCCGGTCGGTGGCACCCAGAAGCGCAAAACAGCCACCGAGCGCAAAGATCGTGGTTGAGGCGAAGAATGCGGTTCCGGCCTGCAGTCCCGCGACGATCTGCGTGTCGATCATCTTCAGGTCGCGATTGAGGGAGTTTAGCAGCCAGCGCCGCCGGTTCTCCATCATCAGGCGCGTCAGGCTGATGCGCTTGAGGTGCACCTTGCCGTCCGTGGCCCGGTTATAACCGGTCCACAGCAGCGCAAAGACCGCGAGTGCGATATAGTCTGTCAGTGTCATGCCTCGTTTTTGGCATGCTTTGCTAAAATTGCAAGGCGTCGCGAAAGTTTAGCACGCCCCTTGAAATCCATGGCCGTGCATGGCGACTTATCAACGAGGAATCGTGCTACAGCCACCCGTCAGCCGCCCGTGTCGCACGCACGGGAGTGGATGTCGGTTGATCGCCTGATGGCAGGCATAGGATGGCCTAGTTTCGATGCAATGATGATGGTCCGGCAATCTTGTCCGGTTCAGCAGTCCCGGGGCGGAGTTCGCATGTTTCTTTCGGTTTTTGACGTCTTCAAGATTGGTATCGGCCCCTCCAGTTCGCACACGATGGGACCAATGTCGGCGGCCAATCGCTTTCTCGACCTGATCCTGTCGAGCGACTGGCCGCGGCCGGTCAATGCGGCGGTGGTTTCGATCAAGTCGAGCCTGCACGGTTCGTTGGCCTTTACCGGCATCGGCCATGGAACGGGCAGGGCGGTGATCCTCGGCCTGATGGGCGAGCGCCCGGACCGTGTCGATCCCGACCGGATGGATCCGATCATCGAAGAGGTCGAGCGCACCGGACGCATCACCCCTGCCGGGCATCCCTCCTATGAATTCCAGCCGAAGACCGATCTTGTCTTCGACAAGAAGGTGCCGCTTCCCGGTCACGCCAACGGCATGTCCTTTTCCGCCTTCGACAAGGATGGCCGCCTTCTGCTGAAGCGCGTCTACTATTCCATCGGCGGCGGCTTCGTCGTCACCGATACCGAGCTCGAGGCCATGAAGGCGAGCAAGACCAAGCCCGGCGGCGTCAAGGTTCCCTATCCCTTCTCGACCGCAAAGCAGATGCTCGATATGGCCCGGCATTCCGGCCTGTCGATTGCCCAGATGAAGCGGGCAAACGAGGAATGTTCGATGTCCGGCGAAGAGCTCGACGAAGGCCTTGACCGGATCTGGGCGGCGATGAAAAGCTGCATCGACCGTGGGTTGACCGGTTCCGGCATCTTGCCCGGCGGTCTGAAGGTGCGTCGCCGTGCCGGCATGATCCATGACAAGCTGCAAGACGAATGGCGCTCCAACAAGATCAACCCCTTGCTCGCCAACGATTGGCTGAGCGTCTACGCCATGGCGGTCAACGAGGAGAATGCGGCCGGCGGCCGCGTCGTCACCTCCCCGACCAACGGTGCTGCCGGCGTCGTTCCGGCGACGATCCGCTATTACCTGCATTTCCACGAGGATGCCGATCATCACGGCATTCGCGAATATCTGCTGACGGCCGCCGCCATCGGCGGCATCATCAAGTTCAACGCCTCGATCTCCGGGGCCGAAGTCGGCTGTCAGGGCGAGGTCGGCTCGGCGTCTGCGATGGCGGCAGCCGGACTTGCCGCCGTGATGGGCGGAACGCCGGAGCAGATCGAGAATGCGGCTGAAATCGCGCTGGAGCATCATCTCGGCATGACCTGCGATCCGATCGCCGGTCTCGTCCAGGTGCCGTGCATCGAGCGCAATGCACTGGGGGCGGTCAAGGCGGTCACTGCGGCGTCCCTGGCGCTCAAGGGCGACGGCCAGCATTTCGTGCCACTTGACGCCTGCATCGAGACGATGCGCCAGACCGGTGTCGACATGCACGATAAATACAAGGAAACGTCGACAGGCGGCCTTGCCGTCAACGTTGTCGAGTGCTGACGGGTACCCATCTGTGGAGCGGTCGAGAACAGGCTTGACCGCAACCGCTTTGCGGGTGTTCAACTCCGACCATGGCCTTGCATCTCATCAAGCTCTGCGTCGGCGCAGAATCGATCGACGACCTTCGCGAATGGGTGTCGCGCAAAGCACTGACGGCCGTCGCCGCCGGTCTTGAGCCCCACTCCTACCATACGACGCGCATGGTGCCGAAGCGTGTCGAGGAATTGCTGGAGGGCGGATCGCTCTACTGGGTGATCAAGGGGCAGGTTCAGGCGCGCCAGAAGCTGACCGGCATCGAAACCTTCACCGACGGCGAGGGCATCGGCCGCTGCAATCTGATCCTCGGGCCCGAAGTCATCGAAACGACCTATCAGCCGCGCCGTGCGTTTCAGGGGTGGCGCTACCTTCAGGACAATGAAGCGCCGCGCGATCTGTCGGCACTGGGTGCCGGTACAGCAGAAATGCCGCTGGAACTGCGCCGCGAACTGGCCGAACTCGGCCTTCTCTGACATCAAGCATGGCATGAAAAAAGCCCGGCGGTGCCAAGCTTTCATCGTTGTTCAATACTTGTTTTACCGGATCCGCAGCCTGATCGGGTAACGCCCTGACGGCGACGTCACATGCACGTGGATTTGTGCATCTGGCTGTGTCGAGCGCCATGCCCGTGCGCCATGCGTCAGAAGCAGGGTCACCAGATCCTTGGTCTTCGACCGCGGCCGGCTGCCGAGTTCGGCAATCCGCATGGCGGCTTCATGCAAGGGGTGCAGGCTCGAAAGCGGGGATTTCCGCTTCTTGTCCGGCGCGGGCGTCATGCCCGATCCATTCTCATTCATTCCCATAACTAACCTCGTTACGCAAAACCAAATCCGAGGAGGATCAGCGGTAAACACAACACGCCGCTGATCGAAACTTGTGTGATGTCGCTATTGCAGGCTGGCCCAACAGGCGAAGCCCTTGCTCTTCAACGTCTTGCAGGCGGAAAGAGCCTTGTTCTGGTCGGAGAAGCCGCCGAAGCGGGCCCGGTAAAGATGACCATCACCGCTGGCGAAAGCCACCGTGAAGGGGGTTGCGCCGCGCAGGACCTTACCGCCCTTATCCTTGGCGTTTTCAAGCAATGACATTGCCTGGCCCTTGTCCGGTGTCGCACCGATCTGGATCACCCAGCCGGCCGGCGCATTGTCGGCGACAGCAGCCGTTTCAACTGCCGGCTTGGCAACCGAGTTGGTGATCTGGTTATCGACATCGGCAGCAGGCACCGGGGAAGCTTTGGCGAGCTTGCGGCTCTGTGCTTCCAGCGTATTCGGCATGACGTTCTTGTTCAGCAGCGGATTGGCGCTGGCCTTGACCGGTGCGGCATAGGCAACTTCGATGCTCTTGGTGGTTTCGCCGCTGTAGCGGAAATCCGGAACCGGGCCGTTGTTCGGAAGATTGAAGCTGCCGCCGGTTGCCGCAACGACCGTTTCGGCCGGCTGGGTGACAGCCTGGGCCTGCATGGTCGGTGCATCAGCAGTTTCGGCGACAAGATTGCCGCCGCCACGGCGCGAAGCGTTGGGCATGTATTTGGCGACGAGGGCACGCATCTGCGCATCGCGGGCGCCACCGGATTTGCCGCCCATGACGACGCCGACAATGCTGCGGCCTTCGGCCTGAGCCGATGTCACCAGGTTGAAGCCGGCAGCCCGGGTATAGCCGGTCTTGATGCCGTCGACGCCTTGCACATTGCCGAGCAGCCGGTTGTGGTTGCCGATCGTCTGCTTGCCGAAGCGGAAGCTGCGGGTGGAGAAATAGGAGTAATACTGCGGAAAATGCTGGCGAAGCGCCATGCCGAGCCGGGCCTGATCGCGCGCCGTCGTCATCTGCGCGTCGTTCGGCAGGCCGTTGGCGTTGCGATAGGTGGTGCGGGTCATGCCGAGCGCACGGGCCTTGTTGGTCATGATCCGGGCAAAACGATCTTCGGAGCCCCCGAGCAACTCGCCGAGCGCCGTCGCGGCGTCATTGGCCGAGCGGGTGACGAGCGCAAGGATCGCCTGCTCGACCGTAATCGTATTGCCCGAGCGCACACCGAGCTTCGATGGCGGCTCGGCCGATGCATTCTTGGAGAACGGAACGGGGGTGTTTTTGTTGATCTTGCCGGCTTCCAGCGCCTCGAAGGTCAAATAGAGCGTCATCATCTTGGTCAGCGACGCCGGATAGCGCAGGCTGTCGGCGTCTTCGCTGTAGAGCACCTTGCCGGTCTTCGCATCGACCACGATACCCGCATATTGCGCGGCGGAGACGACGGGGATTGCCGTAAACGTGGCAGCCAGCGATATCAAAAGCACCCGGCACGCCTTCTTGAAGAATAGGACAGGGGCGCGTCGAGCGGAGCCGTTGAATATGGATTTGGACACTACACTACTCTTCATTCTATTTTCACAGATGCCGTCCGGGCGTGGCCTGCCGAAACGACCGTTCTCGAAACTCTATCGGGATAGCGTTACCAATCGGTTTATGATGAATGATTGGTTTCTGTTGTCCGACACTTCTTTTGCATTTCGGTACAGACGATCCGCCGGCGCTGACCCCAGAACATGGGATTGGCGGCGAGTGGATCGGTCACGGGATCAGTCTGTTGTTCAGGAATGTGACGACGGCAGTGTCGATGGCTTGCCATTGTGGCAGCAATTGGCTGGAAAACCGGTAAAGCACAACAAGATCACGGCCGATGTGAATATCGCGCTGGCAATCGGCGCTGGTCGATAGGCCAGGCGCCGCCGGCATCATGCAGCGCACCGCATAGGGCGTGTCGCCGTCGCGGTTGGCAGTGAAGAAAACTTCCTGGCCATAACCGGAATTCTGTTTCATCTCGTGCCGCACCAGTCCGGCAGGGCCGGGCAGGATCGTGCCGCTGAAAAGATGCTGGTAGATCGGCTCGATCCGTCCCGACATGTCGCGTGACATCGTGCTCTGGGAGATATCCAGGAAAAGCAGCGATTGCGGCTGGTTGACATCGTTGAATAGGGCGCGCGTCTCATCGGTATATCCCTGTCGTCCCGGCCAGGTAAGGTAGAGATCGACGCGTTCGGCGCGGCCGGTCACGCGCTGCTGTTCGAAGCGGATGACATTGGACGCAAGCCGCAGATGATCCTGACCGATGAAGATATCGGTTGGTTCCGCGCTGGTCGTGTGCCCGGCCAGCGCCAGGTTTTCTCCATACCAGCGGCCGGCAACGCTGATCGTTGCCGTCAAGGCGGCCAGTCCAACGACTGCAGCTGTCAGCAGGTAGACGAAGCGTGAGGAGATCAGCGGAGCGTGATCGTCATGGCCGGCAGATGCGGAATTGGCTGTCATGGATGGTTCGCGGTCTTATCGTCGTTAACAGGAGGTATCGTTGCCGGGCTGGCTTGTGCCGGAATGGAGCAGGTGAGGCGGCATGGAACTTGCTGGTCGAGGAAACACCGCAACGCTGGCCCAACATGGTTAATTTTCGATGAATATCGCGACGCTGCTCGTTCTGCTTGTTACCGGTTTCAGCGCCTCCTTTCTCGTGCTGGATATCAGCCGCGTTGCCGCGCGCCGGCACTGGCCGGTGGACGATGGGGCAATGGCCGGGAGGTTCCGGCTCTTCCCAATCTTGCTGGCGCTGTTTGCTGGGCCTTCCTTGTTTGGCGGGGCCATCTGGCGGATGCGCATGGCCGGCACTCTGTCTGTAATCGAAGTCGCTGTTGCCGGTGTGATTGCGGTTGGCTGGGCCTGTTGTTACGGCCTGGTCGCCGCCCAAGGTGTCTGGTTGCTGTTTTCGGGTGGCTCCTTGAACTTCGGACAATAGAAAAAGGCCGGTTCCGGGGACAGCGGAACCGGCCAGCAGGGCCTTGGTCTGGGACGGGGATGGGGACTGACCGAAGCCCTTTGCATGCGCAGCCGGGAATCCTGAGCCGGGTTGCGAATGTCTGGTATCCAGTCGCCTTACTGGCTGACGCTACCGACAGCCACGGTGCGGCCGTCCTGAAGCTTTACCCAGCGGCCGGAATGCTGTTCCGACTGGCGCTTGAGATAGGTATATTCGGTCTCCGACCACAGCAGCACTTTGTTGCGCATATTGTCGAGAACGAAGTCGCCGCGATCGGTCCGCACGGTGAGCACGGCATGGCCTTCGCCATTCGGCTGCAGCACGACTGTGATCAAAAGGTCTGAGGGCGAGAAGCCGGCCTGCATCAGGCGCTTGCGCTTCAGGAGCACATAGTCTTCGCAATCTCCGACCTTGTCTGGATAGGCCCAGTGCTCTTCGACACCGTAGATTTCCTTGTCGGTCAGCGGCGTCACGGATTCGTTGACGTCGTAGTTGACCTCGAGAATTTTCTTCCAGCCTTCGCGGGTGAGGGCCAGAGGCCCATTGTTGCCCGGGTTTGCGCGGCATTCCTGTGGGAGGCTCCGGCAGAATTCATAATGTCCGACTGGCGGATTGGTGGAACCGCCGGTGATCATGTTGGCGGGCAGGGCAAAAGCCGATTGTGCCACTGCTGCAGAAAGAAACGCGCCGATGAGGCTGGTCTTCAGGAATGATTTCGTTGTCATGCTTGTCTCCCCGTTCTGGAGTGACAATGACACCGAGTTTTTTATTGCTCGCGAAAATTGGAAGTAAAATAAAGTACAAAAGAAATTGAAATAAGTAGCAATTTCAAACTAAACTTGAATAAAGATTGAGATATGTTTGATTCAAATTCACGTAAAATTTGAGGAATTCCCATATTGGCTCACCGCCATTAAGCAACGCGAAACCATCTATCTCGCGGAGAATATGTTGGTTTTTGGGGTGCGTCCGCGTCCTGCACCGGACGATTTCGGTTGCTGTGTGGAGTTGCCGCGCATGCCGAAAAGAAGAATCCACTGGTCGTTTGCACTTCGTTTACCAGTGCAAGGGCCGTTTTATGCTGAAAAGCACTGGGAAAGCGGCAATAAATATTTTCTATTTCGGCACGAAAAATTACGGCTGGATCGTGTTATCGCCAAAACGGCACCGATCTGCGCCAGGATTTGTATCATATTGGGCCGCATGGAACGCGAGGCGAGGTTGGTAATCCTGATCGTTTGCCCGCCAGCCAGACAGACGGGAGACGGGTGCCATGACGAAAAACGAGCTTTCGGATATCTACAGAGGCTACATCGCCTGCCTGAACCTGCAGGATTGGCTCAATCTGGGGCGGTTCGTTGGCGATAAGGCCTGCCATAATGGCCAGCGGATCGGGCTGGCCGGTTATCGCCACATGCTGGAACGCGACTATCTCGATATTCCCGATCTCCAGTTCAACATTCAGCTGCTGATCTCGGATCCGCCCTTTATCGCGAGCCGGTTGGTGTTCGACTGTACGCCGGTGGGGATGTTCCTGGGGCTGTCCGTCAACGGCAGGAGAATCTCCTTTACCGAGAACGTGTTCTACGAGTTTCAAGGCGGGAAGATCGCCAACGTCTGGTCGGTTGTCGACAAGACGGCGATCGAGGCCCAGCTCTAAACAGTGCATGCTGTGTTGTCGGGCTCAGTGTCCGTGGATAGAATGGCGCTGCAGGCATAGACCCACTCGAGGCATGAAGCCCATGACACCAGCGGAAAACATTGATGCGCTGATTGCCGGTCTCACCGACTGGCGCGGCGCAACGCTCGCCAGCCTGCGCAAGGCGATCCTCGAGGCCGATCCGGACATCATCGAGGAATGGAAGTGGATGGGAAGCCCGGTCTGGTCGTGCGACGGCAACATGGTGGTCGGCAATGCCCATAAGGAAAAGGTGAAGCTGACCTTTTCGCACGGCGCCAGCCTTTCCGATCCGGACACGCTGTTCAACAACGGCTTGGGAGGCAAGGTCTGGCGGGCAATCGATATTTTCGAGGGCGATACGATCGACCAGCGTGCTCTGAAGGAGCTTGTCCGTTCAGCGGTCGCTTATAATCAGGCCAAAAAGAAGAAAAAAAAGAGGACTGAAGCCACCCCTTTATCCCGTCAGACTGCTGACAAGCCCTGAAAACGATTATCTGTCGAGAGCGTCATCCCATTTTCCGTCTTCCTCGCCCTCGTGGCGGGGATCCAGCGACACGACGTCTGTCGTGTCAAAAGACTCTTTCAGCCCAAAGACTTGGGCTGGCTGGATCCCTGTGACAGGCACAGGGATGACGGAAATTTGGGTGTCACATAATTTCCCAAGTGACCTGCCAAGCGGCGAGAAAACGATTTTGTCGGCAGTCTGAGACCTGAAGCTACCGCATCATCCCGTTTCGTCTACCGTTGGCAGCTCGATGGGCGCGGACGATGGCGCGCCGGCGTTAAAGAAACTCGCGCAGAGCCTCACGCGATTGAATTCCGAGGAATTCGATCGCCACGCCTTCCTGGAAATGACGCACGACGCGGCCCTTCATGCTGCCGAGCAGAATGGATGTGCCGAGCGGCAGGCGGGTCTCCATATCAACGGCGGCGCCGGACAGGGAAAGGTCGATGATCCGGCAGACATATTTGCTGCCGTCTTCCAGGGTAATTTCCGTGCGGGTCTTGCGCGGCGCGAGACGGTCGTGGCGCCGGTCTTCCGGCAGTCCCAGTTCGTGCTTGTTGGCAATCCAGGTCAGCTGTGCCGCGAGTTTTTCGCGCTTGCGGTCGGTGGCGTTGATCTGAATGACGAAGGCGTTTTCGGTAAGGCGTGAAACCGTGCCTTCCAGGCGGCCGACATGATCGACATAAGCGATGATTCGTTCGCCAGCACGCGGCCGTGCATCGCAGGTAAAAAGCACATCACCCGGCGACATATCGATCGCGGTACACTCGAATTCGTCATGATTGGCAAGCATGAGGCGGCCGGTCAGGTTCACCGAAACACGCTGGAAAGCGCCTTCGTTGTGCTGCTTGGGGCCGGCAGTCTGTGCTTGCTGAAACGAATACATGACCACACTTGTGCGATGTCCATCCAAGCCACAGCTTTAACCGCTTCCAGTTAACAGAAGGTTTGTTTGAGTGTCCGCATTTGATCCGTATTAATCCCTGCGGCCGCCCTCCAGCACCCGAAGATGCAGAACGCGGCGGATTGCGCCGGCAAGACTGTGATCGATCATCGGCTGGCTGGATGCGGGCAGGGGCTTTTCCTGCCGGTTCTGAAGAAATAGGTTGGCCTTTTCGATATCAATCACGCGGATGCCGCCAAGATCGAGATAATTGACGGGCGTAGCCTCCAGCCAAAGCGGTCTCGACAGCGGCACCAATGCGCCGATGATCCGGTCGACGACCCCGTCCGGCGAGCGCAACGGCAGCAGGATGATTTCTGTCGGCAGGCGATCGGCGGTGCCGGCAAGGGATGATGCCGAGAGAACGACCGGCGTTTTCTGTGCCATCACGTCATTAGCGATGCCGGCAAGACGGCCGGTCTGCTCTGCCAGCCAGAGCGCATCGAATGTCGAGCCACGCAGTTCGCGCGCAAACAGCGCACAGATGCGCGTGCCGGCAAGCCGGAAGCGGATATCGCCACGCGGTGTTTTTTCCAGAATGAACAGATCCGGCAGGATATTGCGAATATGACCAGGCTCGATCTGGCTGCGGGCCGGCACATCGCGATGCCCCCGCAGCTCATCCCAATAGGCGTAGATCTCGACGGCGGTCTTGCTGCGCATGCTCTCGTTCCATTCGAAACATATGTGTGCCGCTTTGGCACATCCGGCGGGAAAAACACGCCCGCAAGGATGACACTGCGATTTCCGTGCCAGCGCGATATTAAGGTTAATGTTTGGTTTAGATTGAAAGAGATGCGTGCAGATGGCATTGAAGGACATCACTTCACGAAGGGTTGCCTTCGGCACACAAACTTAGGGCTCGGGGTTTTTGGGGGCTCACCGGCCGTTCAGTCTGTTGACTGGACGGCCTTTTTTTCGTCTCGCGGCAGGCGACAACCTTGGCGCTAAGGCCCAGTCCATCCCTGCGCGAACAGATGCCGCACATCTCGCCGCTTTTGACGCGGTCGTGAATCGTATAGAGCGGTGACATGACAAGGCGGCAATGGACGAAACCGCAGAAGGAACAGTGAACGGCATGACAGACCAACCGGGCGATGCGACATCTCCGCAAGCCGATGAAGCCGGCACCGTGCAGCGGGCAAGTGAGCCTGCCTTCAATCTGCCGTCCGGACTTGTCGCGATACTGGTCCTGCTGGTGGCCATTCACGCTGTGCGCACATATGTGCTGCCGCCGGGTCTCGATGAGGAGCTGATCTTCAATTTTGCTTTCCTGCCGGCGCGGTATGACCATTCGCTGGCTGACCAGAGCCTCGCCTGGCTGTGGAGCCCGATCACCTATTCATTCCTGCATGGTTCTTGGGAACACCTGATTTTCAATGGCTTCTGGATGATCGCCTTTGGCGCTCCGGTCATCCGCCGGATCGGCATGCTGCGGCTTGCCCTGTTCTGGTGCCTTTCGGCCATCGCGGCCGTGGCCCTGCATACGGTGTCTCACAGGGGCGAGATGGTCGTCGTCGTCGGAGCTTCGGGCGTTGTCGCCGGGCTGATGGGCGCCGCCGCCCGGTTTGTCTTTTCCCCAAGCGGCCGCATCAGCCGCCAGTTTGCCCATCTCAACCGTCGCCTGACGGTGCGCGAGGCGCTGGCGAACCGGTCGGTCGTGGTTTTCGCCGGCATCTGGTTCCTGACCAATTTCCTGATTGGCCTCGGCGTCTTTGCCTTTGGCGGGGCCGGGGGCATCGCCTGGGAAGCGCATATTGGCGGCTTCCTGTTCGGCTTCCTGCTATTTGGCCTCTTCGATCCTCGCAACGGCCCGTCGAAAGAAGAGTGATCGCATCGAGAACGCTTGATTTTCCGCGGTCGGTAGCGCACCATTCGCGTCCGAAGGCAATGAACCGGGAGGAGTCCGGTTCGGTGCCAATGGGCAGATAACGCGACAGGAATGATGTCTGTCTTGCGAATTGGTCCATAACCGCAGCGCGAGGAGCGCTTTTGCGGTTCGCCAATATCCCGGTCAGATGCAGGTCGCTGAAACGGGAGGGTTTGAATGTCTGTTAAGGCAATACTCAATGAAAAGGGCCGTCAGGTGGTGACGGTTGATCCGCAGGCGAAAGTGCGCCAGGCGGTCGCCTTGCTGAGTGAAAATCGTATCGGTGCCGTTATCATCGTCAAGCCCGGCGACAAGATTGCCGGTATCCTGACGGAGCGCGACGTGGTGGCCGCAATGGCCAAGTTCGGCGCCGAATGTCTGGACAAGACCGTGTCGGCCGTCATGTGGTCGAAGGTGTACAGTTGCACCGAGGACATGAGCATCGACGACATCATGGAAATCATGAACAACATGCGCGCCCGCCATCTTCCGGTGGAAAAGAACGGCCGCCTTGTCGGCATCGTCTCGATCGGCGATGCGGTGCGCCATCATATCCGGGCAATCGAACACGAAGCCGAGCAGATCAAGGCTTATATCGCCGGCTGATCCACCCGCTGAACATGACAATGCCGCGCACCCGGATGGCCGCGCGGCATCGTTGTCTGAAACGCTTTAGCGCAGCATCACGTCCTGAAGCCGTTGCAACTCGCTGAGCTTCGACTTGGTTTCGTAATAGCCGCGATCGATCGCTTCGCCGGCACGGTGAAATTCCGACAGGCCGATATCGTTGAGCTTGGGATGCAGGGCCAGATCCGGCGGATCGCCGGCAAGGCGCGCGCGCGAAATACGATCCTGGATGATGTTGAAGGCCTGGACCATGACGCTGGTCATACCCAATCGGCCGGCCTGGCCTTCCGGCTGTTTCGGCACCGGCGGCTGCTCGGTCGCATGGCTTCCCGCATTGTGCTTGATCACGGCGGAGCGGCCATAAAGATCGTAGTTGAGGTTGACGGCAACCACCAGCTGCTGCTCGTGGGCGCGGCAGACCGATACCGGCACCGGATTGACCAGCGCGCCGTCCATCAGGGTGCGATTGTTGCATTTGACCGGCTCGAAGATGCCCGGCAGGGCATAGGAGGCACGGATCGCCGTGATCAGCGATCCCTGGCCGATCCAGACCTCGTGACCCGAATTGACCTCGGTCGCGACAGCAACGAATGTCCGGTCGAGGTCTTCGATCGCCATGTCCTGCAGGTGTTCCTGCATGCGCTTGGTCAGCCGCAATCCACCAAACAGGCCGCCGCCGCCGATGGCGAAATCAAGCAGGCCAGCGATACGGCGCATGGTGAGCGAGCGGGCGAAGGTTTCGAGTTCATCGAGCTTTCCGGCCAGATAGCAGCCTCCGACCAGCGCGCCGATGGAAGTACCGGCGATCATCCCGACCTCGATACCTTCCTCGTCCAGCGCTTTCAGCACGCCGATATGGGCCCAGCCGCGTGCAGCACCGCCGCCAAGCGCAAGCGCTATCTTGGATTTTGGCGGCTTGATCTGTTCAGGGGGAGGAGACGCCAGGGCGTGAGAAGGTCCACCGGGTACGGAAGCATCTGCGGTGATACCGCTGCGATTGAATGTCCAGTTCAACATCCGGCACCTCCATGCCGCAGAACACACTGTTACAGGCCGTCACGTCTCGCTTTACTGCGTTGCAAGCGCATGCCGTAAAAACTCAATCTACTGGAGGGCATTCCGTGCAGGTGTTCCCGGCGGAACCCATCCTTGTTGTCGGGATTACGCTCCCAGTCTGGTTGCGAAATCGTGAATCAGCGAAAAACTTGCGCCAAAAAGCGTCAGATGATTAATTTTTGCCGTAAATCTCGTCGGGATGGAAATGAATTTCGGTATCAACAATGTTAAGTGACGTGACACCATCCTTGGCGCCGACGACACGATAAAAGCATGAACGCCGGCCAGTGTGGCAGGTCGCATCATGTCCGGCAACACGAACTTTCAGCCACAGCGCATCCTGATCGCAATCGGTGCGGATTTCTTCGACGCTCTGCAGGTTACCGGACGTCTCGCCCTTCTTCCAGAGGCTCTTGCGCGAGCGGCTGTAGTAGTGGGCAATGCCGGTCTCGATGGTTAGCGCCAAAGCCTCGGTGTTCATGTGCGCGACCATCAACAGCGTGCCGTCGCCGGCGTCGGTAACGACGGCGGTGATCAGTCCATTGGCGTCGAAACGGGGCGTGAAGGCGGAACCGGATTCCAGTTCCGCCTTGTCGATGGACGGGCGGTCAAATTCGAATGTCATCGGAAAAGCTCCGGTTGACGGAGCTTATTTGAAGCCCCGCAGCATGGTCATGAAGCGGGCCTGTTCGGCGGGCTCGGTCTTGAAGGCACCGGTAAAGGTGGTGGTCAATGTCGTCGAGCCCTGCTTCTGGACGCCACGCATCGCCATGCACATATGTTCGGCCTCGATCATCACGGCGACACCGCGCGGCTGCAGCGTGTCGTCGATCGCCTTGGCGATCTGCGCCGTCATGGTTTCCTGTGTCTGCAGGCGGCGTCCGAAGATGTCGACGACGCGGGCGATCTTCGACAGGCCGAGCACCTTGCCATCCGGCAGGTAGGCGACATGCGCCTTGCCGATGATCGGAACCATGTGGTGTTCGCAGTGCGAGAAGAATTGAAGGTCCTTGACGAGCACGATGTCGTCATAGCCGCCGACTTCCTCGAAGGTGCGGCCAAGCACATCTTCGGCCGCAAGATCGTAACCGGAAAACAGTTCCTTGTAGGCCTTGGCGACGCGGGCCGGCGTATCGAGAAGCCCTTCACGGGCCGGATCGTCACCGGCCCAGCGCAAGAGAACGCGAACGGCGTCCTCGGCTTCCTTCTGGCTCGGCCGGCCGTCAACGGCGGGCACGGCAGGAAAATTCTTGACTATGGCATCCATAATGGCCTCTTGGCGTAACAAGCGTTACTTGACGTTTATCTTTTCGGACAACTCGCCACTGGCCATTGACCTGACTTTTCAGGCCTGGTTTCCGTCGGCGGGCTCCGGGGCTTTTTGATTTGCAGAGGTTAAGGGCTCTGGATCATCCGGCACGGTTTCCCAAACAACAGGCGACTGTTCGCTCTTGCGAACCTGTCGCCCCCACACGACATACCATATAATATGCCGGGATGCATGGGGAAGGGGCGCAGATGGAGACAGTGTGTTTTTTTCCAGGATACGATAGAAAATCATGCGCCGTTTGCCTGAAAACGCGCAAAAACAAGCGGATCGCGCCGAATGATGGATGAAATCTATAATAGCAGGATTCTCGAATTCGCCGGCAATATCCCCAAAAGCGGCACGCTTGCCGATCCGGATGCTGAGGCGAGCGCCCATTCCAAGCTGTGTGGCTCAAAGGTCCGTGTCTATCTGAAAATGGATGGAGACACGGTTGCCGACTTCGCCCACGAGGTGAAAGCTTGTGCTCTGGGACAAGCCTCGTCCTCGATCATGGCCCGCCATGTCGTCGGTGCGACATCCGCCGAAATCCGCAAGGCGCGGGAGGATATGCTGGCCATGCTGAAGGCGGACGGCGAGGGGCCATCGGGCCGTTTCGAGGACATGCGCTTCCTGAAACCCGTCAAGGATTACAAGGCCCGCCATGCGTCCACCATGCTGACCTTTGACGCCGTCGTCGATGCGATCGGCCAGATCGAAGCCTCGCGTCCGGTCAAGGCTGCCGGCTGAGATGTGCGGCGAACCGGGATGCCAGGGCCATGAGACCGGCGACGCAAGGCGTCCCTATTCAGGCCGCAACTATGCGGGACCTTTTCGCAAGACGCCCGGTCGGCTTTTCGGCATGGCGTCCATCCGCCTCTATCAGCTGACGCTCTCTGGCTTTATCGGCAATTCCTGCCGCCACATCCCAACCTGTTCGGAATACGGCTACGAGGCCATTGCCCGCCATGGCTTCTGGCCGGGCGGATGGATGGTTCTGTTCCGCTTCCTGCGCTGTGGCCCGGGCGGCACCAGCGGCCTCGATCCGGTGCCGGAAAAACTGCCGCCGTCGAAGCACTGGTATACGCCATGGCGCTACTGGCGGCCTGCGGCTGCGTCGCAATGACGGTCTATGTCGCACTTCTCCACAGCATCGTGCTGGGCGCTGGACGCCGCGTGGTGATGTCGGACTTGCGTGCGATGGCCGAAGGGCTCGGCTTTCGCGGTGCCCGCACGCTTGTCTCGACCGGAAACCTCGTCTTCGAGGCCGCTAGCGAACCAGTCAGGGCGATCGAGGCGCGACTGGAGGAGGGGTTTCGCCGGCATTTCGAAAAACATGTCGATATCATCGTGCGAAGCGCCAGTGGCTGGAAACGGCTTACCGGCCAAAATCCCTTCCCGGAAGGCAACGGCAGCGTGACTGTCGTGCGTGTCATGCGTCAGCCGCTCACCGCCACGCATTTCGAAAAACTCGAAAAGATCGCACCGCCCGAACTGCGCCTTGCCCTGGTTGACGGCGATCTCTGGATCGATTTCGGCGGCAAGCCGAGCGAAACGAAGCTTCTATCGCATCTGACGGCGAAGAAGCTGGGCGTGGGGACACTGCGCAACGCCAACACCGTCAACGGACTTAACGCGATGCTCGCCGTGATGCCGGACGCGAAACGCGACTGAACATAGGCAAGCGGGTCTCCGGCCGGTCAATGGCCGCGCCTGCGAGGCTCTAAAAGCTTGTTGAAAAACCCTGAAGCCGATTATTTGACCACAGCGGTACCCCAGCCTCCGTCATCCTCGCCCTTGTGGCAGGGATCCAGCGACCCGACGTCCGTCGGGTCAAAAGATTCTTTCAGCTCAAGGACTTGAGCTGGCTGCATTCCTGTGACGAGCACAGGAATGACGGAGGTTTGGCAATCGCTTAGTTTCCCAAGTGACCTAGAAAATGCCAAGAAAATGACTTTGTCAGCAAGCTAATCCTGTTTTTTCATCGAGCCAGCGAGCCCTAAGAAGACCAGCAGGGCACGGTTGAGCCGCAGCATATCCTCGTCATCGAGCCGCCCGATCTGCCGGCCCGCATAATCCACGCCGCCGGCAACGGTCCAGATGTCGCCGCGCCTCATTCATCGCTCCGGTCGTAGACCGCATCGATGAAGGCCTGATCGTCTTCTGCCTGCGCGCTTTGCGCAACCGCAATCGACTGGCGGCGCGCCTCGGTCTTGAACGAAGGCGCCCGCACATCCGGCACCCAGATCTGAATCGGCCGAAGGCCCTGAGCGCGCAATCGCGCGCGGTGTTCACCGACTTTCACACGGGAGGGTTTTGAGGGCATGGAGGTTCTCTCAAAATGCTGGGTTACATGTAACCTAGCAGAAAGGCGCGCTGATTCAATCATTGCCGAAAGCGATTTGCATTGATGCCGGTTAACGTTTGAACGAAGCCGTCACAGAGATAAACTCACCACCCCTTCCAATCCCGCTACTTTCCCTCTATACCGCGCACCGCACGCGCCGGCATGACCGGCTTCCACCCATACCACCCGCATTCGTTGGCGGGACTGGATAGGAGATTATGATGTCTGACGCTGTTTCCCTTACATTTCCCGATGGTTCCGTCCGCGGTTATGCCGCTGGCACGACAGGCCGTGAAGTCGCCGAATCGATCTCCAAGTCGCTTGCAAAGAAAGCCATCGCGATCGCGCTGGATGGCGAGCTGCGCGACCTGTCCGATCCGGTCGTCACCGGCAAGCTCGAGATCGTCACCCGCGAAGATGCCCGCGCGCTGGAATTGATCCGCCACGACACGGCCCACGTGATGGCCGAAGCCGTGCAGGAGCTGTGGCCCGGTACGCAGGTCACCATCGGCCCGGTGATCGAGAACGGCTTCTATTACGATTTCGCCAAGAATGAGCCCTTCACGCCCGACGATCTGCCGAAGATCGAAAAGCGGATGAAGGAAATCATCCAGCGCAACAAGCCTTTCACCAAGGAAATCTGGCCGCGCGACAAGGCCCGCCAGGTCTTTGCCGATAAGGGCGAGAACTACAAGGTCGAGCTGGTCGATGCGATTTCCGCCGATCAGGATCTGAAGATCTATTATCAGGGCGACTGGTTTGATCTCTGCCGCGGGCCGCATATGGCTTCCACCGGCCAGATCGGCAACGCCTTCAAGCTGATGCGGGTGGCCGGTGCCTATTGGCGCGGCGACAGCAACAACCCGATGCTGACGCGCATCTACGGCACGGCCTGGCGCACGCAGGAAGAACTCGACCAGTATCTGCACATCCTGGCCGAAGCCGAAAAGCGCGACCATCGCCGCCTTGGCCGCGAAATGGACCTGTTCCATTTCCAGGAGGAAGGCCCGGGCGTCGTGTTCTGGCATGGCAAAGGCTGGCGCATCTTCCAGACGCTGGTTTCCTATATGCGCCGCCGTCTGGCTGGCACCTATCAGGAAGTCAACGCGCCGCAGGTGCTCGACAAGTCGCTGTGGGAAACCTCCGGCCACTGGGGCTGGTACCGCGACAACATGTTCAAGGTGACGGTCGCCGGTGACGAAACCGACGACGAGCGCGTTTTTGCGCTTAAACCGATGAACTGCCCCGGCCATATCCAGATTTTCAAGCATGGCCTGAAATCCTATCGCGAGCTGCCGATCCGGCTTGCCGAGTTCGGCAATGTCCACCGCTACGAGCCTTCCGGCGCGCTGCATGGCCTGATGCGCGTGCGCGGCTTCACGCAGGACGATGCGCATGTGTTTTGCACCGACGAGCAGATGGCGGCCGAATGCCTGCGCATCAACGACCTGATCCTGTCGGTCTATCAGGACTTCGGTTTCAAGGAAGTCGTCGTAAAGCTCTCGACCCGTCCGGAAAAGCGCGTCGGCGACGACGCGCTGTGGGATCGCGCCGAAAGCGTCATGATGGACGTGCTGAAGACGATCGAACAGCAGTCGGAAGGCCGCATCAAGACCGGCATCCTGCCGGGCGAGGGCGCTTTCTATGGTCCGAAGTTCGAATATGCGCTGAAGGACGCCATCGGCCGTGAATGGCAGTGCGGCACGACGCAGGTCGATTTCAACCTGCCGGAACGTTTTGGTGCCTTCTACATCGACAGCAACTCGGAAAAGACCCAACCGGTGATGATCCACCGCGCCATCTGCGGCTCGATGGAGCGTTTCCTGGGTATCCTCATCGAGAACTTCGCCGGCCATATGCCGCTGTGGATTTCGCCGCTGCAGGTCGTCGTTGCCACCATCACTTCGGAAGCCGACGACTATGGCCGTGAAGTTGCCGAGCTGCTACGCGATGCCGGTCTTGAGGTCGAGACCGACTTCCGCAACGAGAAGATCAACTACAAGGTCCGTGAGCATTCGGTGACCAAGGTACCGGTGATCATCGTCTGCGGCATGCGCGAAGCCGAAGAGCGGACGGTCAATATCCGTAGGCTGGGTTCGCAGGCGCAGACGCCGATGACGCTCGACGAGGCAATTGCTTCGCTTGTGTCTGAAGCAACGCCACCGGATGTGAAGCGCAAGGCTGAGCGGCGGAGCAAGGCCAAGGCCTGATCATCCGCGAAAGATTGTATGATCTCACATAGAAGGTGCGGCAGGGCCGCACCTTCAGTCTTCTGTCAGAAAACTGTAACATTCCCGGACTATCCGGTTTATATGCGTGATGGGTGGAATAAATGCCCGCCGCTGGAACGCCAATCCGGCAAAACCGAAATACCTGTGCTGCGTCCCTTCCGGACGCACTTTTCTTGGAACGGGGAACAGCGTGCAGTTCAAAGAGCTGTCTTATGCCAACGAGAATGATCGACGGCTGAAACGTTGGTTTATCCGCTCCATGGAAGGGCTTGCCGGGCGCAATCGCTACGCCAAGCTCTACAATCAGTGGCGCCACAATATCGTCGGCAAGAGCGACCGTATTTTCGGTGAAATGCTCGACCTCATCAATGTGCGCGTCCGGGTCCAGGGCGAATGGCCGCCACGCCATCTGCCCGATACGCCCGTGGTCATCGTCGCCAACCATCCTTTCGGTATCGGCGACGGCATTGCCGTCCTGTCGCTCGCCGAACAGCTTGGCCGTCCCTTCCGGGTTTTGATCAACAACGAATTGCTGAAAGTGCCGGAAATGGCGCCCTATTCGCTGCCGATCTCGTTTGAGGAAACCAAGGAAGCCTTGGCGATCAACATGCAGACGCGCCACGAGGCCGTGCGGCTCCTCAAGGAGGGCGTCACCCTGATCGTTTTTCCGGCCGGCGGTGTTGCCACGGCAAGGAAGGGTTTTGGCAGGGCTGAGGATCTGCCGTGGAAGATGTTTCCGGCCAAGCTCATCCAGTCGGCCAAGGCAAGCGTCATCCCGATTTATTTCGAAGGTCAGAACGGCAGGCTGTTTCACCTGGCAAGCAAGGTCTCGCTGACCTTGCGCATCTCGCTGTTGATCCGCGAGTTTCGCAGGCTCTCCGGAACGACCATCTCGTCGCGCATCGGTCAGTTGATTTCCTGGGAAGAGTTGAGCGCCATTGCCGATCGCAAGGATATCCTGACGCGGATTTATGACGGGGTGTTCTGCATGGCGCCGCCGCGCCGCCGGTTCCTCAAAAGGGCTGTGTCCTAAATCTTCAATCCTGCGCGTCGGACGCGCCGGATGCGGGCTGCACGCCCTTGTCATTGAGCAGGACCTCGACATCGGTATTGACGCCGGCCTTGACGGTAAAGTCGCGCTGGAAAATCTTCTCGTTGTTGCGCGCGACCGCCGAATAGCCGCCTTCGGCCAGCACCAGCGTCGGGAAAGCGCCGACGCTTTCGCTGACGACGTCGCCGGATGATGTCAGGATCGACCAGGCGGTATCGGCGATCGCTTCGCCGCCGGGCTCGGAGACTAGCTTCAACGTCAGTTTGGCAGCGCGGTGCTGGATCGTCGCTTCCGTCAGCTTGCCGGCTTCCACCTGGATATCGGCGCGGATGACGGCATTGACCGAGCCGTAGTTGGAAACGACGTGATAGGTGCCGGTATTCAACCGCACGACCGTGTTCGGCTTGACGTCGGCGACCACCAGCGCGCGTTCGCCATCCTCTTTCGAATCTGCCGAAAAGATCGAAAAGCTCAGTTCGCCCGGTGGGATGCGCACGTCGCTGCCGGATACGGCATTGAGCATGACGCCGC
>UBTA01000141.1 GCA_900468065.1 Hyphomicrobiales bacterium | reverse complement strand
TCTCTTCGGCCTTGGCCGGGCCGACGGAGACGACGACCACTTCCTCGGCGTTGCCGGCTTCCTTCAGCCGCAACGCCTCCTCGACCGAAATCTCGTCGAACGGATTCATCGACATCTTCACATTGGCAAGCTCAACCCCGGAACCATCCGGCTTCACCCGGATCTTCACGTTGTAATCCACGACACGCTTGACGGTGACCAGAACTTTCATGATGTCCTTCCTTCAAAGTCGGCCTACCCGGCCCTTCGTCAATGTTGTGGCTGTTCAGGTAACAATGCCCAAAGGGCGAAGAGTGGTTTTTTGCCCGAACGCATCGCGTGCTTAATGCCAGGCGAGTTGTAGAAGGAGCCGCCAATCCCCGGTGAAAACCAGTTACTTTGTCCGGACTGGAACTCCCCTTCGGACAGGACGAGATATGTTTCTTCCGGCGGATGAGCGTGGTCGGGATAACGCACGTTGGGTGCCATTAACGTGGCCCCTATCCAGACATCTTCGCGATCCTCAAGCCCGCCGGGGCCGACAATCAGCGTATTGGCATGGCTCATCAGAAAGTTCTCGCTGGCCGAACTATCGTAAGTCTGTCGCCATTTCCACTCCAACAAGGGCTCTAGGGCCTTGAAACGCTCAATCAACACCTCGATCGCACGCCGATCCGTCTTTATTGTGAGAGCCTCGTCGAGGTGGCGTTTGCACACCGGCAGGCGCTTCCCGATATCGGGTCGCTCGGACTGCACCGCTTCCAGATGTGTAAAAATCTGCCCCATGGATCGGCGGGAGCGCAGGTCCTGCGCGCACTGATCGAAAGCCACGAAAGCAGCGTCGAGGAAACCTTGTAGGGCGTCGCTCCGCGCCATCGTCAGATGTCCTTGGCAAGACGCAGCGCATCGTAGATGGCCGCATGCGTGTTGCGGGCCGCCACCGCATCCCCGATGCGGAAGAGCTGGTAGGTTCCGACCGGATTGCGCTCGACGGTCTGCGGTGCGCCGGAAAGCAACTCGTCGTAGGAAACCTCACCAAGGTTCTTCGAACCCGGTTTTAGCTCGAAGTAAAGGTCGTCGAGCGGGATGGTGCCATGATTGACGACGATTTGGTCAACTACGCGCTGTTTCGCGATGCCTCCATAGTCGCTGCCGACGTGAGCGATGAGCTGGTTGCCGCTCTTCTCCGCCGCGTCCAGCCGGTAGGTGACGGTGAAGGTCGTGTCGAGCTTCTGCAGCGAGCGCATGTAGGGCACGAGATTCATCGCCATCACTTCCGGAGCAAAAGCGCGGTCTGGCGTCATGATCTCAACCTTGGCGCCCGCCTTGGCGATAAACTCGGCGGCCTGCAGGCCGGCATGGTCGCCGGCGTCGTCATAGATGAGCACATTTGTGCCCGGCTTCACGTCGCCTGAGATGATATCCCACGAAGAGACGACCAGCTCGTTGCCCTTGGCGAGCACGTCGGTGTGCGGCAGACCTCCTGTTGCGATGATCACGACATCCGGATTTTCCGCTGCAATTGCATCGGCATCTGCCCAGGTATTGAAGCGGAAGGTGACGCCGAGTTTTTCGCACTGGCTCATGCGCCAGTCGACGATGCCGATCATTTCGCGCCGGCGTTCGCTCTGCGCCGTCAGCCGGATCTGACCACCCGGATTGTTGGCCGCCTCGAAGACCACGACTGCATGGCCGCGCTCGGCAGAGACCCGCGCCGCCTCGAGGCCCGCCGGGCCGGCGCCGACGATAACCACCTTCTTGCACACATCCGCTTTCAAGATTTTGTGCGGCATCGTCTCCTCGCGGCCGGTCGCCGCGTTGTGAATGCAGAAGGCTAGACCGCCCTGATAGATGCGGTCGAGACAGTAGTTCGCGCCGACGCAGGGGCGGATGTCGTCCTCGCGCTTTTCAATGATCTTGCGAAGGATATGCGGGTCGGTCATGTGGGCGCGCGTCATGCCGATCATGTCGACCTTGCCGGCTGCGATGGCATGGCGTGCGGTCGCGACATCCTGAATTTTCGCCGCGTGGAAGGTTGGGAAGTTGGTTGCGGCGCGGATATCGCCGGCAAAGTCCAAATGCGGCGCGCTTGCCATGCCTTGGATAGGAATAACATCTGTAAGGCCGGGGTCGGTGTCAATATGACCGCGGATGACGTTAAGATAGTCGATGAGACCGCTATCCTTTAGGCGACGGGAGATTTCCATGCCCTCGGCCTTTCCGGTCCCGCCGGGAAGACATTCGTCGGCCGTGTAGCGAACACCGAGGATGAAGTCGTTGCCAACTCTCGCGCGCATCGCCTTGAACACGTCGAAACAGAAGCGCATGCGATTGTCGAGTGAGCCGCCATAGGGACCATCGAGTTCATTGGTAAGCGGTGAGGTGAACTGGTCGATGAGGTGGCCATAGGCCTCCAGCTCAACGCCATCCATACCGCCAGCCTTCATGCGCTCTGCTGCATCGGCAAAATCCTTGATGATGCGCTGTATGTCCCAATCTTCCAGCTTCTTCGGGAAGGCCCGGTGCGCGGCTTCGCGATGATGCGAAGGAGCGACGACAGGCAGCCAGTCGCCTTTGTCCCACCGTGTACGGCGGCCGAGATGGGTGAGCTGGATCATGATCGCCGCCCCCTCTTCGTGTACGGCGTCGGTCATTTCGCGAATCCAAGGAACGATCTCGTCCTTATAGGCGAGCAGGTTGTTGAAAACCGGCGGACTATCCTTGGACACGGCAGCGGAGCCGGCAGTCATCGTCAGTGCGACCCCACCCCTCGCCCGCTCCACCGTGTAGGCGCGGTAACGACCCTTCGGCATGCCGTCTTCGGGATAGGCTGGCTCGTGCGAGGTGACGATAATGCGATTGCGGAGCGTCAAATGCTTGAGCTGATACGGTTGCAGCAGGGGATCGTTCGACATGCGACTGGCTCCGGTTTAAGGGTTTTCGGCAAGGCTAAGCGTGAATGTACATCTATGTCAACGTTGAAAACAACATAGTTTGGATTTTCGACATCTATGTACATTTTGCTTGTCGAGCATGCGTCAATTTGTTAGGGAGTGGTTATGGAGCAGGCGATGAATGAAAGCGGCTGGCGTGGTTCATATGAGGGGTGGCTTGAGGCAGCCTACGATTCCCTGCTGGAATCCGGTGTGGATTCGGTGAAGATTCTTCCGTTAGCAAAGCGGCTCAATCTCTCCCGGACCAGCTTCTATTGGTTCTTCAAGGATCGGGAAGAGTTGTTGAGCGGGCTGATCTCAAGATGGAGAGAGAAGAACACCGGGAACATCGTGAAACAGACCGAAGCCTACGCAGAAACGCTCGCCGAAGCGATGTTGAACGTGTTCGACTGCTGGATCGACAAGAGCCTTTTCGACTCGCAGTTCGAATTCGCCGTACGCAGCTGGGCTCTGCAATCACCAGAGATCCAGGCGGAAGTCTATGAGGCAGATCAGAGGCGAATGGAGGCGATCAGCCGCATGTTCATGCGGTTCGGATATGGGGAAGAGCCCGCTGACGTGCGTGCACGCACGACTTACCTGGTTCAGATCGGCTACATCTCGATGCAGTCCACCGAGGATCTCGATCTGCGCATGAAGCGCATCCCGGAATACATCGCGATCTACACAGGCAATATCCCCCAGCAGAGAGAACTCGATCGGTTCTTCGCACGTCATGGCTATAAACAGGAGCATGCGACGTGAACAAAGGCATGGGGTTGACGATTGGGGTGATCGGCGGGGCGGGCTGGCTCGGCGGCGCGATCGCCGCAGCCATTCTTGATGCAGACGTCGTTAGACCCAACGGCCTTTCCCTATCCTATCGCAAGCAGCGCCCAGACCGCTTCCCCGGCGCCTTCTGGACCCCGGACAACCAGGCTCTTGTCGATCGCTCGGACGTCGTGATCCTTTCGGTCCGGCCGGCGGACTGGACTGAGGTGAAGGTCAATATGGAAGGAAAATTGCTGATCTCCGTCATGGCCGGCATTCCTCTGGCCGCGCTTTGCGAAAGCCATAATACACGGCGTGTGTTCCGTTGTTTGCCGAACGCCGCCGCAGAGGTCTCCAAATCCTATACCCCCTGGATCGCCACCAAGGACACGAGTGAAGACGACCGGGCCGTTGTGCGGGCCATCTTCGGCGCCTGTGGGGTTCAGGACGAAGTCGAGACGGAGGCGGCGATCGACTACCTCACCGGTCTGACCGGTTCAGGGCCTGCCTTTCCGGCGATGCTGGCCAAAGCGATGATGGACGACGCCCTTTTGCATGGTCTCGATCGCGACGTGGCACGCCGTGCGGTTAACATGCTGATCATTGGCGCCGGGCGGCTGCTTGAGCGACATGACACGTGTCCCGGCGATACTGTTCAGACGTTCCGCGAATACCGCGGTACGACAGCGGCCGCGATCGACGAAATGCGTGAAGCAGGTTTCGACAACGCGGTCGCCCGCGGGCTTGAGGCTGCGCTCAGGAAATCGGTGGCAATGGGAGATGCTTCCTAACGCCGTAGGAGCGGGTTCGCGCGGTGTCTCGCTCCATCATATCAGCCGCACAATAGAGGGAACGACAATGAAAAGCTTGCTTGCATCGACATGCCTCATCTTCGGCGCTCTCGCCGGATCATCCCTGGCGAATGCCGCTGAGTGCGGCAGCCTGACAATTGCCAGCATGAACTGGCAGAGCGCCGAAGTTCTTTCCAATCTCGACAAGATCATCTTAAATGAAGGGTACGGCTGCGACGCCGAAATCACTGTCGGCGACACCGTGCCCACAATCACCTCGATGGCAGAAAAGGGCCAACCCGATATCGCCCCTGAAGCCTGGATCGATCTGCTCCCCGAGGTCGTCAAGAAGGGCACTGAGGAGGGCAAGATCGTTCAGGTCGGCTCCCCTCTGCCGGATGGCGGCAATCAGGGCTGGTGGATTCCGAAATATTTTGCAGATGCTCATCCAGACATCAAGACCATTCCTGATTTGCTGAAGCATCCTGAATTGTTCCCGGATTCTGAAGATTCGTCAAAGGGCGCTATCTACAACGGTCCTCAAGGATGGGGCGGGACCGTCGTCACCTCGCAGCTTTACAAAGCTTTTGAAGGCGAAAAAGCTGGATTCAAGCTGATCGATACCGGGTCTGCCGCGGGCCTCGATGGATCGATCGCCAAAGCTTATGAAAACAAGGAAGCGTGGGTCGGATACTATTGGGCACCAACGGCTTTGCTTGGCAAATATCCCATGGTGAAACTGGAGGCGGGCGTTCCGGCTGATGCCGCCGAATGGAAGCGTTGCAACACGGTGGAAAACTGCAACGATCCAAAGCCGAACGCATGGCCCGTCGATACGATCGTTACGCTGGTCGCCAAACCCTTCTCCGAAAAGGCGGGCCCAGACGTGATGAATTATCTGGCAAAGCGCTCCTGGAGCAACGAGACGGTCAATAAGCTCATGGCGTGGATGACAGACAATCAGGCCAGCGGCGAAGACGGCGCCAAGCACTTCCTGGAAGAAAACAAGGATGTATGGACCAAGTGGGTTACGCCGGAAGCAGCCGAGAAAATCGAAGCTGCTCTCTGATCGTCGATTCGGCGGTGCGCTTCTGCGCACCGCCTCCTATGTGCCGCTAAAATAAAAAGACTTGCCACGGCTTCTTTCAACACGGGGAACAGAAATGGAATGGTTTTTTAAATTTCCGCATATGGATGACGATGCTCTTCGCAATCTGAAGAAAGCGATTGACGACGGATTTCGCGGGTTTACGCGGGCCTATGGCGATGCGATCGAGGGTTTGTTCGTACCGTTGCAGCACTTTCTCATCGCTTCGGAACGTTTTATGACAAAGACGCCGTGGCCGATCATAACGTTGATCATCCTGGCAATCGCGTGGTTTGCCAGCCGCAGCGTCAAGATCGTTCTGGGCTGTCTTATAACCCTCTTGCTGATTGGCTATTTCGACATGTGGGACGACACCATGCGCACGGTCTCCATGATCTTTGTCTGCACGGTTCTCTCGATCGCTATCGGTCTACCTATCGGCATCGTGATGTCGCGCTCTGACCCGGTTCAACGGGTTGTGAGCCCCATCCTGGATGTGATGCAAACGATGCCGAGTTTCGTCTATCTAATCCCTGTCGTTATGCTGCTGGGCATCGGCAAGGTTCCAGGCCTGATCGCCGTGGTTATCTACGCCATCCCGCCGATGATCCGGCTTACCGACCTGGGCATCCGCTTGGTTGATAGGGATGTTCTGGAGGCCGCGGACGCATTCGGAGCTTCCAGTAAGCAGAAATTACTCAAAGTTCAACTGCCTCTTGCACTGCCCACGATCATGGCCGGCATCAACCAGACGATCATGATGGCGCTAGCCATGGTGGTCATCGCCTCGATGATTGGCGTTCAAGGTCTCGGCCAGCCGGTGCTCAAGGCAATCGCCAACCAATACTTCACCCTTGGTATCTTCAACGGCCTTGCCATCGTCGGCATTGCCATCATCTTCGATCGCGTCAGCCAAGCTTATGGCAAGCGACTACAGAAGCATCGGGAGATCGTCCATGGCTGAGCATGTCTTTGGCGGTATCAAGATCCGCCACCTGTATAAAATCTTCGGACCCAATGGCGCCGCCCACATCGAGGCCGTCAAGAAAGGCCTAAGCAAGACCGAGTTAAACGAGAAGCACGGCCACGTTCTTGGCCTTCGAGACATCAACATCGAGATTCCATCGGGTCGCATCCAGGTCATCATGGGCCTGTCGGGATCTGGCAAGTCGACGCTCATCCGCCACATCAACCGGCTGATCGATCCGACCGGAGGCGAAGTCCTCGTGGACGGCGTCGATGTAGTGAAAATGCCGCAAGCGGAACTGCAAGAATTCCGGCGCCATCAGACGGCGATGGTGTTCCAGAAATTCGCACTCCTTCCCCATCGCACCGTTCTTGAAAACACGATTTTTGGCTTGGAAATCCAGGGTGTCCCACGCCAGCAAAGCATCGATACGTCCATGCGCTGGCTGGAGCGTGTCGGTCTCAAGGGATTTGAGAAAAAATACCCCAACCAGCTCTCCGGCGGCATGCAGCAGCGTGTCGGCCTTGCGCGCGCGCTCGCTAACGACGCTCCTGTCCTCCTGATGGACGAGGCCTATTCCGCACTCGATCCCCTGATCCGCACCGACATGCAAAGCGTTTTGCTGACCCTGCAGAAGGAGATCAAGAAAACAATCGTCTTTATCACGCACGATCTCGACGAGGCACTGCGGCTCGGCGACCAGATAGCGATCCTTCGCGACGGCGAGGTCGTCCAACAAGGCACCAGCCAGGACATCGTGCTCAGGCCCGCCGATGAGTACGTGGCAAACTTCGTGAAGGAAGTGAACCGTGGCCGCGTTGTGCATGTGGAGGCCGTCATGAGCCCCTTACGCGCACCCTCCGCTCGAATTGGCACGACAGTCGTTGCCGGCACAACAATCGAGGATGCGTTGCGCAGCTTGGCTTCCGCCCCCGAAGGCGACATCACGGTGGTCGATACTGCCGGCAAACCCATCGGCAATATCACCTTCCGGCAACTTGCTGCTGCGATGGTAAACCACGAGGCTCCGATCGGGCCTGCCGCCGTATCGGCCAGGGCAGTTTAGCCCACAGATTGGAGCAAGTCACATGCGCTTTCGCACGGAACATCCGGTTGGGGAAGAGTTGCACAACGAGCTTCACGCCAGGCCGTCGCTCTATTTCGATGGAGACACGGACGTCTGGCACGCCGCGATAACCACGATCGACTGGTCACCGGGCGGAACCGGCACGGCGGCGCGCATGGCACAGCTTCACGGCAAGGGTCGCCTGACTGTCGGCGAGACCTTCCGTCAGGAAAGTTTGATCGGCACGGTCTTTCAAGGGCGCATCGAGGAAGAGCTCGATGTCGGTCCCGTCCGAGGCATCAAGCCAAGCGTCGGTGGCTGGGCACGCATCATCGGTCACAATACGATCTTTGTAGACGATCGGGATCCTTTCGCGCACGGTTTCCAGATCAGATGAACGCGAAAGCGCGATGGAGTGGACATGAAATCGTTGGATCAAGGCATGCCTGTCGATCGGCTGAAGATCGGTTTCGTGCTCGCCAAGTCGTTCACGCTCTCCGCGTTTGCCCTCTTCGTTGACACGCTGCGGCTGGCGAGCGACGAATTCGACAGGTCGGGCCGTGTGCTGGCCGACTGGGAGGTGCTTGGCAGCACGCGTCATCTGATAACGTCCAGTTGCGGCGTCAAGGTCGCGCCGACGTCGGACTTCGTTGACCCCAGCCAGTTCCAGTACATCGTCGTTGTCGGCGGCCTGCTCAGCAACGGGCCCACAGTCGACCAGGAAACAATCGACTTCCTGAAGAAGGCATCGACAAAGAACGTCAAGCTGATCGGCGTCTGCACCGGCTCCTTCATCCTTGCCGAAATCGGCCTGATGAAGGAGCACCGGACATGCGTCAGCTGGCTCCACTACAATACGTTCCGCGAGCGCTTCCCCGACCATCAGGTTCGGTCCGACCGGATCTTCAACCTCGACCGAACACGCGGATCCTGCGCCGGCGGCAGCAGCGCCGCCGACATGGCGGCGCTGATCGTGCGGCGTCACATCAGCAAGGAAGCCGAGCGCAATGCGCTCGAGGTTCTCCACATTGAAAAGGCCCGAACCGCGCTTGCCATCCAGACCCGCAAGCCGCTCTCCATCGAGTGCAAGGATCCAAGGATCAGGGCCGTGCTGATCATGATGGAGCAGCATATCGAGGGACGCCTGCCGATCGAGGAACTCGCCGCATCGGTCGGGCTCTCCAGGCGGCAACTAGAGCGCCTGTTCATGGGCGAAACCAAGAGCTCGCCGGCCCTCGTCTACCGGCGGGTGCGGATGGAGCGCGCAAAGCAATTGCTCATCAAGACCAAGGCATCCTTGATCGAAGTTGCCCTTGAAGTCGGGTTCGAAAACGCCTCCCACTTTTCCCGCGCCTTTTCCCAGACGTTTGGGAAAAGCCCGACGAGGATGCGGGCTACCGAGTTGAGCTACCGTGCTCTTTGACAATTTAGGATACGGTCCCATGCGTTATTGATCGCCTTGATAGGACTCGAATTCTCGGCACCCTATCTGTCTTCTACTTGGCTTCTGGAGAG
>UBTA01000140.1 GCA_900468065.1 Hyphomicrobiales bacterium | reverse complement strand
ATGTTAAGGCGACGCTACCCCATCGCCACGTAGCGCCGGTAGCGAGCCGACCCTGCTGGTGTCGGGTCCCCGCATTGGACTCAGGACATCAACGGAAAACCGTTCGTCACCACCCACGCGGAGTGCATATCGCAAGGTCTGTCGCCCGTCGATGGGGTTCGGGATGCCTTCGAACCGCTTGTCGACCTTTTTCAGGACAGACTCCAGATCGCCATCTATGCGGTCCTCGACGGCCAACGCGATCGAGCGAAATTGCCCGATGTCCAAATCGCCTGTTCGGCTGAGTGATGCTGGGACGTTGCAACCCAGCATCCCAGGGTAGGACTGGAACGCAACCGAGCCGACAACGGCGGCCCTTAGCCGGAAGACCCCTGCTTCCGCCATCGCCGCCATGACATCGCCTGACATTGCGTCTGGCACGGGCAGACGCGCTGAGCGACATGCCCGGACAATATGGAGCCGTTCACGTAAACTCGCCGCGCGACCATTCAACTGCTCCAGATGCGCGCGGGTCTGCTCGTTGTCAGGACCAAGGTATCGCGCCGACGGCCGTTTGCCGTCCTGGTCGGTCGGAGGTTGCCAGTACCAGTAAAGCCGTCCTTTGACCTCGCGGGAATACGTTGATCCTCCCCCGGATGTGAGCGCAGACAAATTCCCTGCCCAAGCGCGTTGCACCAGGTCTGCGTAAAGTGTCTGGATCGAAATCGGGAGTTCTTCGACATTTATCATGATTAACGTTGTAGGCAAAACTTGGATCTGCCTACAACGCAAATCTTTGCTGCGAAATGCTATTGGCTAAGGAGATCGAAAGCTCTTTAACTGCAGCGATTTGCATCGCGCAGGAGCCCACGTGCTAGCCAAAACGGTCACGCGTCATCGAGTCGTGCTCGATCCCCGTCAATGCCTTGTTTCGTGCCCGCCTCAGCGCGATCGCGCATCTTGAGAGGCACGCGATCAGCGCGCGAACCAATTTTAATCGCCTTCCTCAATGGTTTTAGCGCACCTAGCCCGCTTCCAAAGGACTCGGTTGCGGACTCAAGTCCTACATCTTGGGTTCGATTTTTTCGTGACATGTCATCTCCAACCACAACCTGAGGATTCGACCGAAAAGCGGCTCCGTCTTCATATCACATTTCGACGGCATTAGTGACGCATCGACACACCTTTCATCCAGACCACCTACTGCGCTCGGGAAGGTCCAAGCAGACTGGGTTACCCCCGGCCTTGTCCGTCTTTATGGCCGTCCATTAAGTTGGCCTTGTACGTCATCCAAACGATGAATCCGATTTCGGGGTGAGGGTGCGGTACTGGAGGAAGCCCTGTTTCTCGCGCACGTATTTCCGCATTGGCCCATTCGAAATCTTCGTCCGGAATGTCGCTAAATTCCTCCCAATACGCAGAGTTGTTATAGACAGTTACCACTCGATCCCTGCCCAGGTGCTCTTCGACCTGCCGTGCATCTTGCAGGACAGTTAAAGCAAATTTCACTCTCTTCGCGGCAAGAGGATTTTCAAAATGAAAAGTAGAGGCGGACTCTTTCACCCGGTTGGTCGGAAGTGAAAAAGCTGCAGACCGGGCGCTAAAAGTCCCAGCGATGGCCGCGCTTCGATCTTCTGCGCGAACCCAGTAAATATCGGCCCGAAGCCCGGCATCCCGTCTGAGCACCTCATTTGCCAGATCAAATCCAGTTTCTGCCGTGGGTGCGAAGTGGCGACCTTCAAGGGCTGCCCCATGGAAGATGTCGATAACACAGGAAGCGAACATGATAACCCCTCTAAAAATGAAGGCGTTTTTTGCCCGCACCGTATAAAGATTTTGATAAGATCCATCTGTCATGACCCGAAGAACCATGAGTGCATAGGGGCGCGTGTTTGAGCATCGCGCGATTGAAATTTTGCTGGGTGACAACCGGCTCCGCCCCCCTCTCCGACGTTGGCCGCCCTCCAGAGCATTCTCAAATCTCGACCATAAGCCCGCTATTGAATACGGATCGTTCCCCCGGATATCCACGGGGATTTCGGCAACGGACGGGCAACCGCCCGGTGCCGCGGGAAGAGCCTTTGGCGGGCGGAGCGTGGAAACGCTCCATGGTCGCATGACGGATGCGGTTCGTTCCCGCCGGGAGTCGATTCAGTCACCCGGCATAGGGGTAGGCCGGGTGCCGATTTAATTCCTGCAATGCAGTTCGCCAGCGGTCTAAGCTATTGCTTCAACCGTTCGTGACGAATACCCGGTGTTTGTGCGTAGATAGCGACTGTACTAATCTCCGCCGCTACCGATCGTCCTTGAGAGAAGGCCACGAAGCAAGCAGACACAGAAGACGAGGAGCTTTGCTGTCCTCGACATGGTCCAACGTCCGATCATCAGCTTCGGCCGCCCTTTGTCTCATCCGGCATTCTAAATTTTGCGGCACCAGCTTGAATCCAATTCGGGTAATGAGGACCGGTATCGCTGATTGTATCTAAGCGTTGAATTTCGTCGGGCGTGAGTTCGAGATCGACTGCATCGAGGTTATCGTTCAACTGATCAAGGCGCTTAGCTCCAATGATTAAAGACGTGACAACGGGCTTTGCGAAAAGCCAGGCTAATGCCACCTGTGCAGCGCTAACATTGCGCTGTTCACCGATCTCCTTAAGAACATCGATAACGTCGAGTGCCTTTTCACGATTCACGGGAGGAAACTCGAACTTGTCTCGGCGAGATGAACCTTTCTCGGTGTTGCGATCATATTTGCCGGACAGGAACCCCGCTGCAAGCGGGCTCCAAACCATCAGGCCAAGTTTTTGATCTTCGATCATTGGCCCAAGCTCGTGTTCGAGGTCACGGCCAGCGAGAGAGTAGTACGCTTGAACCGAAACGAATGACACCAGATTGCGACGGTCAGAAATGCCGATGGCTTTCATGATCTGCCATGCTGCCAGGTTGGAGCAACCGACATAGCGGATTTTGCCTTGGCGAACGGCATCATCAAGCGCTCTCAGAACTTCGTCGAATGGTTTAAACGGGTCGAAGTTGTGGATCTGGTACAGATCGACATGATCCGTTTGCAGCCGCTTCAAACTCTGTTCAAGCGATTCCATCATGTGCAAACGAGACTGACCGCTGCGGTTTGGTGTGGTTCCCATGGGAGCATGAAACTTCGTAGCCAAAATTACGTCGTTACGGCGCGCCTTGATTGCTTCGCCAAGTAGGATCTCGGACTCGCCTTCTGAGTAAACGTTCGCGGTATCCACGAAATTTATCCCCGCATCCAAAGCGGAATCGATAATGACGGATGTCTCTTTTTGATCCAGTCCGCCGACCTCGTTATAGGGAGGCATTGACTTCCCACCAAATGTCATGGCTCCGAGGCACATACGCGAAACGAAGACCCCGGTGTCCCCGAGCAATTTGTATTTCATAGCCTGTTCCTTTTAATACGCGACGTCTTTTGGCGTTCAACCCGAACTGGTGGAAACGAAAAATGACGAGCTCATGAGGTCGGCGACCGCAAGGGACCTGATACCAGTCAGTCAGCGTCGGACGACCAGCGACCAAAAATAAGATAGTCGTGACAGATGGCGTGATCTATGCGACAAACCCTCTAAATCTGTCGCAATCGTCCAAAGGAATAACCATGGACCCGCTGTCCGATGTGTTCGCACTTCTCAAAGTCCGGGCGCTCGTTTCCGCACGGTTTGAAGCCGGCGGCAAGTGGGCCGTTCGATTCCCATATCAATCTTATATAAAATTCGGGGCGGCGGTACGCGGTGGCTACTGGTTGACAATCCAGGACGAGGAGCCTCGCCGAATCGAAGAAGGGGACACGTATATTCTGACAAATTGTCCCGCATATGTGATTGCAAGCGATCCTGCAGCAGGGATACTCGATGGCGCTGCGTTGTACCGTGACGCCGGAGGGCAAACCGTTCACCTATCGGGCGACGACGTGGTGATCGTCGGAGGTAGCTTTCAGTTGGAGGAGAATGGATCTGAAATTTTGCTGGATATTCTTCCCACCCTGATAGTGATACCAGCGTTTAAACCTGCTTCGGTTTTTCTACGTGATACCCTCCGGACCCTGGACAATGAGTTGGCCGAAGGCAGCATGGGAAGTTCGGTCGTCACAAGTCGTCTCGGCGAAATACTGCTCGTCCAAGCGTTACGCGCCTATGTAGAGAGCGATGTGCCCACAGGTTGGCTCGGAGCCATCAGGCACCCAAAGATCGGAAACGCGTTAAGACTGTTGCATGCCGATGTGAGAAAGAACTGGAAAGTCGATGAACTGGCATCCGGTGCTGGTATGTCCCGGTCAGACTTCGCACGAAAATTCAAAGACATTGTCGGCCTGCCGCCACTGGACTATCTCATCCGGTGGCGCATGCATCTAGCACGCCGCGCGCTACGCGAAAGTGATGCTACAGTAGCTTCGATCGCGACATCGCTGGGATATTCGTCGGAAAGCGCGTTTGGAAACGCGTTCAAGCGGACCTTCGGACGAGCCCCTAAACGCTACTGGGCACAAGAATGCACGTCGAGTTCAGCAGGATCGATCAGGTGAGGCAATTTTGGCTAGGGAAACACCAACTATCCGTATGCTGGGATTGGAAGCTATGTTGAGAAAGATGGACAAGCGATCCTTGCGGAATGCGGTGTTTTGAAACCCAGGAAATTTGACAGCATTCCGTCCCCTGGTCCCACGCGTTGAAACCACACTGCCATCGCCGGAGGGCAAAATGGGCGGCAAATTTGCTTATGACAACAGAAGGTGCCGATCAGCAGTTGGCTCGGACCGACGCGAGAAACCTGATCTCGGCAAAGTTAGCAAGCCAACGCCTCCGCCCTACGAGCGTCGGATGGTGCAGTGACCCGAGAACCTGGGACATCGGCGTTTACAACGCCGTCGGCGACCTTCCATTCAAAGTAACGTCGCCCGCTAGAGTGATCCTGAACGAGTACGTTCTGATCGATGGCCAGCGAAAATTCGGCATGAATGTCATCCGTGAAGGCAACGAAGAGCATCCTCTGGACCAATGTTGAGCGGCCTGACCGACTGTAAGAAAACGTAACGTGTGCCAGAGTGGCATCCCAATGCGCCGTCGAAAACGGTCCTTTACCGCCGTTGAATGCCTTATCAGAATACGCGTAGAACTCCTCTAGTGCGAAGAAGCGGTCAATCTCCGAATTGACTTCGCTTTCCGGCGCTATTGTCCAGTTTGAGCTGGTTATTTCACCTTTGAAGCTCTCTCGCTCGACGTGCCCGCCGGCAACCCGATGAACGGCCTTGTATCCGAACCCGTTCCGGTAGATGACGATATCAATGTGTGCGGTTTCCACGCTGCCGCTCTCTTTGAGGATCGCGCTATACAGATCGTGCAGTCTACCGACATAGGTCGTGTACGAGGTTACAGTCATTTCAATTATTCCCGACAACTTGAGCTGGGGGACGTCTACGACTTAACGTCCGCACGTCAGCAAATTTCGTTCGTTTATAAGAGCGTGGCCAAGCGGCAAGCGACCATTTGCAGTCATTCAATAGCGACGGGCACTTGAGAGAAGAACGTCAAGGCTCGCCATCGGACCGTGATGTTTCTGCAGACGTGCTTCTTCTTTGGCGTCCAGGCGGTATCGCTTCGCAAAATCCCTTATCACCCACATCACTCCGTCTTTCTTGTCCTCAGTCGGATTGTTGTCTTGCTCTGAGCCCGTGCGAATTCCTTCGGGCTTCATGGGTATACCCGTTTGATGGGCGGGTTCAGTCCGACGGCGTTTCTGTCAATCTGCCAAGACGGAGTGTAGGCGCGGGGCTTTATATTCGGAGCGCTCAACAGTCCCAAGGCAAGATAGGAAACAATCATTCCGCAGGCAGACAAGACCACGAGTATGGGGAATGCCAACGACCCCTCTGGCGAATAACGATAACGGAAATCGGTTCTCTTCATGCAAGTTTCCACCTTGATGGCTGTGATGCTCCGTCGATCCCAGCGTTGCTCTCTGCCGATCAGGTATCGAGCTACCGCCGCCTACCTGTACTCTCCACCGCCAGAATGTGGACGCAACGCTGAATTCTGAATAGCTAAACAAAGGTTTAGGAGCGGTAGAACCAACATCGACTACATGCCAGTGAGGTTTCCCAGTAGTTTCCGCGTCAAAATGACGTCCCTCCGGGCTTGTGTGGATTATTTGATGCAGGACAGCTTTTCACTCGCGGCCATATTTGCCACGCCCATCATGCAGGCTGGGTGGCTAGCCCTCGGCGGGGTATTGATTACGAGGCTTGTATTCCGTCGCCACCCGATTTTGAAACTCGCGACACAACTCGCCTTTTTCGCCGCCTTGAGCTTGATACTCATGGTTGCGGATATCGTTCCCTATGAAGTCGGAACACGGCAGGGCACTATCGCCGAGACCTTGTTTGTCGGGCTTGCCAAGATAATCTGGTGGACAAACGTCGCCTGGGCTCTCGTTGGTTTGGTCCGGGTCTTTATCATACTAGAAAGAAAGCCGTTAGAAGGACGCCTCCTTCAAGATCTAATAGTCGGCCTTGTGTATCTCGGCACGGTGCTCTCCGTCATCGCATACGTATTCGGCGTGCCGATCGGTACCCTGATCGCGACTTCGGGGGTGTTCGCGATCATCCTGGGCCTGGCTCTTCAAAGTACGCTGAACGACGCGTTCTCGGGGATCGCCTTGAACCTTGGCCGACCCTACGTTCTCGGTGACTGGATCAAGCTATCCGATGGCACCGAAGGACGGGTTGTGGAAAGCAATTGGCGATCCACCCATCTCTTATCGGCGTCTAATGACCTGGTTGTCTTGCCCAACAGCTTCCTCGCCAAGCTTGGCCTTACCAACCTGAGCAGTCCGGATCCGTCGCACGGTATGACACTGAAACTGCGCATCGCCCCAACCCGGATGCCCTCAGTCATCATCGAGATAATGCAAAGGGTGCTTCTCAGCTGCAATACTATCATGAAGGACCCGCCGCCGACGGTGGCCTTGAGGGGCCTCGACGCTTCCGCGCTGGAGGTCGAGCTTCAATTCCGCGTGAGAAATATCGCGCAGCGAATAGAAGCCCGCAACGAGGTCTTGGATTCCTTATATCGCCATGCAAAATCCAGTGGCTTGATGATGGCGTGGCCAGAAGTCTCGCCTATGGCAGACGCTCCGGCGCGTGCCGATGACATCGGCAGGTCCCGCCACGTCACCCCTCTCGACCTCCTGGAAGCAATTCCGATGTTCGCCGCCCTGACGGACATCGAGCGCCAGAAGCTGGCTGATTCCGTTTCAGTCCGCTCCTACAACATGAACGAGGTCGTGGTTCGTGAAGGCGACCACTTGGGCTCGTTGATGATCCTGAGGAGTGGCGTGGTCCTGATGAGCCGTGATAGTTTCGGGCAGGAGGAAGAGCTCGATCGGCTCGCCCCCGGCGATTTTTTTGGCGAAACTGGCATGCTCACGGGCAAGGGTGAACCGGGTACTTTCCGAGCGATCACTTCGGCCGTGCTCTACGAAATCGATCATGAAAGTTTCGCGTTTATCCTTCACGAGCGCCCCAGCATGGCGGAGGACCTTGCCCGCATTCTGTCGAAGCGCGTTCAGCCGAACGGCGTGGTGAGTAGCTCCAACTTCGAGAACCACGAGTCCACAGTCAAATCGATCCTGAAGTCGATCCACCAGGTATTTCGCATAAAGCACTAAAACGTATCGAATGCTCGACGCCGATATATCGCCAAGAGCGAATCTCATTCTCCGTTCGCTCCACTTGCGCCCTTGCTCACACCACATAAAACAACAACGCCACCGTAGGGCGCTCGCCTACCGCACGGCCTGTAGTCACGGGCCCAAAGGTGCGGCCCATCGAATACGTTCTCGTGAATAAGCCGCTCAAGCGTTCCCGCTCCTTCAAAAATCCACCGCGTTCGTTCGCGATCGCCGAATTCAGGAAAAACGCCGCCCGTACAATGGATGAATCTGCTGCCGACGGTTCTATCAACCCCTAACCTACGTTTAGTTATAAACCGGCGGTTTCTGAATTACATCTTGATCATTATCAGCGAACGGGTTGATCGAAAATCACCATTCACCCGAAAGGAAGTCCCCATGCCGCAGCGCGTCAACTTCATCCAACAGTCTCCGGAATTGTTCAAGAAATTCATGGAATTCGTGACCGCAACCAAAGAAAGCGCAATCGAGGAACCGATCCGCAATCTCGTCAACGTACGTGCAGCACAGATGAACGGTTGCAGCTTCTGCCTCGACATGCACCTCAAGCAGGCCAAGATCGCTGGCGAACGCGAACTGCGGCTCTATCATCTCGCCGCTTGGCGTGACTCTACGCTCTTCATCCCGCGTGAGCGCGCCGCCTTGGCGTGGACGGAGGTGCTGACGAAGATTCCAGAACTCGGCGTCTCTGAAGACACCTACGAGCGCGTTCGCACGCAGCTTTCCGAAAAGGAAATCTCGGATCTGACCTTCCTCGTCATGTCCGCCAACTCGTGGAATCGCATCAATGTTGCTTTCAAAACCGTTCCGGGTTCTTCGGATACGAACCTGGGTCTCGACAAAGCTGGCCTGAATTAATCCTGCCAAGCGGTCAGACATCGGCATGGGTCGAGAGTTCTCCTGGCTCTCACTGACATACTTCGAAATACTCTTTCGGCGATCGTGCCGATCAACAAAACCTAAATGGAGAGAGATCATGAAAATAGTCGTTATTGGTGGAACAGGTCTAATCGGATCAAAGCTTGTAAAGCGTCTGCAGAGCAAAGGTCACGAAGTTCTCGCGGCCTCCCCGAATTCGGGAGTGAACACAATCACAGGCGAAGGCCTCGCCGACGCGCTGAAGGGCGCGCAGATCGTGGTGGACGTAGCGAACTCTCCGTCCTTTGAAGACAACGCCGTCATGGAATTCTTCCAGACGTCGGGGAAGAACCTGCTCGCCGCTGAAGCCGCAGCTGGCGTGCAGCATCACATCGCACTCTCCGTAGTCGGCACTGAGCGCCTTCAGGACAGCGGTTATTTTCGGGCAAAGCTCGCTCAGGAAAAGCTAATCAAAGAGTCCGCCGTTCCTTACTCGCTGGTTCATTCGACTCAGTTTTTCGAGTTCATGGGCAGCATTGCGCAGTCCGGCACACAAGGCCAGGAAGTACATATCTCGCCTGCTCTGATCCAGCCGATTTCGTCCGAAGACGTTGCCGATGCAATGGCTGACGTCGTTCTCGGATCCCCAGTGAACGGGACAGTTGAAATCGCGGGACCAGAGTCAGGCCGCCTTTCGGATCTCGTCAGCGTTTATCTGAAGCAGGTGAAAGATACTCGTAAGGTCGTCATCGACGCGAAATCCAAATACTTCGGCGTCGAGCTTGACGACAAGTCCCTTATGCCAGCGGCCGGCGCACGGATCGGTTCCGTGAAATTCTCCGAGTGGGTTAAGACGGCGTCGCCGCCGCAGGCCCACTAAGCATCGAGTTTTGGAGCGTAATGCGGAAGGTGAAGCTATATGAGCTTCACCTTCCTTTAATGCTCCGAGTAGGCTTTGTTCCAGTCAAATAGGAGACTTCCTATGCAGCAGACTTTAAAAATGGGCATCCTGGTCGCGGTGACCTTCAACATCGTCCTGTGCGCCTGGCTCGCCGCATTCATGCTCTACGATCCTGAGGCTTGGTATTATTTCGTCCCCGGCGTTACCGATACCGGGTTCTTCAATCAGCATTTCGTGCGCGACATTGGAATTATCCAGGGCTTCATCGGCCTCGCGTTTTTGATCGGCATCTTCCGCCCAGAGCGCCGAGTCGAATTGTGGGGAGCGGCAACCCTCTGGCTTATAGCGCATGCGGCGTTTCATCTCTGGGAAGTCGCCGTAGGCATTTGTTCTCCGTCAGTCATCCCGCGTGACTTCCCCGCAGTCAGCCTGCCAGCGATTATCGGCATCGTTGCTACCTTCTGGGCGTTTTCCGGAAAGAAGACAGGCGTGGTCGGCACCGACAGCCGCTGGGCTATCTGAAAGACGAGCGTGCCTCGCAATTAGAATGGGGACTCGGGCGACCTTCGCTTCCAATGCAATGGTTGCCCTTTTTGCTTACTTGCGACCATCACAAGTGAACCCGAGGAAGCAGGGCTTCTTATGCAGTTAAAGAACCAGGTAGAGTGGGCACTGCACTGCTGCGCTGTAATTGCAATTCTGCCTGAGGAGCGCTTTGTTTCAACGAAAACTCTGGCTTTGATTTTCGGTTTACCCAAGGAATATCTATCCAAGGCACTGCAGTCGCTATCCCGCGCGTCTCTGCTCAAAAGCACCCTTGGAAATAGCGGTGGCTACCGTTTGGCGAAACCCGCGTCCGAGATAAGCGTGTTGGATATCGTCGAGGCGGTGGAGGGTTCGAAAAAGACATACAATGTTACGAGTGTCTCGAAAGTCTTCTACATCGCTGGCAACGTCAGGCTGGACGTTGTCAGCGCGACATCGATCATGATGGACGCCGACGAAGCTTGGCGGTCGAATCTCAAGAAGACCTCGCTGTTCGAATTATCAAAAGTCATAATGGTAGGACTCAAGGCCGAAGAGCTGCGCCGAAGGCTTTCAACTAAGCCCGATGACGACGACTATGATACTTGAAATCGGCTCATGCTCGATTGCCTTTCGTCTTTTCGGGGACAGGGACGGTGGTCACCGCAATCAACGTTTGAGCTCCAAATTACACCTTTGTCATCCGACCACATGGCAACCTTCTATTTATCCCCGTGCCCTCAAACAGGACTTGGAGTTAGGCCAACAAATCAAGTTCTCAGCAATAATTCAGGGTCCTGTGGACGTCTCTCCGGAGCATATGGGTTCCCCGGACCAGGGAATAGGCGGGGGGCTAGCGGAGCCGCCCCCCGCCCGCTGGCTCAGGCAGCCTTCACGGCATCGATGGGATGCTGGAACCGGAAGCCTACGGCAATGCGGTTCCAGACATTGATCGTGCCGATGGCGACCGTAAGCTTGGCGATCTCATCTGGAGCAAAATGCCCGGATAGAGTTTCAAAACCGTCGTCCGGTATGCCCGTCTGCGCGATATTGGTTACGGATTCGACCCAGTTCAGCAGGGCGCGTTCCTTCGCATCATAAAGAGGCGATTCCCTCCAGACTGATAGCAGGTTGATCCACTGTTCTGAGAGTCCGTGACGGCGAGCTTCCTTGACGTGCATGTCTACACAAAATGCGCAGCCGTTGATCTGGGAGGCGCGGAGCTTGATGAGATGAATGTAGTGTTTGTCCAGGCCTGACGACTGAACGAAGTTTTCAAGTGCCATCAGGGCCTTGTAGGAATCTGGGGCGATCTTGCCCATGTCGAGACGAACTTGCATGGAATGGTCCTTTTTCGATTTCTCAGGTTTGACTACGTTTATTGATTTCGAGGAAAGTGCAGCTACGCGCTGCGATTACGCCCTCCCCTTGCGCTAGCCACTGTGTCGTGATGTCCGCCACAGTCGTTTTAGCCAATTCTGCGCGGTAGACACGTTCCGCCCGCAGCATCGCAACACTGATGGTGCACGGCTGGAGATAAAGGCTCTTGGGAAGCTGGTTCGGACCCCGCTGCCGTATCTCTGAGCATCTGAAGGCTGGTCGCGGGCCCTCGACTGACAGAACGATGTCGAGCAACGAGATTTTCTCTGCCGTTCGGCCCAGTCGATATCCACCCTTGGGTCCAGGAACGCTCTCCAGAATTCCTTCCCGGGACATCGCCTGAAGATGTTTAAGCAAGTGCTTACAGAGCTGCCTAGAAACTCTGCGATGGAAGCGGCGGGCAAGACAGCCCCACCTTGAAGCCCGGAGAGCAGCGTCACCGCGTGGATTGATTGCTCGACGCCGTCACCGAGTTTCATGAAAGCACCTCTTCACACTTCAATGTCCGAACTGGGAGCCGGGCTCACTTGGTGTCTGGTGTCACAAGTTGGGTTTCATCGGTGTCGACAACGAACACCGCGAGCAATTTCGCGGGTTTCGTCTTGCTGGCATTTGCGCTGACACCGTGGTGATCACCGGGAACTTCCGAGAAGTTCTCACCAGCATTATAAACAGTCTCGGGACCGTCGTTTACCTTGCTCGTAATGCTCCCTTCAAGCACCGTGGCGTAAATGAAGGCCGAGCTTGGATGAGTGTGCGCAGCGGAAAAGCCGCCTGGACCGTACTCTACCAATACACCGCGCATGCTTTTGCCGGGTACATTCGGAAGCTTTTGGTCGAAGACGACCGAGACTTTGGACGAGGCGTGGTTAGCGTTGGCAGTGATGTCGTCAGCAGTCGCTGCAGTTACCGAGACGGCTGAGATAAGCAGTGCGCAAAAAGCGTTCTTAAATATATTCGTTCTCCTATCGTGGATACAAAACCACCATGATCCATTAGACAGTCATGGAGTAGACCCAAGAAAACGAGAAAGCGTTGTACCATCTCATAGCTTGGCGGCGAGGTCTGCTTGCAGCCCTGTGCTACAGCCGTCAGCAACGGCATCCCGTTCTCCGTCAGGGTGTCTGGTGACGGAAGAAGCAGTGCGTTGACACAGACGGGCGCGCTATGGATGTAAATGTACAAGATAAGAAACCGACCCGCCCGGAAAAAAGCAGACTAGCGATTTCAAAGTGCGCGGGCAGTCGTCGTTCCTGATTGACCAGGAACAACAAACACAAGGTTCTTTCTCACTTTGAGGAGGATGCCATCGTCAGCGGTCCCAACCGCTAAACGCGAAATCGCCAAACTCAGACGCATCGCTATTCAGAAAAAAAGAGAGGCCATCCCACGGCGGCGGGATGGCCTCAAATGGATCGCGACATCCTTGTGTTCAAGCGAGGGGGCACTTGAACATTCAGGGAGCATTTGCACCCAGCATGTCTTCAGGGAGGAGGTATGAAGACAGTTAATTTGTATAGGTTCGGCCAGGAGAGCGAAACTATACTTAGGTTTGGGTGCGACCAACCAAGTATTGGATATCGACCGCCCACGAACTCTGCGACAAAAACGGTGACATTTCTACAGCCAACCTGATCGAAAACTGGTTGGACGAGGTTGAGCGCCGCGCCTGGTTCCTGTTGAAAGCACGGGCAGCACCAAGTGAGCCTTTCAACGGCCACGCCGACCGTCATTGAGCCGGATCGAAAATATTGGAGAGACTAGTGACAAATGAATTTGCTCTTTCCCGCCGACAGGTCCTGCTGAGCGGCACCACCATTTCTCTTGCTTTGGCCATACCAGCCATAGCTTCGGACAAGAAAATCCCCCATCATCCAGAAGGAATTCAGCCAATGACCCACAATTTCGTAACCACAAAGGACGGCGTTGAAATATTCTTTAAGGACTGGGGTCCAAAGGACGCTCAGCCGATCATGTTTCATCATGGCTGGCCGCTGTCGTCAGACGACTGGGACGCGCAGATGCTGTTCTTCGTCAACCAAGGCTACAGGGTCGTTGCTCATGATCGCCGTGGCCATGGCCGTTCATCCCAGGTAAGCGACGGTCACGATCTGGATCACTATGCCGCCGATGCCGCAGCCGTTGTCGAACACCTGGACCTGCGCAACGCCGTCCATATCGGACATTCGACCGGCGGCGGTGAAGTCGCGCGTTATGTTGCAAAATACGGCCAGCCACAGGGACGCGTTGCCAAAGCGGTTCTCGTCAGCGCTATCCCGCCGCTGATGGTCAAAACCGCAGCCAATCCCGGTGGCACACCGATCGAAGTTTTCGACGGTTTCCGTAATGCGCTCGCCGCCAATCGTGCACAGTTCTATATAGACGTTGCCGCCGGACCGTTTTACGGCTTCAATCGGGAGGGCTCGAAGATCTCGCAAGGCGTAATCAACAACTGGTGGCGTCAGGGAATGCTGGGCAGCGCCAAGGCCCATTATGAGGGTATCAAGGCCTTCTCGGAGACGGACCAGACCGAAGACCTCAAAGTCATCACCGTCCCGACTTTAGTCATTCAGGGCGATGACGACCAGGTTGTACCCTATAAGAACGCGGTGGAACTCCAGGCCAAGCTGCTCAAGAATAGCACGCTCAAGATATACAAGGGCTTCCCGCACGGCATGCTGACAACCCATGCCGACGTGATCAATCCTGACCTCTTGGCGTTCGTCAAAAGCTGAGTAGTCGAACAAATCTTGATTGCGTAGCCTCAACGCTGCGCGCCCTCGGATGATCCGCATCCATCCGGGGCAGCGGGCTTAATTCGCGCGGTGCGCGACGTAATCCGCCGAAGGCCGCCCTTTCCGCAACACGGGCGGCCTTCGTTTATTTTCACAGGTCAGGCAATCGGCCATTTCGAACCATGGATAATCACATGAAAAAAATTGGATTCCTATCGTTTGGTCACTGGACACCCTCGGATCAGTCCGGGACGAGGTCTGCATCCGATGCCTTGTTGCAGTCGATTGATCTGGCTGTCGCGGCCGAGGAAATTGGAGCGGACGGCGCTTACTTCAGAGTGCATCATTTTGCCCGCCAGCTCGGCTCTCCATTCCCGCTGCTGGCCGCGGCTGGCGCGAAAACCAGCCGGATCGATCTTGGTACCGCTGTTATCGACATGCGCTATGAAAACCCCCACTACATGGCCGAAGACGCTGGGTCCGCCGATCTCATTTCAGGGGGCCGACTTCAGCTTGGCATAAGTCGCGGATCGCCGGAACAGGTCATCGACGGTTGGCGATATTTCGGGTACGCGCCGACGGAAGGCGCGACGGAGGAGGACATGGCGCGGAAGAACGCGGACGTCCTGCTCGACGTTTTGCTCCACGCTCAAGATTGACGAGAACGGTTTGCCATTTCACGTTCAACAGGCAGAACAGATTCGGATCTATCGAGATGCATGGAAGAAGGCTGGCCACAAACGCGAGCCCGCCATATCTGTAAGTCGCAGCATTTTCGCGCTGATCAACGACACTGATCGAGCTTATTTCGGGCGTGGCCAAGACGGCAGGGACGAAGTCGGTTACCTCGATGAAAAGACCCGGGCTATTTTCGGGCGGAGCTATGCGGCAGAACCCGAAAAGCTTATCGAACAGCTTACAAAGGACGAGGCGATCGCCGAGGCAGACACATTACTGCTGACGGTCCCGAACCAGCTCGGTGTCGAATACAACGCTCACGTCATCGAGGCGATCTTGAAACATGTCGCGCCGTCGCTTGGGTGGCGCTGACAACGAACCGCTGCGAAAGCAACAGCACTATTACGGGTCGCGTAAGCCCGTTGTCGGCCGTGTGCCGGTGTGCTGGAGAACATCCATGTCGAAGGGACGCCCGGCATTGCTGCCGGGCTCGTGGTGCCAAAGGCCTTAAAAATTTACCGCGGCACGCTCAGGCTATCTTTGGGTTGATCCTAACCAAAACACCGGGTTTACATAGGACTACGGAGCTTTGTGAATTCGCAGAAAGAAAACTTTAACGGCTAGATGAGACGACAGCATTTTCAAGACACTTGATCAACTGGTCGGCCTCCACTGGCTTTCCCAAGAAAGCAGCTGCCCCGCCCCGCATCGCCGCGGCCCGGATGCGTGGATCCCCAAAGGAAGTCATGAATACGATCGGTGGTCTGGATGCATCTTTGTTCAGAGCGCTGAGCATCTGTATCCCGTCCATACCGGGCATCTTGATATCCGAGAGGATGCAGTCAAAATTAGACCGATCGATGCATTTGAGAAACTCGATGGCTGATTTGAACGGGACTCCTTTGTAGCCGAAGGATTCAAGAAGCTCTTCCATAGCCTCCCGGATTGCTTCGTCATCGTCGACGACCGCGATGATTGATACGTGGGACAAATCCTAAACCTAACGTGTTGTCAGATGTTACTAGCTTTCGCGAACGAGAACTCCGCAATGGCGCTGTCGTGTCTAACTCAGGCTTCGCGGATCTGTTCCACTTTGCGGACGAGGTCGGCGACGGACCTGACTTCCATTTTTCTCATGACGCTCATCCTGTGAAGCTTGACGGTCATCTCAGTGATCCCAAGTTCGAAGGCGATCTGCTTGTTCATCAGCCCTTTAGCCACCTCGAACATCACCTCCCTCTCCCGTGGAGTGAGTGTCTGTACTAAGCTGTTGACAGCCCCGATCGCGGCAGCTGACTTTCTGCGTTCGCCATCCACGCGGATCGCGTTCTCGACGGCCGCGAGCATGACATTGTCGCTGAACGGCTTCGGGATGAAATCTGTAGCACCGGCTTTCATTGCACGAACGGTCATCGGAATATCGCCGTAGCCAGTCATGAAAATTATCGGCATCTTGCTTCCGGCCGTGTCGAGATGGTTTTGAAAATCCAGCCCATTCAGGCCCGGCATTCGAACATCGAGAACGATACACCCTGCCCTCTTAATGTCCGCCCGCTCCAGGAAATCCGACGGGCTGTCGAAAGTCGCAGCCTTCATTTTCATGCTCATGAAGAGTTCGAGTAGTGCGTCCCTCACGCCCAGATCATCGTCGACAACGTAAACGATGGGATCAGACGTCTCTTGTACAATTTTCGTCGCGTTATTCATTTAGATCCCCGATTGGAATGGTGACAACGATCTCGGCCCCGCCATTGGGGTGATTCAATCCATCAAGGCTACCGTCCACAGCCTCGATGAATGCCCGACTGAGAAACAAACCCAATCCCACTCGGTTTTCCTTATAGGTTACAAAAGGCAGCGATAGATGTGCGAAATCCTGCCCTCGCAAGCCCGGTCCCGTGTCCAGAACCGAAATCATGATCGACGTGTCCCCTGATCGCCGCATTGAGACAACGATCTTTTTTACCTGAGATTTCGCTTCGACCATTGCCTCAATGGCGTTGATTATCACATTGATCAAAACTTGCTGCATCTCGATCCGAGTCACCTTCACCGCAGGTAAATCTTTCGATAGCCGCAGCTCAACGTTGACTTCGTGCCGCTGGAGTTCCAGCTCAAGCAGCGAAACGGTTTCCTGAATTAGTGGTCCCAACGCAAGCCAGGAGGGGCCACGATCGGCGCGGCCCAGAGCGTCTCGCGTGTCCCGGACAATTTCACTTGCTCGCGTGCTTTCGCGGACGAGCCTCGAAGTGATCCTTTGGATAGCCGTGACGTCGATAGTGTCCTGTTGCACCCACCTGTTCATCGCCTGCGCGTTAGCTACCAAGGCCGCGAGCGGCTGGTTGAGCTCGTGAGAGAGAGAGGCGGTCAGCACTCCGGCAGTCGCCACGCAAGCCGAATTGGATATCTCGAAACGCGCCTCTTCGATCGCCCTGTGCGCCTCTTCGCGCTGAGTGATGTCAAATATCGACACGACCGTTCTGGCATATAAGGCGGACCCGCCGGGGAAACCCACGCTTATCTGCACGTTTTTCGTCTCACCGTTGCTTCGGAGGACGGCGGTCCCATCGAAACATTCCCGCTGCTCGAAAATCGCCCCGAGAAACTCTACGAAAACGTCGTGGTTTGCCTGAAACAATCGGTTTAGAAAGCGAGCTCCGTTACGCGGTCCTCTTTGCTCACAACCGCTCCCGGCACTTGAGCTTGCTGGCACAAATTCACGCGCCGCGCGATTTTCCGCCAACGGTATGATCAGTTCCAGGCATTCTGTCCCGATCTCCGGGAACAAACGAACTTGTTCGCGAAGGTCTTTGATGCCGCGCTTCTTGAGTGAAGCGAGATATGTCCCCAGTGCGGATAAATCATATTCCAGAAGCGCAACCCGGGTCCGATCGAAGATCCTACGGTATTGGGCTTCGCTTTCGGCAAGCAACGTGCTGTTCTTGAGAATTAGCGACCTATACTTCTCGCCGCGGACGAGCAGCGCTGCCGTTGCTCCGAGTGCAGTAAGCGCTAGTGTGAAAGGGATCAGCGGCGCAGTGTGGAACTCCGCCCAATGGGCGAACGTGAAGGTGAACAAAGCGAAGCAGGTGCACCCCGCTGCTGTGGCGATTATACCAAGCGCAGAACCCACCTCTCCCACGATAAGCAAGACAACGATATAAAGAACCGCAAAACTTGACGCACCCTCCGTGGCCGTGTCCGCGATTAAAGTTCCGACAGCAAGCACAGCCCCCGCGGAAGCCCACAAGGCCTTTCTGGGTGCGCGACCATTGTCGTTCAACTTTAACTCCACTTGGTCAACCCGCCTGTCTGGCATACGTTCGAAAGAGTTTACCGTACCACCTCGCTATCGACATTACCCTTAAACAAAGGTTTGGGTTCGCTACGTTTCGGCTAAACGGATTTTGCAGTTGCATCGGTGATGCATCAGACACGCTGAGGTTGCCGAACTACCCCGTCCCGTCTCGTTGCCGCAAGCCACGAATAGCAGTCCCGGGCCATCACGTCTGCGAAGGCATAGCGCGCGAGGCCTTGTAGCTAGCTACATAGCATAGACGGCGATGGGCTCCTCAAGGCCCCGGACCTGGAAGCTGCCCATGTCCTCGACAAGCTCCTGGCACTCCGCCAGATCCACAAAGTCTTTCGAAAGCAGGACACGTCGGTTCACGATTTTCGTCAGGCTTTCAAGCCGGGACGCGATATTGACTGCAGGTCCAATAACTGTGAAATCGAGGCGCGTCAGGGAGCCGATATTTCCGTACATGACGTCGCCCACATGGACGCCCATGCCGTACCCGGGCCGCCCGAGTGTCCCGACGTCAGGCAACTCGTCGATTGCTTTCTCAGCTTCTCGTAGTGCATTCAGCAAGTCAGCGCATGCATCTGGATTACTGAGCGGAAAAACGGCGAGCAATCCATCTCCCATAAACTTGAGAATTTCTCCTCCGTGGCGCTCTATAGGTCCAGCCATGGCGTCGAAATACGAATTGAGATACTCAATCACCTCGTCCCGCGTGTGGCTACTCGATATCGCTGTAAAATTGCGGAGATCGCACACAAGTATGGCCGCGTGAACCGTAGCCCCTTTTCCCCTCGTAGTGGCTCCATCGAGAATCTGCTGGCAAGCGTGCGGACCCACGTATGTATTGAGAAGGGTTCGAGCCAACTGGTTCTTCAACCGGATTTCGCTCACAAGCGACAGAGCCGGAAGCATCGACTCGAGCAGGGTCACGTCTTGATCTGAAAACCCTCGCGGCGCTTTGCTAGCGCATGTAACCAAGTGACGCTTTCCCAACGTGTGATCAAGCGGCCAGGCGAGATAGTCGGTATAGCCCTCTCCTCGCAGCTGATCGTAAAGCGAAAACTCGTTAGGTGATGCGGCCGTGTTTAGCCGTTTTCTGATGCCGGAAGCACCTGTGATAATTGAATGGAAAGGACTCCGGAGAAAGGCCTCGGTTTCCTCGACCTGATAACCGACTGTCTCCACCTCGACCTTTGGAGAATCCGCAAGCCAGATCATACGGGACCCGAGCCATTGAGGATGATGTGTTCGAAAGTGAAGCGAGGCACGTGCTAAAGGCAATCCATTAACGACAAGCCTATTGCACAAGTCGTAAAAAATCTCGTCGATGAAGACCTGGCCGCGCGTCCCAGTCATGAGCCACGTAACGGTGTCGGCCACTAATTTTTCTGACAACACTTGATTCTGTCCGGTTGAATTTCGGTTGTGAAATTCGCTCTGGCTTACTTTTGAAATTTGATCGCGTGCAAGCTAGAGCTGGTCAAACTGCGGGCTGAAATGCGGTAACCTTAGGAACCTCGACAACTAGAAAATCGACGAGAGACCTTACTGCCGGCAGCAAACCAGTCCGATATGGAATCAAGGCGGACATCCTGGCGTCTGCGGTAATCCACCCGGGTAAAATCTGCCGAAGCCTACCAGCTGCGAGCTCTTCCTTACAGATATAGCCCGGCAAGGCGGCAATCCCGAGATTCGCGCAGGCAGCCTCCTTTAGTGCGACCATGTTGTTACTCAGGAATCGAGGCTCGATCGGGATCGTAAATGCACTCCCTCCTGGTCCGGTCATCTGCCAGACGGACGGGCCACTTCGATCCATAGAAATCGTCGAATGGTGTGCCAACGCCTCTGGACCATCGGGAACTCCTGCGCGATCAAGATACTCCGGACTTGCGAACAAGAACCATGGCACGCTCGCGATCGCTCGTTGCACCAGGGTCGAGTTCTGGAGCGGGGCGGTGTGGCCCCTCAGCGCGAGATCGAACCCCTCGCCGACTATGTCCACCATTCGGTCCGTCGCTATCTCGACGATCTTAACGCGCGGATACCGATTCAGGAAAACCGGTATCAAGTCTCTCAAAGCGAACTGCGCTATTTCGACGGCAGTCGTCATACGAATGACGCCGCTTGGCTCAGAGAGCCGCTGCTTGACGGCCTCCTCCGCCACCTCCGCACTTTGAAGCATCTGTATTGCGTACTGATAGAACTCCGTACCAACGTCGGTCATCCCGAAATGGCGCGACGTCCTATTTATCAGGCGAACACCGAGCGAAGCCTCAAGTTCTCTAACACGATGGCTCAACGTGGATTTCGGTAAACGAAGGCTCGTTCCAGCGGATGTGAAGCCACCCCGATCTACGACCTGTACAAAAAAATAAACGTCTTTTAGGTCCAGCATGCTGCGGATTATATGGAAGAAGTACGAGGGCGTCAAAGCTCCGAAATGCCTGATTTTTCAAAACTGAACAGCTTTCCGCAGATTGACGAAGCAACACTCAAAACTGGCGTTGTGGTACGATGCCAGACGGCCCGGCACCGTACCTATTGCTCGAGGGGGGGGGAAGCCTGACAAACCAAGGGCGGCTTCCAATTAAGCGTCAATAAATGACGTGAATTCCTCTACCTGCACTTTATGCAGCGACATGTTGTTCTCCGCCATTGAATTGTCGGCATATCCCAATGACATTCCGGCGATCACCATTTCATCCTGCGGAATGCCAAGTTCCGCGCGAAGCACCGGGGCCTGAAGAGACCAGATCTGCTGCGGGCAGGTATCAAGGCCGCGCCCCTTGGCAGCTAGCATGATGTTTTGGATAAAGCAGCCATAACATATGAAGCTGGCCCACTCCAGGCGGCGATCCATCGTGAAAATGAGGCCTACGGGAGCGTCGAAAAAGAGAAACTGGCGCTCCACGTCACGCATGCGGCCAACCTTGTCACTCCTGTGAACACCCTGAGCGTCGCCGAGGAGACTCCGGAAGGTGGTAAACCTGGACGCGTACGGTTCGTGCATTTTGTCAGGGAAGAACGCGTACTCCGGGGCCAACAGTTCCGGACCTGCGCGAAATGCATCCACGGCAGCCGTGGTCACCCGTTCTCTAGCAGCTCCGGTTACAACGTAACACCGCCAAGGCTGTGTATTGCTGGAACTAGGGGCGTATTTCGCGGCCGATAGAATTTCCTTCACCGTCTCTATGTTCACCGGAGTATCAAGAAATCCCCGCTTCGTCCGACGGCTCATGATCAACTCGTCAATGAATGGATAGTTTTGAAGGTCGGATTCGCCCTTTTGTATTGCTGAGTTCATTGTCATTCCCCTTTTATAAACGCTCCTTTTGAAGCTGAGAAAATCGTATGAAGAATCGCTACGATTGAGAAGGTAGGGCGAGTTGCACGCATTGTCTCAGATCGGCGAACGATCCTCACCCGCTAAGACACGCGTCACGAGGGAGATGCGGTGTCGTCCAGAAGATCGATCCAACCCGGCTGTTCTTTGACTCTGAGAATCCATTCCCCGACCGAAGGGAAACGATCCATCTCATATCCACCCTGTGACGCCATGGACACGTACGAGAATACCGCGATGTCGGCGAGCGAATACCGATCGGCGACAAGCCAGTTGCGGCCTTTCAGCCACTGATCCAGCTTCTCAAGCCCGACATAGCCATGTTGTTGGAAGCTTTCGATCTGCTGGGACATTTTGTCCGCCAGTCCTCTGAGGTGGTACACCCGCGGGAAAGCGATGGCGCGCTGCAGGTCTGCCTGTTCGAAAAACAGCCAGCTCGCGACCTCGGCCCTGAGATAGGGGTCCGATGGTAAAAAAAGCGATCCTTCCGCGAGAAACATCAAGATCGCGCCGGATTCAACGATCGTCCGTCCGTCTTCAAGTTCAAGTACGGGGATACGGGAAAACCTGCTGATTTTTTGGAAGCCGGTAGCGCGAGTATCTCCCTTTTCGAGGTCCAATGTGATGCGCTGATAGGCTATCCCAAGCTGACTGAGAAGGATGCGAACCTTCCAGGAGTTCCCCGAAAGACGGCTATCGTAAAGACGGAACATTCGAGGTCCTTTTGTAAAGGTTGCCTGGAATTTCTACTCTTAGATCCTTCGATATGCCAGCAAAGAACGCAAGCGCAGCACCTCCCGGTGCGTTGCAGTAAACGGAGGAGTGGCGGTTGTACTTATGTTTGCGGTGAGAACAACCGAACAGAACACGCGCAGGATGTAGGGAGAGGCAGGATAAAGCGCGATATGGGATGTGCATCAGCCCTTGTGACGTCTGTTAGCCGGCAATATAGGACCTTATGAACTCAGCCTCGCATTCAATTGCCTTGATATGATGACGTACGACGTCACCGATTGAGACGATGCCTGCCAGGCGGCCATTCCGCTCGACTGGCAAATGCCGTGCCCGCAGTCTGCTCATCATGTCCATGAGCGTCGTTATGCTGGTATCATGGGTGCAGCAGTGGACATTGGGCCACATCACAGACGTCACCGGAGCCCTCAGATCGTGTTCACTCGTCCGGGCCACGCATGCCACCAAATCACGCTCCGTGAATATCCCAGCGATGCGATCCTCATCATCAGTAATTACCACAGCGCCTATACGGTTGTCTTTCATTAGGCTCGCAACGTCTCTGATCGTGGTATCAGGTTTGGCCGTGATAACCCGGCAACCTTTTTCGTTGAGGATTGATCGTACGGACATAGTTTGCTCCCCCTTTTGATCGTGACGCGCCGCAGTATTTTGCGGCGCGTTTTGCCAACCGTTCCCACCTGAGTCAGGCTACTTCGCACCCTTATGATGCTGACAAACCGCTGGCGGATTGCCAATAACTGACCGGGCGGTCCAGAGCTCCGGGAATGGAAACTCTTCCAATGTGGGGACCAGCCACTCTATACCTTCTTTCCCGAAATACGCGGGACGTGTGCCGAGCGTGCGCCGCGTCGCCATAAGGTGGAAATATTTCCAGTTTGTGAACTCCTCTGCAATGTCTGTTAGCGTCTCGCCGAGCTGCTGCAATTCGACATGGCGGGTCTCGTCCGCGTAAATCTCGTGCCAAAGAGCATCGATCTCTTGGCTGGGAACGTACGGCGCGCAGAAATCGCGTTCCAGGACAGAACCGGGAACGGTAAAGCCTTGACGCGCAAGAAAGGCTAACACGTCATCGTATAAGCTGGGTTCGACGAGAGCGGATTTCAGTTGCTCGTGGCGATGAGCCTGAGGCTCGAAGTGCAGCAGATGCTCGTCTTGCTTGATGCCGAGCAGATAGACCATGTGGCGGTAGGTCCATCCCTGGAGGGCCGTATCCTGACCGTGTTTTGCAACCACTTGCGACAACATCGAGAGCAGATCGTTCGGTGTCATCCAGGCGATGGACTTCCAAGTCGCGTTCAAAGGAGCGTGATGGGCAACAACCCTCTTCAACGTTTTGTAGGCATCCCGCAGGTTATTGGCGCGCAGCTGTACTTGTGCCGTCTGAATTTCGCGAACGATCAACATCCAATAAAGCTCGGAGACCTGCGCCGTCACGATGAAACCGAATTCTCCGGGGTGATCGCCAACTGGCTGTTGCAGGGCGTGAAGCTCTTCGGTTTTCAGCCACGCGCTGTAGGGCGTATGACCGGTCGGCGTCCCCTCAGGCCAGTCTCTCTGTTTCGAATGGTCGATCATAACGAACCTCCTAGTTTGACGATGGTAGTTCTCGACGGGTTATTTCCCGTTTTTAAAAATTGTTTCGATTCTCTGGGCAACAGCCAGCAGTGCCACATCCAGCCCCGGACGGCCTATAATCTGAAGACCACATGGAATCGCTCCCGAATGAACGGGCAACGGTAGCGAGATTGCCGGATAGCCAGCCATGTTGAAAGGCGCGGTGTAGGTCATGAGCGCCTCCCGAACCGACCCGGTCCAGGGTCCGACGGTGACCTCTGCCTGTCCAACCAATGGAGCAACACACGGTGTTGTGGGGAGAATAAGAAAGTCCAGGTTCGCCAATGTAGCTTCCAATCGTGTTCGGAAGTCACGGCGTGTCTGCTGCCAATTGATGTAATCAGCGAGCACAACCACCTTGGCGCGTTCGAGACGATCGTAGGTCTCCTGGCCATATTTGGAGCTTATCGTGGCTTGGCTGCTCCTCTCGAAATGGACCATGCCGCCTTCCGCGAGCACAATTCCCGCGAATGCGGCGAATACCCCTTCAAACAGATCCTCAGCGTTCAATTTCGTAAGTTCGAAAGCCCGGTCGAGCGTCAGAAGGGCCTCGTTGAACGCGAGACTAACATGCTGGTCCAGAGGAACGGGCCGAATATAGTTTACCACTCCGATCCTTTGGTTTCCTTGCTGGGTCGGTCGCGCTTGCCGTATGCCGAACGCCTCCGCCAAAATGGCCACATCGGCTACCGCAGCCCCAAGAATTCCGGGATGGTCCAGAGATGGAGCCAACGCGAAAATCCCTTCCGTGGGCAATTTACCGAATGTCGGCTTAAACCCAACGACGCCGCACAGCGCGGCCGGGATACGAACGGAACCGCCAGTATCCGTTCCGAGCCCGGCGGCTACCGCGCCACATGCGATCGCGACTGCAGCTCCTCCACTCGATCCGCCGGGAATACGGGTGGGATCAATGGGATTTAACGTATTACCGAACTTACAGCTCGACGTCGTGACACCCCAAGCAAACTCGTGAGTAGTCGTCTTTCCGATAACCACGGCTCCTTGCTCGCGGAGCACGCGGACAACATCCGCGTCCTGCGTGGGAACATTGCCGATATAGGCTTCGGACCCGTAGACCGTTTCCACCCCAGAGGTATCGATCAGGTCTTTTACTCCGACCGGAATGCCCTCCAGTGGCCTGCCCAGGTTTTCGCGAAGTCGTTGATCACTTTTCGCTGCGTCGATCAGTGCGTTTTTCGATAAAGTTGAGAAAGCTTTGAAGTCGATGGTTGCTTGGTGGGCTCGCGTCAAAGCAGAGGTCGTGAGCTGGACAGCCGTCACCTCGCCCGACCGTAGTGCCGTCTGCATTTCCGCGATGCCGAGACCGTCCATCACCAAATACTTTCCAAAAGCGCTACGAGCTTGCCGGGAGCACCGTCTCCAAGATCGGCGACTTCGTTCGGATAGTTCGCGGTCAAAAGGGAGGCGACCTGCGCGAGTTCTTCCTTTTTAAAGTCGAATTCGCTGATGCGATTTGGGAGTCCAAGGGATTTGACAACCAAGTCAATTCGCGAGGCCAGGACATCGGCAGCACTGCAGTCCCCCTGCGCTCGCGCGAAAATGTCCAGTTTCGACCCATAATAAGACGCGCACTGCCGGATAACGGGGGCGAGCGTGATGCATGACGTCACGCTATGAGGAAGGCCATATGTCCCGCCCAGAATGTGTCCGATACGATGGCTAAGGCCATAAATCACGGACGCCGGGTAGAAGTAGCATTGCCATGCCCCAAGCTGAAGCTGGAGAAGGTCGGCGCTCGTGATTTTTCGCGCTTCCAACGCTGCCGCCGTCTCGATCTCCTGAGGCCAGCGCTCGAGAACAGACAGGAATCGCTGAACTCCACTGGCGGCCAGGATCGAATGGGGATGGTCCGTTCCGACCTTTCGCATTCCTTCAATGGCGTGATCGAGACCTTTGATGGCTGAGGAAAGGAGCAACTGACGAGGGGTGCCCCCTATTAACACGGGGTCGATCACAACCAACCGAGGAGTCGTCCCTTTCACCGCGTAGCTGCGCTTGAACTTCTGTGGCTTGTCGGTTTCCGTAATGCCGAAATAGTGGGAGAATTCGGATCCGGACAGCGTGGTAGGCAAAGCGACGATTGGAAGATAGCGACCATATTCCAAATGATAGAAATGCGAGACCGCTTTGGCGGCATCAAGCACCGATCCACCGCCCAGCGCTATAATCGACTGCGCGTCGCTGCTGACGCACGCGTCCAGAGCGGCGCGTACGGCAAAGTCAGGAACGTGTGGCGGGAGGTTCAAAAACGCTCCCACACTTCCGGCCATATTCGGCTCGACGTGCGATCGGTACAGCGGCAGCAGCGGCTCCACGGTGAAAGTGATTGGCCGATTGATCCCGAACTCCCCGAGGTTCGCGGTCGTTTTCGAAAGGATGTGTTCGCCCCAGCGAACCGTGTCTTGAGGGAGGCATTTCAGCTCGTTCATCGATCTTTCCAGTTTGCCGAGAAGATAGCCGAGCCGCTCGGAAGCGGTGCTATACAGATCATTCGAGAATGGGCACAGGCGCTGGCCTGTAGGCGATATTTCGCTCGATCGCGATGCGGTCCTTCTCGCCCGCCTCGGTAAGGCAGAGCTTTTGCCCAAGGCTGTCGGCGTCCTCGTCGACGGTGAGATTCGTGGGCGTTGACAACGCGCAGATGTGGCCATCGGGATCGCGGAAGTGGAAGATCTGGTTGTAGACTGCGTTTTGAATCGACGAGACTTCGACGCCGAGCTTGCCAAGACGCGAGTGTTCCTCTTTGAGGGCAGCGTCGTTTTCCACCTGCAGGGTGAAGTGGTGCGAAAGTCCGGTTCCAAGGCGACCAGCTAAGTAACCGGGCAGACCGAAGAATGTCAGCACTGAACCGGGAGAAAGGTCTTCATCGCACGCGTAGTAGAAGTGCGTGCCACCCTTCTCGTCGAGGTAATCGGTCTTCTTGATCAGCCTTAGGCCCACGGTTTCTACGAAGAACTTCTCTGTTCGCTCGGCATTGGCCGAAATAGAGGTGATGTGGTGGAAGCCGCGCAGTGCGAAGTCACTGGTGACCGACGGTACCGGATGAGGCCAAGTTTCTGCCGCCACCGAAACCTCGTCTCTTCCGCCGATGAGGTTCTCCTTCGGCTGAGCCCTGAAGCCCGACCCAAGGACAACTTCGTCGTGACCAAAGCCAGGCTCGCTTGTCGCAAGCTCGATTATCGCCCCGTCTGGGTCTCTGAGATAGCACGCATGGAAATAGTTTCGGTTATAAGGACCTGTTACATGAATACCGAGGTCGGTCAGGCGGCGCTTCCACTTGAGCAAACCGTTACGGTTGGGGACGTGCAGGGCAAGGTGATGATTCGTGCCCGCACCCCACCGTCCTTTTGGATCTCCAACGCGGGGCGAAGCCACACCTCGGTTTGTCGCTTCCTGGTCAGTGAAACCCTTCTCCGGCATCATGTAGAAAATGGGGTTCCACTCTACATATGTGATTGTCTCGCCCCGCGGTGCCTCGCCCGGAAATGACCGAAAGCCAAAAGTTACCACTGGCAGGTGGCTGTCGAGATGGTGCACAGTGCGCTTGACGACCGGAAGTCCGAGAACTTCCGTATAAAACTGCTCCGTGCGAAGAAGATTTGCCGCCACGAACGTCTGGCTGTGCACGCCGCTGATTACCATCTGATTCATTCGTCCCACCCTTTTTGATCTTTGGTTCACCATTCCGCCAAGCGTCCTGGGATAGGGGGAGACGCTAATCTCATCGCGGTAGGGGCAGAAGCCAGTCGGGCAGGAACTAAGCGTCCAAATTCTTGGACGATCGAAGCGGGCGGGATTTGGAAGCGTCCCTGTCCGGTCTGTAGCCGCTGCGCAGAGACGATTCATCGCGGCCCTTCGTGATACGGTGGAGCGGGTTTTCAGAAGGAGCCAGGAAGGAGTTTGGAGGGACAGTCACGCAATATCGTCACGAGCAGTCGCCAGGTAAGACACAGCGTCTGGCGTTCTGGGCGATGTCTCAACACGAACCCTCTCAGCCGTGAACGATACCGATGAAGCGTTCGCAGTCGGCGACAACCGTCCTTTCACTGACGTTCGTAATCCCCAGGAGCAGGCCCTTTCCTTTGCCTTCTGGATGCGTACCACAATGATAGTGGGGCCGGGCTGAAGCCTGCGGCTGACAGTTGTTCCGCTAAGGCAACGTCGTCTATGTGGTCCGACAAGAAAAGGCGTACGGAGAGAGCGCCCTTTTCCTCGATCATCAATTCGGGAGCCCGCGAAGCAAGCGTTTCGACGACCAGCCTTTTCCGCGATGCATAGAGCTTCTTGACCTCGCGAAGATGGCGAAGATAGTGGCCATCGGAAATGAACCCCGCCAGCGCCTTCTGGGTCAATGCGCTGGCGGCCGGGAACAGGTATCCGGCCATTTCGCTGACGTGAGAGATGTGGGAACGGGGTATGACAGCAAACCCCACCCTTAGGCGCGGTCCAACGGTTTTACTAAATGTCCCGACATGGAACACGCGGTCGCTGGAATCGAGGGCAGCCAGAGAAGGAGCCGCCCTCCCCTCCAGCTGCAGCTCTCCGGCGTAGTCGTCTTCGATGATCCATGCTCCCGACTGCCTTGCCCAATCGATCAACTCCATGCGCCGTGACAAGCTCATTTGCATACCGAGCGGCGCTTGTTGGCCAGGCGTTACGATTGCCGCGCGGGCATTGGGCCAATGTTCACGCGCCGATGCTACGATAAGGCCTTCGGCATCGACGGCGCAATCTCGCGGAAACACCCCCGCAAGCTCCAAAGCTCTACGCGTTCGAGGGTATCCGGGATCTTCAACCCACACGTCCTGCTTTTCGAATCTAAGAGCCTTAATCAAAAGTGATAACGCACCGGAAAAACCGTTTGTAATGACAACCTGTTCCGCAGTGCAATTGAGGCCTCTCGCGTTCGCAAGATAAGCCGAAATCTCTCGTCGCAGGTTTGCATCACCTCTTGGATCGCCATAGACTATTGGCGTCTTTAATTCGTCCCGCATGGCCTTCCGACATATACTAGCCCATTGGGTAAGAGGAAACGCGTCCTGTGCCGGGATACCCATCTGAAAGACACCTGGTTTCGAGTCGAACTCATAGAACATATCTGGAAGCTCAGTAGTGCGAGCCGGCCCGCCTGGCGCGACCGCACCGGCTGCAGCTTTGGTGATCCAAGTTCCAGCAGCGCCCCTAGACTCGATAAGCTGGCCGTCAATAAGCCGCTCGTACGCTCTTCGAACGGTTCCTCGAGCAACACCTAGTTGCGAAGCTAAATCCTGCCACGACGGCTTCCTGGAATTGAAAGGAAGCGACCCATTGTGAATCGCTTCCCGCAGCCCAAGATAAATCTGATCGGTTAGAGAGGTCTTCAGTCGCTTGTCTATTGAAAGCGGGAAGGGAATTTGCGGAGATCGTGGAACCGAATTTACAATTCGCGCAGCCTTTGATGAAGCGTTGGCCATTTCTTTGCCATATTGAATGAGCCTGCCGTCGTGGCGGAATACAATTTTCGAAAAGCCACGCTATGTTGCGTTAACCCGAATTGTCCAGAGAGACGAAGTTTTTGGGCTGCATGGCAGCCTCGACGCCGATCGTGTCCCGGGAGG
>UBTA01000138.1 GCA_900468065.1 Hyphomicrobiales bacterium | reverse complement strand
GCAGACGGTTGGAGGCGTTGAGCTTGCCTGCGCCCCGCGGCTCCTTCGTTAGCTTAAAGTCACGTATTGCCTTGTATTGGGAAAGCTTGTCGTCTGTCATCGAACCCTCGGAACACTTTCGCTTGATAATCGCCATAACGCGCACACTCCTCTAAATGAATCGGGGAGTACCTCACCGGATGAAAAGAGGACCCACAATACGGGCGTTCGCGATCAACAAAATGCATTCTTCGCGGGCGGCGATAGACACCTCGAATGGACCATTTTGAAAGAAAGCTTTCCTGCTAGTGCATAATTTCTCGAATCAAAATCGATTTTAGAGTAAATTGGGCAGCGCACTTAAAGGGCTACAGCGTCCTTGCGCGCCGTATTCGACGCGAGGCGCTTAGAGAAAAGGTGAAGCCAATGAAAAGGTTTGCAATCTTTGCCCTGTCGATGTTGACGGCGCTGACGAGCGTCCCGCCGGCCATGGCGTTTCCCACCGTTGCCGTGCCGAAGATCGAACTCCAAGAGGCGCAGCCGGTCCAGTACTGGCGTTACCGCGGCGGTTACAACCGTGGATATCGGGGCATCTATCGAGGCTACCGCGGGTATGGACACCACCATGGTGGTGACGATTGGGCTTGGGCACTCGGCGGGCTCGCGACTGGCGCAATCATCGGCGGATTGCTGGCACAGCCGAGGTATTATGGCCCCAGCTACTCCGATCAGGGCTACTACGGGTCGACCTATTACCGTCCGCGCTATTACGCGCCACGCTACAACCGCCAGGTCGAGTATGGCGGTAACACACATGCGCGCTGGTGCTATGCCCGCTACCGGTCATACAGGGATTTCGACAATACGTTCCAGCCCTTCCACGGACCGCGACGAGCGTGCGTCTCCCCCTACTATTGATTTTGGCGGGCCACCTGGCGCTTTTCCTGCACGCGCAGGCTATCGGGTTCTTCGGCTTCTCCGGAGCTACGTCTGCTTTCGGGCGGTCGCCAAAGCTGTCGGAATCACGGAAATGATTTTCGCTGTAGGCGCAATGCAGCCGTTTTTGCTCTTCGCGTTGAGCGTTATCACTTGCCAAAGCGTGGTTCAGCGCTTCGAGCAGGTCCTGCTCGCGCGGTGCTTCCATGGCAACATCGTAAAGCCCCTGGCGCCAACGCCCGATCGTTGCTCCGATGCTTGGGGCATGGGGCTTCGATTACGGACTGTAACATGTGACGACGGCTCGGCCTCGGGCATGCCTTTTCGTACCCCCTGACACGATGCCATTTCAAAATTCGCCAATCCATTCCCAGTATGCGCTGTTTCAGCCAATCAATTTGATCGGCCAATGCTGTGAGACACAGGCGCGCCTCTGCCGGTATCTCAGCTTTCTAGCCCTTCCAGATATAATCAAGAAGTGCCCTTAGTCCATTGCGCCCGACACGTGGTATCGAAGCTTGTGCCACCGCCCCATCATTGGGGCGGGCGCTGGAAAAACTCGGACACTAAGCCCCGCTGAACCCGCCACGCGACGTGAAGCCCTATGTAACGTGCGATAGGATCGATGCGGCTGATACAGCCTTATGCAAAGCGGTGACGCGACCGAACATGCGCTTTGTCTCGATCAAGACAGTGGAGCAGCAGTCGATCCTTATGCTTCACCGTGCACGTATGCCGTTCATTCGCCAGCGCACGACGACGATCAATGCTCTCCGTGCGCACTGGCTTAATTCGGCATTGTGGCAAGGACGGGGAGGAATTAAAGGAAACTCCCGCGGCGTATTTCGGTGCTGATCTGAAAAGGATAGTCTCCGAGGCTTATAATGTGGAGCGCCCAAATGCCTCAATCCCCATTCACTTCATCCGCACCAAGGGAGGCGTCGCAGTCATTGGCGCGGCGACCATCCGACCAAGTTCATTGACAGCTCGTGTCGAGGAAAGAAATCTCCATGTGCTGGTCTTCGCCCGTCATCTTACCCCTCGCCTCGTGACCAACCTTTCTAAAATATATCGCATCGATGGCCTGGCGCTCAACTCGGAGCGCGACAAGAAAAAGCTCAACGTTCCGCTCACCGATGTGTCGGGCCGAAATATCGCCTTCCTGAGCTGGCCCTCGAAGCTTCCGGGCAGCAGGAGTTTCCTCGCCGTGAGGACGCAGCTCGCGGTAGGCTGCGCAATCCTTGCATTGTTTCTTGCCGCCATCGGCGTCGTCGGTTTCGTGATTATCCGCAAGCTTCGTGAGGATGAAGCTAGGTCGCGGCATAAAGCACTTCACGACTCCCTCACGGGTCTTTCAAACCGCGCCGCTCTTGTTGAACACCTCCAGGGTGCAGTTGAACGGGCAGACGGTTCCTTTATTTATCTTTACTTAGTGGACCTTGATGGTTTCAAAGGCGTAAACGACACGTGGGGACACGCCGCAGGCGATAGTTTGCTTGTCGCTGTTGCCCATAAACTTCGCGCCGAACTCCCTCCGCACGCACTTATCGCGCGTCTTGGCGGGGACGAATTCGCAATCGTCACGGTTGGTGACCGGCAGCTTTTGGAGGAGACAGACATCTCGGAAAGCATTCAGCGTGTCGTATCGGCCGAATTCGCTTTACACGGGCGACTGATACAAGTGGGCGGAAGCGCGGGGGTATCCGGGGCCAAGGACATCGACACCCAGGTTGGCGAACTGATGAGGACGGCGGACGTTGCGCTTTACCAAGCAAAGGACCTTGGACGTGGAAGGACTGTGATTTACGAGCAAGCCTTGGATGCCAAGCGGCGCGAGCAGGCGATACTCGAACACCAGTTGCGGCGTACACTGACTCGCGACGGAATAGATGTCCACTATCAGCCTCTCGTGGATGCGGATTCCTTTGCCATCCGCGGCGTTGAGGCGCTGGCGAGATGGAACAGCGCGACATTGGGTACTGTGCGCCCTGATATCTTCATTCCTCTCGCTGAGAAGGCGGGCCTCATTGATACGCTTGGCATGCAAGTTATCGAGAAAGCGGTGGCGGCCACAGCACAATGGGGGAGGATCGAGGTATGTGTAAACGTGTCGCCTTTGCAGCTTCAGGATCAAAACTTCGTTCGGCGTGTCGCGGCGACCCTCGACAAAGCCGGGTTCGATCCATCCAGACTAACGCTGGAAATCACAGAAGGAGTGCTGATAGCCCGTCCTGAACATGCCCACCGGGCAATCGATGCGCTCAAGTCGCTCGGCGTTAAAATCGCACTCGACGACTTCGGCATTGGCTACGCCAGTATAGGGGCATTGCGCAAGTTCGGCTTCGATCGGATGAAAATCGACAAATCGCTTGTTTCGGAGCTTGAGGTCGACAGGAAGGCACCGGGGATATTCCAGGCGACTGTGGCCTTGGCGAACGCATTGGAAATTCCGGTTACAGCCGAAGGTATCGAAACCAACTCCCAGGCTTTGATCGCCAGGCACTGTGGCTGTGACCTTCTTCAAGGATATCTGTTTAGCCAGCCGGTTACCGCCGAGGAGATATCGGTCCAGTATTTCAACGTGACACAGGATTCAGTTTCAACGGATGCCGAGGAGTTTTTACCGACAAGCAGCGCAGCTAGATCAACTAAAGCAGTAGCTACTTCGGTCGACGCTAACATTTGACTGACTACCGAAAGACCGACCTTGAGGCAGCTACGCGACGATTACCTTCCCCCTGACATCGATCACCACCGCGGTGTCGTAAAGAGGATTGTCCGACGCGGTCGTCGCCCAATTTTCGATTATCCAATACTGCCTCGTTATCGAATTGAGCTGTTTGTAAGCCCCGTCCCATGTGGCGTTGTCGTGGATCGAGCCGGAGAGTTGGTTGCGTACCGCGTCGACCGCGCCGAGCGTTGCGTCGACCGCCCTCGCGTCGTCAATTTGGTTGGCGGTATTCCTGATCATGTTGATGGAACGAAGGACGATGACAGCGAACGCCATCGCCACAGCGATGAACAGCACCGCTACCGCGGTGACGATGCGGCGTCGGCCGCTTGTTGTCGGCGCTAGCGGTCGTGACATACACGTCCTCCGGCCAAAATTTGCAAAGGCGGCTCCTGTAAGGCTGTGCAGCTTTTGAAGGCGTCCAGCCTCATTGTCCGACACCCGGCTTGTTGCCAACTGAAGGCCTTCATGGTGTCGTTGTCGGCGCCCGCACTGATCGCATCGGCACGGCTGTCGGCCCCCCCCGCACCCGAGATCATGACCACGGGAATATCCAAGCGGTCCCGCGCCTTCCGCAACAGTTCCGTACCGCTGCCATCCGGCAGGTTGATATCCAAAATAGCGGAAAGGCATCCAAGCGTGTCGCGTGAGTCGGGCCAATTCAGGCGAAGAATCTGAAGAATATCGTGTTGATCTTCAACGATCAGTACGGTCATGGCTTTTTCTTGTGTTTGAGGGGTCGGCGTCAACACCTAAGGGTCCTCCCCCAGAAAAAGGCGGCATCTCTGGCTTCAGCTGTGCGTGCTTCTTGTGGGGGAGGATGGTCGTGCCTGTGAGGTTCTCCAAGGTCGCAAACGGCGAAGAAAGTCTAGACAGGCGATTGACGAAGGCCGGTGTCTGTTCCTTCACAAAACACAGATGCACATTGCCGCTATCCCGGCCAACGACGACACTCCCGATTACAAAATCGAACTGGCCCAATACGAGGTAAACATGATCCGGTACGACTGCTTTTCCGACGCGCAGGGATGCGCCTCCTTCGCTAATGTCGGTGATCAAGCACCTATGCAGTTGTGCCTTTCGCATCCACTGTGCCGTGAACAGCAGATTGCAGAAGAGCGTCACTTCTCGCCGATACCATTTCCGGCTGAAGTAATTCGACTCAACCCTTGATAGGTAGGTGCTATGTTTCCCAGACTTCATCTGCTCGCCTCAACACGCTCTCGCAGCCCTTTTTGGTTTCCGGCGAAATCCCGAAAACCTTCTACTGTGATGCGTTTGATTAGAGCGTCGCCGCGTTAAGCGACCTGTTCGCGAAAGTTAAAGAGCTTAAAGCCGACAAAACCTTATGGTTTGTTCTTTCTGCGAGAGATATCACGCGACCACAATTGAAAGCTGGGTGATCGCCCCGCCGTCCGTAGGGTTTTCGACAAAACCAAACAAACCAGATCAAGAAACAGCGCTGCACGCGATTCCGCTGCAACCAGCCTTGGCGCGATCCTAGACCTCATTCGCACCGGTGGGGGAACGACCCGGCAAGAGCTCGGGCTCGGCCGAGCGGTTGTTTCGGATCGGTTGGCGACTCTAACCGATACCGGGTGGATAAATGAAAGCGAGCTCGGCGTTGCCAGCGGCGGGCGGGCACCGCGCCTCGTCCAGTTCCGCACGGATCTCGGCTGCATCCTCGTGGCGACACTCGACCAATCCGCGCTTGGCATCGGCATTGCCGATCTGTCCGGCCGACTATTTACCGAACATCATGAGGCAATTTCGGATCGCAAGCGGCGTCAACCTCCGAGCTCGGCACTCGATGCCATGGCGGGAAGTGAAATGATTGCTCGCGAGGGAACGGCGGCGGCCCGGCAAAAGCCCGCTTCTTGTCGATACATTGCGCCCGGGCGGTAACGTCCGCGCGATTGAGGCGAGGCAGGCAGCCGCAATCGGGCGACCCGGCCTCTATGGAAATTCTTAGCCAGAGCGGCCGCCTGATCGGCCACTCTGTTGCGATGGTTGCCAATATGCTTAATCCGGATTTCATCGTACTTTTGCGCACGACGGCGCAGACCAACGACTTCCTGCTTGCCGCCGTGCGCAAGACTGTCTACGGGGAAAGTCATCCACCAACGAGCGCGAAATCGGGTTCGACACGTGGATGTGGATGAACCGCTCCTGGCCATGATGACAGCCAGGCGCTCGTGGGCGTGGAGCTCTCCAACGTTTTCTGCACTACAAGAACCTTCGCCTTCCACGCCCCGTCTCGACTTGAACCGTTGGCGCTCGCTGTCAAGCAACGTGACGAGGCCAACCGGGGTTACGGTCGCCACGCATGCAGCATCGACCAGGGCAGCAATTACCGGATCCGCCCCACTGAGGACGATGCCCAACTCGTTCAGAGGTTTAAGGCGGAGCGCCTCCTCAACAAAAGACCCTTTGGGTTTGGCCACTGTCATCGCTGTGAAATCATCGTAGATAGCAGACTAAGGCGTGAGCTTCTCCACTATTTTTGGACATCGCTCAGGCGATAACCCACGCCGCGGATCGTCTTAATGGCGTCACCGCTCGTGGGATCCAGTTCCGCAAGCTTGCCGCGCAGCCGATTGATGTAGACATCAATCGTTTTGTCGCGAGCGTCGTGCTCGCGAAACAGGGCCTGCCGTGCGATGCACGACTTTGGGCAATCGTCACCCGCACGGTCATGAAGGACCTGCAGTATCCTGGCTTCGAGGGCGGTCAGCGGCTGGCTTGCGCCATTGCATTCCAGTGAAAGGCCGCCGATGTTACAATCAATATTGCCGATTTTGAACGCAACGTTTTGCCGTGGCGAAACACGGCTGTGGCGCGCATCGTGCAAACGATGCACGCGAGCCCGCAGTTCTTTCACGCTGAACGGCTTCATCACGTAGTCGTCTGCACCGACACTGATCGCGTCTGCGCGGCTGTCGGAATCACCAGCGCCGGAGATCATGATAATCGGAACGTCGGAACGTGAACGCGCATCGCGAAGCAGTTCCAGCCCGCTCCCGTCTGTCAGGTTGATATCGATAAGCATGCAATCGTAGGCCACGAGTTCATTCGAATGGATAAAGCGGTTCGCTTGCCTCACGGTTGCAAGGGAATCGAGGCGGTCCCGGGAATCCGACCAGTTCAGGCGCAACATTTCAACGACGTCTCGCTGATCTTCGATGATCATTATATTCATGGTGTTTTCAGATCCTTGCTTGTTTGGTTTATGCTTCCTCGCTGGGCGCCACTGGACGCTGTTGGCCTCGGGCATACCGCTTAAAGGGTTTTGCCAACTGATATGGTTTTGGATCTAGGCTTTCTAAGGTGAAAAACGGCGAGGTCATGCGTGCGAGCCTATTAACGGAGTCTGGCTTTAACTTTTTGACGAAGCAAAGATGCAGAAGCCCGCGATCTCGCTGAACGACAATACTCCCAACGACCACGTCAAACCGGCTAAGAATCAGATAAAGGTGATCTGGAACCTGCGACATTTCAGCGCGACCGGTCACTCCGCTTTCACTGATCTCAAGTACGAGGCAGTGATGGTCAGAGATCCTCGCATTCACTTGCCGATGAAGAGCAGACGGCAGAAAAGCCATTTGCGGCTTTGGAAATTGGACTTGACACGCGTAGTTAGCCGTTCCCTGTATAGACTTCACGCACTGGCCTCAATGCTACGCCAAATCTCAGCAAGGGATGACGCGGCATCAAGTCGCATCGATTAGAGCGCCTCACCCTTAAACCACTGCGGTTTCTAATTTAAAAAAGGTAAACAGAGCGATCTCTCGTGGATCGCAGCGCCCACAGGGATTATCGACAGCTATATCAACGACAATGAGGACGGTGGAGAACATGCGACGAGGAAACGTTAGTACCGGCACCGTTTTTCGCGCTCTCGTGACCAGCCTCAAGCAAGCCGTACTGGACCGATTTTCCGTTGGATTGCTCACCGGCGGGATATCAGCTTTTGTCGTTGCCTGGCCCGCAACACATTCCTGGCTTTGGGTCGTCAGTGCCACGCCCATCATCGTTTGGTCGCAGTTCCGTCGAGGTGGAGCCACTCCTGCGGTTACAAGCGGACAGAAGCCTGATCTTTTTGGCGACCAGACCCTTCTCGAAATCGCTGGAAAGACGGCGAAGCTCGGTGGATGGGTGGTGCACCTGCCCGACCGGAAACTACAGTGGTCGGATGAGACGTGGGCGATCCACGAGAGAACAAGGGATGATACCATCACCTTCGAGGAGGGTGTCGGTTATTTCGCGCCAGAATGGCAAGATGAGGTCGTTCGGCTCTTTGAGTCGTGTGAGGCGACAGGCCTTCCCTACGACACCGAGGCGGAAATCGTCACCGCCGCCGGCAGGCGAAAATGGGTCCGCGCCATTGGCGTGGCGATTCGCAATGACATGGAACACGTCTCCCGAATCCAAGGCGCCTTTCAGGATATCGATGAGCGCAAGCGGTTGGAGAATAAGGCCAGAGACCTCGAGCGCCGCTTTGCCGAATCCATGGAACACATCAGCGATGCTTTCTTTCAACTCGACCCCGATTGGCGCTTCACCTACCTGAACCATCAGGCCGAACGTCTGCTCGCGCGCTCGCGTTCGGCGCTTCTGGGCTCCTCGATCTGGCAAGAGTTTCCGGAGGCCGCGTCGGGAGTGATCCGGCAACACTACGAACGCGCCGTCAGCGACGGCAAGAGGGCCGATTTCGAAGTCTTTTACGAGTTGCTCGACGCATGGTTTTCAGTCACTGCCTATCCCGGTCCGACAGGGTTGACCGTCTATTTCCGTGATATCACGAAACGGCGAGCCGCCGATCAACATCTGCACCTGTTGGAAATGGCGATCTCACGCATTGAGGATTTCGTCATCATTACCACGGCCGGATCGCAACCGAAGAACGGGCAAACGATCGTCTACGTCAATGATGCCTTCGTCAAGATAACTGGCTACTCACCGGAGGAAGCATTTGGGCGTTCGCCGGGATTTCTCCAAGGTAAGCGGAGCGACGTCGCCACCATCGAAAAAATCAATCGCGCGGTTTACCAGCCGAGGCCAATCCACGCTGAACTTATAAACTACTCAAAGGACGGCAGCGAGTATTGGGTGGACATGCTCATCGCGCCAATCAATTGTCGGCCCAGATGGATGCGCGACCCATTTCGTCGCGACCGGTCGCGATATCACGGACAGAAAGAGAGCGGCGGAAAAGCTTGCCGAGAGCGAGGAGCGCTTTGCAATCGTCGCCATGATGACCACGGACGCGGTCTGGGACTGGGACGTAAAAACCGGCCGTGTACAATGGAACAGCAACATCTCTTCCGTCTTCGGCCATGACGACGAACCAGCAGAGGGCGGTTTTCGGGCATGGGAAGAAAAAATCCACCCGGACGATCGCGCACGCGTAGTTTCAAGCGTGCTAGCCGCACTTGAGGGACAGGCCGAGACCTGGCAGGAAGAGTTTCGCTTTCGCAGGGGAGTCGGGACATATGTCAGTGTTCTCGATCAAGGCCACATCATCCGCAACGCCGCAGCCGAGGCGACGCGAATGGTGGGCGGTCTCCGCGATGTCACCGAGACACGGCTGAAAGAGGCGAAGCGACTGCAGGCACAGCGGCTTGAAGCCATTGGCCAACTGACGGGCGGGGTTGCCCACGACTTTAACAATCTGCTGACCGTACTCATTGGCACCGCAGAAACGTTGGCCGATGAGGTTTCGGATCCAAGACTTTCGGCCGTCGCGCAGCTCAATCATAAGGCTTCGCGGCAGGGCGCCGCCCTCACGCGTCAACTTCTGACCTTCGCAGGACGACAGCCCCTCGAACCAGCAGCACTGAATGTCAATGGGCCCATACTGGCAATGGAGGGATTGTTGTCGAGTGCACTCGGCGAGACAATCGTGCTCAACCTACAGCTTGATCCGGCCGCAGGTCATATGCGAGCAGACGCGGCGCAACTGGAAGCCTGCATTGTCAATCTTTGCATTAATGCGCGCGACGCAATGCCAGACGGCGGTAGTGTGACGATTTCGACGGAACAGAGCGCTTCCGATGCAGTGGTTCGGATCTCCGACAAGGGGGTCGGCATGGATGCGGAGACCCGTGCAAAGGCCTTTGAACCATTCTTCACCACGAAGCCCTTCGGCAAGGGAAGTGGGTTAGGCCTCAGCATGGTCTACGGTTTCGTACGGCAATCCGGAGGCCGGATTGAGATAGAGTCGGAACCGGGCAAGGGCACGATCGTCTCCCTGTATTTTCCCCGACTGGCACAAACTGAAATACCCGCCGAGACCTCCTCGAATGGAAAATTGGATCGAGGCAGTGAGCGTATTCTTATCGTCGAAGATGATCCAATGGTACGCGAGTTCGCTGAGGGCACACTTCTTTCTCTCGGGTATTGCGTGACATGTGCTGCCGACGCCACCGAAGCGTTGCGAAAACTGGAAACAGAAGGTTCATTCGATTTAGTTTTCTCAGATGTAGTCATGCCAGGGGCGATCGACGGTCACGCTCTTGCAGGGGAGGTTATGAAGCAATATCCGCTACTCCCGGTGATCCTGACGACGGGTTACGCGGACGTCGAACGCATTAGCGCCGACTCGAAATTCCGGCCACTTGTAAAGCCCTATTCGCGGCGGCAGCTCGCGGAGGCTCTTCGAGAGGCTATTGACTCGCGTGATCATTAACTCGGCAGAAGCTCAGAACCGTAAATCGGACGGTGAGAGTGTTTTGCCTCAGCCACGATCGAGTGCGCCACCATCTACCTTGCTCCCGACGTCCGTGGTTTCGTGGTGAACATGTATACGTGTAGACTTACTGCGCGGGGCTGGACTCGTAGGCGTCCACAATCTCAGCGAGCACTGAGACAGTTATAGCGCTGGAATTTTTAGTTTTAAAGAGACCTATTGGCCCCGAGGTCCGGTCAATTTCACTGGCGTTTACACCGGCTTTCTTGAGTGCGTCCACCCGCTTCATATGCGTGGCCTGGCTTCCGAGAGCCCCTAGATATCCCGTTAGCTGACGACGCTAAAGTTGGCGATACGGCCCTTGCGATCAGAGCTGCCGAAATCATGGAAGAGTATGAAGGCTCGCCTGCGCTCGACGCTGGGCTTCTCGTAGCCTCCCAAGCTGTGGAACACTACGAAGATGTCACCCTACGGGACCTTGCGAACCTGGGCGCTAGAGCTTGGCTTGAACGACGCAGCCGGTCTTCTTCAGACAACACTTGACGAAGGGCCACTGATCTGGCTCTCACCGCCATCGCCACGTCAGTTGTAAACCAGAAGGCGGAAGGTTGATCTGCAGAATCCGATGAAGC
>UBTA01000006.1 GCA_900468065.1 Hyphomicrobiales bacterium | reverse complement strand
ACCTCCCGGGACACGATCTAAAGCCAGACGGCCTGGAGTTCATTGCTGCAGGGTCAAAATAACAATCCTGTTTACAGCCTTTTGGAAATCGCGGTTTCGATCCCTTTCAAGGCGATTAATTCGACAACCATTGGCGACATTCGGATGTTGCCTCAACTCTCATCCGCATAGGAAATACGCATTACACGGTTAAGAAGGGCCACAAGTTCACCTTGGCGAGAGGTTGCTGTTTTGAAAAAGATATTGCGCAAGTGGGTGCGTGCGGTCTCGTATGATATCCGGTGTTGCGACGCGTAACATTGAAGAGAACGCCCCGAGACGAGAACTGCTCCAAGTTCCGCTTCCTTTTGCGTCAGATCGAACCAACGACGCAGATGTTGCGAGAAGCCCGGTGCCACGCTGGGCGAAAGGTCCTGAACGAGGATGAGAGCCGCTCGTGCGACCGGGAGGTCTGGCGAAGTTTGCGAAAGAAAAGGAACAATTGTCAGCGCCAGACGTGGTAACCCTGTGGCCAGACATCGGATTAAGACATCGCCGCTTGCCAGCTGATATTGGCCCCTGCAAACGAGCGAGATCGCCTTGTGTAAGGCTTTTTGGTTCAGAGGTTCACTTGCCGAAAGGTGCCCGTGCCGCAGTACCAGTTCATTCCCAGATTCAGCGAGAAGCGTCTCAGCGCTGGCATTCATGGTCAAGACCCTGCCTAGGGCGTCGACCACAATTTGGCACCGGTGCGCCTTCCAGCGCCGCCTTCTTGATCGCAATATGTCCGAACCGCACATGAAACGCGGCAGCCCGAGCCACAACAGGTACGAGTGCTCGAAAAAGAGAAATGTCCCGATCGTCAAAATCCGGCTGGCGCCCACCTCGCTGAACAGCCAAGACACCCAGACTTCCGGCGACGGAGAATTTGCATACGATGCTACTGTGATCGCCTTGGGGCAGGTACCATTCGTTAAACATGACAGTTTTCCGGAATTCGCTTTTTGGCATCACCGATTGGTCTGTAACCACATCCAGTGAATGCGCCCTTGTCAGGTATGGCAAGAAGGGGTTTTCGAGGTGCGGTTCCAGGAACGTCGCCTCGTAGTAAGGGTCGCATTCCGTGTGGAAATGTTGCCAATCATCCTCGGAGCATACTCGAGCGAAATGGATCTTCGAGCCATTGGCGATTTTTCTTAGCCTCGCCATAGCCGGTTGCCATATTCCGCCGTCTAAAGCAGCCCGGTGGAATTCGTCGGTGAGAAGTGAAAGTTCGGCCTCAGTTGAATGCGCCATCTAAAACCTTCCTCTGCTTCCGCTTTCGCTAAATTTCAAGGCCTTCAGATGACATCATGATGCAAATCGATGACTTTCGGAAATCCTAAAGGTCACGGCGTTGTCACGCTGCCTCGGCAGACGTCCCGCGCCTCGACGTTGAGCCTGATAGACGCAAAGACGTCCAGCTTTCCGTTAGCCGTTAGCAGGACTTCAGGGTCGCTTCTAATCGATGTCGATATCGCAGACGCGGCGCGCCTGGAGTGGTTTCCTCCAAAACTAATCGCCGCCGGTGGCATCTTACGGGGGGGGGGGAAATCGCACTCGCGCACCCCAGAGGATCCTTGCCCTGACGGCACGGAGTGAGCCCTTCCTGATGCCCAAAAAGCATCAACAAGCGTGTCAACGCAAACGTTTACCGACTTCGTCAAACAAGTGCAGGCTTTTAAAGTCGGCGTGAACCGTCAAGGGTTCGTCAACGGTGATCCTGGAGCGTCCGGGAACCCGAAACACGATTGTTTGTCGATTTGGCAAGATGCCATGCACATAACTCTCTGCGCCGACCAATTCGACGGCTGCGACAGTTACGCCGATTTTAATCCCGTTTTCCGCGGAGCCGGGCTCCGCCAGATGCAAATCCTCCGGACGCACCCCCAGTGTCACAGTACCCGCAGGAACCACCGAGTTTACGGCGAGCTTCCAGGACTCCGAGATTTCCATCGGTAGAAGATTCATCGACGGTGACCCGATAAAAGTCGCCACGAACGTCGTCGCTGGTTTCTCGTAGAGTTCAATCGGTGTTCCGATCTGCTCAATTCGCCCCGCATTCAGCACGACAAGCCTGTCGGCCAAGGTCATGGCCTCCATCTGATCATGAGTAACGTAAACGCTGGTGGTGGCCAGCGAGCGTTGCAGGCGCTTGATCTCGACGCGCATTTGCACGCGCAGTTTTGCGTCGAGGTTGGATAGGGGCTCGTCAAACAGAAAAGCGGCTGGCTCGCGCACGATGGCGCGTCCCATGGCGACGCGCTGTCGCTGCCCGCCGGAAAGTTGACGCGGCTTACGCTCCAGGAAGGGTTCGATCTCCAGCGCGTTCGCGGCATCGGCAATCCGCCGGTCGATCTCATCCTTCGGCGTATTGCGGTTCTTCAGGCCGTAGGCAAGGTTCTGCCGAACCGTCATATGTGGGTAGAGCGCATAATTTTGAAATACCATCGCAATGTCGCGCTCCGATGGCTCGAGATTATTGACGACGCGGCTGCCGATCTCGATCGTTCCAGCGGTGATGCTCTCAAGTCCGGCGATCATCCGAAGAAGCGTGGACTTTCCGCAGCCGGAGGGACCGACGAGCACCAGCATTTCACCGTCCGCGATGTCAAGCGAAACGCCTTTTATTACCTCGATCGAGCCATAGGTCTTGCGAACGTCTTTTAGGGCAATATTGGCCATTATTTCTCCGTCTCCACGAGACCTTTGACGAACCACCGCTGCATCAAAACCACGACGATAATTGGGGGGATGATGGCGAGGATCGCCGTCACCATGACGTAATTCCACGGGGTGGAGGCGTCGGTAAAATCGACCATGCGGCGTAGCCCAATAATGATCGTGTTCATCTTCGCATCGTTGGTCACCATCAGCGGCCAGAGATATTGCGTCCAGCCATAGATGAAGAGGATAACGAAAAGGGCCGCGATATTGGTGCTCGACAAAGGCAGCAGGATATCGCGCATGAAGCGAAAGGGGCCTGCATTGTCGATCCGCGCAGCTTCCACCAGTTCCCCCGGAATTGTCAGAAAGAATTGGCGAAACAAGAAGGTCGCTGTGGCAGATGCCATCAGCGGCAGGGTCAAGCCGGCATAGGTATCGATGAGGCCGAGGTCGACGATGACCTTATAGGTGGGCAGTATGCGAACCTCCACCGGGAGCATAAGCGTGATGAAAATCATCCAGAAAAAGACCATGCGAAACGGGAAACGAAAAAAGACGATAGCAAAGGCCGACAGGAAAGAGATGACGATCTTTCCGACCGCAATCGCTAGGGCGACAAAGAACGAATTGAACAGCAGCCGTTCGAGGCTTACGCCAACGACCCGCTCAACACCGCCGGACATGGCTTCGGTGTAATTCTCGGCCATATGACCGCCCGGCAGCAACGACATCGGCGGGCGGATGATCGCCTGCGACGTCGTCGTCGAGGCGATGAATGTGTAATAGATCGGGAAAGCAACGATGATGATCCCGAGGACCAGAATGAGGTGGCTGAATAGATTGGCGATGGGGCGTTTTTCGATCATATTTTGCCCTCAGCCATAATGCACACGTTTCTCGACAAAGCGAAACTGAAAGGCTGTCAACGCGATCACAATGATCATAAGGATCACCGATTGCGCCGCCGAGGAGCCGAGGTTCAGATTGACGAAGCCGTCGTTGTAAACCTTGTAGACCAGCGTCTCCGTCGCCTTGGCTGGGCCACCGCCGGTTACCGAATGAATGATGCCGAACGTATCGAAGAAGGCATATACGGTGTTAACGACCAGAAGGAAAAACGTGGTCGGTGCCAGCAGTGGGAAGACGATCGTCCAGAAACGCCGGTTGCCGCGCGCGCCGTCGATAGACGCCGCCTCAATCAGCGATTTCGGGATAGCCTGCAGGCCTGCCACAAAAAACAGGAAGTTGTAGCTAATCTGCTTCCAGGCGGCAGCAACGACGACTAGGGCCATGGCCTGATTGCCGTTCAGGAGCGGGTCCCAGGCAAAGCCATTGCGCCGCAGCAGATAGGCGAGGGTTCCCATTGCGGGGTTGAACATGAAAAGCCAGAGCATGCCGGCAACGGCCGGCGCGACCGCATACGGCCAGATCAGCAGCGTGCGATAAAAGCCTTGGCCACGCACGACCTTGTCGGCGGCGGTTGCAAGGAGAAGTGCAACGCCCATCGATACCACGGCCGTGAGGAGGCTGAAAACCACAGTTACTTGCAGCGCGTGAATATAGTTCGGATCGGACAGAACATTCTTGAAGTTGGCCAGACCGACGAAGCCACTTTTGAGCCCGAATGGGTCCTGGCGCAGCATGGATTGGTAAAGTGCTTGGCTTGCAGGCCAGAAGAAAAAAATGACAGTCAAAATGATCTGGGGCGCAACAAGCAGATAGGGCAGAATCTTGTTGGGAAACGCGACGTTATGCACGGGGTTCTCCTCAGGCAACGGAACGGACGAAGACAGACAGGGTTCGGCCCGCAAACAGAGGCGGGCGGAACCCTGTCAGGCCCTTCTAGTTGCCGACGGCTTCGGCGATGGCTGCATTGCCGCGCTCGACGGCCTTGTCGAGGGCGGTCTTTGCATCCTGCTTCCCGGACAGCATGGCTTCAAACTCTTCGTTCATAATGTCGCGAACCTGTGGCAGGTTCACGAGGCGCACGCCCTTGGAATTCTGGGTCGGGGCCTTGCCCATCATCTGCAGGATTGGCGTTTCCCGGCCGGGGTTCTTGTCGTAGAAACCGGACTTTTTGGTTTCCGCGTAGGCCGCATTGGTGACTGGCATGTAGCCGGAAACCTCATGCAGCCTTACCTGGATCTTGGTCTGCGACAGGAAGTTGAAGAACTGGGCGACACCCTTGTATTCCGAATCGCTCTTGCCGCCGAAGACCCAAAGGCTGGCGCCGCCGGGAATGGTATTCTGCGGTCCGTGCCCTTCGTAGTAAGGCAACTGGCCAATCCCGTATTTCACGCCAGACTTGATGATATCCCCGAGGCCACCGGAGGATTCGGTCAGGATTGCGCATTCGCCGGACATGAATAGCTGCTTGGCTTCTGACGTGCGGCCGCCATAGCGAAAGGTTCCGTCCTTGGCCAGGTCGGCGATCGACTGGAAATGCTGGACGAAAAGCGGTGAATTGAATTCGAGCTTCACGTCGGTGCCACCAAGTCCGTTTTCATTGGTGCCATACGCAACATTGTTCCAGGCGGCTAGATTTTCGGTCTGGATCCAGGTCAGCCACGTTGAGGTAAACCCGCAGGAGGCCGCACCGCTGGTCTTGATCTTCTTTGCGGCTTCAAACACTTCCGGCCATGTCTTCGGCGGGGTCTCGGCGTCAAGACCGGCCTTCGCAAAGATGTCCTTGTTGTAATACATGATCGGGGAGGACGAATTGTATGGGAAGGACAGCATGGTGCCATCGGGCTTTGAATAATAGGCGGCGATCCCCGCGAGGTATTGAGATTTGTCGAACGAAAAACCGCCCTTCTGCAACACGTCCGCCGCGGGGAGGATCGCACCCTCTGCACCCATCATGACGCCGCTGCCCGCATCGAAAACCTGGATGATCGCCGGTGCCTGATTAGAGCGAAAGGCCGCGATGCCGGCATTCAGCGTCTCCGGATATGTGCCCTTGAAGACGGGAGTGATCGTGTAGTCGCTCTGGCTCTCGTTGAATTCCTTGGCGAGTTGATTGACAACCTCGTTGTTGGCGCCAGTCATTGCATGCCACCATTGCAGATCGGTCGCAGCGTAGGCGCCGGCCGGCAATGCCAGCGATATGGCAAACAGTGCCGTCGATGCAGCTAGAGTACGTTTTAACATGATTTCCTCCCGTGTGATGATCAAGCCGACCGCATTTTGCCCTTCACAATATTCCAATGGCGATCCTTCTTGATCGTCACTGGATTTACGAGCAGTTCTTAATGCGGCCGTCTCCTCCGAGGCGTTAACATAGAAGCGGAATGACATTTGTCTACCGTCGCAGGCGATCGGCATTCAGAAGACAGCGTACCTGTGGTGAGAATTAGAGACGAAAGCGCCTTTGCGCCGCCTCTCATGAGACCCGACGTTCTTGTCCCATCGCGGCGGTTAACTTGCCAGTTTGGACAAAAGCCTGCCGGCGGCGTTACGCTCAATCTTTGGGGGCGCCCCGGGGACCGATACCGCTGCGCGAGTTTCCCGGTTCAGGCATTGCCACCGCTACGCGCGGTTCTCCGATACGTTCATCCTATGCTGATTGTTGGGGGCGCTTACGATGTCTCGGCTGCTGGATCCGATCGGCCCGTCTTACAGTCGCTGCGGCGTTCAATGGGGCCGCTGTCTATCCCGCTTAACGTTCAAGGGTGCAGGAAGCCGCGCGGCATGAGCATAGCTGCATTGCACAAAAAATGTTTTCCAAATGGTCAAAAAACGAGCATTGTGCTCGCAGCTGATGCATTTGGCGGCTTCCTCCCAGTTCCGCCGCAGCAGCTGTTCCCCTCTGGAGGTTTATGATCTCCACACTTTATGGGCCGCGGTTTACCGTCGGCCCTTTTTTCTTGTCATCGTCAACGCCTTCGTCCACAGGGCCGTTGTCAGCCGGCAACGTTGCATGAAGCCTTGGTTGGTGCACCGGCTCTCCAGATGTTGCGGTGTGGTCACCGCGTACCCTGACAGCCAAAGGACCGCAACAACTCGATAACCTGACGTTGCTTCAATCGTAAAAGGGTCGGTGGCCTACATCGAGAGTTTACCGTCAAACTCAAGCCGCTTATGGATTGGCAGAGACGAAATCGGCTTGACAATCCTCTCCAAATTCCACATTTTCAATATATTGCACCAGTTCAATATATTGAACTACCGGAGGAACTCATGAGTGGGCGAGGCGCTGAACGGATCCTCGACGCTGTTGAATGGTTCGCAACAACAATGGCGCCGGTTACCTATTCCGATTTCCAGCGTGCGCTCGGCGTTCCCAAAAGTAGCGCTCTCTTGCTGCTGCGCCTTTTGGTTGAGCGGGGATACATCCAGAGAAACACAGACAACACGTATGCACTGGTGAGACTGCCCGGCGAAATGCTCGGCGGCGGCGAGACTTGGGGCACGATCATGCGTCTGGCAGACCGCCATTTGCGCGAAGCGGTGGCATTGGTCGAGGAGACCGGTTTCGTCGCCGTGCTCGACGACAACCGGATACGATATCTCAACAAGATCCTGCCTAAACGCGAAATCCGCTACGACCGTGACATCCTTCCAACGCGCATTCCGCATCAGGTTGCCAGTGGATTGGTGATGCTTTCAGGGCTCCCCAATGATGAACTCGATCAATATCTGGATGAGACAAACGCATCGGAGCTTGAACGTCAGGACATCCATGCGGCAGTGGCGGGGACGCAGGCTGATGGTTTTTACGTGAACATCAAAGGTGTTGTTGATGGTGCATCCGGTGCGGCGGCCCCAATCAGGGATGCGAGGGGAAGGATAGTCGCGGCCATCAACATTTCAGGCCCAAGCGACCGGTTCATCCGAAATATCGACGGCATCCGGGATGCCGTTGTGAGTGCCGCCGCTGCCGTTTCGATGGACTTAGCACATCGTGCAAGCAAGTAAATGTGACAATCGAAGGAGGGGATCACATGAGCAGAGTTTTCGTTTCGACTGCGTTAGCAGCAGTCATGTTCGCGATCGGGATCGGAGGAGCCCATGGGCAGACAGCTCCGATACCGGATTATTATCCGGCAGATTACAAGACAATCGCTGAGGGATCTCACGGTGACGCCGGCGTCGTTATCTACGCCGAACGCTTTCCATTCGAGCTTGTCAATGTCGCCGGCTCAGAACTGCGTGTCATCACCCCGTCGGGTCTGCTGGCCGGCAAGGTTCATGTGCGCTTTCCCCCGAAGGCAACCACTGTCGCACGCAGGCAGGATGTGGCCTGAAGCGAGAACCATGATGGATCATTCCAACCCAATACGGTTTACGCCGGACGCCAAGGGCCCGCTTTCCGACGTCCGCGTGCTTGACCTCTCGCGTCTGGTTGCCGGTAACATGCTGTCGGTGCAACTCGCCGACTTCGGTGCCGATGTTATCAAGATCGAACCGCCCGCTGGCGATCCGCTGCGCGACTGGACCGATGACGGCCAGTCGCTCCACTGGAAAACCTATTGCCGCAACAAGCGTTCCGTAAGGCTCAATCTTCGCCAACCCGCCGCAATGGCGGCCCTTATGGCACTTCTACCAGGTACAGACGTGTTCATCGAGAACTACCGGCCGGGCGTGCTCGAGAAGATGGGGCTTTCGCCGGATGTTCTGTTGGCGATCAATCCGGACCTGATCGTTGTCCGCATATCCGGCTTTGGCCAAACTGGTCCCTATGCGCAAAATCCCGGCTTCGGAACACTTGTCGAAGCGATGAGCGGTTTTGCCGCCCGGACGGGTTTTCCGGACCGGGAGCCGGTTTTGCCGCCTCTCGCTCTGGCCGACATGATCTCCGGCATATTCGGTGCGCAGGCCGTGACGATGGCGCTGCTAGCCCGGGAGAAGGGCATAAGCCGCGGGCAGGTCATCGACTTGTCACTGCTCGAGCCCATGTATGCCGTGCTCGGTCCAGAAGCTGCGATATATAAGGTAACAGGCAAGGTGAAGGAGCGCTCCGGCAGTGCTTCCAATACAGTTTCGCCACGCAACGTCTACAAATGCCGGGACGGCAAGTTCGCAGCCTTGTCCGGTTCGACACAAACCGTAGCCCTGCGGATATTCGATATCATCGATCGGCCCGATATGAAGACAGACCCGCGGTTTTCCAGCAATGCCGACCGGGTAAAGCATCGTGATCTCGTCGACGCGGCGGTTGGGGGCTGGTTTGCGCAGCGTGATCGTGCAGATGCGCTTGCCACGATGAGGGCGGCCGGTGCGACCGTCGGCCCGGTTTACGACATGGCCGACATCGCCGAAGATGAGCATTTTGCTGAGCGCGGCATCATCGTCAATGTCGAGGACGACGATAATGGTTCGTTGCCGATGCACAATATCCTGCCACGGCTATCGTCGACACCCGGCGTCTGGCGCCACCCTGCGCCTGCATTGGGCCAGCATACGGCAGAGATCCTCAAGGCAGCCGGCATCTCCCCGGCCGAAATCGCGTCAATTCTGTCAAGCGAGGACAACGAATGATCATTCGGTCTCTTCTTTATGTTCCTGGCGGCAACCCGCGCTTCATCGAAAAAGCGCATACCCGGGGGGCGGATGCCATCATCATCGATCTGGAGGACGCGGTCGCGGCCTCCAAAAAGACCGAGGCGCGTCAAGCTCTTCATTATACGGTACCAATGGCTGGCAAAACCGGAGCGCCAGTTTTCGTGCGCATCAACAACACATCCGAGCGGCTTCTGTCGGATGCGGAGGCCGCATGTCGCGCCGGCGTCTACGGGCTTTATGTGCCCAAGGTCGAAAACACGGCGCTGCTTGTGACATTGGTAAAACTGCTTGAGCCCATTGAGACAGAAATCGGCCGGGAGCCGACCGTGTTGGTTCCTCTGGTGGAGAACGCCGCCGGTGTGCTGAGCGCTGCCGAGATCGGGCGTGGTCCTCGCGTCTTTGCGCTGAGTGGTGGCGGCGAGGACCTTGCGACGAGCATGGGGGCCAAACCGGTTCCCCAGGTTCTGAACCTGCCGAAACAACTGATTCACCTCGCGGCGAAGGCAACCGGCGTCCGTTCATTTGGATTGCTGCGCACCGTAGCGGATTACAGCGACTTGGAAGGCATGCGCCATGCCGCCCGCGAGGCCAGAATGTTCGGCTTCGACGGCGCTAGTTGCATCCATCCATCTGTGGTTTCCATCCTGAACGAAGCCTTTTCGCCGTCACCCGAGGAGGTTGAATGGGCACGCAGGATCATCACAGGAGACACTCTTGCCGCTGCCAAAGGCGAGGGCGCCTACACTGTTGAAGGAGAATTTGTGGATGCCCCGATCGTCATCCGGGCACAGGAAATCATGAAACTCGCAAAATCTATCGAGACTACGAGGGAGGTTGCAAATGGCTGACGTTATGCGATCTGCCACAGGGAGGGCGTGGTCGGAGAATTCAGGTGACGCAGGACACGATCGCGTCACGTGCAATCACTCTTCTCAATGAAGTCACCAGTCTTCATGCAATATGAGCACAGGCCAGTATCATCAGAGCGTGGTCCAAGTGCTCGCATGTAGTCTTGTGCTTCTGCGAAACTCGGAAATTCGGGAACTGGGTAAGAGGGATACCAATAAGTCGGTCCTGTGCCTTTGTCCTGGTTTTCCATCCCTTGACCATCGCGACAGAATTTGCGTTCACCTAAGTGGATACGGGCCCTCTTGAACGCCACCGATGCGCACCACCCCGCACGCCTATCCGACCGAAAGAATCGCGCTGCCAAGAAGATTGGTACCGAGAAGACAGGCGAGAGTCGTAGCCGACACACTCAAGGCGATGCGAAACGTGCCCGCCACATTGTTTTCATCGGCGGATCTAATTCAGTTCGAAGATTCTACGGGCTCGCGACGCTGGATCCTCATTCTCGATATTTGCCGCAGTGGCCACGTCGATGCCGCGGTTTACGATGGCCGCCCACACTACGTCGCTGTCACATTGGGTGACCTGCTCAAGCTCCGCATCGTCAGCGTCGAGCGCATGGAGGCCGACGACGTTGCGATGTATCGGCGCACGATGCAGCTAGATCTGCCGGCCGATCACGGGCAGGTGAGGGCGGATCGACTGGAGGCGGCGGCATGAATATGCAGATCAACGCCAGCGCCTTTAAGCCGGCACCCGTTCTCAAGACTTTGGACGAAATCGACTCCGACGTCTGCGATCTGCGAAAGCGGGCCGAAGTACTCATGAACCTTATCGATGCCTTTGAGGAGAGCGTCCACCTCCTCCAAGAGAAAGGGTCGATCAATCGCGAAGACTTCAAAATGACATCGTTTGACCTAGTCGCATTCCAGGGTTTCACCGTCGCTCAATCCTCATGGCGACGGGGCCTTTACAAGGCGCTCTTACCAGCCGCAGAGGCGATTGTCACCACGCTCAAGGGCGCCGGAAACGGAGCGATCGCAAGCCGTCATCCCAACCGGGTGGCGGCTTTTTCCTACAAATTTCATAAGCTTACATGAACGACGGGTTCAGATCGGGTTCATAGTCTAGGGCCCATGGTAGGTCATCAACTTGAAAGGATGACCATGAGAAAGATAATCCAGACCGTAGGCGCCGCTGCAATAGCAATGGTAGTCGGCCTCACGACCTTCACACCCGTATCAGCTGCTCCATTCGCTCCCGCAACGGCTCAGGTAACGTCTGACGTGCAAGCCGTCCAGTATCGCCACAGTGACGATCACAAGCCTCGTTGGAAAAAGCGCCATGAGCGTCGTCATGATCGCATAGAGCGACGTCATGACCGCCGCCATGATCGCGCTGAGCGTCGCAAAGAGCGGCGCGGGTATTGGAACGGACACCGCGGCTACCGCGAGTATCGCCGTGGTTATCGTCGCCACACGGATGGCTACTACTACTCACAGGATGTGTTCCAGATAATCATCCGGTAATTAGAACCACTGTTTTTGGTAAAGCCGCCACCTCACTGGGTGGCGGCTTTTGGTCCGAAAATTGCAGTCACCGAGAGGTAAACTGCACCGCATAACCACGCGATAGCAAAGTTATTTTAGAAATCGATCGCAAGCCCGTTTTCGCAAAAATCGAACTTTGCGGGTTCCGATTCGCTGCCGTCTGCATAGGTGGCCTTGACCCATTGGGAGCAGCCTTCGCTATTGGTGCTCTTGTCCCAGACGAGGTCTGACGTCGAACCCGGTTTGATGCCGGTGCCAATGTCGAAATAACCCCAATCACTTTTGTTCTCAGATACCAGCACTTCGGTAATTGCCGTTTTGGTAGTATTGGTAGCTGTAAAAGAGAACTCTGCGGCGTGGGAGGTGCCAGCCGCCAGTCCATTCCCCGCGATGCCGAGCGCGATTGCAATAAAAGCTAGGCCAACGCTGTTATTTTTCATGTTCTGTCCTCAGATGAATTCGAGTTTCTTTGCGGCCGTTTGGCCTCTTCCAAAGGGAGAGTCGATGGATAGGCTCAATTCCGCAAGCGCCAAATTTGGATGCATTCTGGATATTTAACGAATTTAACATTCCCACTCGCCGGTCCGGGGATGCGCTGCCACGGCGTGCAAATTCATTCGTCCGAGTGAGGTCCATCGCCAGTCGCGCACGCCATCAGGCCGTCCCCCTTCATTGGTGGCGGCTTTTTGTTGAATGGTACGGCATTGACTTCTCTTCCGGCTGGAACATAATAAGAACATTCGATTTCGCAAAGGCCAGAAAACAATGAGCGATGAAACCAAGACTGCCCGCTCTGCGCCGGCTTGGATATCAGAGCGCACGTGCGTCCATCCGGGTTGCGAGAATTGGGGATGCTTTGGATTGGAGCGGGGCCGCGAAGGACCAGGCTATTGGTGTAAGGAACATCTTCCGGCCGACTACTGGACCCCCAGATTGGTCAACTAATGTCTCGCCACGAAGAAACGCGGCTCGCGTTGGTCGAGCTGTTGCGGACGTTTGGTGACGCGCCAACCGGCCTATATTCGGTGGGCGTGCCAATGGTCCACCAAGGTTTTAGCCAAGATGAGATATTCTATGCCTTGGTGTCGTTGGGCCGCGAAAAGTCCATCGAGTTGCTGCCCGAAAATCAGCTTCGAGTGCTCCGCTTATGGGACCGTCAACCGGAGGGTGGTACAGCCCCCAGCCATCTGCTGACCGCATAGAAAAACCACACCGCAGTTTCAGGCCGCGGTGTGGCAAAGCGGGATCTACCGTTCAGGGCTCATCCGCGCATATAATGACACCTGAATATACCGATGACAACAACGAACCGCTCATTTTGCGAGTGGATCAAGGGGCTGCCGGCCGGTATGATGAGTTGGGTTGTCGGGGCCTGCGCCTTCGATGGGATTCTTTATGTTTGCAGATTGGCCTGTTCGCGCGGGCGGTACGTCATCGTTGACCTCGAGTTGATCGGGCATGGGAATTGGCTCAAGCTCCATTTCAGGCGGGCGAGGCGCGTCGGTGTCAAGTGAGCCAGAATTGCCGCCGTCGATCTCCTGTTCCGCCTGTCCCCAGTGGTCCTCATGACGGCCATCTGGATTTCCTTCGGTTTCCCACAATGAATAGGCTCGCTCTTTGATTAAACGTTCACGGTCAGTCACGACTTTAACCCTTCCATGATTGATGTACTTGAAACCAAGGCAGCAAACGAAAGTTCCGGTGCAGCCACGATATTTCGAATCGACTTGAGAATTCCCACGCTTTGGGAGCGAGGCCCTCTCAAAGCACCTCGCTCCCGAGCCGGCTTGAATGTGCCATAACAGGCGTGAGCCGGACGGCGCGTGATGAGCAGCGCGCCATGATCGAACCCGACGGGTAAGGCCCGATGGGCTTCAACGCCGGGTACAGAGTTTGGTTCCCGCGCTAGAAGATCTTTAGATAGCGCTAAAGGATGCCAAGGCATCGGTCCTATCTGGCCGCTGCTCTGTTAACCGCAGACGGAGAAAAGGCCGCCGAAACTATCGGAGCGGGCAGTAGCGGTTTGCGGGTGACTAGGTGTTCGACGAATTTGCCCCGGTGCTGGAAGGGTCGGCGAAGCCGTCGGCGTGGCCGAATCAGGGGGAAAGGTTAGAACGAATCTCCGGCTGGTGGGCGATGTCGAAATGGTGAACTCAATGACAGATCCGAACGGTGCCCTGTTCTACGTGAGTGGTGCCGTCACGGTGGCAACTATTCTTCTGGACATCGTTTGGCTCTTACGAGAACGGTAGCGTGCACATCGAGCAGGGCTGAGGTCAGCGTGTTGGCATGAATCCAACGCCAAAAAAGCCAGGTTCTCGAGGCCGGAGGAACCTGGCTTCAAGTTGGTATCGACCATCGAGCAGTGTGGGGAGATCGCTCGACGGATGAATAATTACTGTCGGGGGACTTTGTTCCAAGTGTCGGTATTAGAATCTTGGCGTCCTAGGAATTTCCTATCGACAATGGACCAGCAGTTGGGGGCGACCGCTGGTCCGGCAACTCGGCCACGGGAGGCGGCTCCGTCACCACCGGCACTGAAGGGCATTCGCTGCCAGCCAGTAAAAATACTCCTCAGCGAGGTTAACTCCAAATGAAAAAGCCAGCCATCCGGGGAGGACTGGCTGGCTTGTATTTCGATGCCAGTTGGGGCTCTGCACCGTATCGAGCGGTGTGGGGAAGTCGCTTCGATACTCTCATAATGTGCGATTGACGGTCTAGTTCCATCTAATTTTCTGGTGACCTGCCTTTTGCCTGCAAATTCCGAGGCATG
>UBTA01000189.1 GCA_900468065.1 Hyphomicrobiales bacterium | reverse complement strand
CAAGGGTGGCAGGGCCCCCCAATGATGCGCGGCATCCAGGATTTCATGCGCCGCATTCGCATGCCGGTCACCGGACAACGGCGCAAGCTCTTCTTTGATGCGGCCCCGGACATCATTTATGCTATCGGCGATGTGCATGGCTGCGACGATATGCTTGGCCGGTTGGAAGACCTGATCTTTGAAGACAGCGGCAAGCATGACGGAACGAAATGGCTGATCATGCTCGGCGACTATGTTGACCGTGGGCCAAAATCAGCATCGGTCCTGCAGAGACTGATGACTGCACCTCGCGCGGATATCGATCGTGTGTGTCTTGCCGGCAATCACGAGAGCGTCATGCTCGATTTCCTGCGCCGTCCCGCCAGAACCCATCGCTGGCTGGAACTCGGCGGCCTGGAAACGCTGCGTTCGTACGGTATTCCCACCGTGCCGGACAATCGGGAAGTGCTGAAAGATCTGCTGCAGACCCATATTCCCCCGGAACACGTCGCCTTTCTCGAATCCCTGCCGTCGATGCTGAGCGTGCCCGGCTACTGCTTTGTTCACGCAGGTCTGCGGGAAGGCGTGGCGTTGGCCCGGCAACAGGATTCCGATCTCTTGTGGCTGCGGCCGACCGCAGTCGACAAGACGGCGGCTCGCAACGACTTTGTGACCGTCCATGGCCATACGCCAGTGTCCAAGGTCGAGATAGCCCCGGGCCGCATCAATATCGATACCGGCGCCTATATGAGCGGCGTGTTGACCGCGCTCCGCCTGTCGCGCGGCCGCGCGCCCGCAATCCTGCAGTGCAGGTAAACCTGGCGCATGCGCGCTGCAAATCCGTTTGACACGGAGCGCTTGAACAGCGGCTTTCAGAGCAATCCACGCGCAGCCAGATTGCGCATCAAGGCCGAAGGACCGAACGTCCAAGGCGGGCATTCGGTCGAGAGGCGCACCGTGTTGGTTAGCGATCCCAACTCTGTATTCGCGATCGTCACGACGTCGCCGATCTTGTGGGTGAACCCCTGCCCCGGTGCATCGCGGTCTTCGACCGGAGCAAAGAGCGTGCCCATGAACAGCACGAGGCCATCGGGATATTGATGATGACGGCCGACCGTCTGGGCAACCAGATCGAGCGGGTCGCGGCTGATTTCCCGCATCGTGCTTGCCCCCTTTAGGACGAACCCGTCGGGACCGCTGATCGTTAGCGACAGGTCGGCGCTGCGCACATCGTCGATCGAATAGGTATCGTCGAACAGCCGGATGAACGGGCCGATGGCGGACGAGGCGTTGTTGTCCTTGGCCTTGCCGAGCAGCAGGGCTGAGCGCCCCTCGACATCGCGCAGGTTGACGTCGTTGCCGAGCGTCGCCCCCTTGACGCGGCCCTGGCTATCGATTGCCAGCACGATCTCCGGCTCGGGATTGTTCCATTTCGAAATCGGATGCAGCCCGACCGACGCACCCCAGCCGACCGAGGCCAGAACCTGCGCCTTGGAAAACACCTCCGCATCCGGGCCGATGCCGACCTCCAGATATTGCGACCAGACGCCAACCTCGATCAGCGCCGCTTTCACCTTGGCGGCTTCCGGCGAGCCGGCTTTCAGATCGCGCAGGCTATCACCGATGATGGCGGTAACGCGTTCGCGCATCGTTTCGGCCAGAGCCGGGTTTCCTGCAGCCTTTTCCTCGATGACCCGCTCGATCATCGACCGGGCAAAAGTCACACCGCAGGCCTTGACCGCCTGCAGATCGCAGGGGGCAAGCAGATGTATGCTCGAGAGATCACCGGCTGCTTCCACCGAGGCAGCCATGACGGCCTCAAGGGTGGACAGGCGCTCGCCCTGCCGGCCAGACAGAAACCCGATGGGGTCGTCGAGTTCCAAAAGGTCACGCATCGTGGGCACCTCTTTCGAGGTGATGTCGATGAGGTCGCCACCGCGCAGGACCACCAGCGCCGGACCGGCAACATCGGGCCGCCAGACGCGCCCGACAAACGTTCCTGTTTCAAATGCCTCGTTGACCGTTGTCATGCCGCGCCTCCCCAACCAATATCACGGCCGCAAGATACAAGCCGCCGGATCGCGGACAAGGTGCGAAATGGAAAAACAATCCTGCCTATATGGAATGAAGACCGCGAAACCCTGGTGAATGCCCCAAAGAGTGTTCACCGCAGAGTGCGATCGCTATATTTAATTTTACTGATTTTCTGCTAGCACCAGTTTCAGCGAATAAGCGTGTCGAACCAACCGTTAGACGGATGGGCACCAGCAGAGGGACGAGGGGCATGAGCTTTACGGAAACAACTACAAGATCGTGGTTTTCAAAACTGAAAAGCGGCCTTGCCGGGCTTGTCATCGGCCCGATCCTGGTGATCGGGATGATCTGGCTCCTGTCCTGGAACGAAGGCCGTTCTGTCCAGACCTATCGTGCTCTGGTGGAAGGTGCCGGCATCGTCGTTTCGATCGATAACGGCAGCGTAGACCCGGCCAATGAAGGCAAGCTCGTCCATGTGTCCGGCCCGGTCAAACCGGACGGCACGCCTGAGGATCCGATGTTGGGTGTCTCGGCAGAGGGCGCTGCAGGCCTCAACCGCCAGGTCGAGATGTATCAGTGGATCGAAGACAGCAAGAGCGAGACCCAGAAGACGCTTGGCGGCGGCGAAGAAACCGTCACCACCTACAGCTACAAGAAGGAATGGCGTCCGCGCCCGGTCGATTCCTCCGATTTCAAGCAGAGCGACCAGCACCAGAACCCCGAGATGCCGATCGAGGGTGACCGCTTCACGGTGGCAACCGCAACGCTCGGCGCCTTTACGGTCGATGGCAAGGCCGTTGCCAATCTGGGCACGGAAACCCCGGTCAAGCCGTCACCCGATGTCATCAATCAAATCACCGCTGCGATCGGTTCCGACAAGCCGGTCAATGCCAATGGCACCACAATCTACGTGTCGCAGAACCGTCAGAACCCGGCCGTCGGCGACCTGCGCATCAACTTCAGCCGCGAAGACATTGCCGAAGCCAGCTTCGTCGGCGCCCAGAAGGGCGCAAACGTCACCGGCTATAAGGCATCCAACGGCCGCGAATTGTTCCTGAGCGCCGCCGGAAAGGTCGATGCACCGCAGATGTTCGACGCTGCCCAGAGTGAGAACACGCTGATCACCTGGCTCATTCGCGGCGGCGGCCTGCTCGGCATGTTCATCGGCTTTGCACTGGCGCTGTCGATCCTCGGCATCATCGCCGATGTCATTCCGTTCGTCGGCTCGATCGTCGGTTTCGGCACCTCGGTCATTGCCGTCATCCTGACGCTGATCCTTGGTCCCCTGGTCATCGCCATCGCCTGGATCGCCTACCGGCCAGTGCTCGCCATCGCCATCATCGCCGCCGGCATCCTGCTCGCTGCCGGATTGATCTATCGTAAGCGTCCGGCGAAC
>UBTA01000137.1 GCA_900468065.1 Hyphomicrobiales bacterium | reverse complement strand
GCGGCGGTCTCGGCATCGACGCCGGACCGGCCAACGGCCATCTTGCGGCGAAAAGCACTCAGCGACAGCGGCGCGCCGGGCACGCGGCGGATACGGCAGCGCACCAGAAAATCCTGAAACAACTCGGCATCGGCGCGGAACGCTGCCTCCGGATGTTCGAGTATTTCGGCAAGCAAGCCGTCGAGCAACGCCTCGCGCTCCAGAACCGGCATTTCCGGCACCGGCGCCTTCGGTTCTGCAAGACCGATCGGTTCCGGACGCGGTCGGGAAAGCTCGGCAAGGATATCGGTGGCCGGGCGCGGCTGGGCGCTGGGACGGCGCATGATCGGCCGGATCAGTTCGTCCGGGTCCGGCGTAAAGATCNNAGCGGGCCGAGGTTTCGACGTTGCCGATGGTCACCGGCAGCGGACGCCGCGACAAAGCCGGTCCGAGCGCCACGAACGAGCCGCGCTTCAGATCGCGAAACATTTCGGCGGTGCGGCGATCCATGCCGAGCAGATCGGCGGCGCGCGCCATGTCGATATCGAGAAAGGTGCGGCCCATCAGGAAGTTGGAGGCTTCGGCCGCGACGTTCTTGGCAAGCTTTGCCAGGCGCTGCGTGGCGATAACGCCGGCTAGTCCACGTTTACGGCCACGGCACATCAGGTTGGTCATGGCGCCAAGCGAAATCTTGCGCGCTTCTTCCGAAACATCGCCGGCAACCGAGGGCGCGAACATCTGCGCCTCATCGACCACGACCAGCACCGGATACCAATAATCGCGATCGGCATCGAACATGGCGTTGAGAAAGATACCGGCGCTGCGCATCTGCTGCTCGATATCCAGCCCCTCCAGCGACAGCACGCAGGAAACACGATGCTGGCGGATACGGCTGGCAATGCCGATCAGCTCGGCTTCCGTACGCTCGCCCTCGATCACCACATGACCGAACTTGTCGGCGAGCGTGACGAAATCGCCTTCCGGATCGATGATGCACTGCTGCACCCACGGCGCGGACTGTTCCAGCAAGCGGCGTAGAAGATGCGATTTTCCCGAGCCGGAATTGCCCTGTACCAAAAGACGCGTCGCCAGAAGCTCCTCGATATCGAGCGGAACGGATGCGCCATCGGACGCCGTCCCCATATCGATGCCGACTTTCATATCCACCTCGTTCAAAATGCCATGCCGGATGCGCCGCCACGAACCCGCAAGCGTTGACCCCTACCACCAAACCGCCTGTGTGGCGCGCCAATCGCAGCAAAACCCACAGCTAAGACGGCCGGATACTCAGAAATAAAGCCTGTGCGTGACTGTGTTGTTTTTTAGGACCAGAGAAAATCCAAGGCGTTCGTAGAATTCGAACGCTTGCGGCGGCGCCCTTGTGTTCAAAAACTGGAAAAAATCAGCCGCATCACCGGCAGTGAAGCGAACAAGCTGGCTGCCGATCCCCTCGCCTCGATGAACCGGCGCCACATAAAGATGCCGAACCCGGCCCGCAGCTGCATCGCTCGCGAACGGATCGACATTGCGGCCACAGACGCCGGCAAGGTCGCCATCAACAACGGCCCCGACAAGGATTTCCCCTGGACGATCAAACCGGTTCAGGCCTGAAACCCAGTTTTCCTGCAATCGGGCAAGCATGCGTTGTCCCTCGGCAACGCTTGCATCCCACAAAGCGTCGAATCCATCAAAGTCAGGCGTGATTGGTAAGATCTGCATCACGTCAGATGGCCTGCAACACAGTCAGCCCAAACCCCTGCAGCAGGCGGCGCGTCGTAAAATCCGGGCGTCCCGACGTGAAGATCGCCGGATCGATGCCGTTCAATGGCTCGAAACCATCCGGTAATGGCACAAGGCTGCGGGCGCGGCGGGCGATGGCCTCGGCCGGATCGAGCCAGTCCACCGGCCAGGGTGCGAGGCGGCGAAAAACATTGGCCATGAACGGATAATGCGTGCAGGCAAGCACGACGATGTCGGTCTTCTTGCCATCCTTCTCGACAAAACACTGCTCGATCTCGGACAATACAGCCGCATCGTCAATCGGCTCGCCACGAATATAGGATTCCGCCATGCGGGCCAGATTTTCCGAACCGACGAGGCGGACATGGCATTGCGTGGCAAAAGACTGGATGAGATCGCGGGTATAGGCGCGCTTGACGGTGCCTGGAGTGGCCAGCACCGAGACGAGGCCGGAACGTGTCCGCTCCGCCGCAGGCTTGATCGCCGGTACCGTGCCGACGAAGCGCATGCCGGGGAAGGCCGCGCGCAGATCGGCGCCGACCAGCGTGAAGGCGGTGTTGCAGGCGATGACGCAGATTTCGGGATCGTGGTCGGTAAGCAGTTTGGCGAACAGCGAGATGACGCGCTCCTTCAGCGCCTCCTCTTCCCAGCCGCCATAGGGAAAACCGGCATCGTCGGCGACATAGATAAAATGTCGCTCCGGCATCAGCACGCGGGCTTCGCGCAAAACGGTCAGCCCGCCGATGCCGCTGTCGAAAACCAGGATGGGCTTCAGCTCAGGTATCGTCACCGGCATCGTCAACCTTGTTCGCGCGCGAGTTTTCCGGCGCTCCGGCACCACGCGGCGCCTCGCGGGTGAAACGGTCGAGCGATGAGATGACGCCGCGCACCAGCCGGATTTCGGATTCGGTAAAGCCGGGGCGGGTCAGGACTGCGCGCAAATTGTCCACCAATTTCGGCTTTTTGGCGACCGGCCGGAAGTAGCCGCGCGCCTCCAGCGCCTCCTCGACATGATCGAACAGTCCCTGCAACTGATCCTTGGTCGCCGGGTTCTGCGGCAGGGCATGAAACGACGTTTCCTCCCGCGATTCCATGGATGTCTTCAGCCATTCATAGGACATCAAGAGAACCGCCTGCGCCAGATTGAGCGATGCAAAGGCCGGATTGACCGGGAATGTGACGATCTCGTCGGCGAGCGCCACTTCTTCATTGGTCAGACCCGTGCGCTCGCGCCCGAACAGGATTCCGGTCGCCTCGCCCATGTTGAAGCGGTTGCGCAGCGTTTCGGCCGCCACCAGCGGCGAGCGCACCGGCTTGTAGCCGTAACGGTCGCGCGCGGTCGTCGCATAGACGAAATTCAGGTCGGCAATCGCTTCAGGGACCGTCTCATAGACCTTGGCCGCATCGATGACGTGATCGGCGCGGCTTGCGGCAGAGCGGGCCTTTTCGCTTGGCCAGCCATCGCGCGGGCTGACCAGCCGTAGTTCCGAAAGTCCGAAATTGGCCATGGCGCGCGCCACCATGCCGATGTTCTCGCCAAGCTGCGGATGCACCAGAATGATCGCCGGTCCTTCGGTGAGAAGTACGCGCTCGCTGTTCGTTCCTGCCATTCCGGTGCTTTCGTCTCTGTTTTTGCGTCTGGGTTTCAGCGCTTCCTTGCACAGATGCAGCGATTTTGAAAGCCGAAGCCCGCAACAGCCTATTGTGGAGCGCTCGCACCCTGGCTGGCGATGCCCTGCAATTCGCCCTTGAGCGAGCCCGATTCGCCGGTGCGGACGATATCGTCGATGACGGCTTTGCCGCCCTCCTCGATCACCATGAAATGCAATTCGCTCGGTTTCCAGTCGGCAGCGCGCTCGCCAAAACAATGGGTATTGTCGAAGGTCACCTTCACGTCGCTTTTGCCATCCGATTGCGGACCGGCGGCGACGGTCAGGTCCTTGATCGTGCAACTGTCCTGACCGCTGACGATCACGTCATAGTCGAAGGGCGAATCGCCTTCGTCATAGGCCGGAAACTTTGCCGCCTCGCGATAAGTTTTTGCGAAGTCCTGGCTGTAGATGCGATCAAGACGCGCCTGCGAGAAATAGTCCTCGCCGGCCTGCGCCTCTTCCGCCCATCCCTTGACCGCTTCCTGCATGATCTCGTTGACGGGGGCAGCCGGGTCGGCCGCCTGCGCCGTGGAAAAGGCCGTGCAGGCAAGAACAACAAGCATGAACCGTTTCATTGACCATCTCCGATTTCAAAGGCGCGACCATCCTGCCGGCGCCAAATATTTGCGTTTCGTCATAAACATTTTCTGAGCGTCACGCGAGGCCGGAATGCTGCGACGGCCCGTCCCTTGCCGCCTGCAATGTAGTATCCCGCTAATACCCGGCAGGCGAACGCCCGTGGCATCCTGACGGGGTTACGCAACCCGATGGAGGATATGATGGGCGGCAAGAAAATTCTGATGATCTGCGGCGACTTTACCGAGGACTACGAGACGATGGTGCCATTCCAGGCGCTGCTCGCGGTCGGCCATACGGTCCACGCCGTCTGCCCGGGCAAGGCGGCCGGCCAGCAGATCGCGACAGCCATCCATGATTTCGAAGGCGACCAGACCTATTCGGAAAAACGCGGTCACAACTTTACCCTGAACGCGACCTTCGCCGACACAAAAGTCGAGAGCTACGATGCGCTGGTCATTCCGGGCGGCCGGGCACCGGAATATCTGCGGCTCGATGCGAACGTCATCGCCATGGTCCGTCACTTCTTCGACGCCGGCAAACCGGTGGCGGCGATCTGCCATGGCGCGCAATTGCTGTCGGAGGCCGGCGTGCTGAAGGGACGCACTTGCTCTGCCTATCCAGCCTGCCGTTTCGACGTTGAGCTTGCCGGTGGACATTACGCGGATATCCC
>UBTA01000136.1:252-24330 GCA_900468065.1 Hyphomicrobiales bacterium | reverse complement strand
CATCTCCCCCTCAAGGGGGAGAGTATTCTTTTTCCTTACAGGTTTTCCGGTAAGGCGGGCAAAAACTTACGGTCAATCTCCCCCCTTGAGGGGGAGATGTCCCGGAGGGACAGAGGGGGGGTACACTCGGCAGGAGCGAGAACAGCGAAACCGTTATTCCCCATTCACAAACGCCATGTCCTGCGCCGTCAGCGGCACGTGGCGAAGCTCGCGGTTGACGAGGAAGTTTTCGGTTTCCTCGACCGTATCGGCAAGCTCCACCGCAGCATCGTAACGTTCGCGAAAAGCCTCGATGATCTCGTCGACGATGACTTCCGGCGCCGACGCACCCGCCGACAGGCCGACTGTAGTGATATCGGCAAAATCATCCCAGTCGATTTCCGACGCGCGCTGGACAAGCACCGATTTTTTCGCACCAGCCCGAAGTGCAACCTCGACCAAGCGCTTGGAGTTCGACGAATTCGGAGCGCCGACGATGATGAAATGATCGCAGCCGGGGGCAGCCTGCTTCACCGCCTCCTGGCGGTTGGTCGTCGCGTAGCAGATCGAATCGGCGGCAGGCGCCGTCAGGTTCGGAAAACGCTCATGCAGACGCTTGATAACGCCGGCGGTATCATCGACTGACAGCGTCGTCTGGGTGACGAAGCCGAGATTGTCCGCATCCGGTGGCATATAGGTTTCGGCGTCCTCGACCGTTTCCACCAGCGAAACGGCACCTTCGGGCAGCTGCCCCATCGTGCCGATCACTTCAGGATGTCCGGCATGGCCGATCAGCACGACATGGCGGCCGAGCTTCTGGTGGCGCATCGCCTGCTTGTGGACCTTGGAGACCAGCGGGCATGTGGCGTCGAGGTAAAAAAGATTGCGCTGTGTCGCATCGGCGGGCACCGATTTCGGCACGCCATGGGCGGAAAACACCACCGGCTGCTTGCGATGTTCCGGCGGGATCTCATCGAGTTCCTCGACGAAGATTGCGCCCTTGGCCTCAAGCCCCTCGACGACGTAACGATTGTGAACGATCTCGTGGCGGACATAGACCGGTGCGCCATATTCCTTCAGCGCCAGAACGACGATCTGGATCGCCCGGTCGACCCCGGCGCAGAAGCCGCGCGGGCCGCACAGGCGCAGGGTGATCGGTGTCTTTGCTGGAAGGGACGTCGCCATTGATCAGAATGCCAGTAGGGTGAACACAAGGCCGAGAATTGCCGGTCCGCCCTGCACAAGCAGGATGCGCGGCTTGACCGACCATGCGCCATATATAGCGGCAACGATCACGCACACAAGGAAGAACAGCTTCAGCTGCACGGCAAATTCCGGCGGCGACGCGATCAGCGACCAAAGAAGTCCGGCCGCGAGAAAGCCGTTATAGAGCCCCTGATTGGCGGCCAGAACCCTGGTCGCTTCCGCTTGCTCCGCCGTCATCCGAAAGATTTTTCGCCCCTGCGGCCCGGTCCAGAGAAACATTTCGAGCACGAGAAAACCGATATGCATCAGCGCCGTCAGGGCGATGAGGATGTTTGCAAGAATGGCCATTCGATTCCCTCCGCGGCGATACTGCCTCGACCTTATGTCTTCCGCCGGAAGATGAAAATCCCGCTGATGACGACCAAAGCTGCGGCCAGGCCGTACCAGGTCATCGCATATTGCAGATGGCTGTTGGGTAGGTCGAACTGCGTCACGCCGCCGATCGGCATACCACCATCGTGCGGTGTTGCGTCGGCATCGATGAAGAAGGGCACGACCTTGGCGGGATCGAGGCCGACGCTCGAGGCCATGACGTCGAGGTCCTTCCAGTAGAAAATGTTCTTGACGACATCATTGTCCGGCACGGCCCAGGACGGTTTTTCGAGCAGCTTGGCGCGAGAAAGCCCGGTGACGGTCTGCTCTCCGGTCAGCTGGCCCTGCTTGCGCATTTCCGGCTCTTTGGCCTCGAAAGTGACGAAGCCGCGATTGACGAGGACGATCTGACTGTTGGCCAGCAGCAGCGGTGTATAGATGTAATAGCCGGTGCGGCCGCCGTATGTGGCGAAGAAATGCCGTTCCTTGTTGTTGAGGTAGGTGCCGATGACGCGCACGGTGCGGTAATCGACGTCCTCCCCGGCCTTGGCCAGCGCCTCAATTGCCGCCAGATCGGCTGGAGGTGCGGCGCGGCGCTCGGCAATCGACGCCAGAAGCCCTTCCTTCCAGGCGAGCCGTTCCATCTGCCATGTGCCGAGCGCCAAAAGGATGACCAGCGCGAGGAGGACCAGCACGATACCGGCGACGCGGCCGATCAGCCCGCTCTTCTTGTTCGACACGGTATCAGCCACGATCGATCTCGCCCTGGCGCGCATTGTTGCGGAACTGGACATTGATGAGCACACCCTTGAGCATGCGCATGAGGACCAGGCTGAAGACGATGGCGAGGGGTATCCACAACAGGAAATGCACCCAGAGCGGCGGATTGATATTGACCTCCATCCAGAGTGCTGCCCCGACGACGATGAAACCGACGATCAGGATGACGAACACCACCGGACCATCGCCGGCATCGGCAAAGCCGTAATCGAGCCCGCAATTGGCGCAGGCAGGCCGCATCGTCAGGAAGCCGTCAAACAGCTTGCCCTGACCGCATCGCGGACAAAGCCCCTTGAGCCCGGCCCTGACCGGCTCGACCGGGGGGAAATGTGCGCTGTCTTCGTTCATCGTCTTCTTGTCCTTGGTTGCGCTCTACGTCCCATAACGCATTCGTCGCGCAAACGATATATTCTGCGCCGCGACCATTGAGCTCACTGGGCCGACCCGGAAAGGATTGCAGCGAAAGAAAAAGGCGGGAGCCACCGCACCCGCCTTTTGAAATTCATATCAGTTCAGCCAGATCAACCGTGGATCGGGGCACCCCAGCCGCCCCAGACGTAGATCGAGAAGAACAGGAAGAGCCAGACCACGTCGACGAAGTGCCAGTACCAGGCAGCCGCTTCGAAGCCGAAATGCTGCTTGGGGGTGAAATCGCCCTTCAGCGCGCGGATCAGGCAGATGGCCAGGAAGATCGTGCCGACCAGGACGTGGAAACCGTGGAAACCGGTCGCCATGAAGAAGGTCGCGCCGTAGATCGAATCCTTGAAGGCGAACGGTGCGTGGACATATTCGTAGGCCTGAACGCCCGAGAACAGGATGCCGAGCAGAACCGTCAGCGTCAGGCCGTTGATCAGGCCCTTGCGGTCGCCGTGCAGCAGAGCGTGGTGTGCCCAGGTGACCGTCGTGCCGGACAGAAGCAGGATGACGGTGTTGTAGAGCGGCAGGTGCCAAGGATCGAGAACCTCGATGCCCTTCGGTGGCCAGACACCGCCGGTGAAGGCAGCGCGAGTTGCCTGGATGGCTTCGCCCGGGAACAGGCTGGCATCGAAATAGGCCCAGAACCAGGCAACGAAGAACATCACTTCCGAAGCGATGAACATGATCATGCCGTAGCGCAGGTGCAGCGACACGACGCGGGTATGATGGCCCTCGTGCGCTTCCTTGATCGTGTCCGACCACCAGCCGTACATCGTATAGAGAACGACGGCGAGGCCGATGAAGAAGAACCACGGGTGCGCCCAGTCGACACCGAACAGGTGCAGCGTGCCGCCCGACAGGTATCGCATATAGCCGACGCCGCCGAAGGCCATGACGAAGGCGCCGATCGAGGCGATCAGCGGCCAAGGGCTCGGATCGATGATGTGGTAGTCGTGATTTTTCTGATGCGCATCGGCCATGTGGACTATCCCCGATAAGTCTTTCTCATGTCGTCATTTCCGGCTTAGCCGAAAACTATGATCTGTCAAAGTTTGTTGTCAGTTTCGGCGGGCTTTACCGTCAGCGCCGCAACCGGCTTTGACGGCTCGCGGGCGTAGAACGTGTAGGACAGGGTCAGCGTGTTGATCCCCTTGGTCTCGACCGCCTTGACGATTTCCGGATCGATGAAGAACACCACAGGCATCTTCATGTCTTCACCCGGCTGCAGCGTCGTCTCGGTAAAGCAGAAGCACTCGACCTTGTTGAAGTAAGCCCCGGCCGCCATCGGCGTGACGTTGAAGACCGCCTGACCGGTCGTCGCCTTCTTCGCCATGTTGGTTGCTTCGAACTCGATCTGTACGGTTTCGCCGATCTTCAGTTCGATCTCGCGCTGTACCGGCTTGAACACCCATGGCAGGTCGGATGCGATATTGGCATCGAACGTTACCTTGATCTTCTTGTCGAGGATGACGTCAGAGGCCTGCTCGACGCGTTTGGTCGTGCCGTTATAGCCGGTCACCCGGCAGAACATGTCGTAGAGCGGCACGGCGGCATAGGCCATGCCGGTCATGCCGAAAACGAAGGCGAGACAGGATGCGACGATGACGCCGTTTGCCCGTTCCTTCTTCTGCTCTGGCGTTTTGATCGGTGCCATGATCGTTCCTTACTGAACCATGCCGTTGCTGAACTTGATCAGCGTCACGACATAGAAAATGGCAACGAGACCGAAGAGAACGACGCCAAGCGCGATATTGCGGCCGCGACGCGATTTCTTCTGGGCGTCCGTGAGTGTCACGAATTCCATCATGCAACCTTTCCGGCAGTGAGCCACAGCGTGGCGATCAAATGATCGACCATCAGCGCGGAGAAGATCGCGAACAGATAGAGGATCGAAAATGCAAACAGCTTCTTGGCCGGAACCATCTTCTCGTCTCCCTCCGGCATGCGGTACACGCCGATCGAGTACCAGATGAAACCGAGGCCGAGGGCTGCGGCGAAAGCGCCGTAACCGATACTCGAGAAACCGAGCACCGTTGGCACAATACCGATGATCGCGGTCAAAACGGCGTAGATGACGATCTGGGTCTTTGTGGTCGCCTCGCCCGAGACATTCGGCAACATCGGCACGCCGACGGCGCCGTAATCGCGCATCTTGAACAGGGCCAGCGCCCAGAAATGGGCCGGCGTCCAGAGGAAGGTGATGAGGAAGAGAACGATGCTCTCGATGGCGATGCCGTTGGTGACGCAGGCCCAGCCGATCATCGGCGGAAAAGCGCCGGCGGCGCCGCCAATAACGATGTTCTGCGGCGTCGAGCGCTTCAGCCACATCGTGTAGATCACCACGTAGAAGAAAATCGTGAAGGCAAGCAGACCGGCCGACAGCCAGTTGACGACGATGCCGAGGATGCAGACGGAAAACGCCGACAGCGTCATGCCGAATGACAGCGCCTCGTTCGGCGTGATCTTGCCAGCCGGGATCGGCCGCTTGGCCGTACGGGTCATTATCGCGTCGATGTCGGCGTCGTACCACATGTTGAGGGCACCGGACGCTCCGGCACCCACGGCGATACAGAGGATCGCAATGAAACCGATGAACGGATTGATGTGCCCCGGCGCCAGAACCATGCCGGCAAGGCCCGTGAACACAACCAGCGACATGACACGCGGCTTCAGCAGCTCGAAGTAATCGCGCGCAGAGGCTTCGGAAAGACGAACGCCGCCTTCCGTGCCGATTGCTTCGTGATTGTCGATAACCTGCATGTCCAGTCCTTGGATTTGTCCGGCGCGTCCATGGCGCCGTATTGCCGGGTATTTCCGGCGGTAAACGAAGCCGCCGTTTCCGGCGGCTTCGGATCGATTGCGGCGCTTACTTGATGCGCGGCAGCTGTTCCCACTGGTGGAACGGCGGCGGCGATGTCAGCTGCCATTCGAGCGTGTTTGCACCCTCGCCCCATGGGTTGTTACCGGCAACGCGCTTCTTGGCGAAGGCTTCGGCCACGCAGAAGAGGAAGATCAGGACGCCGAAGGCCGAGATATACGAACCATAGGACGACACGGCGTTCCAGCCGGCATAGGCATCCGGATAGTCGATGTAACGGCGCGGCATGCCGGCGAGGCCGAGGAAATGCTGCGGGAAGAACACCAGGTTCACACCGACGAACATGACCCAGAAGTGCAGCTTGCCGAGGAATTCCGAATACATGTAGCCGGTCATCTTCGGGAACCAGTAGTACCAGCCGGCAAAGATCGCGAACACGGCGCCGAGCGACAGAACGTAGTGGAAGTGGGCAACCACGTAGTAGGTGTCGTGCAGCGAACGGTCGAGGCCGGCATTGGCGAGCTGAACACCGGTGACGCCGCCGACGGTGAACAGGAAGATGAAGCCGATCGCCCAGACCATCGGCGTAGTGAAGCGGATCGAACCGCCCCACATCGTCGCAATCCAGGAGAAGATCTTCACGCCGGTCGGAACCGCGATGACCATCGTCGCGAAGACGAAGTAGCGCTGCGTGTCGAGCGACATGCCGACGGTGTACATGTGGTGCGCCCAGACGATGAAGCCGACGGCGCCGATGGCGACCATGGCATAGGCCATGCCGAGGTAACCGAAGATCGGCTTGCGCGAGAAGGTCGAGACGATGTGGCTGACGATGCCGAAGCCGGGCAGGATCAGGATGTACACTTCCGGGTGACCGAAGAACCAGAACAGGTGCTGGAACAGGATCGGGTCACCGCCGCCTTCAGGCGCGAAGAAGGACGTGCCGAAGTTGCGGTCGGTGAGCAGCATGGTGATGCCGCCTGCCAGAACCGGCAGCGAAAGAAGCAGCAGGAAGGCAGTGATCAGGACGGACCAGGCAAAGAGCGGCATCTTGTGCAGCGTCATGCCGGGAGCGCGCATGTTGAGGATCGTGGTGATGAAGTTGATCGCACCGAGGATCGAAGAGGCACCGGCAATGTGCAGGCCAAGGATCACAAGGTCCATGGAAGGCCCTGGCGTTCCGGCCGTCGATAGAGGCGGATAGACCGTCCACCCCCCTCCGGAGCCATAACCACCGGCCGGGCCTTCGACGAACATCGACAGAAGCACGAGCAGGAAGGCCGGGATGATCAGCCAGAAGGAGATATTGTTCATGCGCGGGAACGCCATGTCCGGCGCGCCGATCATGATCGGAACCATCCAGTTGGCAAAGCCGCCGATCAGCGCCGGCATGACCATGAAGAAGATCATGATCAGCGCATGCGCTGTCGTGAAGACGTTGAACATCTGCTTGCCGCCGTCGATGGCAGCATCGCCCTCGAAGCCGTAGACCATGGATGCCAGACCGTGGAAGATCTGGATACCCGGCTCCTGCAGCTCGGCGCGCATGAAGACCGACAGTGTGCCGCCGATGATGCCCGCGAAGATCGCGAAGATCAGGTACAGCGTGCCGATGTCCTTGTGGTTGGTCGACAGGAACCAGCGCTGAAAGAAGGTCAGCGGCTTGTGGGCGTGGTCATGGTCATCGTGCGCATGGTCATGCGCGTGATCATGAAGGTGATCGTGGGTAGTGGTAGTTCCGGCCATTGGCCTGTCCCCCTTCGAAATACTTTTCGGGCGAATTACTGTGCGGCGTTTTCAGCGACGTCTACGGTCTTGGCCGCGCCGTCGATGGAAGCCATGAGTGCCTTGTTCGCATCACCCACATTGGTGGCGGCGGCAGCGAGCCAAGTGTTATACTTGTCTTCGCTGACCACACGGATGGCGATCGGCATATAGGCATGGTCCTTGCCGCAAAGCTCGGAACACTGGCCGTAGTAGAGACCTTCGCGCTCAGCCTTGAACCAGGTTTCATTGAGACGGCCAGGAACCGCGTCGATCTTCACGCCAAACGCCGGCATGGCAAAGGCGTGGATGACGTCGGCTGCGGTGACGAGAACGCGAACGGTCTTACCGACGGGAACGACGACTTCGTTGTCGACGGCGAGAAGACGCGGATATTCGTGCTTGTCTTCCTTGCCGAGCGAGGCGCGGTCTTCTTCCTTCATCATCAGGCTGTCGAAGGAGAGCGGCGTTTCGCCGACTTCATATTCATAGGACCAGTACCACTGGTTGCCTGTCGCCTTCAGCGTGATGTCCGGATTTTCCGGCGGCGTCAGCTGCGCGGTCAGAAGCTGGAAGGACGGGATTGCGAGGAACAGGAGAATGACCACCGGACCCAGCGTCCAGACGATTTCGATCGCCGTGTTATGGCTGGTCTTGGATGGGACCGGGTTCTTGCTTTCGCGGAACCGGAACACGATCCAGATCAGAAGCGCCAGGACGAAAAGCGTGATCGGAATGATGAACCAGAGCGTGTAATGCTCGAACCATGTAATTTCTTCCATGATCCCGGTTGCTGCTGTCTGAAAGTTGGTCTGCCATGCGACCGGCTTGTCAGCCAAAGCATTCGAAGCGAAGAGCAGACAGGCAATCGATGCCAAAACTGCAAAAGCCTTGTTTTTCACTATAGTGTCTCCCTGGGCGCTTGATCAGGATCAAACCGTAACGCAGAATCCTTAGCCATACTGAAGCGCTTCAAACCACAGTTTGATGAACGCCGCAACATCTGTCCATTCAAGCCCATGCGGCATTTTGCGCAAACGACGCTTTTCACACAAACTGTTAAAGCCATGCGCGCCCTGCGGATACCGGCAGCGGCGAAAGGCAGCACGGATAGCATCTCGTATTTCACGCCAATCTCCTGCCCTATAGCATATATAAAGGGCAACCGGCACTGCATCGGCGGCGTCTTACGGCGCCGTTTCGAGCAAAGTTGCTGTTTTAGGCCGGTTCAGGAGCCCCATTTCCGCCACACCGGGCTGGAATGTACCCCGCGGGGCTTTTCATTTGCGGCTACGCGCTTCAAGAATAGCCAGACTGATTCTTAAGTTTGAGGTTTACATGGGCCTGTCCCTCCTTTCCCGGCTGCCGATCGCGGCGTTCGGACTTGCTGCCACACTCTTTTCCTATACGGCAGCGGCCCAACAGCCAGGCGCACAACAGCCAGGCACACCGGGTACCGTGAAATCCAACCACGGAGCGTGGTCGATCGTCTGCGACCAGCCGGCGGGTGCAACCGCCGAGCAGTGCGCGCTGATGCAGAACGTCATTGCCGAAGACCGGCCCGAAGTCGGCCTCTCGGTCGTCGTTTTGAAGACGGCGGACCGCAAGGCGAAGATCCTGCGCGTTTTGGCCCCGCTCGGCGTTCTTCTGCCCAACGGCCTTGGCCTCAATGTCGATGGCAAGGATATCGGCCGCGCCTATTTCGTCCGCTGCTTCTCCGACGGCTGCTATGCCGAAGTGGTTCTGGAAGACGAACTCTTGAAAACCTTCCGGTCCGGTGCGCAGGCGACCTTCATCGTCTTCCAGTCTCCGGAGGAAGGGATCGGCATTCCGGTTGACCTCAAGGGCTTTGGCGAAGGCTACGACGCACTGCCGTAAGGCATTCAGGCAAATCCGAGGAATACGGCCAGCTGGCGGTTTACCGAAACCATCGTGTCCGCGTTGAGCTTGCCGAACGGCGCGCCGATTTTGTCTCTGCGCATCATCATGACCTTATCCACCATAATCTGTGATGGCTTGCGCAAGCCGTTTTCGTCATCGGGTTCGACGGATATGCGCAAAAGTGGCGTATCCTGCAGTGTTCCCGAAACAAGCAGGACGGTCACTGTCGGTGCCTGGTCGAAGAGATCGGACTGAATGATCAGCGCGCGACGCGGTTTACCGAAATCCCCTGGTAACGCAATGGTGACGAGATCGCCGCGCTTCATTCGTTGATCTCGTTCAGATCGGCAAAAGCGGCATCCATGAAGCCTGCAAGGTCATCATCTGCGGCCTCGGCCCGCGCAATGATCATGGATTGGCGCCGGCACTCGGCTGCAAAACCCGCCTTTCGGGAATCCGGCACCCAAATCTGCAATGGACGAAGACCGGCCGCCCGCATGGCGTCCCTTCGCTGCTGAACACGCTCGTTCAAAGCCTTGGCCATCTGCGTCAGCTCCCATTCGTTACATGTAACATAATCTCCAGAAACGGCCTGTCAATAATAACACCAGACCGCAAACTCAAAACTTGCGGCCATGGTGACGCGTCTCTACATGAGAAGAAACAGACACATTGCGGAGCCTCGCCCATGAACACCGATCTCATCAAACTGTTCGACAGCGACGAGGCTGCCATTCGCGAGGTGCTGGCGCAGACGCTGACGGGCGCCGATGATGGTGAACTGTTCATCGAACACAGCCAGTCGGAATCGCTGTCCTTCGACAATGGCCGCCTGAAGGGCGGCAGCTTCAACACCGACCAAGGATTTGGCCTGCGGGCCGTCGCCGGCGAAGCGGTCGGTTATGCACATGCGGGCGATCTGTCGCTGTCCGCTTTGAAACGTGCTGCCGATGCGGTCGGCGCCGTCACGCGCGGCTATTCCGGCACCTATGCCGCCGCTCCGCAGCGCACCAACAAGAAACTCTATGGCGACGAAAACCCGATCGGCGAGCCGAGCTTCGAGGCCAAGGTTTCGCTGTTGCAGGAAATCGATGCCTATCTGCGTGCCAGGGATCCGAAAGTGCGCCAGGTCACCGCCTCGATCGCCGCCAGCTGGCAGGTGGTCGATATTCTGCGTGCCGATGGCGAGCGCATGCACGATATCCGCCCGATGACGCGTCTCAACATCTCCGTCGTGGTTGGCGAAGGCGACCGGCAGGAAGCCGGCTCCTACGGCGTTGGCGGCCGTCGTGGGTTTGGCGATTTTATCACGGTCGATAACTGGCAGCGCGGCGCCGATGAAGCCTTGCGCCAGGCGCTGGTCAATCTGGAAGCCATCGATGCGCCGGCCGGCACCATGGATGTGGTGCTGTCCTCCGGCTGGCCGGGCGTCATGCTACATGAGGCGGTCGGCCACGGCCTCGAAGGTGATTTCAATCGCAAGAAGACGTCGGCCTTTGCCGGCCTTCTGGGTCAACAGGTCGCGGCCAAGGGCGTGACCGTCGTCGATGACGGCACGATCGAGAGCCGCCGGGGCTCGCTCACCATCGATGACGAGGGAACGCCATCCGCCTATAACGTCCTGATCGACGACGGCAAGCTGGTGGGCTACATGCAGGACCGCCAGAACGCCCGGCTGATGGGCATGAAGGCGACCGGCAACGGGCGGCGCGAATCCTACGCGCATGTGCCGATGCCGCGCATGACCAACACCTATATGCTGGGCGGCGACAAGAGCCCGGAAGAGATCATCGCCTCGGTCAAGAAGGGCATCTATGCCGTTTCCTTCGGCGGCGGCCAGGTGGATATCACCTCCGGTAAATTCGTCTTCGGCTGCACCGAGGCCTACCTGATCGACAACGGCAAGATCGGCGCGCCCGTCAAGGGTGCGATGCTGATCGGCAACGGGCCGGACGCGATGCAGCGGATCACCATGATCGGCAACGACATGAAGCTCGATACCGGCATGGGCAATTGCGGCAAGGGCGGCCAGTGGGTACCCGTCGGCGTCGGCCAGCCGCATCTGCGCATGAACGACACGACCGTCGGCGGCACGCAGGCCTGAACGGCTTTTTTCCTAAAGCCCCTTTTTGGAAAGACCGGAGGCTATGACCGCCGGGCGCATACCGGTGCCAAGCCCGTCCCCGTCAGCCACGCGCCGGCAGCAGCATGCAGTCGTAGGAGTGCCGCTTCAGCCAGTCGCAGGCGGCATCCGCCTCGTCGCGGCTGCCAAACCCGACGAACCGGGCGCGATAGACGGTGGCGGCGCCATTGCCGACAGCTTCCGTATAGGGCGAGGCTGATTTCAGCGTATGTCCCGCAACCGACCGTGCCTGCGCCAAAAGCGCACGTGCGGCCTCTTGCGTCGGTGCCGCCGAAATCTGGATCTGCCAGGCGCCCGCAGGCGAAATGTCCGCGGTGTTTTCAAGCTCGTTCATGACAGCCGGGCGCTCGGCACGAATTGTCGAGTGCGACGAGGCGATCAGCGCGGCAACGGCATCGCGGCCTTGCCGTTTTGGCGCGGCAAAGGGCAATGGGACATCGGACGCGCCAAGCGCTACGACCTCGACGGGGGCTCGGGTCTTGACCGTAGCCACCAGCGCACGGCTCCCTGCGTTCGAAGCCTTGCCCAGATGGCGATCGAGAAGGGCCGCCATCCTGTTGTCGCGGCTTTTTGCCGTGCGGCCGCCGAGCACCACGCCGACCACACGCCGGTTGCCGTCGCGCACCGCGCTGACCAGGTTGAAGCCCGAGGCATTGGTATAGCCGGTCTTGATCCCGTCCATGCCGTCGTAACGATACATCAGATTATTGTGGCCGCGGACCTTGCGGCCGCGAAAGACGAAGCTCTGGGTGGCAAACAGCCTGTATTCCTTGGGAAAGTCACGCATCAGGGCGATCGCGAGCGTCGACATATCGCGTGCCGTCGTCACCTGAGCGCTGGCAGGCAGGCCGGAGGCATTGATGAAGACGGTTCGGCTCATGCCGAGCTGGCGCGCCTTTCTCGTCATCGCCTGGGCGAATTTGGCTTCCGTGCCGCCAAGCTTTTCCGCCATGGCGGCAGCGGTATCGTTGCCCGAGCGCACGATCATGCCCAGCACCGCCTCGCGCACCGTCAGCTTCATCCCGGCCTTCAGCCCCAGCCGCATCGGCGGCTTGGCCGCCGCCGTCTTCGACACCTTGATCGGGGTATCCCAATGGATCGTGCCGCGATGGAGGGCCTCGAAGGTGAGGTAGAGCGACATCATCTTGGTCAGCGAGGCCGGATGATTGAGCGTATCGGGATTTTCCGCCGACAGCACCTTGCCGGTGCGGGCGTCGATGATAATCGCGGCACTGCCGGCCCAGGCCATGGCCGGTGCGAGGGCGAAGGTGAGGATCGCCAAAAGCAGGCATCGGAAAGTCGTCATGTCGGTCCCCGTTCGATGGCACCCGCAAGCGGGCGCGAACTTGCATTGTTTTGCGACAGAGCCGTGTCTTTGCTGCAACTTTGCGGCGGATTGCGTTTTTATGCGGCAACTTTTGCCGCAGTGGTAAACGAAGATTTAACATTGACGCCGTTCCGCAATGGCTGGTGAGAGCGGGAGAAGGAACCGCAGGGCGGCACCGAGGCCGGACGGAAATTTTCCTTGAGAGACAGTGCCTTTCCGCGATCTTCACCCGTCGCGGAACCAAAATCCCTTGTCCGCGTTAATCGGGCACGCCGCATAACCGTCTGAAATTGCGGCCTGTTCAATGCAAGGGAGTTACATCATGGGACGCGGAATTCTGCTCTGGCTGCTGGGGGTCCCAATCCCCATTATCATCCTCCTCGCCCTCTTCTTCCGATAGGTGGCGCGATGACAATTCCGGTTACGACGGTGCCAGCAGGCACCACAACCGAATCCTCGCACTCAGCCGTCAGCTGGGGCGCGATCATCGCCGGTGCCGTTGCGGCATCGGCCATCACATTGGTGCTGTCGCTGGTCGGATCGGGAATAGGCCTCAGCCTGGCTTCACCATTTTCGTCAGGCGGGTCGTCGCTTGCCACCTTCGCCATCGGCGGGGCCATCTGGCTGATCATCGTGCAGTGGGCGTCAGCTGGCTTTGGCGGATATATCGCCGGGCGGCTCCGGACAAAGTGGACGGGGGTGAACCGGGATGAAGTGTTCTTCCGCGATACAGCACACGGGATTCTCGCCTGGGCGCTGGCAACTCTGATTGTCGCAGGTGCTCTCGGTTCGGCGGTCTCGTCGACAATTGGAGCCGGTGTACAGGCAACAGCGACGCTGACTGCGGGCGCAACGGCGGCGGGAGCCGCAGCGGCATCCTCAGATGCCGGCAGCAATGCGACATCCTATTTCGTCGATAGCCTGTTGCGACCTGCCAACCCCGGCACGCCGCCGGCCGGTTCGACCGGCGACGACACAGCCGGTCAGGTTTCGCGCATCCTTCTCACCAGTGCCGCGAATGGCGAAATGTCGGCCGGTGACCGCACCTATCTCGATCAGCTCGTTGCCTCACGGACGGGCCTGTCGGAAGCGGATGCGAAAGCGCGCGTCGATGCGGTTCTGAAAAGCGTCGATGATGCCAAGGCTGCCGCTGCTAAGGCTGCGGAGACGGCACGCCAGACCAGCGCGACGATTGCACTCTTCGGTGCGCTTTCCCTGCTCATCGGCGGTTTCATTGCCGGTGTCGGGGCAGCGATCGGCGGCCGCCAGCGCGACGAGGTGGACGGGGTTCTGCCGGCATAATCAGCGGCTTGCAGACATTGCGATAAGAGGCGGCCCGGCAAAGGGCCGCCTTTCGCATATCTGCAATCGTTACGGCATGGGCAGATTCAGCCAGTGTTAACGACGCCACCGCTACAATCCGGGGACATCAACAGAGGGCCGGGATTGCCGGCCATTTTTGGAACCGGCCCGTGAAAACCATGCTACGACAGGCCGCCAAGCGCGCCGCTATTACGGGTGGCCTCCACGCCGCCCGGCTCCTTGGCACGGCTGGGCTGATGCGCGATGCGCGCGGCCGTGGGGCGATTTTCACGCTGCATCATGTCCGGCCAAAACAGCCGCTGGCCTTCGATCCCAATGCGCATCTGGAAATAACCCCGGACTTTCTGGACACGGCAATCGTCCGGTTGAAGCGGGACGGCTACCGGTTCATCGCACTCGATACCCTGCCCGCCCATCTCGCTTCAAACGATCCCCAGCCCGTTGCCGTCTTCACGCTGGATGATGGCTACCGCAACAATCTTGTCCATGCCGCACCTGTGTTTTCCAAGCATGCGGTACCCTTCACCGTCTTTGTTGCTGGGGGTTTCATCGACCGCACGGCGATCTTATGGTGGGAGGTGCTGGCCGACCTGTTGAACCGGAACACCAGCCTGCAATTCCAGTTCGACAGGATCGAGACGCTTCCAGCTGAAACCATGCAGCAGAAGCAGGCGGCCTTTGACCGCTTCGCCTCGTTCATCCAGACGATCGATGAAGCGACGGCGGTGGACCGGCTGAAAACCCTTGCCTCCAGCCAGGGCGTCGATGCCCTGAAACTGACAGCAGACCTGACCCTCGATGAGGCAGGACTGAAAACGCTGATCGAAAACCCGCTGGCAAGCCTTGGTGCCCATACGATCAGCCACCGCGCACTGGCGCGGCTGCCGGACGATATTGCGCGCCACGAAATGGACAAGTCGGCGCTGCGGGTCGAAGAGATCACCGGCAACCGGCCAGTCTCTCTGGCTTATCCCTATGGATATGCTGGGACTGTTTCACCACGCGACCACACGCTGGCAAGAGACCTTGGCTTCACCGTCGCAGTCACAACCCAGCCAGGGACGGTCGATGACAGGCTGGACAAGACAGCCCTGCCCCGCATCTCGTTGAACGGCCACTTCCAGAAAGACGAATATGTCAGCGCGCTCGCGTCGGGCATTGCCTTCAAGCTGATGGGCGCGCGCTAAGGCGCGCCGCTGTCAGGGATACATCCGTACCTTGTTCCAATCGCCTTCCGCCTCGTCACGGCGGAATTCGATCCGGTCGTGCAGACGGAAGGCGCCATCCTTCCAGAACTCGATCGAGGTTGGCTTGATGCGGAAACCCGACCAGTGATCGGGGCGCGGGATTTCGCCGATGGCATATTTGAGCGTATATTCGGCAACGGCTTTTTCCAGCGCAAACCGGCTTTCGAGCGGGCGCGACTGTTTTGACGCCCAGGCACCGATGCGGCTGCCCCGTGCCCGCGTCTTGTAATATTCGTCGGCCTCTTCATTGCTGACGATCTCCACGGGACCACGCACACGCACCTGCCGGCGCAGTGTTTTCCAGTGAAAACACATCGCCGCCTTCATGCTGCCTAGAATTTCCTGTCCCTTCTGGCTTTCGAAATTGGTATAGAAGACGAAACCGCGCTGGTCGAAGTCCTTCAACAGCACCATGCGCACATCCGGCAGGCCATCGGCATCCACCGTCGCCAGTGCCAAGGCATTGGGATCGTTGATCTCTGCGTCCTGCGCCTCCTTCAGCCACGTGCCAAAAAGGGAAAAGGGCTCATTCTCTTGCGTGAAGTCACCAGTTGTTAACCCAGTCTCACTCATATTGCCATCCAATGCCGTAACGTGTGGCGCGGACGCAGTCTCCGCCCGCCGATCAATAAATGTCAGAGCTTGCACGTCGCGTCTCCGGACCTTGAAGCCGCTCTTTCCAGTCTGACAGGTATGCCATTGCAAGACATAGCAAAGTGGATCGAGGACACAAAGGTTTTATCCCGGTTGAGCGGGATTGCCGCAGTGTGCCTGACCACAGCCACCCTTTCGGGATGCCTCGGAGGTCTCGATTTTGCCGGATCGTCCCAGGTCGATAGGACCGTTGCCACCAATTCCGTTCCATCCGTGAGAACCGACGAAGACAATTCCGATGCCATGACAGTGCGAAACGCAGTGTCGTCGGCCGATGTGACGCGCATTGCGGGAAATCCCATTCCCTGGGCGAATTCAAGCTCGGGCAGCGCCGGCGTGATCAGCAATATCGCTGAAGAACAGGTGAACGGCACCACCTGCCGCCGGTTCACCACGACCCGCCACTCCTATCAGGGCATCGCAAAGTTCGATGGCAATGCCTGCCTGCTCGGCAATGGCGAATGGTTTCTGACCAGTTTTGGCCCGCGCAGCTGACAGCCCGATTGGCCGCTTCGCTACCGCGCATTAACCACGCTGCAACAAACACGCGGTGCGAGGCCATTTACACAACCAAACCAGGCCTGCGGCTAACCGGAATTTAAGCAGCGGCTTCTCATCATCACCGGCAAAGGGAGAAGACCGCCGGAAGCGGCTTCCCGATTGTTTCAACAGGCTGAAACGAGCCGCTGGATGCGGCACATCAGTCTTCAAGGGCGGTGACAGGCATGCGTGATCCCTATTCAGTGCTCGGCGTCAGACGCAATGCAGGACCCGACGAGATCAAGGCCGCCTGGCGGTCCGTGGCAAAAGCCGTACATCCCGACCAGAACCAGGACGATCCGCTGGCAACCCAGCGCTTTGCCGAGGCCGGCCGCGCCTACGAGGTGCTGAAGGATCCGAAGCTGCGCAACCGCTACGACTATGCCCGCCGCGAGGCCGAACTGCGCCGCATGGAAGAGATGAAGCGCAAGGCGCGCGGCACGGACGAAGACACCATCGATCCGGAAACCGCCGAAGACATGATCTCGCGCATTTTCGGTGCAGACGATCGGGCAAAGGCGCAGAACGCTCGCCCGCAGGAGAGAAAGCCGGCCGCTTCAGCGCCACAGGCCAAGGCCGAACCGAAGCCGGAGCCCAGACCAGAACCAAAGGCCGAAACAGCAGCGGAGCCGGAAGCCAACGCGGAACCAAAGACTGAACCGGCCGACAAGGTGCCGATGTTCGGCGGTTTTCCACGGGCCGCCGCGCCGGCTGCAGAACTCGTCTCTGCCATCGTCCGGCGGATTCGCGGCGCCGGCAAGCCTGCACCAGAAAAGGTGCCGGACATTTTCTGCGACGTCACGGTTTCGATCGAGGATATTTTCCGCCGCGAAAAGGCAACGGCAACGCTGCCAGACGGTCAGACACTCAAGGTCGCCCTGCCCGCCGGCACCACCGATGGCAGCATCGTGCGTCTCAAGGAGATGGGCTACCGGTTGAACGGCATGCAACGCGGCGATGTCGTGGTTGCGGTGCGCGTCCTCCAGGACGGCCGCTTCCGCACCGATGGAACAGACCTGCGCACCACCCTGCCCGTCAATATCCAGGATGCGATCCTTGGATGCGAAATGAAGGTTGAGACCCTGACCGGCCCGGTTAGCGTTACCATTCCGGCCTGGTCCGGCTCCGACCATGTGATCCAGCTTGCGGGCCACGGCCTGCCGGCAGCAGACGGCAAACGCGGCGATCTTCTGGTGGAGCTACGGCTGATGCTGTGGGAAAAGCCGGATGAAAAGGTCACCGACCTGATGCGCAGCCTGCGCAACGGCCTGTTTCTTTAAAGATTTTGCGACAAACGCCGTGGACGAAGGCGGGCGCTTTGACCGCTGACCCAATATTACGGGGACTAACAGTTCCTGATCTCACCCGTGCTTGAACCACCGGGACGGCTATGTCATAGCCAATGCTCGAAAAATTCAGAGCCGACGCGACCGCAAGGGGCGCGAAGGTTCCGGCAGGTTCAACATATGCGAATTTCCAGTCGGCCAACGCCTGACTGATGGAAGCATAGGCAGTATTGGGGGCATAACATCATGTCGCAAACATCCGGTCTGATGAAGGGTAAACGCGGCCTTATCATGGGTGTCGCAAACAACCGGTCGATTGCATGGGGTATTGCCAAGGCAATTCATGCGCAGGGCGGCGAACTGGCATTCACCTATCAGGGCGACGCCCTGAAGAAGCGGGTCGAACCGCTGGCAGAGGAACTGGGTGCCATCATGGCCGGCCATTGCGACGTCAGCGATGAATCCACCATCGACGCGGTGTTCGAACACCTGGAGAAAACCTGGGGCAAGATCGACTTCCTCGTGCACGCGATCGGCTTTTCCGACAAGGACGAACTGACCGGCCGCTACGTCGATACGTCGGCTGCAAACTTCGCCCTGACGATGAATATCTCGGTCTATTCCTTCACCGCCGTTGCAAAGCGCGCTGAAAAGCTGATGACCGATGGCGGCTCGATGCTGACCATGACCTATTACGGCGCCGAAAAGGTGATGCCGAACTATAACGTCATGGGCGTTGCCAAGGCGGCACTCGAAGCCAGCGTCAAGTATCTCGCGGTCGACCTCGGCCCGAAGAACATCCGCGTCAACGCGATCTCGGCTGGCCCGATCAAGACGCTTGCAGCTTCCGGCATCGGCGACTTCCGTTATATCCTCAAGTGGAACGAGTATAACGCACCGCTGCGCCGCACCGTCACCATCGAAGAAGTCGGCGATGTCGGCCTCTATATGCTGTCGGACCTGTCGCGCTCGGTCACCGGTGAAATTCATCACGCCGACAGCGGCTATCATGTCATCGGCATGAAGGCAGTCGATGCGCCGGATATCGCCGTCGTCAAGGACTGATCCACCTAAGAAAGTATTCCGGGGCTCTCGAACAAGACGGGCGCCCCGGCTCCTCGCGTCGGGCCATCAAGCCCCCTGCCCCGGAGTTTCTCCGTGACCATCTACATGATCCGCCACGGCCAGACCGACTGGAATGCGCAAATCCGCATGCAGGGCCAGAAGGATATTCCGCTTAACGATACCGGCAGGGGGCAAGCCAGCGGCAATGGCCGCGCGCTTCGGGCTCTGCTCGGCGATGACGCGGAAAAATTCGATTTCGTCGCAAGTCCGCTTCACCGTACCCGCGAGACCATGGAGCTCATTCGCGAAGCCATGGGGCTCGCCCGCTCCGGCTACCGGATGGACGACCGGCTGAAGGAAGTCTCCTTCGGCGATTGGGAAGGCTACACGATGGCCGAGCTCGAGCGGGAAATGCCCGAGCGGGTGGCGGAACGTGAACTGTCGAAATGGGATTTCATCCCACCGGGTGCGGATGCCGAGAGCTACGAAATCCTCTCCTGGCGTGTCGGCGCCTGGCTTTCCAGCGTTTCGGCGCCAACCGTCTGCGTCAGCCATGGCGGCGTCATCCGCACGCTGTTCAAGATTTGCGGCGCCATGGATGCGGAAGAGGCAGCCCTTGGCGCCATTCCACAGGATCGGATTTTGAAGATCGAGAACGGTACGATCGGCTGGCTCTAGGTTTCGCATTTGCCGAAAATGGAAAATGGCCGATCTGTTAAATCAGCCCCGCCGCCCCAATGACGCGGCACTCAACCAGCGCCGCGAATGCAGCTTTACTGCACGATTTCCAGATCATTGATGACGCGCTTGCCATCAACCTCGGTGTAGAACACCAAAACCTTGACGCCAGCCTTCAGGCCGTCGAAATTGAATTCTTCGGGAGCCTGATAATTCTTGCCGTCGTCCAGCGACAGGCTCAATTTGTCGGTATCGACGCCGGTGATGACAGCTTCGACATCAGCACTTTCGGCGAAGGCGCTCAGCGGCGAAAAGAAACCGGCTGCGGCCATCAATGCAGCAACGATGAAACGCATCTGTCGTGCCCTCTTCAGTAATTCATTCAATTTTCTTGTGCTCACTGTTTGACCTCCGATTGTGGCAAAAATCGCCCGTTGCCGTGTCATTTAAAATTTTATCGAATTTGGAGACGTCATGGTTAACCAAACCTTGATCGACGGTTTCCTCCTGCCGCCGGTGCGCGGATTTCTTAGCAGGAACAGCCTCTAAAGCCAATCTTAAGACTCCCTCTCTACCGTAACGCCGGGGAATATGGGGTGCACGGCCGTTGACTAAAAGCGCTACAATCCGTCGTCGCGCCTGGACGCTGGCCAGGCTGGTGAAACCGTCGGTTTTCCCTGCTGCGATTGCCGCCGCCGTCGTCTTTACCGGCGGATATTTCTTCGAACAGCAGAATCGGGAAAACTTCCAGAACGAATTGAAGAGCAACGTTCAGAACGAGCTCGACCTGGTTTCTCTGCGTCTGCAAAGCGAGATCAACAACAACATCACGGCGCTGCGCGGCTTTGCCAACAATTTCGCCGTTGACCCGATGATGCCGCAAGCGCATTTCGACCAGCTGGCGACCAAGCTCCTGCTCCAGAACCCGCAGATGGTGCGCGTCAGCGCGGCACCGGATGCCGTCATTGGCATGACCTTTCCGCTCAAGGGCAACGAGCGAATGATCGGCACCGATTTCAAGAAGTTCGGGTCATCGAGAATCGCCGTTGACCGCGCCCAGTCCAAGGCAAAACCGATCATTGCCGGACCTGTCCGGCTGCCGAGCGGCCGCACCGGGTTCAATCTCTTTTCTCCGGTCTTTACCAGGATCGACGGCAACGCGTCGTTCTGGGGCTTCATGGAAGCCGTGATCGACGAAAAGGAGATTTACGCCGACGCACGTCTTATCGATGACGGCCGGCAGGAAAGCCGGGCGCATGATGGCCACCGGCAGGTGGACATCCAGCTGGCTATCCGCGATATCTCGGTGAAGAACAACATACAGGATGCCTTTTTCGGCGATAACGATCTCTTCGAAAAGGCTCCCGTCATCCGCCAGCTTCAACTGCCGGGCGGCACCTGGGAACTGGCAGCGATCCCGGCCGATGGATGGGCGCAGGAGCCGGCCAACAGTACATGGCTCGAAGTCACCATTCTCGTTGCCGCAACGATTATCATCATTCCGATTTTCCTGACGGGCGGACTGGTCAATGAGCGCCAGCGCAACATTGCCAAGCTTCGATCCCGCGAACGGGAACTGCTGACCGTCTCGCACCGGCTCAACCTGGCACTCGAATCCTCCAAGATCGGCATCTGGGAAATCGACCTCGATACACAGACACGCTCCTGGGACGAGCGCATGTACCATCTGCATGGCTTGCCACCAGGCGGCGGGGATCCGAGCTACGGGGAATGGCGCGGCTCCGTGCATGAAGACGATATCGCCACTGCTTCGCTGACATTGTTCCGGGCGCTGGACGAGGATCTGGAATACCGCTCGCAGTATCGCGTCGTCGGGCCCGACGACAGCATCCGTCATATCCGCAATGTCGGGTCCACCCATACCGGTGCTGACGGCAAGGCCAAGATCACGGGCATCAGCTGGGACGTTACCGACGACGTCCTGATGACCCAGCAGTTGCGAGCTGCAAAAGCCGTCGCGGATGAAAAGAATACCGAGCTTGAAGAAGCCCTGACCGGTCTGTCCGAACGTGAGCAGCAGCTGGAAGCAATTACCCGGCGTCTCGATCTTGCGCTTGATTCCTACAAGTGCGGCATGTGGGAGGCTGATCTCGTCACCGGCATCACCTACTGGGACGAGCGCATGCATCAGCTCTACCGGCTGACCTACGCCGGCGGCGAGACGACGCATGAAACCTGGGTCAACGCGCTGCATCCAGATGACCGTGAAGAGGCACTTTCGAGCGTTGCCCGAACCATCGCCGAGGGCTTGCCTTACGTTCAGGCGTCGCGTGTGGTGCTTCCCGACGGGACAATCCGGCATGTCCGCTCCGTCGGCAAGATCCACGAGACGCCGGGCGGCGGCCGAAAACTGGTCGGCATCGCCTTCGATATCAGTGACGATGTGCTTTTGACAGAACAGTTGCGCACCGCAAAGGCCATGGCAGAGGCCAAGAACGACGAACTGGCCGACGCCAAGGACCGTATCGAGCACAATGCACTGCATGATCCTCTGACCGGGCTCGGCAACCGCCGCATGCTCGATAAGGAACTGGAGGCGCTATCGATCGCCGGCAAGGACGGCCTGCAGACTATCGCCATCCTGCATATCGACCTCGATCGCTTTAAACAGATCAACGACACTTTGGGCCACGCCGCCGGCGATGCAATGCTGGTGCATGCCTCGAAAATCCTGCGCGCGAATGTGCGCGCCGGCGATGTGGTCGCGCGTATCGGCGGTGATGAATTCGTCGTTCTGGTCACCAATCCCCCAAACAAGCTGTTCCTGTCGAACCTCTCCGAACGGATCATCGCAGAAATGCGCCAGCCGGTTGACTATAACGGGTTTCCCTGCCGTTTCGGCGTCAGCATCGGTATCGCCGTCGGCAAGGATCTTGCCTGCGACGAGCGTCAGCTGCTGGTCAATGCCGATATCGCGCTCTACCGCGCCAAGGAAAGCGGCCGCAACCGGCACGAATTCTTCACCGAGGCGCTGCAGGCCGAAATCATCACGACGAAGCGTATCGCCGATGAAATTCTGGAAGGCATCGAAAAAAACCAGTTTGTCGCCTGGTATCAACCACAGTTCGACGCAAGTACTTTGCGTCTCTCGGGCGTCGAGGCACTGGTGCGCTGGAACCATCCGCGCGAAGGCGTGCTGACACCGGACAAATTCCTCCACATTGCCGAGGAACTGGATGTAGTGGCAACGATCGACCGCATCGTGCTCGACCGCTCGCTGATCGATGCGATGCGCTGGGCTGCCATGGGCATCGACGTACCAAAGATTTCCGTCAACGTTTCGGCCAAGCGGCTCAGCGACGACCTGCTATTGAACTCGCTGCAGGGTCTGTCGTTCAAGCCCGGCCAGCTTTCGTTCGAACTCGTGGAATCGATCTTCCTCGACGAGAGCGACGATATCGTTACCGCCAATATCGAGGGCATCAAGAAGCTCGGCATTGATATCGAGATCGACGATTTCGGCACCGGCCATACCTCGATCGTCAGCCTGTTGAAGATCAAGCCGAAGCGGCTGAAGATCGACCGCCAGCTGGTGGCGCCCATCCTCAACTCCCGCAACGAGCAGGCGCTGATCCGCTCGATCATCGAAATCGGCCGGTCGCTGGGCATCGAAACCGTGGCCGAGGGCGTGGAAACCATGGAACACGCGGAAATGCTCGGCCTGCTCGGTTGCGACCTGCTGCAGGGCTATGCCTTCGCCAAGCCCTTGAGCTTCGACAAGTTCGTGGCATTCGCCAGCAAGGAAGCGCTGCAACTGGCGTCCTGATTGGCCTTTGCGGCGAGACAGACTGTTCACGCGGCAATCATGATATTTCGCCAGAAAGGTTTTCCCTTTCCGGCGTTTTCCACTATGAGTGCGCCTACTGAATGGCGCAGCGGCTCGCCCGGATGCGCTTGGCCTCATATCCGGTTGCCTGATCCATGTCGCACAATACTTTCGGTCATCTTTTTCGCGTTACCACCTGGGGCGAAAGCCATGGGCCTGCGCTCGGCTGCGTTATCGACGGCTGCCCTCCCGGCATCCGTTTTACCCTGCCCGAGCTGCAGGCCTGGCTCGACAAGCGCAAGCCCGGCCAGTCGCGCTTCGTCACCCAGCGCCGCGAGGACGATCTGGTCAAAATCCTCTCCGGCGTCATGCTGGATGCGGACGGCGAGACCATGATCACCACCGGCACACCGGTCTCGATGATGATCGAGAACACCGACCAGCGCTCCAAGGATTATTCCGAGATTTCCAAGAGCTACCGGCCGGGCCACGCCGACTATACCTATGACGTCAAATACGGCATTCGCGACTATCGTGGCGGCGGCCGCTCGTCGGCCCGCGAAACCGCGGCCCGTGTGGCCGCCGGCGGCCTTGCCCGCAAGATCGTACCCGGGCTTCTGGTACGCGGTGCGCTGGTGCAGATCGGCAAGCACAAGATCAACCGCGACAACTGGGACTGGAACGAAGTCGGCAACAATCCGTTCTTCGCGCCCGATGCAGCCATTGTTCCGGTCTGGGAAGAGTATCTCGACGGTATCCGCAAGTCCGGCTCCTCGGTCGGCGCTGTCGTCGAAGTCATTGCCGAAGGCGT
>UBTA01000136.1:0-232 GCA_900468065.1 Hyphomicrobiales bacterium | reverse complement strand
GATCGGCGCGCCGATCTACGCCAAGCTCGACCAGGACATCGCCTCCAACCTGATGTCGATCAACGCCGTCAAGGGTGTGGAGATCGGCAACGGTTTTGGCGCTGCCGAAATCACCGGCGAGGAAAATGCCGACGAGATGCGCATGGGCAATGACGGCAAGCCGATCTTCCTGTCGAACCATGCCGGCGGCATCCTCGGCGGCATCTCGACCGGCCAGCCGGTGATCGCCCGT
>UBTA01000135.1 GCA_900468065.1 Hyphomicrobiales bacterium | reverse complement strand
AGCTGATCGTAGGAGACGCTGTCACCGAAGCCGCAGACCATGGCGGCGACCTGCGTATCGAAGATCGGATGCGGGATCAGCTTGCCGAGATTGTAGATGATTTCGATGTCCTGGCGGGCCGCATGGAAGACCTTGACGACATTGGTATTGGCCATCAGTTCGAAGAATGGCGCAAGGTCGATATCCTTGGCCATCGGATCGACGATCACGGCAATATCCGGTCCGGCCATCTGGATCAGGCACAGCTGCGGCCAGAAGGTCGTCTCGCGGAGAAATTCCGTATCGATCGTCAGGTATTCCCCGCTGGCCAGCGTTTCGCAGGCGGCGGCAAGTTCGGCGGTTGTCTCGATCATCAAACTTCAATCACTGTGGCGGAAATGCGGCCGTTAAAACTCACCCGATGTATCCCGTCGCGCCCGGTGCCACAACGAAAAAAGCTCAAACCACGCGGAAATATCCGGACATTCCGGTCTTCTGGTGTTCGATGATATGGCAATGGAGCAGCCAATCGCCGGGATTGTCGGCAACGAGACCGAGTTCCGCCTGTTCGTCGGGCAAAAGCAGGATCGTGTCCGTCGGCGGCGGCAGGATGGTGCGCTTGTTGGAACTGAGGATGCGGAAGCTCAGGCCGTGCAGGTGGATCGGGTGTGCATGTGGGGTGCGGTTCCGGACCTGCAGCACATAGCTTTTGCCGAGTTTCAGCTCGGAAACCGGGGCTCCAGGATCCGGCGTATCGCCCTGCCACGGCACCTTGTTGATGGCCCAGAACGTATAACCGATCGTACCGCAAATGCTGGGAACCGGCGCATGTTCGGCCGTTGCGGTAAAATCGAGTGGAATGCGCGTCGCCGTCGACAGATCGGCCTCGGCAACCGGATTGGCAGGGAGCGCCTTCACATCGCGGATATCGCGTTTCAGCGGCGTGCCGGTGGCGCGCAGGGTCGCAACCGTAAACGGGCTCGAGCCGCGGAAATTGCCGAGCTTGACCTCGGCACCTTCCTCGTCCGGCATGCGCACGACCAGCTCGACGCGCTGGCCGGGGCCGACATCGAGCAGATCGAGCGGATAGGGCGCATCGACCGGATTGCCGTCGAGCGCGATCACCAGAGCGGGTGCGCCTTCGACGGCAAGCGAATAGATGCGTGTCACGTCGGTGGCGGCGATCCGGATGCGCACGAGACCACCGGCCGGCGCGTCATAGCTCGGTGCCTGCTTCCAGTTGGTGGTGCGCACCGTGCCATAGGTACCACCGCGTGCGGCATCGCGCGGCTTGAACGGCGCAATGAAGGCGCCACCGGTACCGAGCCGCCAGTCGCGCAGGTTGAGCACGATCTCGGCATCAAACACTGGGTCTGCCGGATCCTCGACGACGATGACGCCGGTCAGCCCGTGGCCCATCTGGGTCAGCGTATTGCAATGCGGATGATACCAGAAGGTACCGGCATCCGGCGGCGTGAAGGCGTAGTCGAAGCCATCGCCGGGATAGACGTAAGGTTGGGTCATTTCCGGCACGCCATCCATGGCGTTGGCGATGCGCAGGCCGTGCCAATGGATGGTCGTCGGCTCGTCCAGCGCATTCACCAGCCGGGCGGCGAAGGGCTCACCCTTCTTCATGCGGATGACGGGCGGCATGCCGGTCGCCGCTGTCTCGCTTGTGCCATAGGTCATGATTTTCGGGGTGATGCCGTCACTGGCAAGTTTCGCCTCGGTAAACTGTGCCTTGAGCAGCAGCGGGGCGGGCGCCGCAATTCCGTTGCGCGCCGCAAGGCCGCCGCCGATCGCGAAGGAGGCTGCGGCTGCAGCCGATCCTTTCAGAAGTGTACGGCGGCTGATGATCGGCATGTGGCATAATTCCGGAGCTTGAGATGCCCCGGTTTAAACTTGATGCCGATATTCATCAATTGGCATTTGCGCGCATCTTGCCGCAGTCACCGGCCTCATTTCTTGTCCTCTGGTCTTGCCGCCAGCTTGTTGAAGAAGGACGAAGTGCGCAGCAGATTGCGAAACCGCATCGAGCGCTGCCGGGCGGGCACGGCGCCGCGCGCCATCATCCGCTGCAGCGTATAGAGCATGAAGGCGGCAAGCACGGCGGCCGTATAGATGAACAGTGCCGGCGGCCCAAAAATATCCAGCATGAACGAGGCAAACAGCGGCCCGATAATGGCGCCGCACGACCAGAAGAACAGCATGCCGGCCGAAACCAGCGCATGCTGCCCCTCGGCGGCATGATCGTTGGCATGGGCAGAACACAGCGAATAGAGCGGCATGGCGAAGGCGCCGAAGATGAAGATACCGATGAAATTCAGCCATTCGTCGCTGCCGGCATAAAAGGCGAGGAAAAGCCCCGCAAGCAGAGAGCCGAAGGTGGCAAACAGGATGATCAGCCGCCGGTCCAGCCGGTCGGAATAAAGCCCGAGCGGATATTGCAGCACGACGCCGCCGATGATGCCGACGCTCATGAAGGTGGCAATGGCGGTGATCGACAGGCCGATGCCTTCGGCATAGATCGGCCCGAGCGAGCGGAAGGTGGAGTTGGTCAGCCCGACGACGATGCAGCCGATCGTGGCGAGCGGCGAGATGTTCCACAGCGCCTTGATATCGAACTTGATCGCCTCCGGCGCGCCTGGACTGGAACGGTCAGCAAAGGAGATCGGCACCAGCGACAGGGTTAGCGCCATCGAGACGATGGCAAACAGCTGAAACCCTTCGATGCCGACGGTCGGGATCAGGTACTGCGCTGCCGTTACCGAACCGAGATCGACCAGGCGGTAGATCGACAGGGTGCGGGCGCGGTTGGAATTGTTGACCCGGGCATTCAGCCAGCTTTCGACGGTGGCAAACAGGCTTGCAAAACAGATGCCGGCAATCAGCCGCATCAGGAACCAGAACCACGGATCGATCAGAAGCACCATGGCAAGCGAGGCTGCCGACGCAATCGCTGCCATCGCCGAAAACGTCCGGATATGGCCGATCGAGCGCAGGATACGCGTCACATAGATGCAGCCGATGGCAAAGCCGATATTATAGCCGGTGCCGACAAGGCCGATCAGCGAGGTCGAAAAGCCCTCCTGCAGGGCGCGCAGCGAAATATAGGTCCCCTGCAGCCCGTTGCCGCCGATCAGGATGCCGGCGGTGATGAGGAGAGGGATAAGCGGACGAAGCTGCGACATGAAGAAACGTATCCGGGCGGACGCGACTCCATGCCAGCGTGCCATGCCTCAGTCTTAGACGCAGCCATCCGGCAAAAACAGTCACGATAATTGATAGTCCCGTCAGCATCCGGCATGAATGGGCGGCTTCCACAGTCCCGCAAACACGGTCCTATGGTTGTCTTTGATTGCCTGCGCGCACGTCCCGGCCTTGACAAATCGGCCCCACCATGCGCTTTTCCGCCCGATTTTGACGCTGCCGCAGCGCGCTTTGGCGTGGCCGCGCAGCCCCTTGGTTCCAGGATAATATCATGCATCGTTACCGCAGCCACACTTGTGCCGCTCTCCGCAAAGCCGATGTCGGCCAGACCGTCCGCATCTCCGGCTGGGTCCACCGCGTTCGCGACCATGGCGGCCTGTTGTTCATCGACCTTCGCGACCATTACGGCATGACGCAGATCGTCGTTGATCCAGACTCACCGGCCTTCAAGGCGGCCGAGACGGTACGCGGCGAATGGGTCATCCGCATCGACGGCACCGTCAAGGCGCGCTCGGACGACACGGTCAACAAGCAGATGGCGACAGGCGAGATCGAACTCTACGCCCAGGAGATCGAAGTTCTCTCCGCTGCCAAGGAACTGCCGCTGCCGGTGTTCGGCGAGCCCGATTATCCGGAAGACATCCGCCTAAAATACCGCTTCCTCGACCTGCGCCGCGAAACGCTGCACAAGAACATCGTCAAGCGCAGCCAGATCATTTCCGACATGCGCTCGCGCATGAACTCGGCCGGCTTTGCCGAATATTCGACGCCGATCCTGACGGCCTCGTCGCCGGAAGGCGCGCGCGACTTCCTGGTGCCGAGCCGCATCCATCCCGGCACGTTCTTCGCGCTGCCGCAGGCGCCGCAGCAGTACAAGCAGCTGCTGATGGTGGCCGGTTTCGACCGCTACTTCCAGATCGCCCCGTGCTTCCGCGACGAAGACCCGCGCGCCGACCGCCTGCCGGGCGAATTCTACCAGCTCGACCTGGAAATGAGCTTTGTCACCCAGGAAGATGTCTGGGACACGATGGCCCCGATCATGACCAGCGTGTTCGAGCAGTTTGCCGAGGGCAAGCCGGTCACCAAGGAATGGCCGCGTATTCCCTATGATCAGGCGATCCGCAAATACGGCTCCGACAAGCCGGATCTGCGCAACCCGATCGAGATGCAGGCTGTCACCGAACATTTCGCCGGTTCCGGCTTCAAGGTGTTTGCCGGCATGATCGAGCGCGACCCGAAGGTCGAGGTCTGGGCGATCCCTGCCAAGACCGGTGGCTCACGTGCCTTCTGCGACCGGATGAATGCCTGGGCACAGTCGACCGGTCAGCCCGGCCTCGGCTACATCTTCTGGCGCAAGGAAGAAGACGGCACGACTGCCGGCTCCGGTCCGCTTGCCAAGAACATCGGCGAGGAACGCACCGAAGCGCTGCGCACGCAGCTTGGTCTTGACGCAGGCGATGCCTGCTTCTTCGTCGCCGGCGATCCGGCCAAATTCTACAAGTTCGCAGGCGAAGCCCGCACCAAGGCTGGCGAAGATCTGAACCTCATCGATCGCGACCGGTTCGAACTGTGCTGGATCATCGACTTCCCGTTCTACGAATGGAGCGAGGAAGACAAGAAGGTCGATTTCGCCCACAACCCGTTCTCGATGCCGCAGGGCGGGCTTGAAGCTCTGCAGACGCAGGACCCGTTGACGATCAAGGCCTATCAGTATGACGCGGTCTGCAACGGCTTCGAAATCGCTTCGGGCTCGATCCGCAACCAGTCGCCGGAACTGATGGTCAAGGCGTTCGAACTGGTCGGCCTCAGCCAGACCGACGTCGAAGAGCGTTTTGGTGGCATGTACCGCGCCTTCCAGTACGGCGCGCCTCCGCATGGCGGCTGCGCCTTCGGCATCGACCGCGTTGTCATGCTGTTGCTCGGCGCCAAGAACCTGCGCGAGATCACGCTGTTTCCGATGAATCAGCAGGCACAGGACCTGCTGATGAACGCACCGGCTCCGGCCATGCCGAAACAGCTTGCGGAACTGTCGCTGCGGGTCATCCCGCCGCTGAAGAAGGACTAACGGCAAGTCCTTTGCTGATTGGATTTTGATCAACCCGGCGATGCCAATCGCCGGGTTTTTCGTGTCTGCGATTGGCCTTGAGCTTATAAGAAAGAAGGCCCGGCGATCTCTCGCCGGGCCTTTTTATGTTCGGTTGTGATCCGCCGGATCAATCGTTGGCGGTGACCTTGACGCCAAGCACGCCCGGTACCGTGTTCGGCGCGCCCATGGCGGCGCCGATGATCATCGGGAACGGAACCGGGTTGGCCGGTTCGGCCGCAATCGTCAGGCTCTTTGGTGCGTCCAGATAGGTGTTGACGGCGCTGGAAACCTGGTTCTGCAGTTCCGGAACGTTCAGCTGTGCCATCATCAACGGTACCATGCCCTTCAGCGACTGTGCCAGCTGATCGCCGGACACGCCCTGCTGCGAGCCGATATAGTCGAGAACGCGCTTGGTGATCGTCGCATCGTCGAAACGCACCGAGGCGCTGTTGAAGGTCAGCTGCTGGATCAGGCCCATCATCGACAGGCCCATTGCCTGATTGGCTTCTTCCTTGTTCGGATTGGTCTCCGCTGCCTTCATGGCTTCCTGCATGGATTTCATGAAGTCCAGCGTGTAGCCGGAAATGTCGAAGGCGATCGCAAGGCGGCCGACATTGGCGAAATCGAAGGCATATTCTTCCAGCGAGACGTTGCCAGTGGCCACTTCCCAGCTGCCCTTCATCGTCATTTCGCCTGCAAGGGTTTTCAACCCGAGCTTTTCGATGGCCTCCTTCGACTTGGCGTCCTCGACACCGGAAAGGTCGGCCTTGATGCCCGACATTGTCGCGTCGAAATCAAAGCCGGCGTCGCTTTCCTGCTTCGTCAGGTTGGCTTCCGATTCGTCCATCGAAAACACCTGCTTGCCCTTGACGCTGACCGCCACAGGGCCGGTGCCGGCGGATTCGTAAAGGACGATATCGTTGATCGTGCCGCCCGCCGGGTTGCCGGGGATGGAAAGGCCGCCGATGGTGATGTCCTTGGCCGTGACAGCGGCCTCGTCCTGCTTGATGTCGACGTCCGGCAGCGTGACGGTCTCGGCGTAATAGCCGCCGCCCTCGGTTTCCTCGACGCCTTCCAGCGTCACATCACCGACCTTGAAGCTCTTGTCCGGGGCAGCCGTCGATTTGACGGTGACGCCGGTGAGCGTCACGGTCGTGCCGTCAACGGTCACCTTGTCATAGGCAACGTTGGTGCCGTTGAGTGCATAGGCAGCGTTCAGCTTGGTGACGAGATCCGCGCCGTCGAGCGCGAAAGCCGGACCGGAAAGGCCGATAAAAGCGGCGCTCGCCAGCATCAGACGGAGGTTGCGGGTAGGCATCATGGAGCGGTTCCTTGTTGTAAAGCTCTAATTTCGAAGGCATTTCTAATACGGATTAAGGCCGAAATATATTCGAATTGCCGCGTGACGTCATGTTTCGCGCCCCTATTCAATTTTAAGATGAAAATTGTTCTTAGGACCGCCATTTCCCGCAAACGGCAGGTGTTTTCCGGGCTATTCAAACGCCAGATGAGCCCGCAAATTTCCAAGGACACTCAAGATTTTGCGTGGTTAGGGAATCGTTTTGACGGCCTGAGCCGGTTGTCGGGACAGCTGCCACTGCGTCCGATGTCCGCTGAGGAGTTTTCGACCATGTAACTGACGTGGCACATCGTCGTCGCCACACACGGGTTCTCCACAGCGCAATGCCCTGCAATCCTTGCCGTTCAGGGTTTGTTGCGGTAGCAAGAAACCATGGGACAGAGCCTTTTGCCGCCGTCGGGCGGAGACGATCACATTGTGCCGGTTGACCTCAAGGCGGCGCTGGAAGAGCGCTACCTTGCCTATGCGCTATCGACCATCATGCACCGGGCACTGCCCGACGTGCGCGACGGCCTGAAGCCGGTCCATCGCCGCATCATTCATGCCATGAGTGAAATGGGGCTGCGCTCCAATTCGTCATTCAAGAAATGCGCCCGTATCGTCGGTGACGTCATTGGTAAGTTTCACCCGCATGGCGACCAGTCGGTCTATGATGCGCTGGTGCGTCTCGCGCAGGATTTCTCGCAGCGTTACCCGATCGTCGACGGTCAGGGCAACTTCGGCAATATTGACGGCGACAGCGCCGCCGCCTACCGGTACACCGAAGCCCGCATGACCGATGTCGCGAGCCTTCTGCTCGAAGGCATCGACCAGGATGCGGTGGATTTTCGCCCGACCTACAATGAGGAAGATCAGGAACCGGTCGTCATGCCCGGCGCCTTCCCGAATCTGTTGGCGAACGGCGCATCCGGCATCGCCGTCGGCATGGCGACCTCGATCCCGCCGCACAACGCCCACGAACTCTGCGACGCCGCACTGCACCTGATCAAGAACCCAGGCGCAACGATCGAAGAGTTGATGCTCGATCCGAACAATCCGGAGCGCGGCGGCATCGAAGGCCCCGACCTTCCGACCGGCGGCATCATCATCGATAGCCGCGAGAGCATCATCGAAGCCTACAAGACCGGCCGTGGCGGCTTTCGCGTTCGCGCCAAATGGGAAGTCGAAGATACCGGCCGTGGCGGTTACCAGATCATCGTCACTGAAATTCCCTTCCAGGTGCAGAAATCCCGGTTGATCGAAAAGATCGCCGAGCTTCTGCTTGCCCGCAAGCTGCCACTGCTCGAAGACGTGCGCGATGAGTCGGCCGAGGATGTCCGCCTCGTTCTGGTGCCGAAGAGCCGCTCGGTCGATCCGACCATCCTGATGGAATCACTGTTCAAGCTGTCGGAGCTGGAAAACCGTATCCCGCTCAACATGAACGTGCTCTCCATGGGCCGCGTTCCCAAGGTGATGGCGCTGAACGAGGTCCTGCTGGAATGGCTGGACCATCGCCGCGAAGTTTTGCAGCGCCGCTCGCGCTTCCGGCTGGCCGCCATCGACCGCCGTCTGGAAATCCTCGGCGGCTACCTGATTGCGTATCTCAATCTCGACGAGGTGATCCGCATCATCCGCGAGGAGGATGAGCCCAAGCCCGCTCTGATGGAGCGTTTCACGCTCACCGACCTGCAGGCCGAATCGATCCTCAACATGCGCCTGCGCTCGCTGCGCAAGCTGGAAGAGTTCGAGATCCGCACCGAATTCGAAGGTCTTTCGAAGGAGAAGGCGGAAATCGAGACGCTGCTGGCGTCCGACGAAAAGCAGTGGCAGACCGTTGCATGGGAAATCGGCGAGGTGAAGAAGAAATTCGCCAAGGCCACCGAGATCGGCCGCCGCCGCACGATGTTCTCCAATGCGCCGGAAGCCGATCTGGAAGCGATCCAGCAGGCAATGATCGAGAAGGAACCGATCACCGTCGTCATCTCTGAGAAGGGCTGGATCCGTGCGCTGAAGGGCCATATTTCCGATGTCTCGACGCTGCAGTTCAAGGAAGGCGATGGGCTGAAACTGTCGTTCCCGGCCTCGACAACCGACCGCATCCTCGTCGTCACCACCGGCGGTAAGGCCTATACGCTGGGCGGCGACAAGCTGCCGGGCGGACGCGGCCATGGCGAGCCGCTGCGCATCATCGTCGACATGGAAAACGACCAGGACGTGCTGACCGCCTTCGTCCACGATCCCGCCCGAAAACTGCTGATCTCGTCGGCAGCCGGCAACGGTTTCGTGGTGCTGGAGGGCGATATGGCCGCCAATACCCGCAAGGGCAAGCAGATCATGAACGTCGCCATGCCGGATGAAGCCAAGCTGGTCATCCCGGTCAAGGGCGATCACGTCGCCATCGTCGGGGAAAACCGCAAGATGCTGGTTTTCCCGCTCGCTCAAATCCCGGAAATGGGCCGCGGCAAGGGTGTCCGCCTGCAGCGCTACAAGGACGGTGGTGTCTCCGACATGCGCTGCTTCGCCATCGCCGACGGCCTTACCTGGGCCGACAGCGCCGGCCGCAGCTTCACCAAGAGCAAGGACGAACTGCTGGAATGGATCGGCGACCGCGCCACCGCGGGCAGGGCGGTGCCGAAGGGTTTCCCGAGGAGTGGTAAGTTTACGGGGTGATGGGTGGCGGGGGCGCCGTTACAGATCAAACGGAACGGTGTGATCCCTCAGAAACTGAGCCGTGCCCGCCTCGTCAATCTCTCCCGCAGCGACGGATAGGACAAACGCGATAACGTCAGCTTGTTCTGTTTCTATCAAAAGGCCATTGATCAGCAGGAAGGTAAAAGCTGCAAGCCAGCCTGTCCTCTTGTTGCCATCAGAAAACCCGTGGTTTCGAACGATGCCGTAAAGGTAAGCGGCGGCGAAGACATGTATGTCGTCTTCGCCATAGGCTGCTTTGTTCACCGGACGCGCCAAGGCAGACTCAAGTGCGTTTGCATCCTTGAGGCCCGGCAAACCACCGTGTTCCTGTATCTGTTCGTGATGGATGATCTCGATGGCTTCGCGGGACAGCCACTTAACGGACGTCATTTCGCCAATTCACGCAGCGCGACATGATACTTTTTCATACCAATTCTGGCCGCTCGCAATTGTTCTGCGAGATCGTCTCTCTGGGGTGCCAGTTCAAGTGTGCTTCCCGTTTCCTTCAACTCAAACTCGTCGCCGGCCTTCAGCCCCAGACGATCAAGAACCTCCTTCGGGATGATGACGCCTTCGGAATTGCCGATCTTGCGGATGGTGATGTTCATGGCAAAACTCCAATGTTATAATCGCGTTATAACATTGATTTCGTACCTCAGCAATTGCTCGTGCATTTCACCCCGTAAACGGAAACTCGTTCGAGGCATCCACGGCCGATTTCTTCCGCATCTGCCACACCGAATGCCCGACCAGCGCCAGGATCAGCACAGCACCGCCGACCAGCGTCTGGGAGGTTGGGACCTCCATGAAGACGATCCAGATCCACAGCGGCGCGAGGATGGTTTCGAGCAGGTAGAACATGCCGACTTCCGGGGCCGACAGGTAGCGCGGGCCGGTGGCGAGGCAGAAGAAGGCGAGCGGGATCATGATCAGGCCATCGAACATGATCCAGCCGGGATGGGCGATGGCCAAACCTTCCGCCGGCGACAGCAGGTAGCCGATGATGGCGGGGAAGATCGCGGTTGCGAGTGGCACCAGCCCCATGTCCTTGCCGCTGGCACGGCTGACGGTGATGGCGGAGGCGAGCATCAGGGCCGAGCAGACCGCCATCGCATCGCCGAAGAAATTGCCGCTTTTCAAGCCGTCCTGGACGATCAGGCCGACGCCCAGGACCATGACGGCCATGGTCACAAGCGTGGCGTTGGAGGGGCGTTCCTTGAGGAAGACCCAGGACAGGATGGCCGCGAACATCGATGTGAAGGCAACGATGAAGACGACATTGGCGGTCGCCGTATTGAAGACGGACAGCAGGAAGGTGAAGGAGCCGAGGCCGTAAAACAGGCCGGCCAGCAATCCCGCCTTCCCGGGGACCAGCGCGATCTTGCGGCCGAGGAACTTGTTCAGCACCACCCAGGCGATCAGCGCCACGACGAAGGTGCAGAGGCTGCGGACCGCCAGCAGCGACCAGACTTCGCCATCGGCGGAGCGGATCAGCGGAATGTCGAAGGAGAGGGCAAGGCCGCCAAGGCCGGTGATGAGAAGTCCGCGGCGGTGGTGGGCGGCATCGATGGCTTCACTCAAGATTTTGTCCCGTCAGGTGGCTGCGCTTTATTCTGTATAGCGCTCCCAGCCCTGGGCCATAAGGTGCTCTTGCGGCAGAAACTTTGTTTTATAGTCCATTTTGCGCGATCCCTTGACCCAATAGCCAAGATAAACGTGCGGCAGGCCACGTTCCTTCACTTTGCGGATGTGATCGAGAATCATGAAGGTGCCGAGCGAGCGGTCGGCCAGGTCAGGGTCGAAATAGGAATAGACCATCGACAGGCCATCGCCCATCTTGTCGGTCAGTGCTGCCGAGATCAGCGGTCCCTTCGCCAGGCCGATACCATCGCCTTCGACCTTGAGGCGGTACTCGATAATCTTGGTGTTGACGTGGGTATCCTCGACCATCATCGCATAATCCAGCACCGACATGTCGGACATGCCGCCTTTCTGGTGGCGATGGTCGAGATAGCGGCGAAACAGGCTGTATTGCTCGCTGGAGGGTTCAGCCGGGTATTCGGTCGAGACCACGTCGCTGTTCAGCGCCAGGATACGCCGCATCGAGCGGGTGGGCGAAAACTCGCCAGCGAGGATACGCACCGAAACGCAGGCCCGGCAGCTTTCGCAGGCCGGCCGGTAGGCGATGTTCTGGGAACGGCGGAAACCGCCCTGGGTGAGGAGATCGTTGAGTTCCGGTGCCCGCTCGCCCACCATATGGGTAAACACCTTCCGCTCCATCTCCTGCGGCAGATACGGGCAGGTCGCCGGCGCGGTCAGGTAGAATTGTGGAGACGGTGTAGTTTGCGTGTTCATATTATGCGGAGATCGCTCTTCTTGGCCGCCTGGAAAACATTAGCATGGCGCAAGATTATAAAAGGTCAATCGCGACTTTTTGAACTGTCACGTTGCGATGCAGTAAACCTGTGGTTTTTAGGTGATCGGCTGCAGGACAGCGACGGAATGCGGCAAGACATCCCGTCGCTAGCCAAGCCATTCAATAGGCGTCGCGGCGGACGGTGACCGTGCCAATGAGCAGGTCATGCAGCAACCGGCCACGATCAGTGAACAGGCCGACAAGCAGCACCAGCGGGGTCAAAATTGCGTTGGCGATCCAAAAGATCACCAGATGGACGATTGCCGTGAGGAAATCCATCGGCCGGCCGTCGGTGCGGGCGATTGCCAGTCCCATCATGCTCATGCCCGGCGAAGCCTGCTTCGGGCCGCCAACCGTGATGCCGAAATACAGCATGGCGAGACCGGCAAAAAGCACGGGATAAAGGAAGAAACCGAGGCCGAGCGTCAGGATGCCGAGAAAGAACACGACGACGGCGGCGGGAATCCAGAGAAGCCCGACGATGGCATAGTCGATGATGAACGCCATGACGCGACGGCTGAGCACGCCCTGATAGGCCCGCCAGTCATTGCTTGGAATTCTGAGGTTTTCGTCCTGCACGCTCATGTCTGTGTCTCCAGTTCTCTTCCTGATATGGGAAGTGGCCGCAAAAATGCAAATCCCGCGGAGCTTGGTGCTGATAAATTTGTCGTTCGACCGCTCGGAAGATTCTGCAGTACCAGCCGGTTTCGCAGGTGCTTCAGCCTGCGTTCATCAGAATGTGCTAGCGGAAAGGAAGCCCTGCGAATCTGGGACGCTCACCCTCCCAAAAGACACTGGTTCAATGCCGGTTTGTTGATAAGCAGCAATCGCCAGACAGTCCACCGGTTCCTCGCCCAATGCCCCTCACCGTCAATGCAGATACCAATGCCGGCCGGTTTGGCGGCCTCCGGGGACGTCTCTGGTGCATGGCCTTGCTTGCAGTTGTCTGCACGTTGCTGCTTGCAACCTCGACGCTGTCAACCTCGATTGAAACTTTCCGGAAGGCCCGGTCCGGCGCGGAAAACATGCGGCAGTTTACCGCCATCTTCGATGCCGCAAATCTCATTTCGGCCGAACGCGGTCCTGCCAACAGCCTGATGACGGCATCCGAACCGAAGCGCTTCGAGGCGCTGCGGGCGTGGCGTGGTTTCATGCAGGATACGGACGCAGCGCTGGACGATCTCGAGCGGCGCGACATACCCGTCGAGATGATCAGCCGTGTACGCACCCAGCTTGATAGAGGCCGTGCGCTGATCTTAGCGCTTGAACACAAGCCGCGCCCCGAGCGCAGTTACGCGGAAATCCGTGCGGCGATCGACGCCATGTTCCTAGCCCGCGATGACTACCGGCCGATCATCGAATGGCATAGTGGTGAAATCCTCAAGCTGGACCGGGAACTTGGCGCCATCATCGTGCAGGGGATCGCGTTGAGTGATATGCGCGAATATGCCGGGCGGCTTGGTTCCTATCTGATCGCGCCGATGGCGGCGAGCACTGCGGTGGCGCCGCAGGATATCGCGGCCAGCAACGCTGCGCGCGGCAGACTGCTCGAAATATGGGACCTGCTGGGCCCGAACGCGCTGGCATTGCCCGAAACCGTGGCGATCCGGACGATGCGCGCGGAGGCGGATCAAACATTCATGGGGCGGGGGCTTGCGCTGATCGACGAGCAGATGGCGCTCGGCGGCAGGACCGGCCAGTTTTCCCTCGATGGCGTGAGTTTCACCGAGCGTTATGTTGCGATGATGCGGCCACTGGGCGAAATGCGAGACATCTATTTCAAGGAGATCGCCGGTCAATTCGAGACGAAGGAGCATGACGCATTGTCGGCTCTTTATCGCAACGGGCTGACCACAGCAGTGCTTCTGCTGCTCGTGGTGGGCCTCGTTGCCTCCGTTCAGTTTTATATCCTGCGCCCCCTGCTCAAGGGCGCGCAGGCGGTGATCGCGCTTGCTGACGAGCGCCCGGCGGTTCTGGTTTCGGCGCCAGATGAGGTGAGGGAAATCCAGCGGCTCTACGGCGCTATCGGCATTCTTTCGGAACGGCTTAGTGAACGGGCGTTGTTGACCCGCAAACTCGAAGCGCTGGCCACGACAGACGGGCTGACGGGTCTTCTGAACCGGCGCGCACTTGAGAGCCGTGGGGAGACCCTGATGGCGGATGGAGTTCGTTTCCTGATCCTCCTGGATATCGATCATTTCAAATCGATCAACGACCGCTATGGCCATCCCTTCGGGGACACCGTGCTGCGGGCAACTGCCGATCTGATGCGGCGTTCCATGGGGACGGCAGTCCACCTTGCCCGTTTCGGTGGCGAGGAGTTTGCAGTTCTGCTCGAACGCGGCTCCTTGGCACAAGCCGCCAACGCAGCGCGAAAACTGAAGAGCGCCATAGCCAACCATGCACTGGCAACTCCCGATGGCGAGCTGCTGACCGTGACGGCGAGCTTCGGCGTTGCGGGTGGCGCCGATCTGCCGTGGAGCGATATGGTTGCCCATGCGGATGCTGCCCTTTACCGGGCAAAGGCCGCCGGCCGCAACCGGGTCAGGGTTTTTCACTCGTCAACCGAGGCCGGCAGGCCCGCCCAATCTTACAGGGAGGGCGCCGGGCCCATGCGCTGAAACGGAGCGGGCGGACCGGTTTATCGTTTGGCGAGAATGCGTGCCACATCGACAGCGAAATAGCTGAGGATGCCGTCGCAACCGGCGCGCTTGAAGGCAAGCAGGGTTTCGAGCATGACGCGTTCGCCGTCGATCCAGCCATTGGCGGCGGCGGCCTTGATCTGCGAATATTCGCCGGAGACCTGATAGGCAAATACCGGCAGGCCGAAGCTTTCCTTCATCCGCCAGCAGATATCGAGATAGGGCAGGCCGGGCTTGACCATCAGCATGTCGGCGCCTTCCTCGACGTCGAGGGCGGCGTCGCGCATCGCCTCGGTGCCATTGGCCGGGTCGATATAATAGGTCTTCTTGTCGCCCTTGAGCAGGCCGCTGGTGCCGATCGCTTCGCGGTAAGGGCCATAGAAGGCCGAGGCGAACTTGGTGGCATAGGCCATGATGCCGACATTCTGGTGACCGGCCGCATCCAGCGCCCAGCGGATGGCGCCGACGCGGCCGTCCATCATGTCGGAGGGAGCGATGATGTCAGCGCCGGCATCGGCCTGCATCACGGCGGCGATGGCGATCTGAGCCACCGTCTCGTCATTGACGATCTCGCCGTCGCGCAGGATGCCGTCATGGCCGTGGCTGGTGAAGGGATCAAGCGCCACGTCGGTGATAACGCCGATATTCGGCACGGCCTTTTTGATGGCCCTGGTCGTCTCGTTGATCAGGTTGTTGGCGGCAAGGCTGTTGGAGCCGGTATCGTCACGCAGGGAGATATCAACATTCGGGAAGGTCGCAAGCGCCGGAATGCCCAGATCGGCGGCGAGCCTTGCCGCCTCCACGGCCTTGTCGATGCTCATCCGGTTGACACCGGGCATGGCGTCGATCGGCTCGACGATGTTTGTGCCGGGAACGACAAAAATCGGCCAGATCAGATCATCGACCGTCAGCCGGTTTTCCTGCACCAGCCGGCGGGTCCAGTCGGCCTTGCGGTTGCGGCGCATGCGGCGATGGCCGGTAATAAGGTCAACAGGGTTGGTCTTGTCAGTCATGGGATCGTCTTTCGTCAGCTTCGTCTCATCTGGTCGCGGTTTATCACGGGCAATGGTCAAAGGAAAATGATCGAGGTGCGGCGTTTCATCGTCCCTTGTCTCTCCCCTTGAGGGGGAGGGGCGGAGCAAAGCTCGGGTGGAGTGATCTGCGGCATATGCAATAGACCGTGGTGTTCGCGGTCATCACCCCCACCCGCGACTGCGTTGCGACTTCCCCCTCAAGGGGAGGTGGAACCGCCACTCGCCAAGCCGAAATCGGGTTCCTGTATCTGCGGCTTCATGTCACGAAACCGTGATGATGAAGGAACCATTTCCCCCATATTCGGTTTTGGTCTCGTCTTACGGAGTGTCCGATGAAAATCACCGATGAGCGGTGAGAGGCCTCCGAACCAAAGGAGAAGACGATGAAAACTGTTGTCAAACTTGCCCTTGCTGCTGCCCTTTCGGCGACAACGCTCAGCGGCTATGCCTATGCACAGACCACGAGCTCGACGACGCCGATGATGGCGGACGACATGATCACGATCGTCAATGTCGGCTCCGAGAGCAATGCCAATACGGACACGTCGTCCATCCCAGCGACCTATCGCAACCCGTCACCGGAATCGATCACCAAGGCCCAGACCGAAATCCAGAACGACCCGGCCCTGATGGCGACGCTTGAAGCGAAAAACGTGCAGCTTGAAAATGTGATCGGCATCCAGACTGCGGCCAATGGCGGCAAGATCGTTTATACGAAGTAACGCCGATTATGTGAGATGACGCTGATACTCGAAGAAGGGCTCCCTGTCTGTGGAGCCCTTTCTACTTCGCGTGCAAGGCCCCTGCGGTGTCGACAAGCGATAACCTCATGATCCGCTGAAACGTCTGGTGACAGATCCCGAAAAGGGCCTCCCCCTGAGAGGAGAGGCCAAGTATTCAGTTCTGGCGTGCACGACCGAACTGCCAAGGCGGCCGGGCATTTGAACAGTTCCTCAAACAGCTGCGGCTCACAATTAACTTTGTTAATCACACAATCTTTTTTCCGGCGTTAAAGAGGCAAAAGGCGGCTCGTTGAAGGGCACCGGCGCGGTTAGACGCGGCTGAACGGCGTGTAGCACGCAGAAAATACAGGGCATCCTCATGTTGCGGATATAATTTGCGGCAATCTGCCCATGGGCCTTTTCCTGCAGGTTGCAATCCCCATATCCTTCCCGAGGCAACCGGGCTAGCCTGGTTGTGAGGAGACGGGGAATCATGAGCGACACATTGCGCGATACACAACGCAAGCTGACGACGATCTTCTGTGCCGATGTGCAGGATTACACACGCCTGATGGGCGTGGACGAGGAAGGCACGCTGGCGATGCTGAAGCATTACCGCGATGCGATGTCCCGCCTGATCGAGGCGCATGGCGGGCGGGTGATCAATACCTGGGGCGACGGGATTATCGCCGAATTCCCCAGCGTCGTTGAATGCGTACGCGCAGCGATGGATGTTCAAAACGAGCTGGCGGGCCAGAACGCTGCACGGCCGGCGGACGGGCGCATGCTGTTTCGCATCGGCATCAATCTCGGCGATGTGATCGTCGATGGCGACGACATCTATGGTGACGGTGTCAATATTGCCGCGCGCCTGCAGGCATCGGCCACGGCCGGCGGGATCGTGATCTCCAATACGGTCTACGATCAGGTTCGCAACAAGGTGGCGGTCGGTTTCGATTTCCTTGGGCCGCTGACGATCAAGAATATGGCCGACGCAGTGCCGAGCTACGCCGTGCGTATCGGTGAAGGCAACACCCAGGCATCGCCACCGGCAGATCCAACGCCTGGCATCAAGGCAAAGCCGGACCTGGATGCCGGCACGCAGGCGAAAGCCAGCGCTGCGTTGCCCCTGCAGGCATTGCCGGCGATCATCCGCTCGATGTTTTGGCTGGCCGCGCTGGCGGCTGGCGTGCTGGTCGCCATCAATGTCCTGTCGTGGGATGGCGATTTCTGGGCGGCCTGGGCGGTTTTGGGGCTGGCGGTCCTGTCGTCCCTGATCTGGGCAGCGATTCAAAGCCGGTACGACCGGTTCCTCGCCATCCTTGCGGTGATGGGCCTGGGGATTGCCGGGATCAATATTTTGACATGGCACGGGATTTTCTGGTCGGGCTGGCCGATTCTCGGGATCGGCATCGTGGCCGGCCTCTACAAGATTTTCCGCCGGTGACCGCGCAGATCGCCGCCGGCGCGCCGATGCGTGTCTCTGCCGCATCCGAAAGTTATTGATAGTCAATTCAGATCCCGGGCGTTTATCATCGCTTGGGGCGGGAACAATATCCGTTGGCAAAGCGTTCGCCCGCGACCTATCTTCGCCGCATGGCCCTTGATTCTGTCAAAATCCCCAAACTGTCGCTCACCGAAACGCTGTTCGGATTGTTCCTGCGGCTGGTAGCCGTGTCGTGCTTCTGGTTCGGTCTGAACTATTGGGCGATGCTGATCGGCTTCTCTTTCGGCGGCGGCGGGCGGTTCGATCTGCTGCCGGTGCCGTGGCGGGTGGCAGCGACAGCCCTTGCCGTCTTCTACCCCGTGGCGGCGCTTGGACTGTGGCTGCTGGTCTCCTGGGGGCCGGTGATCTGGGTGGTGGCAGCCGGGGCGGAAATCGTCATGTTTGCGGTCTATCCGCAGATTTTCGGGGAGAAGCCGTTGCTGGTCATTCTGCACGCTGCAGTGGCCGTCGCCTTCGTGCTTTTCCGTGCTGCGATCTTCTATCAGCGGGCACGCCAAGCCCGCGCTGCAAGAATTGATTTACCCTGACACAAGGGCTGTGGATAGTAAGGCGCTGTTAAGGCTGGTGTTTAAGTAGAATTTTATACGTATTCGATAGTGTCTACCTCAAGGCGGGAAGAGAAACATACACCGCCAAACAAAACAGTGAGGCAGTCATCATGAACACCAAAATGAAACCGCAGGCCGTTGCCGTCAAAGATCCCCACGAAGATGCGATCCGTTCGCTCTATATGGAATCCCTCCACCTGGTTGAGCGTCTGCACCGTCGCCTGCTCGACGTCGTCAAGGACGAATTCGACCGGTCGGGCCGCTCCGATGTCAACGCCGTCCAGGCCCTTCTCCTCTTCAACATCGGCAATTCGGAACTGACGGCTGGCGAACTGCGCTCGCGCGGTTACTATCTCGGCTCCAACGTATCCTACAATGTTAAAAAGCTGGTTGATCTCGGCTTCATCAATCATCAGCGTTCGCGCATCGACCGCCGCTCGGTTCGCATCAGCCTGACGGACGAGGGCCAGGAGATCGCCGAAACGGTCGCCAAGCTCTATGAACGCCATATCGGCTCGATCCAGAAGGTTGGCGGCATCGGCACCGACGAGTTCGGCCAGATGAACAAGCTCCTGCAGCGCCTTGACCGCTTCTGGAACGACACGATGCTCTACAAGCTCTGATCAGCGCTACAAACTGACTGCTGTTTCTCCTCTCCTGCGGCTTCACTGCCGCAGGATGAGAAGCGGACACGAGGGTGCACTGCGCCACCGTTTTCTCGGCCGATTGATGCGTTGCCCGACTGAAGCCATGCTCGTCGGGACGCCGGAGATCGATGACCTCGCGGTATCCGATCAATCCCGCCGCGCTCTCACGCGCAAATTTCCCTGTTTGATAGAAATCCCTAATGCCGTCCCTTCGCCGCCTCCTGATGCGAGAGCGCGCATAGAGGCCGTGTCTCTGGAATGCTGCACCGGTCCATGGCGGACGCTGTGAAGTCCAATGCCACGGGCAGGTGACACGAATTGGCCATATTACTGTGACAGCGACGAGGCACGAGAATGCGGGTTTTGCGTTGCTTCTGTTGCCAATCGGCGACTGGCCGCGAGTTGCGTTCGTAATCTCACAAATGTGAACTGCGGGCAGGGAGCTGCAAGTATAGTTTACGTTAACCGTGTTCGTGATAGCTCTGCGTTTTGCGTAGCAGCATTGGATGGTAGGAAACATGTCGAAGAAACCCGGAATTGATGCATTGTCGCGTCGTGGCTTCCTTGCCTCGGCGGCGGCTTTCGGCGCTGCAACATTCGCCGGTGGCGCTTTTGCGCAGGACGCGCTCGACGATATCATCAATGCCCCGCGCCGCGGCGCCTGGGACGACCAGTTCGATGCCAAGGCTTCGCGCAGCGCCACGGCGGTCGTGTCCAACACGCCGATCTTCGGCATGGATACGCTTGCCAATACCCAGAACGCCGTTGGCCAGTATCAGCAGATCGTTTCGGCCGGTGGCTGGCCGCAGGTCAATTCATCGGTTCGCCTTGAAATGGGCGTTGCCGATCCGTCGGTGCAGGCTCTGCGCCAGCGCCTGATCATCTCCGGCGACCTGCCGCAATCCGCCGGTATTTCCAATTCCTTCGACAGCTATGTCGATGGCGCGGTCAAGCGCTTCCAGGCCCGCCACGGCCTGCCGGCAGACGGCGTGCTCGGCGAATATTCCGTCAAGGCGCTGAACATCGCCGCCGATGTGCGCCTCGGCCAACTGAACACCAATATCGTCCGCCTGCAGTCGATGTCGGGTGATCTTGGCGAGCGCTATGTGCTGGTCAACATTCCTGCCGCCTATATCGAAGCTGTCGAAAATGGCCGCGTCGCGACGCGCCACACGGCGGTTGTCGGCCGGATCAGCCGCCAGACCCACATCATCAATTCGAAGATCTACGAGGTCATCCTCAACCCGTACTGGACATCGCCGCGCTCGATCGTCGAAAAGGACATCGTTCCGTTGATGCGCAAGGATCCGGAATATCTGAAGAAGAATTCGATCCGCCTCATCGATGGACAGGGCAATGAAGTCTCCCCGGAGACGATCGACTGGAACGCCGAGAAGGCGCCGAACCTGACCTTCCGCCAAGACCCCGGCAAGACCAACGCCATGGCCTCGACGAAGATCAACTTCCACAACCCGAACAACGAATACATGCACGACACGCCGCAGCAGGGCCTGTTCAACAAGCTCGCCCGCTTTGAATCGTCCGGTTGCGTGCGCGTGCAGAACGTGCGCGACCTGACAACGTGGCTTCTGCGCGACACGCCCGGCTGGTCGCGCCAGCAGATCGAGGCGACGATCCGTGCCGGCCAGAACTCGCCGATCAAGCTGGCAGTCGAAGTCCCGGTCTATTTCAAGTACATCACCGCCTGGGCAGCAACCGACGGCATCGTGCAGTTCCGCGACGATATCTATGAGATGGATGGCGAGCAGGAACTGGCGCTGCAGACCACCACCGGTATCGAGCAGGCCGCCGGCGCCGTCGAGCGCGACAACCTGCCGCAATAAGCGGCCCTGTATTCATTGAGCCAAGACCGCGTCCCTTTCAGGTGCGCGGCCTTTTGCGTTTCCGGTCCCTGTCGCATCCCGGCGCTGCAGATGGGGGAAATGGCGCAAATCGCACAGCCCGTATTGCCCTTGCCATGCGAGGACGGTAAACACCGTGCCACCGCCTCTTAAGGAGCTTTGAGAATGAGCGATTCCGTCGTCAACCCCGATGTTTTCTTCAGCCGTTCGCTTGCCGACACCGACCCGGATATTTTCGGTGCGATCGAGAAGGAGCTGGGCCGCCAGCGCCATGAGATCGAGCTGATTGCGTCCGAGAACATCGTCTCGCGCGCCGTGCTCGAAGCCCAAGGCTCGATCATGACCAACAAGTATGCCGAAGGCTATCCGGGCAAGCGCTATTACGGCGGCTGCCAGTTCGTCGACATCGCTGAAGAACTCGCCATCGAGCGCGCCAAGAAGCTGTTCGGCGTCGGTTTCGCCAACGTCCAGCCGAATTCGGGTTCGCAGATGAACCAGGCCGTGTTCCTGGCACTGCTGCAGCCGGGCGACACATTCATGGGCCTCGATCTCAACTCGGGCGGTCACCTGACGCATGGTTCGCCGGTCAACATGTCCGGCAAGTGGTTCAACGTCGTGTCCTACGGCGTGCGCGAAGGCGACAACCTCTTGGATATGGACGCCGTGGCCGAATCGGCGCGCACGCACAAGCCCAAGCTGATCATCGCCGGTGGCACGGCTTATTCCCGCATCTGGGACTGGAAGCGTTTCCGCGAGATCGCCGATGAAGTCGGCGCCTATCTGATGGTCGACATGGCCCACATTGCGGGCCTCGTTGCCGGCAATCAGCATCCGTCGCCATTCCCGCATTGCCATGTTGCCACCACCACCACGCACAAGTCGCTGCGTGGCCCGCGCGGGGGCATGATCCTCACCAATGACGAGGCGCTGGCAAAGAAGTTCAACTCGGCCGTCTTCCCGGGGCTGCAGGGCGGCCCGCTGATGCACGTCATCGCCGCCAAGGCCGTGGCTCTCGGCGAAGCGCTGCAGCCGGAATTCCAGGATTACGCCGCCCAGATCGTCAAGAATGCCAAGGCGCTGTCGGAAACGCTGGTTGCCGGCGGTCTCGACATCGTCTCGGGCGGTACCGACAACCATCTGATGCTGGTCGATCTTCGCAAGAAGAACGCCACCGGCAAGCGGGCTGAAGCAGCTCTTGGCCGCGCCTATGTCACCTGCAACAAGAACGGCATCCCGTTCGATCCGGAAAAGCCGTTCGTCACTTCCGGTGTTCGTCTCGGCACCCCTGCCGGCACGACACGCGGCTTCAAGGAAGCCGACTTCCGCGAAATCGGCAACCTGATCGTCGAGGTTCTCGATGGCCTCAAGGTCGCCAATTCCGATGAAGGCAATGCTGCTGTCGAAGCCGGTGTGCGTGAAAAGGTGGTCAAGCTGACCGACCGTTTCCCGATGTATCCTTACCTGTAATCGAAGACCTCTGAGCAAGGAGCTCGAATGCGCTGCCCCTATTGCGGATCGGAAGACAGCCAGGTGAAGGACAGCCGTCCTGCGGAGGATGGCGCCGCCATCCGCCGCCGGCGCATCTGCCCGGATTGCGGCGGCCGCTTCACGACCTTCGAACGGGTGCAGCTCAGGGAGCTGATGATCCTGAAGAAGACCGGCCGCAAGGCGCCGTTCGACCGCGACAAGCTGTTGCGGTCGTTCGAGATCGCGCTGCGCAAGCGCCCGATCGATCGCGACCGGATCGAGCGGGCGGTGTCCGGCATCGTCCGGCGGCTGGAAAGTTCCGGCGAAACGGAAATTCCGTCGGAAGAAATCGGCCTGCAGGTGCTCGAGGCCTTGAAAGGCCTCGAGCACCTGCA
>UBTA01000134.1 GCA_900468065.1 Hyphomicrobiales bacterium | reverse complement strand
TCTCTTCGGCCTTGGCCGGACCGACGGACACGACGACAACTTCCTCGACCTTGCCGGCTTCCTTCAGCCGCAACGCCTCCTCGACCGAAATCTCGTCGAACGGGTTCATCGACATCTTCACATTGGCAAGCTCGACACCCGAACCATCCGGCTTGACCCGGATCTTCACGTTGTAATCCACGACACGCTTGACGGTGACCAGAACTTTCATCGAAACACCCTTTATCTACTTCGTCGGTTTTGGGACCTGTGTCACGATCAGCGCGGTTGAAACCGCGTCACCTGACATGTCCCATCATTCCATGACCAGATGGCATCGCCGGGAATACGGACGATCGCCGATGGGGGGGGCATCTCGTTGAGGCGCCTTGGTTTCCTGGGCGAACTAGGTTCCCCAACCCGACACAGATTTGACAGTCAAAAATTCCTCGAGGCCCCAAACACCGCCCTCGCGTGCCCCACCGGAGTGGCGCACGCCGCCGAAAGGCGCGCCTGCTCCACGTGCCATGCCGTTCATTTCCACCATGCCGGCCTGAAGCCGCCGCGCCATTCGATTGCGCCGCGCGCCATCTGCACTCTGCACATAATTCGTCAGGCCGTAATCTGTGTCATTGGCAATGGCGATCGCCTCCTCCTCATCGGTGAACGGAATGATCGAAAGGACAGGGCCAAAAATCTCGTCTCGCGCAATCGTCATGTCATTTGAAATATCGGCAAAGACGGTCGGTTGCACGAAATACCCGCGGTTCAGTCCCTTGGATCGCCCCGCGCCGCCCGCAACGAGTCGCCCGCCTTCGCGGATGCCTGTTTCGATCAGCGATTGCACGTGGTCGAACTGTCGCTCCGAGATCACTGGCCCCATGTGCGACCCCTCTTCGGCGGAGGCGCCCACGGTCATCGAGCGGGCGGCCTGTGCTGCCTTTTCCACGGCGTGCCCGTACACCGAACGTTCAACCAGCATCCGGGTCGGAGCGTTGCAGTTCTGGCCGCTGTTGATAAAGCACTGGCGCACGCCCCGCTCGACGGCATGTTCGTCGGCATCCGCAAAAATCAGGTTAGCGCCCTTGCCGCCCAGTTCAAGTGCGACGCGCTTGAACGTATCGGCGGCTCCCTTGATGATGCTGGCACCGGCCCGCGTCGAACCCGTGAAACTGATCATGGAGATATCCGGATGTTCTACCATCCGGGCGCCAGCTGTTACGCCATCACCCTGGATCAGGTTGAAAACGCCGGCAAGTGCGCCGGCCTGATGGATGATTTCCGCAAGCAAAGCGGAAGAAAGCGGGGCAAGCTCCGAGGGCTTCAACACCATGGTGCAGCCTGCAAGCAATGCCGGCACGACCTTGAGCGCAACCTGGCTCATCGGCCAGTTCCAGGGCGTGATCAGGCCGACAACGCCGATCGGCTGCATCAGGATGCGATCGTCGGGCGCATGGGGGCCAAGAGGTCGGATGAAGTCGAAACCTTCCATCGCGGACAGGAAGTTGGTCATGTGGCGCAACGCTGCAGGTGCCTGTCGCGTGCGTGCGAGCTCGATTGGAGCGCCCATTTCCTGTGAGATCGCCCGTGCCATGTCCTCAATGCGGGCCGCATAGATTTCCTGAATACGCTTGATCAGCGCGATGCGCTCGGCCGGATCGCTTGTGCTCCATGCCGGAAAGGCTCGTTTGGCAGCCATGACAGCGGCATCGACGTCGTCCCGGCCGGCAAGCCGGACCGTGCCGAAAGCATTTTCGGTGGTGGCGTCGATCAGTGTGTGCTCTTGGGTCGATAGCGCAGAGGTCCAACGGCCATCGATGTAGAATTCGTGCAAATGCGGCATGGTTCTCTCCTGGAAAGACTGGTTAGCTGGGATCGTTCAGCGCCAGCTCCGGCACGGGGGCCGCATCGAAGAAATGGACGTCACCCGGCGCTACGACCAGGTGGATGCTTGCACCGGGCGCGAAAGCCGTGCGACCGCGAACGAGCACGCGAATAAGCTGTCCCGCGAGCCGGGCGGTTATCTGGGTTTCCAGCCCGGTCGGCTCGACGATGGAGACCGTCGCCGGCCAACCGGTCTCGGCAATGGAAAAATGTTCCGGCCGTACACCGACGGTTACGCGGCTGCGTTCTTTCGGATCGGCGCATGGGAGCAAGAGCCTGGTGCCATCGGCCAGCATCAAACAGTTGCCGTCGACGATTTCGCCCTGAAGAAAATTCATCGGCGGCGAGCCGATGAAGGCCGCAACGAAAAGGCTCGCGGGCTTGTCGTAAAGTTCGAGCGGCGGCCCTTCCTGCTCAATCACGCCGCCGTTCATCACCACAACGCGGTCTGCCAGGGTCATCGCTTCGATTTGGTCATGTGTAACGTAGATTGTCGTGGTCCCCAACCGCTGGTGCAGTTCTTTCAGTTCCGAACGCATCTGCACCCTGAGCTTGGCGTCGAGGTTGGACAAGGGCTCATCGAACAGGAATACGTCGGGATCGCGGACGATTGCGCGCCCCATGGCCACCCGCTGGCGCTGCCCACCGGAAAGCTGGCGCGGCTTGCGGTCCAGCAACGGCTCCAGTCCCAGAATACGCGCCGCGTTGTCCACCCGCGTTACGATCTCCGGCTTGGGCACGCGGCGCTGCTGCAGGGCAAAGCTCATATTGTCGCGCACGTTTTTATGCGGGTAGAGTGCGTAGTTCTGGAATACCATGGCGATGTCGCGATCCTTGGGTGCGACATCGTTGACCACCCGGCCACCGATCACGATGTCGCCCCCGGAGATGTCTTCGAGACCGGCAATCATCCGCAGTAGTGTGGACTTTCCGCACCCGGAGGGCCCAACCAACGCGACGAATTCACCATCCTTTATGTCGATCGACACGCCATGCAACACCTGGACCGCGCCATAGGATTTGCGGACTTCGCGTATTTGTACCGTACCCATTTGGAAAAATCCTCCCTTTACCGACCAGGTTTCTGGTCAGTCCTTCGTCGTGTGTTTGCAACGGTGATCGTTAAGTCGCTCGCGCGGCGCCACCTTGCGGCACTTCGCCAATCATCCTGATGAGGAAATCGCCGGTATTCTTTTCATGCTGGTTGACCAGAGCGGCGGCGGCTGAAAAATCGCCCGCTTTGAGCTTGTCGCGGATCCCCATATGCTCCTTCAGGGCGTCCCGTAGACGCTGCGGCTGCGGCGGGATTCCGTGCCGCTGGGCGGACATGAGACCGTGCATATTCTCGAGCAGCCGCTTGCACCAGGGTGATTCTGGATTGTCGCAAAGCAACAGGTGAAACTCCAGATTCCGGTCACCGAATGCGGCAAAATCGTTCCGGTCCAGCGCCTCGGCGGAGACATCGATGTTTTCGTTGATCTTCGCCAGCCGTTGGGCATCGAAATTCGTTGCGCCAAGTTCGACCGCCAGCCCGCATATCAGACCGCGCAAGGCGCTGATTTCCCGGATCTGGGGAGCCCGCAACCCTTGGACAACGGCGCCGATGTGATTTTGAACCTCGAGCCATCCCTCAGACGCAAGGCTGCGAATGGCTTCGCGTATCGGGGTTTCGCTAATGCCCAGCGCATCGGAAACCTCCCGCGTGGTGATACGGTCGCCCGGCCCTACGCTGCCGCTGAGGACCATCGATTGGATATGTTGCCGAGCATGCTCGGCTTTCGTCATGTAGGTCTTCGGCGATACCATCGATTTCATCCAGTTTCAGTTGCAGGCCCGATCTAGCCCTTGGTCGCACCATCCGCCAACCCCTTGATTAGCCACTTCTGCACAAGGAGAGCGAAGACCACGACAGGCACGACGGTGATGGTGCCAACAGCGGTCAGTGCACCCCAGTTTGCCCCGTTGACGCTGTCACCGGCGATACCGGCAATGGCAACAGGAATAGTCGAGGCATGCCGGTTCGTCAGAACGAGGGCGAACAGGAGTTCTTCCCAGGCAAGAATCATACTGAAAATCAAGGTCGATAGTAGTCCCGGCAAAGAGATCGGCAAAATGATCTTGAAGAAGGCGCCGTAGCGCGAGCACCCATCGATCATCGCGGACTCTTCAAGCTCCTTCGGCAAGGACAGGAAGAAGCTTCGCATCAGCCACATGACATAGGGAATGAGAAAGGTGCTGTAGGCCAGGATCAGCGTGATGTGCTTGTCGGTCAGCCCGAGTTTTCGGGCAACGAGAAACATTGGCACCGCAAGCGCGATAGGCGGCACTCCCCGCGACAAGAGGATCAGCAGACCGACCGTCTGGGCGCCCTTCAGCCGGATGCGGGCCAGCGCATAGCCTGCCATGGTCCCGACCACCATGGAGAATAGCGCCGAACTGGACGCGACAATGATCGTGTTGACGATACGCGCCAGGATATCGGCGCGTTTCATGTACTCGACATAGGTCGCAATCGTCGGCGTGAACAGGAACCGGGGCGGGTTGGTGAATATATCCACCTGCTGCTTGAATGAAGTGAGCACCATCCAGTAGATCGGGAAAAGGAAAACGATGCTGACGACGATGCCGGCGAGAATACGGACCCTGTGGCCCAGTACGCTCTTGTTTTTGTAGGAAAGACCGGATCTGGCGTTCAAAACAGTTCCTCCAGCTTGCGGCTGCCGTATAGGAAAAAGCCCGTCAAAATCATGGTGAGCGCAAGAACGATCACAGCCATCGCGGCAGATTCGGCAAAGCGCAGCGACCGGAAGGCCTCCTCGTAGATGAAAAGATTGACGACGCTGGTCGCCTTGCCGGGTCCGCCATAGGTGGCCGCAAGCACGATGTCGAACATCTTGACTGCGCCAAGCCAGCGAATAACAAAGGTGGCGGCGATGATCGGCACGAGCAGCGGCAACGCGACGGACCAGAGAGTCGACCACCAGTTGGCACCGTCGATCTTGGCGGCCTCGAACACATCTTTCGGCAAGGCTAACAGCGCTGCGGTCGCAATAAGGACGATGAACGGTGTCCAACGCCAGGTGTCGATCATGATCACCGCAGCCATGGCAAGCGTCGGGTCGCCGAACCAGTCGAGCGGGCCGATGCCGACAAGGCCGAGCCAATAGTTCATGACGCCCCAAAGCGGATCAAGAATCATGCGCCACATGCCGCCTGCGACGACCGGGGCCACGACCATGGGGATGATGAACAGCGCGCGCAACGCGCTACGGCCCCACCATTCCGCGTTGATCAGGAATGCTATGCCAAAGCCGAGCGTAACCTGGAGGGGAAGCGCGATGACCAGATAGACCAGCGTGACCTTCAGGGAATCCCAGAAGCGATAATCGCCGATCGCCTCTTCGTAATTGGCCCAACCGACCCACTCGCCCGCACTGAAGGTGGAGAGGTCGAACGAAGCGAAACTTATCTCGATCGTGTAGTAGATCGGGTAGGCAAGCATGACTGTCAGAACGACGATGCTCGGCATGAGGAACGACCAGCGCGCGACAAGATCGGCGCTTTTCCTACCGATGCCGGATCGGGCACGGCCAAGGCCGTCCGGAACGGCTCCGTCTGATACTTTGGTGACAGCCATCTCTTTTTCCTCCTTCATATTCTAGCGCCAGATCCGTCCGCGCGACCTGACCGGGTCGAGCAACGACCAGTCGCCCTCTTCCACCTCATAGCCGATCGGAAACGGCGCGCGAACCTCGATACCGATCGCCGTCATCACGCGGTCGTCGCGGTAGTAACACCGCGTTGTCACGGCCTCGAGGATAGCGGTGAGTTCGGGTTCAGCTACGCGAAAGTTGGCCAGCAGTGCGGTCTGCCGGTCATGCGGCAACGATCCGAGGCTTCCTCCGGCCATGGCGTCGATCATACCGAGTGCCTCTGCGAGGAAAGGACGATCCCGCCCGGTCGAGCGCAGGATTTCCCGGTAGACTGCCGGATCGTCGGCACCCGGCAAGCCGAACTCCGCACTTGCCGGTATCATATGTCCCAAAACGGCCAGCAACGTGCCGCCGGCGTCATCGAATTCGTCTTCGTCTGGTACTGCCGAGAATGTCATGGCTGTTTCAATCAAAAAGGTCATAGAGACGGGATTTGATCTGGTCGGCGACGTAAAGCGCCACCGCCTGGATCGTCGATGTCGGGTTGACGCCGCCGGATGTGACGAACACACTACCATCGACGATGAAGAGGTTCTTCACATCGTGACTGCGGCCCCATTCATTCACCACCGAACGCTTTGGATCGGTGCCCATGCGAGCCGTACCCATCAGGTGCCATCCGGCATAGGCAAGCGGCGATCTCGTGGTAATATCTCGCGCACCTGCAGCCTCCAGGATTTCGATGCCTCGCGCCACCGAGTGATCGAGCATCTTCTGCGTGTTCTCACCGATGCGGTAGGTAATTTTCGGCGCGGGAATGCCGTTACCATCCTTGAGATCGGCGTCGAGCGTTACCGTATTGATTTCCTCCGGCAGGTCTTCGCAGACCGAAACCATCCCGGCGCTGTGGCCAAACATCCGGTGGAATGCGTCATGATGGCCTTCACCCCAGGGGATCAGCCCGTCGATCATGCCGTTCATAGCTGTCCTCACCGGTCCCATGCCCCGCGAGAACTGGTAACAGTACCCGCGCAGGAAGCCCCGCGCGGTGTCCGTTTCGTAGAATTCATGGCTCCAGGTGCAGATCGGCGGGCCGCGATGCGCGTCCATCGGTTCGTCGAAATGCCCGCGGATTTGCGCATAGGGATGCAGCATCAGGTTCTTGCCGACAAGGCCGCTGGAATTAGCGAGACCGGTGGGAAAGCGAGCTGACGTGGAATTCAGAAGAAGCCGTGGAGTACCAATCCCATTGCAGGCAATGATGACGATCTCCGCCGGCTGGAAAACTTCACGGCCGTCCGCATCGAAGTAATACGCGCCGGTTGCCATGCCGTCGTCGTTGGTTTCGATTCGGCTGACACGGCAGCGTGTCCTGAGTTCGATACGGGCGCGGATGGCTTCCGGCCAGTAGGTGACATCGGTGCTGCCCTTGGCGCCTTGGGCGCAACCGGAGCCGCACTGGCCGAGATTGATGCACGGTGCGCGTCCTTCGTATTCCTGCGTCAGAATAGCAGCGTCAGAGGGCCACCAATGCCAACCCAGCTTGTTCATCGCCTTGCCAAGGGTCTGGCCGGTGCGACCAAGCGGAATCGGCGGCATCACCGCTTCCTTGAACGGGTACGCGGGGTCACCCTCAAGACTGGAGATCCCCATTATCCGGTCGTTCAGGCCGTAGAAAGGCTCAAGCGTATTATAATCGATCGGCCAGTCGTCGGCGATGCCATCGAGGCTTCGGACTTTGAAGTCCGACGGATGAAGGCGCGGATAGTGGCCGGCGTAGAGCACCGTGCCGCCGCCGACACCATTGAAATTGGCTATCTTGATAGGAGAATCAGCGTCATTGACAGGATAGTCTGCAGCCAGCCCGCGCCGGTTCGGGCTGATCGAGAAATCCTCCGAGAGCCTGGCTTCCCAGTCCCTTCCCGTACTCGGGAAAGCGGAACTTTTCTGCCAGTCGCCCTGCTCCAGACAAAGAATACGCATCTTCGTCTCGGCAAGGCTCCAGGCAACCGCCGCGCCGGAAGCGCCTGCTCCGATAATAAGAACGTCTACTCGTTCGTTCATGGTCAAAGCATACGCCTCCACGCCGCGCTCAGGCATTACACATCAAAATGAGAGCTGGGATGGCTCTGTGCGGTTCCACATGCCGGCCGCCACCAGCGGCGGATATTTGGCAAGCGCTGCTTCGATCGGTTCGGTACCCCAGCCCGGACGATCCGGCACGATCAGGTGGCCGTCCTTGAATTCCGGCACATGGGTGAAGATTTCGGCATCCCACGAAACGCGGTCGATATCCGTCTCCATGATCGTCAGGTTCGGTACCGATGCGCAAAAATGCGCATTCATCATGGTGCAGAGGTGACCATAGAAGTTGTGGCAGGCGACGTTGGTCTCGTATGCTTCAGCTGCGGCTGCAATCTTCATCGATTGCCATACACCGTTCCACGGCGTGTCGATAATCGCCACGTCGACTGCCTGCTCGCGGAAGAATGGCAGAAACTGCTGCAGACCGATCAGGGTTTCGCATGACGCGATCGGATGCTTGCTCTGCGAGCGGATATAAGCGAGCGCCTTGGGATCGAGCGTATCGAGTTCGACCCAGAACAGGTCCAGATCCGCAGTCTCACGCAAGATCTTCAAATACCCATCCGTCTTTGCGTTATAATTGAGGTCGAGCAGGATATCGATGTCGGGTCCAGCTTCTGCCCGCATCGTTTCGAGGTGACGGCGCAGATCCTTGAGCGTCTTGCGCTCAACATTTCTGTTGGTTTCGTAGGGGCGCCCGAACCCTGGCGACCATCCCTGGATCCGATCCTCTTCATCATAATGAAAAAGGTTCGTCTTGAGGGCTGTAAAACCCTTTTCCCCGATTTCCCGGGAGATCTGCTTGACGCCGTCGATGTCGGTAATAGCAGGTGAGTAATGCGGAGCGCGTGTGCGGTAGGATACGCAGTGGGACCAGTAGACGCGAATCTTGTCGCGAACTTTACCGCCGAGCAGCACATGGCACGGCACGTCCAGCGCCTTGGCCTTGATGTCGAGAAGCGCATTCTCGATAGCGCCAAGCGCCTGTCCCACCACGCCGCCGGAGCCCGGCCGCGTGACATTGCGCAAGTCCTCGCGGATATGCTCATGCTGCATCGCGCTTTTACCGATGATGCGGGCGGAAATCTCGTTGATCGCGGCAGACACGCCGGGCGAACCGAAATATTCATCGAATTCACTCCAACCGACAATTCCATCCTCTGTGGTGATCTTCAGGAAATGGTAGTTGCGCCATGAGTTGCTGCAGGACAACGTCCTGACTTCGCTTACAATTGCTTTCGTTGGCATCTTATTCCTCGGTATTTCGGGCGCTAAAAGAGCGACCCATGCGTGCGATGCCGAATGCATCGATAGGATTGCGCGGCACGGCTGGTGCGGCCGCGATCGGGAAGGATCAGGTGCCGTCGACCACAAAGCCGACGGCCGGGGCATCGCTACCAGCGATGCCGGCAAAGACCTACTTCAGGACTTTGGCGATCTTGTCCGACGCAGTCTGCAGCACTTCCGCGTTGGTGGCCTGGCCTGCAAGTCCGCGGGCGATTTCGTCGGCAAGAATTTGCTGAGCCGCATCGGATTTCGGGCTGCGGATACGCCACATCTTGCCCTCGGCTGCCACGTCATAGGCGTTCTGCAGGGTCTGGTAGACGGGTTTCAGCCATTCAGCGCTCGGTTCATTGGCAAGGGTCGACTTGCGGGCCGGGAAAGAGCCGCCCAGTGAAGCATTGACCGCTTCCCCCTTCTTCGACGACAACCATTGAACGAAAGCCCAGGAAGCATCCAGTTCTTCCGTCTTGCTGCTGACGCCAGCGTTCCAGATTCCGCGATGGGTTCCCGCTCGTACACTACCGACGGGAAGCACCTGAATGCCAACCTCGTCGGCTGTCAACGTGGTGGTCTGCTTGTCGATGGCAGTCGGCTTGTAGACACTGCCCCAGGTGATCATGTTGGCAACGATCCCCTGACGGAAGGCCTGCAGGGATTCGGAAAAGCCGTGGCCCAGCGCGCCGGGAGGTGCGAAATCCAGCAGGCGCTTGTGGATGTCGAGCGACGTGATGCCCGTCTCATTGGCGAAGGCCGGAGCACCCGCTTCATCGAGAAGCGATCCACCGTTTGAATTCAGGATCGACTGCCAGATCGTCGGTGTCAGAGGTTCACGGACGAAGTAGGTGTCGATCGCCCAGGAGTCTGGCGTACCGTCTCCATTGGCGTCCTGCACCAGCTTGGGAGCATTGGCGAAGAACTGATCCCAGGTAAGCTCGGGCGTAGGTTCGGCAATCCCGGCCTTCTTGTAGAGGGTGCGGTTGTAGAACATCAGCAACATGTTAGACCGTACCGGGACGGCATATTGCTTTCCGTCCCACTCGCCGGACGCCAACGGCGCGGCGTTGAAGTCTGCCCAGTCGAAGTCCTTGTCGGTGATCGGCGACACTTCCGGACCCTTCAGGTCCAGCAGAGCGCCGATCTGCGCCAGTTGAGGAACCCATGGGTCATCGCTGACCAGAACGTCATATTCCGGCTGCGGGCTGGTGCTATCGAGCATCATCTTGGCAAGAAGCTCGGGGTAGGGCACGCCGTCAATGCTGACCTTGACGTTCGGAAACACCTTATTGAATTCCGGCACCAGCACGGTCTGCCAGTTGTTGGCAAAAGCCTCATTGGCCATGATCTTGATTTCGACGGGGCCGTCGGGCGTTCCAAGCCCATCCGCCGCTGCCTCACAAATCGGCACCGCGGCCGTCAAAAAGGACCCGGCAAGAATTTTCAGAACCCATCGTCTCTGTGCACCCGAACTCGTTTCAAAGCTCATCATAACAGTCACCTCCTCTGCTTTCCATATTCTATAGAATATAGAAAACGGCACCGTCAAGCCGATTGCTGTAGCTAACGCTCATTTCTTTCAGGAGTTGACAGGCTGGCGACGATGTCGTCGCGGCACGCACCATGCCCTACGGGCAGCAAATGGCGGAAGAGCTCGTCCTTGATCACAACGGCTCGGCAATGCGTGTCGTGCCGCATCAGGGCAAGATACCGTCTCTTGTCAGAAAACTGCGCCAGAACGCTCCTGAGCTCGACATCCAACTGCTTGAACTGGTTTCTGTCCAGCAGATTCCCACCCGGAAGGAGGGGCGGATCGACATCGGTTTTGGACGACTGCGTCAAAGCGACCCGAATATCGTGGGCATCGTACTCCGCGAGGATTCAGTGACAGTCCCGTCCGTCCGAGCGCGGCCGTCGATCTTTGCGATTGCCCGCAGTTAATGGAGACTTATCGCTGTCTCTGAGGAGCATACTGGCCAAACACCGAGATCGCCGATGGAAACTGGATGCCGCCTGTGTCGAAAGTCGTTAAATGATGCTTAGATCACTGCTCTAAGCGCGAAGGTGTCATGGCGTCTCGACACCAACCGAGCGTCCGCCTTTGGGTGGAAACGAATTCTATCCGAACGCCGGTTATGACGGCGCGAAGCCGCCGGATCGCACGTTTACAGTTGGCCCTAACCGGACCATCCTCCGGCTCCCTTCAAGTTATCTCAATCATCGCCACTCTACGCACCTGATCACCGCCTGATTTCCCTAGCGCACTAGATGGTAGCATGCTAGACGTTTGCTAACTCTGATTTGGGAAAGATCATGTCACATCGTGTGGGAACCCAGCTTTCATTTGCAATCTACGGCGTCGCGGGCCGCATGCAGCGCATGCACAAGCCTTTTCTGGAGCCGCTGGGCCTGACGTTTCCTCAGTACCTGGTGATGCTGGAGCTTTATACGGGGACGCCGCGCTACGTCGGCGACCTGGGCAACAGCCTGGGAATGGACACCGGCACGATTACGCCGCTGCTCAAGCGCCTAGAATCCTCCGGAATGATCACGCGCATGCGAGATCCCGCCGACGAACGCTGCGTGCTGATCAACCTTACGCCAGCGGGAGAAGGGATCAAGGACGAGGTCTGGAGCGTCGCCGGCAAGATCAGGAGCGCCTGCAAGCTCGACGAGGCAGGCATGATCGCGCTCCGTGATACGCTCAACGACTTCGCACGGCCAGCAGAAGACTAGGAAAGGACAACGTACATGAACATTGCGATTATCGGCTCCGGCAACATCGGCGCGGAGCTAGCCCGAAAGCTGTCGGCCGCCGGACATACGGTCAGACTGGCAAATTCCAGGGGGGTCGAAAGCCTTAAGGATATTACGGAGGACACAACGATCTTGGCGGTTGCGAAGGAAGACGTGACCAGAGATGCAAACGTTATCATCCTGTCCATCCCGTTTGCCCGCAACCCGGAAGCTGCCGCGCTGGTCGCTCAGGCTCCCGTCGGTGCGATCCTCGTGGACACCTCGAACTACTATCCGTCCCGTGATGGGCGGATCTCCGAGGTCGAAAATGGCAAGCCGGAAACGGTGTGGGCAAGCGAGCAGGTCGGCCGGCCGCTGGTAAAGGCGTGGAACGCCATCCTTTCGCAGACCCTTGTCGAAGCGGGCGCCGCTCCTGGGACGCCCAACCGAATCGCCATTCCGATCGCCGGCGACGACCTCACGGCGAAACGTGTGGTCGCCGATCTGGTGAGCGCGACCGGGTTCGATACGGTGGACGCCGGCAGCCTTGAAGAGTCCTGGCGGTTCCAGCCCGGCTCGCCGGCCTATTGCACCGAGTTGACGGTGGAGGAACTTGAGGTCGCCCTGCAGAAGGCCAACAAAGAGCGCTCACCGCTCAATCGAGACGCCATCATGGAAACGATCTCGGCCGGAAAGGTTCCTATGACCCGCGCCGCCATGGCTGCCAACAACCGTCAACTATCGAATTAGGCAGAGCGGCACCTGCCGCCCACTGCGCCAAATTACCTCGTGCACTAGAAAATAGAAAGCTAGATTATGTCAGCCATCGCTACGCCTTTTGAGGCGGACACGCAAAACACGACGGTTAGTGAAAAGCTGAACCCGGATTCCAAAATCGCGCTCAGCGTCCTGTTTGCGTCCACCTTCACGGTCATTCTCAATGAGATGCTCATGGGCGTCGCCCTCCCGACCGTGATGGCCGACCTCGGTATCACCGCTTCACTCGGCCAGTGGCTCACCACGGGCTACATGCTGACCATGGCCGTGGTCATCCCTGCGACAGGCTTTCTGACCGAGCGGTTTCGCATGCGAACGGTTTACACGCTCGCCATGTCGCTGTTTACCGTCGGAACCCTGGTTGCCGTTGTCGCGCCCGGCTTTGAGGTTCTGCTCATCGGTCGCGTCATCCAGGCTGTCGGCACGGCGATCGCGACTCCATTGGCGTTCACGGCCGTCACAGCCTTGGTTCCACCCTCCAGAGCCGGCCGGATGATGGCGCTGCTGACGGTTGCGGTATCGACCGCCCCGGCATTCGGCCCGGCCATGGCAGGAGGCATTCTGTCGGTCGCCGGCTGGCGCTGGCTGTTCGTGTTCATCCTGCCGATCGCAGTGATCTCGCTCGTGATCGGCAACATGATGATCCGCGTGCCCAGCACACCACGCAAGACCAAGGTGGACGGGCTGTCCGTTGTGCTTTCGGCCATTGGCTTTGCCAGCCTGGTTTACGGACTGGCCTCGTTCGGCGAGGCCTCGGGGGGGCATACGTTCGTCTCGCCCTGGACGGCCCTTGTCGTCGGGATCGTCGTGGTGGCCCTGTTCGCCTTGCGGCAACTGTCCCTGCAGAAATCCGACCGCGCCTTGCTAGATATGCGTCCGTTCGCAGTGCGCAGCTTTGCCGTGCCGGCACTGCTGGCGGTATTCTTCATGACCGCCGCAACCGGAATGATGACGCTGATGCCTGTCATCCTTCAAGCGTCTTATGGGTTGACCCCGCTTCAGACCGGCCTGTTTATGCTGCCCGGCGGACTGACCATCACGGTCATTTCCGTTGTCGTTGGCCGCGTTTACGATCGCCTCGGCGCACGTCCATTGATGGTAGCGGGCGCCATCATCGACGGTGCAGGCCTCTGGTTCCTTTCAACTCACGCGCCTGGTACCCCCATCTGGCTGCTGCTCGCCACCTACATGTTCATCATCGTGGGGCAGGCCTTCCTGTGGACGCCGACATACGCAGTTTCGCTCGGTGCCCTCAACAAGCACCTGCTGCCTCATGGCAGCGCCATCATGAACACGATCCAGCAGCTTTCGGGTGCGGCGGGCATTGCCATCGCGTTCTCGGTCATGACCGCGACATCCGCGAAGCTCATGTCGGGTGGGGAAGCCGTGGGGCCCGCCATGGCGCACGGTGCCCAGCATTCCCATCTGGTGGCTTTCGGCATGGTTGTCCTTGGTCTTGTGGTGGCGTTGATGATGCCAAAGACGAAGGTGGCCGCGAAAGCGCCAGTTCAGCTTCACTAGGGATTTTGCCGGCAGATGCGCATCCGCCCTGCAACCAGGGTTGCGGCTTTCTCGAAGCCACTGGTCAGCGCGGGGGCACTGCACCTGCGCTGGCATCCCGCATGACCGCAATTGGCGCACAGGCAACGTGTCGCCGACGCGATGTCTGCTTTCAAGCAAGCACGATTATCGCCTGTATGACCGATACGGGGGCGCGAAGCGGAAATGATTTCCGCTCTGCCCTGGTGACGAGTAAGGGGCCGCAAGCGGACCGGCACCTTACCGGGGCTTGGCCGGCGATAGCGGACCATGCAGTCGAGAGCTAAGGTCTCGGTTTGGCCCACACCGGGCCCTTCGCATGCCAAGATCAGGCTGGGACCAAGCCACGGACCACACGGAACATCATGGGAAATGACCGGGGTCCATCGGGCAAGCCAACCAGATATCCGGCACGAACATGCTGCTCGATCGAACCGCGGGCGTCATCCGAAAGTGCCTTCAACATGCCTGTGACGCTGCCCGGCCCGTCGGTGAACGTAGCCCAATAATCCGCGAAGGACTGATACTCGCAATCCACGACAACGGGAACCTCCGTCACGTCGTCGAGGCCGAGCTTCCGCCACAATGCCGCCTGACCGTTTGGCCAGAAGAGCTGGCGCCCCGCCCGCATGGATCTCAGCCTGGCGACTTCGGCCTCAAGCACAGCACCGGTGTTATAAACGAGGTCGAAGGCGGGCATGCCACCAAAGAATTGAGTAACAGCGGACGCGACCACGCCGCCTGGGCGGGTCACGCGCTTCATCTCGGCAACTACTTGTTCAATTTCCGGAATAACGTCCAGGGCCAGCGTGGAAACGGCCGCATCGAATACATGATTGTCGAACCTCATGTGCCGGACATCGCCGTGTTCATACGCGATGTTGGGGTGGGATCGAAGACGGCGGGCTCCTTCAAGGTAACCCTCCGATGCGTCAACACCGATCACATGCATGCCCGCCTCGGCTAGCGCTTTCGTCAGCACACCTGTCCCACAGGCTACATCGAGTACGCGACCGCGCGGAGCGACATTGACACGGGCGAGAAATAGGTTTGCCAGATGTTCGCTCCAGCGCCCCATGAAAGCCTCGTAGACGTCCGGATCAGCCCAATTATATCGTAGTTGTGCGGTTTCCATCGCTTGCCATCCTCGCTCGATCAAGAATGGACCTTAACACGGTCATTCGGGTCGCGCATATCGCCGTCACACCGGGCAATCCAGCGGAACCTTGTTTGCGCTCTCAAGAAAACATGACGCAATGGGAACCCCTGAAATCACACTGGCGTTCCCGTCGGGGGTACTCCGAGGTCCCGCTTTGGTTGGTTTGACCAGTTCGATCCGCGTAGGTCGAGCGGCGGGTATAAAGGCGCAAAGCGGTCGTTACGCACGAGCCGCATATGGCTCAAGAAAAAACCATTTAGGCGTCTTCGCCTTGAAGGGATACGAACCTGAGACACACCAAATCCCACAGCTCCATCGAGGTGCACTAAATTGAATTACTTGCCCAATCTTCATGCCCGTGGCGAATTCGTACTACAAAAATTGTCTCATCGTCATCGATCCGATAAACGATTAGATGCGCTTTGAAGGGATGAATTCTAACGGGTGGATCAATCTCATCCCGTTCGCGCGCGATGCGTGGATTGACAGATATGAGGTCAAATAATGCGAATAGTTCATCGTGGTAACGCTTTGCCTGGTCTGCTCCGAACATACGGGCACCTTGCTCGGCGATCGCAATAATGTCCTCTTCCGCCTCGACAGAAAGCTTGAAACTCATGACTTGCTGGCACGAGCCATCGCCTCAGCAAAGAGTTCATCTTTTGATCGAATGCCAACGCCACTTTGGAGCCCGGCCTCAACGAAACTTTGCATGGCGGCAATCTTGTCGTTTCGTATCTGGTCGCGTCGGATCAGGTCGCGCACGTAGTCGCTAGCGTTCGAATATCGCCCAGTCCTGGCTTGGGCCTCCACCCAATCCTTCATCGGGTCTGGAAGAGATACGTTCATCGTGGCCATCGATAACCTCCATTCGAAGGCACCATAACCGATTTTGGCAAAGTTTGTCAAAGCCTCGAATGGCTCAACTTAGCAACGCCTTGACGCTTACCCCTGTTTGATTATGGATCTGAGGCGTAAGCATATTTATGGAACTCACGGCTTAGGGAGACCGAGGGCTCGCACGGAGTATTGCGCTTGGAGGAAAGGTCCTCTCACTTTGTGGTTTCGCAAGAACCTCTTTCGAATCTCCTTCCTCGGCGATCACGCCCTGGCTCAGGAACACGCGGCTGCCGACGTCTCGGGCGAAGGCCATTTCGTGGGGGACCACGATCATGGTGCGCCCTCTCCGCCAAGAACCTGTATCGCGAACTGCCAGACTGTGTTGATTGTCTGTAATTCCCTGGAGTCCGGTATCACAGTTTCTTCTCAGGATTTTGTGCAGGCCGAACATCGCCCTCGTGGATGGCAATTGCCATGGCGCACTCGCAGTCGCGCGGATTGGAAGCGAGATAGAACATACAGGGCGAAAGAGTGGAACCTATAACGCGCTAGCGATATTCGCTGATGGTAGACGATTTGCGTTGCGCAGGCTGACGTTCGAGTTCCCGCGCCGATCGTGCTTCACGAAGCCGCATCGTCTTATCGTCTCGGTGCTGTGGGATCGACTGCAGTTCCGCGACTGCCTGATCTTTTGCAAAGAACTGCTTTTGCACGTTGCCAAAGGCGATTTCAGCCTGCTGGCGGGATTTGCTGTGTGCGTCAGTCATGAAAAGTCCCTTTGTGCGCCGGGCGCCGGGCATAAAATAAGGCATGGCCATCATTGCCTGACCTCGTCTGGAGTTACGCTTTCGACAGTGCCAGTGCATCCGTGGTCAAAGAAAAGCAGATACCGATTTAAGCGGCTTGGAGATTGCAGCCCGACATCTGCCCGACTTGTTGTCGCGCTCGAGTTCGTAGCCGATCTTCTGGCCCTCAACGATTTCGCGCATGCCGGCGCATTCGACAGCCGAGCGATCCTCGTCCAGCCGCTTAGCGCTGACTTCATGATGGCTGGACGTGCCAATCCGCAGAAGTATGCAGATCGGCTCCAGCCGGGAGACGGCACCTTCCGTAACAATGCGAAGCTTGTAAGCCCGAAGACCTACATCGGCTGCAAACTCGCACCTGCGCTCGTGTTCCGTGCTGATTAAATGTTAACCACGGCACGGAACGCAACTTCCACGAGTTGCTCACGGAACGCCAATCCGGAAACCCCGATCAGGTTGCTTGCCACTTGCGGCATCGCCGTTCCATACATCTCCTTGCGGACCTTGCCCGCCGTCTCAAACGCTGTAGGGACATCTAGAACGTAAAGTGTCTCTTCGACAACGTCGTCGAGGGTTGCCCCAAATCGCGCGAGAAGCGCAGTTGCATTTTTATAGGTCTGCCGCATTTGCTCTTCCATTGCCGAAAAATCCACCGGCTTGCCCGCCGCATTCAATAAAGCCGGCGCAATCAGATTTCCTTGTTGGTCGTGGCGCAGTTGGCCGGAGAGATACACGGTATCCTTAACCTGTAAGGCCTGAGCGTAACCGAACACCGTTTCCCATGCGACACCGAAATTCTCGATACGCTTTGCCTTGTGTAAATTGCTCATTGCATTCGCCTTGTTGTTGAGTGTTTACCCACAGCGATTAGATCGCCACCACCTTCGATGGATTTTGCCGCCTTCGGCCGCATCCTAGTCGCTGAAAAATTGAGTCATGCTTGGCATCAGGTGGCTCTTCCAGGCGTGTTGATCGACAGCAGATGTCGAACGACGGGTTTTTCAGGACCGCTGTGAAGGGCCAGGACCTTGCTCTGCAGATCGGCATCCGCATTCGAGACGCGTTTATGCTGTCGCAAATGCTCCGCCCAGGATTCGACCATGAACCATTCGGTGATCTTTTCAGGATCGGCGGAGTCTTCTGTCACTCCCCAGCCATAGGCTCCGTCTCGACGACGTTCCGAGGACATGTCGATAAGGGCATGCAGGAACGTGGTGCGGTTGGGCTTTTCGACGTGGTAGTCGATCAGGATGAGCACGGGACCGCGGTCGTTCGCGACCGGCCCGGCAACGAGAGGCTCCGGCCAATGGTTGGAGGACACCAGGTCCGCCTCGCCGGACCGAAGCTTGATCCGGTGCATGATGAAGCCTGCGACGAGCAGACCCGCGGCTCCGATGAGCACGTTGCCGAGACGCCAACGGCTTCGCCCACCGCATCCCATCCAAGGCTGCCAGCGGTCATCGCACCGTTGAAAACCGTCAGGAAGCGGTCAGGCGTATCGATGCGTTGTTTGCCATCGAGCGCGATATTAACGGCCGAAGCACCGAAGACCGGCTTGCCGTGCGCCTCTTAGTTAGTTTGATATGTTATATTATAACACACGACGTGATTATTGCAAGGCTTTCGAGTTATTCCCGGTGGTACGGTCGCAAGTTCGGCGAATTACAGGAAACTGCATCAGAACCAGCTGTTTTGGTACAACCCGAGCTGTTCCCTTTTCAGAGTCACCGTTTTAGCCCACCTGTTTAAAAATAGCGCAGGATTTACTGGTCGTTCAGCAAATTGCAACGAATGAGGACGACCACTCTAGATTTAAGTTCTGTAACGGTTTGTCTGTTTGTCAGGCAATATCGTGCGGGAATGGGACGCAATGTATCAGCGATGCGACGGAATCGCTTGGGAGGGGGCGCCGGATATCTGTTCCTGGATACCAAGCTGTGGAAAATGGCGGAACGGGCATGATCCGCCTAGTAAAATTGTACTTTTGGATATCTCCACAAATGCCGCGCCGCCCCTCGAAGCCTATGAGTTTTGGCATGAAACCGCAGGTACTCGCGCATTTTTCTCCAAAGAAGAAATCGTGTCGCGCGGGCATGTAAGCCACCATGCGGGTGTCAACGGACATGAAGGATTCGACCTGGGACTAGTAATTTCCGGCGAGCGAAAACATCGCAGCAAAAATGACGAGACGCGGCTGACACACTCGTGCGGCTTCTTCCTCTATAACGCGGCAAGGCCTTTACGGGTGAAGGGTGGGGCGGGAAGTGGCGTCCACTTGCTACTGAGACGCGAGGTCGTGGAAATTGCGCTTGGCCCGATGCCGCCGGTTAGCGCCATCGCTCACGCATTGACCTGCTCTCGCCTAACCCCGGTTCTCAAGAACCAGATGTTGCTTCTTGCTCGCATCATGGGGGATCTCACCCAAGCAGAGTCCGATTTTCTGCTCGATCAGACTGCCAGGCTGGCCCTGTTCGCTATTAAAGAACGGGCGGTTTCCGACACCCGGCCGATTCATTCTGTCCGCGCTGCGCTGTTTACTGACGCGCAGCGATACATTGAGCGGCATTTCGCCTATTTCGATCTCGACGTCAACCGCATCGCCAGCGACATGGGGGCATCGCGCGCCACGTTATATCGCGCTTTCGCCGATCGTGGTTTGACTGTGGCCGACGCGATCCGGGAAATGCGTCTCGCCCGCGCTCAGGACATGCTCAAGGCAGGACCCCTGCAAATCAGCGTTGACTCGATCGCCGAAGCGTGCGGCTTCGCGCACACCCGTAGCTTCCAGCGCGCGTTCAGAGTGCGCTTTGGCATGAACCCAAGTGAGCTCCGCCCGCGGCACCGCTGAACGGCCGACGATGGACAAGCCGGCTTTGGTTGAGATGCCATCACGCAATATCAAAAAAGTTGAGATCGTGAGACGCGCGGTCCTTTGTGATACGCCATGTTGTAGAACAAGCGTCTGATTTCATATAGAGATCTAGCTGCAGCAACTTTGGCGTGCGGCTCGAGGTGGATCTTTTAGTGAGTACGGACTGGTTCGGCTTAAAGCTTGGCCGAATTTGCGGAAGGATTCACCCATTGCACCGCTCCCAAATTTGGCAGGCAGGGCCAGTCACGCTCGACGCAACATTTTTAACAATCCAATCGAAGGAGGAGCGATATGACAAACAATAGAGAGACGATAAATCAGGAGATATTTGCCCTTAAATATGATCCTAAGACCGTCATGGTTTTCAACGGAACGAAAGTCGCCAACGTTGACCTGCCGAACGAGGATCGCTTCGAAGACTCGACGTACCTTGTCGTTACCCGGGAGAAGTGCAGTTACGATGCCGATTTCGATATCGCGGTGCCAAGCGCTTATGATGACATTACCTTTCCCGGGGCACTGCTTGTCGCCAGCAACGAGCTGCTCGACGGCAAACCGCAGGAACTGGTGAGTAAAAAGGCGCCGATCAGCATAACGATCAATCTGCCGGGTTCGAAGGACATATCCTTCGTGACCGAGCCGAACTACGCCAATGTACAGGCTGGCGTCAATGAAACCCTAGCAAAGTGGTTCGACAGTCACGGCGGCGAATGGACCTTGCCGGCAAATTTTCAGTACCGGAACAGCCTTATTTATGACGAGAACGAGCTGGCGCTCAAGTTCGGCTGTGACGTGACATACCTGAAGCAGAAGCTTGGAATCGACTTTTCCCGAAAACACATGGAGAAGAAGTCGGTGTATCTCATGCAGTTCAAACAGATCTTCTACACCGTGTCTGCGGAACGCCCCGCGAAGCCGGCCGATATCTTCAGTGAATCCACCACATGGGAAGACCTATCACACGCGGGCGTTAGCGATGCGCATCCGCCGCTGTTCGTAAAGAATGTTCACTATGGCAGACAGATTTTCCTCAAGTTCGAATCGACTTTGACCACAACGGAACTTGAGTCGATCGTAAAGGCCAATGTGTCTGCCAATGGCGTTGACACGGAAAGCCATGGCTCAACCGCGTACAAGTCGAAGCTCAGCCAGATAAACGTCAGCCTTGTCGCTCTCGGCGGGTCGGAGGAGGTCTACAAAGACCTCAATCTGAATAGCATTGAAGATGCGCAGAAGATCAACAAGATCATCTTCGAAAACGCCAAGCTGTCCCGCACCAATCCGGCCGCGCCTCTTAACTACTACACTGTCTATTTGAAGGATGGCGTGTCGGCCGGAGTGCACGGCAAAACAGAATATGTCGCCGAGAAGACGGAAAGCTATAGCGGCGGGGAAATCAAGTTAGAGCATACGGGCGGATACGTGGCCCGCTTCGCGGTGACATGGGATGAGATCGGCTACGACAGCGGATCAAAGATCACCCGTCGCGTAACTTGGAACGGTAACAGCAAGGATCGCACAGCGCCATTCTCAACGAGCATCCCGCTGCGCGGCAACGCTCGCAGGATTAATATCAAGTCTGAAGGCTGCACCGGGCTCGCTTGGGAGTGGTGGCGAACCTCCGGAGACAAACTTGATCTCGCTCTTGTTCCGGAGCGGAAGGTATCAATCGGGGGCACGACTCTTCATCAGACCTTTAACATGCAGCCTGGAAATTAGGCATCGTTCGTAGGGGGATCTGTTTAGCGTAGCGGATTCCCCCAATTCTCAGGCGGGCACCCCCGTGTCTGTTGGCCTCTGGAGATCCGGCTGATCGGGTTTTCGCAATACCGCGTCATGACGCGTGGGAGTCCGCAGACGGCTTCACACCTGCGGCCACGCCCATCGGCCACGTGAAATATCGTTGCATATGCTCGCCGCGATAGCTTGCGCGGCTTCCTTCAAGCAAAGAGGATGACCAAATGCCTTACATCAGCATCGCAAGCTTTAATATCGAAAAGAATGGGCAATCATCGGAGCTTCTCAAGCAGCAGAAAGTCTCCGACTTTATAGACTATTGCAGCAATCGCGCAGTAGACCTGATCTTTTTATGCGAGGTGCATTCTGCAAGAATCGGTGACTACATTTCTCATTTGAGGGAGGTTTACGGGGAAAATTATGCATGTGAATTTCTCGAGGGTGGGCACAGTAACGCCTACGTACTCCTTGCCCGACGGTCGGGTGAATTCCATTTGTCATTTGATGGGTTGCGAGGGCTCAATCGCAATTTTCTCTTATGCCACATTGACGATAAGGTCGCGATCGGATTTGCTCATTTCAAGTCAGGTCAGACCGGCCAAACTCGAGGCCAAATCGAAGAGGGCGCAGCCTTTATGGATACGTTCACCAACGGCACAGGGCGGTGGGCGATTACCGGTGACATGAACTGGGACTTGAATCGCTTCAACCAGCTAACTTTGCCAGGTGGTGTACAACGCGCAACCAGCTGGGGGCACGGTGCGACACAAAAGAACGGTGGAATCCTAGACTGGTGCCTTGCCGGCAGCGGCGTCCAACTTGCCGCGGCAGATGGGCCGACCGAATTCAATCCGGCCTTCCAGGTAATGGATGGCCCAGATCACAGGCCGGTCTTATTTCAAATTGGGTATTGATCGCAACAACTAACTTGAGCCTATTGTGTGCGTTTGCCATGGGAGGAGCCGGACGGCGCTACCGGTTCGGGTCCCCATGGCAACACTGTATCCCCATGTCCTGAGCTAGTCGTCTGTCAACGAGAGCGTCGGAGCCGCCTGCCCCGTTTGCGACTTGCCCGATTGGCCGCCTGACCTGCCACTGAACTTTCATCCAGCGGCGACTAGAGCCCCGGCGGTTTTAGTACGCCAACAGGCGCGGTGTGAGCAACCGGCGGAAACGCCACTGCCATCCTCGTAGCGGGGTTATGGAGACTAAAGCGTGTCGCTGTTTTTGCGATTCATGGTTCTCAAATCAGGCGATCCGTGATTCCCTTTGATGTGAAGGGAGATCGCTATGGGCAGGTCACATCCGATTGCGTTGCGTGAGCGTGTCGTAACGTTTGTTGAAGAAGGCCATGGCCATCGGGAGGCCGCCCGGCATTTTCGGGTGTCGCCGCGTTTCGTGAACGATCTGGTGATCCTGAAGCGCGAGACAGGTTCGCTTCTCCCCCGCCGGCAGGGGCACCTTGGCGGTGGCAAGCTTTCGGCACACCACGCGTGGGTCGCAGAGCGGCTGGCACAGAATGGCGAACTGACGCTGGACGAGCTTTGCGTGGAACTTTCCGGGCGTGCGTCATCGTTCATCGCTCCAGTGTCGGGCGGCTTCTGCATCGGCTTGGGTTGAGCCGGTTTTGCCGCC
>UBTA01000133.1 GCA_900468065.1 Hyphomicrobiales bacterium | reverse complement strand
TTGCATTGTAATCGAGGCTAGCTTCGCCGCGACCGCCGGCAGGAAAGAACTAACCGTCCGAGGAGGAGATGTGGCCATCGCCCCAGATCGCGGCAAAGGGATGGACTTGCTGCGCATCGACCAGAACGGCGGTCGCCGTGGCATACGTTTCCGGCGCAGATGCCGGTCCACCATCAGCATCATCTGATGGATGGTGACACCACGCGAGCTTTCGGCCATGCGCTCAGCGCCTGCATTGGTCGCGTCGGCAAGGATCGCGGCCATCAGCGCCGCCTCATCGCTCGCCGTCTCACCGGTGCGATAATGGGTGAAGCTGTCGAGAAATCTGGTCCAGCTGTGAACTTCGGCGAGCAGGCTGGTGATCCTGATCCGTGGAACAAGGATATAAAGACGCCGGCTGAGCGCCACGACCCTATCGCGCTCCTCCTCGCGAATAGCCGAGATCGACAGACCCTTGTCGGAAATCACCGCCTCCGGAATGGCGTTGGACGCAGCCGCTTGAGCCAGGGCTTTCAGTTTGGCGTCAAGCGGGGCAGTGCGTTCGGCCCGCCAGGCCGCGAAGCTGTCCGGGATGGCAAGCCCCAGCCTTCTTTCCGCGCGCATCAGGGCGAAGGTAGCGCGTGGCAACAGATAATCTTCGAAACTTCGCCATGCCCGGCTGCCATCCACCCAGATGTCGCCGGCCCGCAGACGATCCTGCAGGTGGACCAGCACCGCCACTTCCCAGGCGGGGAAGTCGATCTCGCCGCCGCCGGACCGGACACGTCGTCGCCATTTGCGGGTCAGGAAGGCAAGCGGCACGTGGGCGGGCAGCTTTCGTCCGCGGTAGAGCGCGCGCAGATGATCCACTGCGGCCAGAAGCGGATCGTCGGGACGAAAGGACCGGAAACAAAACGTGTCGAACAGGAGCCGCGCCAGCTTGCGCATCGACTTGTGCCGCTCCACCAGTTCGTCGAATTCGTCACTGCGATCAGGACGAACAACAGATGTGGCTGCCGCCATACTGGCCAACAGTCCTTCCCAGCCGATGCTGGAGGCGATTGCGGAGGCAAAATCAGCGTTGCTCCCGCGTGCCGTCACAAGCGCCTCACCGAGCTGAAGATGATTGAGCGCCACACCGGCAAGGATTTCCGCTTCTTTCAGCCGGCGTTCTTTGCGGCTGACCTCAGCTTTGCGGCGGGCGCTGCCAATCAGTTTGCAGAACATGTCGACCGCAAGATCGGTGATCGACGCCTGCTTCTCGATGACGAAGGCGGTCAACGTGGCATAGCGACGCTCGACTGTCAGTCGCCGTATCTCACGCGCATGCAGGATGCGGGCTTCCCGGGCGATGATGCCATAGCGGTTGGCATGGATCGTCTTGCGCCTTTCATCCGGAATGGCGGCGGAGCGCAAAACCTCAAGGCGGGCGATCAAACCCTTGAGGTTCTTCAGCTTCGCCCCTTCGGGCGCTTCCGCGATCCAGCCGAGGTGGCTTCGGTCTCCAATCCGGTCAGCGACAAGCTGGTCAAGGACCTCAAAGGAGGGCTGGCCCAAACCCCGGATCAACTCTCGATAAGCATGCCTGCGCGCCGCTGCCCGACCGGCCATCGCCAAGCGTATCAGCAGTTCGGTACCAGGAACGAGGAGCTTCCCGTCCTTCAGCGCCTCGATAACCGCCTGTGCGATCGGCATACCCTTCTCGGTAGCGGCCGCCTCGCGTGCGGCCGCGGTGATCAGACTACGGTAATCGCTCGCCCGGACAGCACGCAGCCCAAGAGCGGCAACGATCTCGCGCGCATGTCCCGGCGTGTTTCCTCACGTTGCGCATAGAAGCCGAAAACAGCAGGGTCGATGCCGAGCTGATCGGCAACGATCGAGATAATGGCCTGCGGCGGCGCTTCGCCAGCCCGCAGAGGCCGACCCAAATCCCGGACCAATGCAAGCTGGATCGCAAAGCCCAACCGGTTGTGCGAGCGGCGATGCCCCTTGGCGAAGGCAATATCCTCGACCGAGAGCGCATAGCGCGCCAAGGCCTCTTCATAAGCTTCGGGTGGCTCAAACAGTGTGGCACGCGACTGCGCGTCGAGGAAGGACATCGATCATCCCCGCCGTTAAAGCGTGGTGTCGGGCGCATCTTTCTTCCCGGGCCCGGTCCATCCAATCCGCCTCAGTGTGTCGATCAGCGTCGAGCGCGGCACCTTGAAAGTCCGGCAAACGGACGCCTTGCTGGCGCCGCCTTCCAGAGCCGCAAGAATCTGCTCGACCTTTTCGGCGTCGATTGCCGGTGGCCTGCCGCCCTTGCGACCGCGTCGGCGCGCCGCGGCCAGGCCGGCATTGACCCGCTCCGTGATCAGCGCTCTTTCGTATTCGGCAAGCGCACCAAACAGGTTGAACAAAAATGCGCCATGCGAGTTCGTCGTATCCATTGCCTCGGTGAGAGACCGGAAGGCAATACCGCGCGCCTTCAGTTCCTCGACAATCCGGATCAGATGCGAAAGCGAGCGCCCCAACCGGTCGAGTTTCCATACGACCAGAACATCGCCCCTGCGCAGTTCCTCCAGACAGGCCTTCAGGCCAGGTCGATCGTCACGCGCACCGGAGGCGCGATCCTGATGCAGATGACGTTCATCGACGCCAGCCGCAAGCAGTGCGTCACGCTGCAGAGCGACTGACTGGCGCTCATCACTACTGGATACCCGCATGTAACCGATCAGCATGTACGACAAACCCCAAATCTGAATTTGTCGTACAATGCCACATTCCGACAGGGTTTGTCGCGCGGAAAATCGCCCTCTTTACGAGATCACCTTGACCCTCGAGGACGCTGCGCGGAAATCACCTGTTTTCCGTCGCCCCAGGACTGGGGTAACTCGGCAGAGGCTGCTCGCCTCAGCGGCCGATGCTAAGCATCCTGGTCACGGCATCGCGGGTAAGAACCGAAAGCTCCGTCGAGTCATCAACGTGGCCGCTGATCAGCAGACCATCCCAGAGGACGATAAGGATGTCTGCGGTCCTGACCGGGTCGGAATGACCGTTTGCGGCAAGCAGGCCCCGTAGCAGCTCGCGGAACCATCGGCGGTGATCATCGATGGCCTGGCGTACCGGGTTGGTCGGGTCGGGGTATTCGGCCGTAGCGTTGAGGAAGGGACAGCCGCGATAACCGGGTTGATGAGCTGCCTCGCCGATCCGGTCGAAGATAGCGAGCAGCCTCTCGCGTGGCGGCAACTGCCCAAGCTCAGCAATGGCCGTGCGCCCGAGCCAGTCTTGTTCCTCGATATAGGCACGGACGAGGTCGTCCTTGGATGGGAAGTGGCTGTAAAAAGTCGCTTTGGCGACGCAGGCCCCGGCGATGATCCGGTCGATGCCGACCGCGTGGATACCTTCCGCGTAGAAAAGTCTGGTGGCGGTATCGAGGAGCCGGCGACGAGCCGGACTACGATCTGGTCGGTGAGAAGTTACGACATTCATAGCTTGACATTATCAGACAGGTCTGTCTATATCAACGGCGCAATTCAGACAGACCGGTCTGTGCATGAGACTTATCACAGGAGGAATTCTATGGCTTCAGTAATCAGAGAAATCATCATTGACGCTGCTCCAGCGGAGGTTTGGGAGGCAGTCAATGATTTCGCCAACGGGCCCTTAAAGATGGCCCCTGGCGTCTTCGTGGACTGCAGAATGGACGAGCCCGATATCCGGACCCTTGTCTTTGCCGACGGCACCGTTGCCCGAGAGCGACTCATCGCCCGTGACGAGCAGGCTCGGCGGATCGTCTGGGGCTGGGTGGGCGACGAAGTTGCGCACGACAACACGTCGATGCAGGTCTTTGCCGCGGATGAAACGCGAAGCCGTCTTGTCTGGATCCACGACACGTTACCCGATGAACTCACAGGTTGGCTCGCCACCGCAATGGATCAAATGGTGCCCGTCTTCCAACAGTCTCTGAAGTCCCGAACAGGACAAGGTGCTGCCTGACGCCCAGTCGAGTTGGGCGTCTTGATCATGAGGAGAGGCGCACCGGTATCAAAGTGTCGTTCATCCCTTGAACACGCTGTAAGTGAACGCGCCAATTGCTGGCGCGCTCACATTATTAAGCAGGCCAGCCTCACGTGAAAGCTGAAGCCTTAGCGGGTATTGTTGCAGGATTGCCCACGGCGCCCCATGGCAGCTGAAAATATTTCGCGGACCGATGTCGATTTCCGCCCGGCGCCTTCGACCACAAGGTGAACGCAGGTCGGGCCGTCTCCCATCAACCGCAGCATCTGGAGCCACACGTGACCCCCACTATCACTGCCTTTGAACGGTCGCCCGACCGCGGCATGGGGCTTTCGCGAGACGTGCGCGTTCGCTGGGCCCTCGAGGAAACGGGCCAGCCCTATGACGTCCGCCTCGTTTCATTCGCTGCCATCAAGCAGCGGACGCATCTTGCGGTGAATCCCTTCGGGCAGATCCCGACCTACGAGGAAGGCGACCTCGCCCTGTTCGAGTCTGGGTCCATCCTGCTCCACATCGCCGAACAGCATCCCGGCCTACTGTCGGCTGATCCGCATGCCCGGGCGCGGGCGATCACCTGGATGTTTGCCGCCGTCGGCACGGTCGAGCCGCCTATTCTCGATCTTCAGACCGCCAAGTTCATCGAGAGCGACAAGAGCTGGGCGGATGAGCGCATGCCTCTGGTCAAGGATCGCATCCGCGATCGGCTGCGCCAGTTGTCGTCACACCTCGGCGATGCCGAATGGCTTGATGGCGCGTTCAGCGCCGGCGACCTGATGATGGTGCACGTGCTGCTCAGGTCGCGCCCCTCCGGCCTACTTGACGAGTTCCCAAACCTTTCCGCCTATGTTGCCCGCGGCGAGGCGCGTCCCGCCTACAAGCGGGCCTTTGCCGCGCAACGCGCGGCATTCACCGACGCCCAGCCCCCCGGCGCGGCGAATTAGGAGAGCAGGATGACAAGGTATCTGGTCACCATTCACCACCCCGACGATTACAATCCGGCTGTCGCCGAGGACGAAGCGATGCACCGCGACATCGACGTGCTGAACGACGAAATGGTCGCCGCCAGCGTCCGCGTCTTTGTCGGCGGCCTGGAACCAGTCGGCAGGGCCAAGTCGGTGCGCAACCAGCCCAAGGGCGAGGTGCTCGTTACCGATGGCTCCTATATCGAGACAAAGGAACATATCGGTGGCTTCTGGGTGCTCGATCTCGCCACGCTCGACGAAGCCCTCGCCTGGGCCCGCAAAGCCGCCATCGCCTACCGCGCCCCCGTCGAGGTCCGCTTCATGGAGCGCTTCAATAGCGCGTTCGTGGCGCATCGCCGCCAAGACCTCGACGAACTTATCGGCGAGGGCTGCGTGCTCGAGAATACGGCGCCCGCTCCAGATGGCGCGCGCTACGAAGGGCGTGAGGCATGCCTCGGTTTCTGGAAGGAAGTGGCGTCCTCGGCGAGTCTCATGTTCGAAGCGGAAGAGATTTGGGCCAGCGGGGACCGCGGGATCGTCCGCTGGAGCGAGCGCGAAGGCGATCGTGTCCGGGGCGTCAATATCATGCGCGTGCGGGACGGAAAGATCGTCGAAGGCATGGGACACGTGAGGGATAGGGAAATGCCTGAAACTCTCGACCTCGCCGGCGCTCCGCGGGCTCCGTCCGATGTTACGAGATTGGAGCTCGCCGCTGGCTGGAGAACTCGCCTGACATGAGCAAGACTCCTCTCAGCTGCACCACTGGTCTGCGCCAATTTCTGAATGTTGAGCAGCAGCGCAATTGGATAGAAGGCAGGACGAACCTGCCTGACGCCGACGAGCGCTTGGAGTCCATGGAACTGCGGTTCAAGTACGTGGGGCGATTCCAGAAGCTGCTTGCTCGCCCGCAGGCACAAGAAGTTCTGAAGATTCTCAGGCTCTACGGGCAAAACTGCATCCCTATGCCACGCAAAACCGAGCGACAGTACTGGTCAGTGTCTTGTCTGCCGTCGACTTCCGACAAGCCGATTGTCCGCGTCAATGCGAGCTGGATGGAGCTTTTCGCGATCTATGTGGATGGCGAGAGCATCCGCGCAAGATTCATTGTGCACCTTTCGGATTTCATCACGGACCATTCACCCGCGCAGGACCAGGTGGATGAATTCTTGCTCGAGCACTGCGTCACGACGCCAAAGGACGTCAGCTATTTCTTCCCGCGCGGCGAGGATATTTTCGGCATCAATGTGCGTGGCTCCGCCTCGATCCACAAATTCCTCGCAGCCCCCTATGTGCTGCGCGCCATTCGAAGATTCAATCTGACGCACATGAACCGGGGTCGGAACGCCTACCAGGCGAGCCACTGCTACAGCGTCGCGGATCACATACTGGAAGGTTGAGTGGCTCCGGGAATCGGTTCGCGTAAAGACTCATGGAGACGGATCGGTCTAGATAGTAGATTGGAAATGCAATCGAACGACACATTTGAGATTGTACGCCGGTTCAACCAAGCGTTTCAGGAGCACGAGCGGATTTCTCACTCTTTCCGTCGGCGCTGCCGGAAGGATGGTCTCATAAGCGCCCGGTGAAGCGTGCGGAAAGAGCCCTGCGTTCCGGCGATTCCGTGGCCGAAGCAGAACGCGCTCCAGCCATGTCCGGAAGAGGCGATATCCTCAATCTCGACCGGCCTGTATGGATGATGGGCGGTATAAATTGTCAGGACGACGGCAAGCCCGTGAGCCTCGCCCCCTTGAGGGAGCCATTGTACGGCCCGCACTGGTTCGCCAGAGGTTCGAAGGTGATGCGGCTGTGGCCTGCGGCGATGGTCGACGGGAACGGCAAGACCGTCGGGTCTGGCGTGTCATGGGCATTGTGCCGAAGAGGATGCCGTCAGCCGCCCGCTCGCGGGTGAGCGTCGATAACCACGTACCATGGTAAGCGCTGTTGTCTCCGCACCTTGACCACCCCTGAATGAACTTACTCCTCCGCTGACAACTGAGCGTGTGGGTCGTGGTACCTTCGCCTGTCATTGTCTTTGGGAGGCCGAAATGTGCAAGAGAGTGGTCATCTACGCGCGTTATTCGACAGATCAGCAAAACCCTGCGTCCATTGAAACCCAGCTTGATTTAGGGACTTCGTTTGTTTTAGAGCGAGGTTGGACGCTTTGTGAGACCTTTGTCGATGCGGGGGTAAGCGGCGCTAGCTTCGAAACAAGACCAGGTCTTCAGGCCGCCTTGAAGGGGGCGCGACAAGGAGCATTCGACGTCCTTCTTTGCCTTACCCTTGATCGCCTGTCGCGAGACCTCGAACACAGCGCAAAGGTGCTGAAGCTGCTGCACTTTCATGAAATCGAACTTTGGACCGTTCATGGCAGCTCCCAGGTGTCGTCCATGGAGCTTGGCCTAAGGGCCGTCCTGAACAGTGAAATGCTGGAACAGGTTCGGTATCGCACAAGAGAAGGAATGAAGACGGTAGCAAAGAAAGGGCGAGTGCCTGGCGGCATTTGCTACGGCTACTCGATTAAAAGGGTTCTTGGAGCCGACGGTGAGCCGATCCGAGGCCTGAGAGACATTAATGCCGACGAAGCCTGTGTCATCGTCTGGATATATGAGCAGTATGCAAAGGGCTTTAGCCCGGACGCTATTGCGGAAAAACTTAACAAGAAGGGGGTAGTTGGCCCTCGTGGGCTGGCCTGGAGAGGAACAGCGATCCGGGGCCACCGCCGAAGAGGGACCGGAATTTTGAACAACGAGTTGTACATAGGTCGCTTGGTGTTCAACAGACTAGCTTACCGAAAGAACCCCGTGAGCGAACGCCGGGTCTCCCGGCTAAACTTGCCAGAACAGCACATCGTCCAGGAGATTCCGGCACTGCGTATTGTCCCCGACACGCTCTGGAAGAGGGTGAAACGACGGCAAGCGTCGACGAACCATCGTGGGAAGGGCGAAGACGCCATAAGGCTGACGGACAAATTTAACCCGCCTCGTAAGCCCAAGGCAGAAGGCGTGCGATCTCATTCTGCTTATGACCATTCACAAGCGCGGTGAGCGTGCGGGTTAGGTAGGCACTGGGATCGATAGAATTGAGTTTGCATGTCTCGATCAACGAGGCGATGGTCGCCCAGTTCTCAGCCCCAGCATCGTGGCCCGCAAAGAGCGCGTTCTTGCGATTGAGGGCGATCGGTCGGATGGTTCTCTCGACGCTGTTGTTATCAATCTCGACGCGGCCGTCGGTCAGGAAGAGCTTCAGGCCATCCCAGTATTTGGCCATGTATGCTAGAGCCTCGCCGAGTGGAGACTTTATTGCAACGCGAGCACGGTGATGGGCAAGCCAGGTCTGCATGTCGGCGACCAGTGGCGCAGACCGTTCCTGTCGTTCAGCAAAGCGAACCTCCGGATCAAGGCCGCGCAGTTTGGCCTCGATGCGATATAGTTCTCCGATCCGTTTGACGCCGTCTTCGGCAATAGGTGCTGATCCGTTGCGGGTGATCTCCACCAGCTTGCGACGGGCGTGTGCCCAACAATAGGCAAGCCGAATGTCCGGGCCGACACGGTCAGGTGCGATCAGCCTGTTGTATCCGGCATAGCCATCGACCTGCAGGATGCCGGAGAAGCCCCGCAATATCCGTTCGGCATGAATGCCCCCGCGACCAGGCGCATAGGTGAAGGCCACGCCCGGTGGAGCGCTGCCATTCCAAGGTCGATCATCTCGTGCGAGCGCCCAGAAGTATCCGGTCTTAGTTTTGCGCGAGCCGGGATCGAGAACCGGAGCACGGGTCTCGTCCATGAAGAGCTTGGTCGAGCGCTTCAGGTCGGTAATCAATGCATCGAAGACGGGGCGCAATTCGAACGCTGCTCGCCCGACCCAGTCGGCAAGTGTGGAGCGGTCGAGATCAACGCCCTGGCGGCTCATGATCTGAGCCTGCCGATACAGCGGAAGATGATCGGCATATTTGGAAACCAGCACATGGGCCACTGTCGCTTCCGTCGGCAAGCCCGCTTGGATCAGTCGTGGCGGAGCCGGGGCCTGGACGACACCATCAGTGCAGGCACGGCACGCATATTTGGGGCGACGGGTGACGATCACGCGGAACTGCGCCGGGACCACATCCAACCGTTCGGAGACATCCTCACCAATGCAATGCAGGCAACCGCCGCAAGCACAGACCAGGCTTTCCGGCTCGATCACCTCTTCGACACGGGGAAGATGCTTTGGAAGAGAGCCGCGATTGATCGCGCGTGACTTGGTAATCCTGTTCCCAGCAGGAACGTCCGCCTCGTCTTCGGCATGGATCGCGGCTATGGCCGTTTCCAGGTCTTCCAGTGCCAGATCGAACTGGTCGGCATCGGTCTTCTCGGACTTGCGTCCGAAGGCTGCCTGCTTGAAAGCCGCAACCAGCTTCTCAAGCCGTTCGATCCGCTCATCCTTGCGGGCAATCTGGGCATCCTTGCCTGCCTCGCGTGCCTGTGCGGCAATCAGCATCGCCTTCAGGGCAGCAACATCATCGGGAAGGTCGGCCGTATCTAGCATGGCCGGAACCTATCAAATCCCGCGCCGATTTGCCTTTGGAATTTGCCGTGCTGAGTCATCGTGCCGCAGCTATTCGATGGCCTGCGGGGTTCTCGGCTGGACGGCATGAACCCGCCGCCAATCCAGGCCAGCAAACAGCGCCTCGAACTGGGCATGGGTCAACGTCATCAATCCATCCTTGATGCCAGGCCAGGTGAAGGTGTGCTCTTCCAGCCGCTTGTAGGCCAGCACGATGCCGGAGCCGTCCCAGTAGATCAGCTTCAGTCGGTCCGCCTTGCGAGACCGGAACACGAAGACTGTTCCCGTGAACGGGTTCTTGTGCAGTTCGTTCTTCACTAAGGCCGCCAATCCGTCATGACCCTTGCGGAAATCCACGGGTTTGGTCGCTACCATGATCCGCACATGGTTCGATGGAAAGATCATGTCGCCGCCGCCAAGGCACGCGCGATAGCGGCGATCCGGTCGGCAGACGCCCCCTCCTCAAGACGAATGGTGACCGCACCTACGACGATCTCAGCACGGCTGACGGCTTTGACCGTTGGCTGCTCAGGCGTTGGCGTCTCGATGACCATGGCCGCAAATTCGACTACGTCTTCCGGCTCTGGCAACACCAGCTTGCCCTGCCGCGCCAGTGACCGCCACGACGACAGGTGGTTGGCCTTCAGCCCGTGGCGCTCGGCCACTTCATTCACCGTCGCGCCTGGACGCAAGCTCTCAGATACGATCCGCGCCTTGAGCTCGTCCGGCCATTGACGATGAACTTCACGACGGCTCTGCCGCCTCGTGAGAACCTCCAACGTAGACTCCATGGAGAAACTCCTTGTCGCTCATCCATGGAATGTCGATCACAGATCAGGCGGCTGCAGGCAATGTGGGGGCAGAACAGCGGTTACGTACCATGTCGCGTTCCATCCGGTTCGGATTGGGCCGCACCCGCGCAGACCTCGATGGATCTGGTGTGACCGAAGGACGACTTCGTCTCGATCGCCATACCGCAACGGCCGCTTGCTGCTTTCTTCCGCTGCGAACAGGTTCGCATTCCTCGCGGCACTCAAGAAAGCCGCTTCCGGCCGCCCTCCACTTCGTTCCGGCCCGACAAGCCACCCCATTGCGCGGGCGCAACGGGACCCCGGCGGTCGCGGCGAAGCCAGCCTCGATTACAATGCAA
>UBTA01000131.1 GCA_900468065.1 Hyphomicrobiales bacterium | reverse complement strand
TCGCTTGAAGCCGCGGGCGTAATGCGGCAGGTCGGACTTGGCGATATCGGCAACGAGGACCTCTTCACCGTCCTGGACCAGACGTTCTGCGAGATGGCGGCCGACGAAGCCGTCACCGCCGAAAATAACATGTTTCATGATGCACTCCCGATTTTTGCTGTTTTTGCGCCCGCGGCTTCAAGCGATGGCTGGTCTTCATGCGAAGACATACCGGATTGGGCAATGAGAATGGTTCCGACGCAGATGAAGCCAATGCCGGCGATGCGCCAGGCGTTCAGATCCTCGTGGAAGACGAAATAGGCGAAGACGGCCACTGCCACATAGGCAAGGCTCAGAAATGGATAGGCGAAGGAGAGTTCCACCTTCGACAGGACGTAAAGATGCGACACCATCGAAATCACGAAGGTGGCAAGTCCGGCGAAGACCCAGGGGTTGAAAACCACCTGGAAAATACGGGCAATGAAAGTATCAGCCGTGAAGCTCAACGGTCCGAGCGACAGCATGCCCTGTTTTAGCATGACTTGTGCCGCAGCGTTGGTAATCACGGTGAAAAGAATGAATACGATATACTTCATGTCGATGTTCCCTGTTCCCGTCCGGATACCTACACGCAAGAGCCGTATATTCCGTGAAATTCGGGCGTTTATTTAATTCAAATTGTTCCTATTCTCATTTTGGCAAAGCCCATTCTCATTTCGGCAAAGAAAAGGCCGTTCTCTTCCAGAAATTCGAAACCATTGCCGGATCGCGCAATGCTTCCAGCTGCCGCCAGCGCGGGAACGAGAAATCAAAGGTTTGCGGGCTCATCCGGGCATCCTTGTAGGGATTGATCGCCCCTCCGGCCTCGACAACCATGGCGTCCAACCGGTTGAGGAGCTTAAGGGTCTCTTCACCTTGATTGGCGAAATCCAAAGTCAGCGTAAAACCGGGCCTCGGGAAGGATAAAAGGCCGCCAGATGTCTGCTCCCCAAACTTCTTCAGCACCGTGAGGAAGGAAGCATGACCAGCCTTGCGGGCGGTCTCCAGCAACCGTGCAGTCAGCTCCGGCGCGTTCTCCGTCGGATAGACGCTCTGATGCTGGTAGAGACCCTTGGGCCCATAGAGCCGGTTCCAGTTGCCGATGGCATCCAGCGGGTGAAAATAGCCCGGCCATTTCACCGTCTTGACCGTTTCGCCCGGCTTTTCCTTGCGAAAATACAGCTCGTTGAATGCCTTCAGCGTCACAGTGTTCAAGAGATTGAAGGGCGGCGCAAACGGCACCGACAGCTTCCTTGCACGCGGCATGTCGGGAAACTCGCAGGAGGCATCGGCGTGATCGCCGGCCAGAAGAACGCCCCTGCCCGCCCGCTTGCCGGTCGCCAGCTGATCGATCCACGCGACCGAATATTCATGCTCGCCATCGACGGTTTCGACCATGGCGAAGTAGTCGCCCAGGCTATCGAAGCGGATCGCATGCTGCTGGATATGGGCGGATGGTACCTTCATCAGCTGCAGGTCAACCGACAGGATCAAACCCGTCAGGCCCATGCCGGCGATGGTGGCGTAAAACAAGTTCTGGTTTTCAGTCGGTGAACACGTCAGCACTTCGCCGCTTGACCGCAACAATGTCAGGCCAAGCACGTGCTTGCCAAACGTGCCGCGTGCGTGATGGTTCTTGCCGTGGACATCGTTGGCGACGGCACCGGCAACGGTCACCGAAGCCGTTCCCGGCGTGACCGGCAGGAAAAACCGGTGCGGGATGGCTGTTTCGAGGATGGAATGGAGTGTGACGCCGGCGTCGCAGGAAATGATCCCGGTTCCCGGATCGAAACCGAGGATGCGGGTGCGTATCCGGCTCTCGATCAGTCTACCCTGGTCGTTATGGCAGCTGTCGCCATAGGACCGGCCGTTGCCGAACGGCAGGAACGCGCCGGGGACTGCAGTTTCGCGCAGGTTCTCATAGGCATCGGGCGACACGGATTGCCGGGCGCGGCAATCGATCCGGCCCCAGCTGTCAAACTCGGCGGGGGTCATGGCGTTCCCAAGGCACCGGCGAGCACAAGCGATGCGCCGATCGCCATGGTGACGAGGCTGCGCCAGTCACGCATGATGAACACGACCGGATCCTCATGCAGCATGCCGCGGCGGGCCAGCATCCAGATTCGCAAGAGCATGTAGAGCACCAGCGGGCAGAGCGGCCAGAGCGCCCAGTCCAGCGTGTACATTTCCTGCATTTCCTTGCTGTGGATATACAGCGCCAGAACCAGGGCCGAGGCAAAGGCGGAGGAGATGCCGGCCTGCCCGACCATCTCGAAATCGACGGCCAGATAGCCGCGCCCCGGCACCTGCGCACCATCACGCCCATCATATTCGTCGAGTTCGACATAACGCTTGACCAGCGCCAGGCTGAGGAAAAAGAAGATCGAAAACGACAAGAGCCAGAAAGACAGTTCGGTGCCGGTGGCAGCTGAGCCTGCGACGATGCGAACGGTATAGAGCCCCGCCAGCGTGAAGACATCGACCAGCAGCTTGCGCTTGAGCACAAAGGTGTAGGCCGTTGTCGCCAGAGCGTAGAAGCCGAGCACGAGGGCGAAATCGTAGGGCAGCAGCAGCGTCAGCGAGAGAGAGGCAACCAGCAGGCACAGCGCCAGCATCAGCCCCATCGGCACCGACATCTGACCGCTGGCCAGCGGCCGGTTGCGTTTCTTCGGATGGCGCCGGTCGTTGGTCAGATCCGACAGATCGTTGATCACATAGACGGCAGAGGCCAGGAAACTGAAGGCGAAGAATGCGACGATGACGTTGAGCACCGCATCCATGTGCAGAATGTCGTGGTTGAGGATCATCGGCACGCCGATCAGCACATTCTTGGCCCATTGATGCACCCGGATCGATTTCAGGGCCGCAAAAGGGGCTGCCTTGCCGATATCGAGCCGCTCGGCATCATGCGCCCGGCGCCATTTTTCAGCCGCAGCGTCCGGTGCCACGACAATCGCCTTGCGGGCTGCGTCAAAGACCGGAACGTCATCGCGGCTATTGCCCATATAGTCGAAGCCGCCCTCGCCGAACTCCTCAATCAGCTTTTCACGCTTGCGGCGGCTGGTGAGGTTGATTGCCTTGGAGCTGTGAAGAACGGAGGAAAACACGCCTGTATGAGCAGCCACGCCAAGCGCCACGCTTTCAGCGGCTCCCGTGACGAGAATGACCTTGCGGCCGCTCTCGCGCTCACGCTTCACGCGCGCCAGAACCGCGTCGCGATAAGGCCAATCGGCAGCCTCCCGCCCGGAGCGGGCGGCAACCTCGTATTTGAGCCGCGCCTTGCCGGCGGCAGCCCAATACACCATGGCAAACACCATCAGCGGATTGCGCAAAAGAATGATCGCCACACCTTCCCACAGCGTGTCGGCGGCAAGCAACGTGCCGTCAAGATCGACGCAAAGCGGAATATGCTGTGTTTCTGTTCGAGCATCCATAAGATCAAACCCCGATAATATATGCCGGAGACAGTCCCATGTTCAGGTTTCGAAAAAGCAAACGACGCTCGCCTTAAAGTTTCAAAATGCGGCGTTGGTTAATAAATCCCGGATGTATTAGAAGTTGCTACCAACTCCGATCCAGTTCAGTGCATCACGCCAATCCGTCATTCGAACCGGAGTGCCATGCGATCCGGTCTGAAACAGGACAAAACGGCTGGGATAGCTGGCTTTCTTCAATGACCGGTAGAACGCAATCTGATCGGCTGCGGCATAGACGTTGTCGTCGCTGCCGTGGCTGAAGAAGACCGGCAGCTTCTTCTTGTAGGCGGCACTCTTGTTGAAGGCCGGATCCGTCGGGCCTCCCATGATCATCATGCCCTTGAGGGCCGCGACCGCCTGCGGATTGCGGGTGATGCCCCAGCAGATGAAGCTGCCCATCGAAGCGCAGGCGAGGACGACCGGCTTGCCGGGTGATTGCTGCTGGGCATAGGCGATCAGTCCGGCAATATCGGCGACGCCGGCATCGTCGAAAGAGCGGATGCTCGGCGCATAGTAGACACCGCCGTTTTCAACAGCGAGGTTTTTCAGCCGGTTGAAATTACCGCCGAACGACCAGTCATTGGCGCCGAGCCGCCGGTCGCCGCCCCGGCCATGAATGAAGATGACGGTGAATGCGGCACCGCTCGGGGTACCGACCCGCGTCACATCGAGCGGACGGCTGGCAAGATCAAGCGTCTCGTTGGCCTGCTCGCTTTTGACGCCGAGCGACACGTAGGCGCGCCTTACCCGTCGTTCCGGCTCCAGGTCGCGGGCATGGAGATCGCGCATCTTATCGTAATCGACGACGCGGTAATCGCCGTCATCCCCGGTTTCAAGCACCGTGCCGTAAGAAAACAGCTCGTCCTTGTAGGGCTTCAACGGCGCGGCTTGCGCCGGCAAAGCCAGGGCAGCAGTGACGACACAGGCAAAAACGGCACGAAAGATCAAATGAGTTGTGGACAGGTGCATCCGGAATGTTCCTCTTTTGATCCAAGCCTTGCCATCAGACCTTCCGCAACGCAACAGTTGAGGCTATTGAAGGCACGATCGGCGTGTTGATGCGTGCGGCTGAGCCACAAGGCTGGCTTACTCGCGCTCGCGCCAAGAATTTGGCAGAATTCCGGCGATTCGTGCAGACATTCATGACGGCTCAGTCCGCACCCCGGGCCGAGCCTGAAGCCGCCACCACGGAAAGACATCAAAACAGACTATGACCGACAGCAACGATCTCTTTTCAGCATTGCCCCCGGTACCGAAGCCTGCGACGGATCCCGTCGTGCCGAAGCCGGTTGTTGTGAAACCCACGGCCGCTCCCGCGGTGGCGCAAAGCAGCGGCGCCTCCACGACGCTGAAGGCCGATACCGGCGACTACAATGCATCGACGATCGAGGTTCTTGAGGGACTGGAACCGGTTCGCCGGCGGCCGGGCATGTATATCGGCGGCACCGACGAAAAGGCGCTGCACCATCTGTTTGCCGAAGTCATCGACAACTCGATGGACGAGGCGGTGGCGGGACACGCCAATTTCATCGACGTGCATCTCGATGCCGAAGGCTGCCTGTCGGTTACCGATAATGGCCGCGGTATCCCGGTCGAGAACCATCCGAAATTTCCGGGCAAGTCGACGCTCGAAGTGATCATGACCATCCTGCATGCGGGCGGCAAGTTCGACAGCAAGGTCTATGAAACATCCGGTGGTCTGCACGGCGTCGGTGTTTCGGTCGTCAATGCGCTGTCTGACATTCTGGAAGTCGAGGTTGCCCGCAACCGCAAGCTTTACCGCCAGCGCTTTTCGCGCGGCATCCCGCAGGGTGGGCTGGAGGAACTGGGCGACGTCCAGAACCGGCGCGGCACCAAGGTCAAGTTCCATCCGGATCCGGACATCTTTGGCCCGCACGCAAAATTCGATCCGGCCCGGCTGTTCCGCATGGCGCGGTCCAAGGCCTATCTTTTCGGTGGCGTCGAAATCCGCTGGTCCTGCGATCCGACGCTGATCGAAGGCACCGACACGCCGGACAAGGCGGTATTCCACTTCCCCGGCGGCCTGAAGGATTATCTTCAGGCAACGATGGGGAAGGAATTCACCGTCACCCGCGAAATCTTTGCCGGCAAGACGGAAAAGACCGGTGGCCACGGCGCGATGGAATGGGCAGTCACCTGGTATGGCGGCGACAGTATCGTGCATTCTTATTGCAACACCATTCCGACACCCGAAGGCGGTACGCACGAGGCGGGCTTCCGCATCGCGCTGACCAAGGGCCTGAAAGCCTATGCGGAACTGACGCAAAACAAGCGTGCGGCGATCGTCACCACCGAAGACGTGATGATCTCGGCCGCTGGTATGCTGTCGGTGTTCATCCGCGAACCGGAATTCGTTGGCCAGACCAAGGATAAGCTGGCGACCGTCGAAGCCCAGCGCATTGTCGAAAACGCGCTGCGCGACCCCTTCGACCACTTCCTCGCCGACAACCCTCAGGAAGCCCACAAGCTTCTTGAATGGGTGATCGAGCGCGCAGACGAACGGGTGCGCCGGCGCAAGGAAAAAGAGGTCACCCGCAAATCCGCGGTGCGCAAGCTGCGCCTGCCGGGCAAGCTTGCCGACTGCTCGCAGAACTCGGCCGAGGGTGCCGAACTGTTCATCGTCGAAGGCGATTCGGCCGGCGGCTCGGCCAAGCAGGCGCGCAACCGCTCCAACCAGGCGATCCTTCCCTTGCGCGGCAAGATTCTCAACGTTGCCAGTGCCGGCCGCGAAAAGCTCGGCGCCAACCAGCAGATCAGCGATCTCGTGCAGGCGCTCGGCTGCGGTACGCGCAGCAAGTACCGCGAGGAAGATTTGCGCTACGAACGCGTCATCGTCATGACCGATGCCGACGTCGATGGCGCCCATATCGCCTCGCTACTGATCACCTTCTTCTATCAGGAGATGCCGGAGCTCGTCCGCGGTGGCCATCTGTATCTCGCCGTTCCGCCGCTCTACCGCATCACCCAAGGGGCAAGGACGCTCTACGCCCGCGACGACGCCCATCGTGTCGAACTGATCGAGACGGAGTTCAGCGGCCGCGGCAAGATCGAGATCGGCCGCTTCAAGGGTCTTGGTGAAATGATGCCGGCGCAGCTGAAGGAAACCACCATGGATCCTTCCAAGCGCACGCTGCTGAAGGTCGCCATCGATGAGGTCGATTTCGAGGGCACGCGCGAAGCCGTCGACAATCTGATGGGCACCAAGGCCGACGCCCGCTTCCGCTTCATTCAGGAACGCGCCGTATTTGCGGATAACCTGGATATTTAGCCTGGGGCCTTCACGGACCGATTCAACACGCTGTTGAATTGATTCAGCTTTCCGCTCCAACTGACGGAGCGGAAACGATTTTTCCCTTCAAGGAACTGCCCCGGCGTCAGGCGATGGCCTTTTCCATGAACAGGCTGAACGGGTCCGGTTGATAGGAACCGAAGGGGCCGATCTCGACATAACCCGCAGTCTTGTAGAGGCCGATCGCCTCGGGCTGGTAGATGCCGGTCTCAAGCCGGATGGCCGACAATCCGGCATCGCGGCCATGTCCTTCCAGATGATCCAGCAGCTTGCGGCCGATCTTCAGGCCGCGTGCCTTCGGATCGACGAACATGCGCTTGATCTCGGCGCTGCCGTCGCCTGCATCCACCAGCGCGCAACAGCCGACAACATTACCTTCGTGACGGGCGACGAAGAAGGAGACGGACGGTTTTTCCAGCGTCGATACATCGACGAGGTGATTGCTTTCAGCCGGATAGAGCGACTGCGCGTAGGCGTCGGATTGGTCGAGGAGGTGCAGGACACCCGGTTGGCGTGGCGATTCTTTTTCAATGGTCAGAGTCACTTGGCGTTATTCCTTCACAGGTCGATTCATGCCGTTCAGTCAACACTAGAAGCTCAGCGCTGAAAACGACAGACGGCAAATCTCGCTATATTCGACAACCGCCGCGTAGCTATAGAGCGCAGTTTTGCTGGCAAATCGGCAGAAACAAATTGTTTCCAGCTTGCTGACAAACCCGTTTTTTCATCATTTGGCAGGTCGTTTGGGAAATTGTGCGATTGCCGCAGTTTCCGTCATCCCTGTGCTCGTCACAGGGATCCAGCAGATCAAGTCATTGAGCTGAAAGAGTCTTTTGACCCGATGGACGTCGGGTCACTGGATCCCCGCCACAAGGGCGAGGATGACGGAAAGTGGGGTGCCGCTCTCGCCAGATAATCGTTTTCTGGATTGTCAGTAGTCTGAGAAACAAATTGTTTCCAACTTTTCTGACTTCGCCTTACTTCCGGAGCAAATGGACCTTTAGGTCAGCGAATACAGAATCGCCTCTTAGCGGGCGACATCTTCATCGAACTGGAGAAGCATCCGCGATGGTTCCTGCCCTGATCGTCATGACAATTCTCGGCTGCGACGACAGCGTCAGCCAATGCCACTACGTTTCGACGGTCAGCGGTACCTGGCAGACCATTGCCACATGCGATGCGGAATCGCAGAAGCAATTGCCGAAATTCTCCAACGTCAACTATCCGGTGATCGTCGCGGTCTGCGAAACATCCGGCGACAAGATGGCCAATGCCAAGGACCCGGCACCCGAGCCAACCAACCAGCCGACGCTCGATCAGGCACATGCGGTCACGCCCGATCCCGTGCCGACGCCGCCGACCGCCGAACAGAAACAGCCAAGCCTTCCCCGCCGGACATTGGCAATGGTGTCAGGCGCCCTGCCCGACGCATCGGCGCTGCGCAACGCCGTGACCAAGCCCGTCCACTATATCGAGGACGGCTATTCCTGGGTGGCGCGGAAATTTACGAAGTAGGCTTAAACCAGCCCGGCAGCGATCAGGCTTTCGGCGCTGGCGCGGATTGCCTCATCCTCTGAACGCGGTTTCCAGCCCAACAAACGCTTTGCCTTTTCGTTCGACACGCGCGCGTCGCGGCCCAGTTCGCCGGCAATCAATTTCAGGCCGGGATCGAAGCGCGAGGCTAGTCCCGCCAGCCAGTTGGGCAAAACGAATTTCGGCAGTTTTTTCCCATAGGCCGGGAAATCCCGTTTCAGTACCCTGGCGATCTCCTTGATCGACATCGCCTCGCCAGCAATGATGAAACGCTCTCCAGCCGCCTCGGGCATTGTCATGGCAAGAACATGCGCTTCTGCCGCATCGCGCACATCGACGACCGGCACACTGAAATCCGGCATGGCGGGATAGCGGCCCTTCATCAGGCTTTGCACCAGACCGACCGACGTGCCTGTCTCGGCGCCAAGGATGGGGCCAAGGATCATGCCCGGATTGACGACGGCCAGTTCAAGGTCATTTTCGCGTGCAAAGTCCCAGGCGGCGCGCTCGGCGAGCGTCTTCGACTTGTAGTAGGGCGTGGCAAGCGGCCCATCGACATCGGTCCAGTCGGCTTCCGTAAACGGCGCTTTGCCCGGACCGTAGCTGATGGCGGCGATGGAGGATGTCAGCACCACGCGGCGAACGCCGGCATCCTTTGCGGCCCGCAGCACCCGCAACGTTCCCTCCCGGGCCGGCAGGATGAGGTCATCCTCATTCTTGGGAATGCTCGAAGGAAAAGGTGACGCCGCGTGGATAACGTGGCCGACGCCTGCAAAGGCGGCGTCCCACCCGGCATCAGCCATGAGATCAGCGACGACGAAGGAGAGCTTTCCTTGACCTGTGCCATCGACCGAGCGGATCGCCGCCTCGATGGATGCCGCCTTTTTCAGCGATCGCAGAGTTCCGCGAACCTCATACCCCGCCTGCAGCAATAGCGCTGCGATATGGCGGCCGAGAAAACCGCCTATTCCAGTCACGGCGATCAGCCCGCGTGCGTCCTTGTTCATTACCCACCTCTTCTCTGTCATTCTGACATTTTTGGTCTATTTTGTCAGTTTGACATTTTTAGTCCAAAGTGTCAATTCAAGAGAATGGACGAAAAGAAGCGGCATATCATGACGGCGGCCGCGGAGGTCTTTACCCGCTACGGCTTCAAGAAGGCGTCGATGCAGGACATCGCCGATGCTGCCATGATGTCACGCGCAGCGCTTTACCTGCATTTCAAGAACAAGGATGATCTGTTCCGCTCACTGATGACATGGCATCACGGCGAAGCGCTGAAAGCGGCGGAAGCGGCTTTTTCGTCCAGCCAGTCCTTCATCGCGCGGATGGAAACGGCGCTGACGGATTTCACCATGACGATCATGGCGCCAGTCAAGGCTAGCACGCACGGATTGGAACTGTTCGAGGCGAACATGATACTGGCCGGCGATATCAATGCCGCAACCTCGCTTCGCCTGCATGGGCTCATCGAAAATGCAGTGAAGAGCGCGATCTCCAGGCACGAGATTTCGCTTGCGGCCATCGGCCTTTCGGCCGAGGCGCTGGCCGATCTGCTCTATGTCTGCCTGGATGGAATCAAGAAAGCTCCAAACGGGCTTGAGAAACTGGACCAACGGTTGGCTGGCCTGATGCGCCTGCTCGACACGTCAACACGGCCCTCCTGAAAAAATCAGGCAGCTTCCCGTATCGCAAGTTGCGCATAATCGCGGGCGGTCTGGCGCTGCTCGGCAATGGTCAGCTTCTCGATGAGATCAGCAAGGCCGCCGGACGCATCGGATACCTGGCTCCTGCCGCGCAGTTTCGACAACAAGGCGGCGGAAATCGTGGCCGTCACGGAGGAGGAACCAACCCGGTTCTCCTTGCGCCAGATCAGCACGGCCTCAGCAAACAGCGCGCTGACGTCGCGGCCAAGGCCCGCAGTTTCGAACAAGGCCCGGATGGCGTGGATACGGCCATCGGACAGGATCGAGCGCACCCGCTTGTCGGCGACGGCGGACAGGTTGACGATGGCGGCTGCGAAAAAATCGATCTTGCCGGAGCACAATGCATTCAGAAGGAAAGCCGGCGTCAACCGTCCCGTTATCCGGAGATGCTCGACGAGATTGGGTATCTGATCCGCTTGGGCTGCCCCCGCCATGCCGACGGCAGCCCTGTCACAGGCTTCGCGGGTGATCCGCTCGACGCGGCGTTCGCCGATTGCGGCCTGCACCAAACCAAACCCGGAAAGGGCAGCTCCAACCTTCTCGACCAGCGCATGGCGGGCATCGGCCGGCAGATCGTCTCGGTCAAGCAGAGTGTTGCGGACCGACCAGAGATGGCCGAGCCGGTCGCTCAAGCGCTTCAGCGTCCGACAGGAAAACCGCGCCTGCTTATTTTCGAGCAGGATCAGGACTTCTTCCTCGCCGCCGATTTCAGCGATGGCTGCGGCAACGGGCCGTGACATGGCCTGGCGGGCGGCGATGACCGCACGGGTCTCCGGCGTCCCCTTGGCAGCAAGATCGACAAGGTCCATATCGTTGAGCACAGGAGAACGCGAAATGACGGCATAGGCGGTTTCTGGCTGATCTTCGGCAAGCGACAGGATGATCGCCCGGGGAATACGGGCGCAATCGGCGACAGCCTCGGCAAGCGCCAACCGGACTTTTGGCGAGGGATCATCGAGAAGAAAGGTCATCGCCATTTCGGCGGCATGCGCGTCGAGCGTATTCATCTCCGCCGTTACATAGGCACGGCCCAACGCCTGCGCTGCGCGAACCCGATCGCCGGTTTTTGCGGTTTCGACCCAACGAAGAAATGCTTGAATGATCACCGACGCCTCACTACACACCAACCAGCCACAATCATGGTGCTCCATACGTTAGCGATCAAAGGTTTAAGATTGGTTCACCATGTCCGTTAACAGCTTCGAAATGACGCTGCCGGTGCTTTGCGCAACACTGGATGCACTGCCGTCCCAGATTGAGGTGCACGAGATTGCGACAGTGATCCTCGATATCCGCAAGCACTGGGTAACCGGGAGCGCGGCCGACGAGATGCGGACGGTACTCAGGCATCGGCAATCGACAGCAGGCTACACGCTGTTTCGCGTTGGCATCCCAAACGACGAAGCCGGCCTGACGGCAATCGAGCGGCTGGTGGCATTGCGGCCGCATGGCTTCGCGCTTTCCGGCTGCGGCGGTGTCGCCGATATCCAGAAATTCGACGTCATGCTGCGGGTGGCTGAAGCCCGCCAGGGGATAGAGTCGAGGTCGATTGGGCTGGTTGCCGAGCTTGGAGAGGATGCGGCGTTCCTTCTCTCGCAAACCTCATTGAAGGACGTATCCCACCGGCTGAAAGCCATCATTTTCGACAGCGAAGGCCTGACGCAGGCGACGTCAAGCCAGGCGTTCAATGCCGCGGCGTCAAGGACCGGCGCACCGCTTCTCCTTGCCCGTGCTGCCGCCGTCATCAAGGCAAGACAGGCAGGCATTGCCTGCTATGAACTGCTGCGAGACAGGGATGACGACCCGCAGACCCGGCGCGATATCGCCCTTGCCGATGGCTTTGCCGGCGTGGTTGCGCGCAACGCCGGACAACTGGCGGCGCTTGCGGCGGGTTAGGCCCTAACGTTTGGGCCGGAACATCTCGAAGACATCTCCGGCGTCGCAATAATCCATGTATCCCATGCGGCCGACCGGCCGGACCTTGGCCATGTCGAACCGTCCGTCACGGATCGCCTCGTCGCGAATGTGGATGCCGACAACCTGGCCGATGACCACGTGGTTTTCGCAGAGCGTTCCATCGAGCGCCTTCGGCTGGAATATTTCCGTGACCTTGCATTCGAGGGCCGCGTAGGCTTCGGCAACGAAGGGTGCCTGAACGAACTGGCCTTCGACCGGCGTCAGTCCGGCAACGGCAAACTCGCTCACGCCATGCGGAACGGGAGCGGAGGTGATGTTCATCGCCTCGCGGATATCGAAGCTGACGAAATTGGCGGTGAACTCGCGAGTTTCCTCGATATTGCGCACCGAATCCTTGCGGCCTGACGAGGAGAACATCACCAGCTTCGGTGTGTCGCTGATCGCATTGAAGAAGGAATACGGCGCCAGATTGAGGCTGCCATCGGCAGACCTCGATCCGATCCAGCCAATCGGCCGCGGCGAGACGATGGCCTTGAACGGATCGTAGGCAAGGCCATGGACGTTTTCCGCAGTCGCATAAAACATCAGGCGTCCTCACCGACCCAGGTGACGATCTCGGCCAGCTCCGGCCGAGGACGTTCCGTCGGCGGGACCTGCGGCGTACCGATGTGAATGAAGCCCGCTATTCTCTCGCCGGATTGAACGCCGAGCAGTGGATAGGCCTTTTCATCGAAGGCGTACCATTCGGTCAGCCAGTTCGAGCAGAACCCGAGGGCGTTGGCAGCCATCAGCAGATTGAGGCAGACGGCACCGGCAGACATCAGCTGTTCCCACTCCGGAACCTTGACATGCGGGGCTGCCTTGCTGACGACGGCGACGACGACCGGCGCGCGGGACAGGCGGGCATTTTCCACCTTGATCATCTCTTCGGAAAGATCCGGTTTGGCGGCGAGCGCCATTTTCGCCAGTTCGGCACTGATGCGAACCCGCTCCTCGCCGCGGTAAACGATGAAGCGCCAGGGGGCGAGCTTGCCGTGATCCGGCACGCGCGAGGCAAGCTTCAGCATCTCTTCGATTTCAGCCGTGCCCGGCCCCGGTCCGCCCATCTGAAAGGCCGGAATCGAGCGTCGGGTTGCCAGATAATCACGCAGGCTGATTTCAGTTTTCATCGCCGTCCATTTCCACTAGTTTGCCACCGCACGCCGCTACCACGAGGGCAGCCACGAAATTGCCATATCGGCGTTTCAAGTGGAGCCACACACTCAGGATGTCAACCACCCCATGCGCATCAAGGCCGGTCACGTTCGCGCTGTCACCATAGCGCTCGTTCTTGCAACAGTTGGCACCCGTGCGCCACAGGCGCAGGAGCTTGCCGACCCCTTCAAGGCCTTCCCGGCAATCTCCGCCCCATCCAAGAAAATGCCGAAACTCAACAGCTTCAATCCGATGATCCCGGATGCCGCGACACAAGGTCCAACAGCAAAGGACATTGAGCTCGAAGCGCATCTGACCGACAAGGGCAAGTCTGTCGAGCAGGGCCTGACCTGGCGCGTTTTCAGCCCTATTCCCGGCTCGGACGGCAAGCTGCCGCTGGTGGCAACATCGGAAGGCGGATCGGCGGCGTTCCAGCTCATTCCCGGCGAATATTTCGTCAATGTCGCCTTCGGCCGCGCCGGCGCGACACGCAAGATCAGGGTGGCGGACGCTGGCCCCGTCGAAAAACAGGTGCTCGTGCTGGATGCCGGCGGCGTCATGCTCAATGC
>UBTA01000046.1 GCA_900468065.1 Hyphomicrobiales bacterium | reverse complement strand
ACGTCCTGGGACACGATCCATTTTCTTTTTACCGACGTCCAGACTCCAGGTGTTCATACAGGTGTAGATCTCGCCCACGCGGTCCATCTCCGCTTTCCCGACGCAGGCATAGTTGTAGTCTCGGGTCGGCTGACATCAGCGGACATTCAACTTCCGCCCAATGCTCAGTTTGTCTCGAAGCCTTACATGTTCGAAGACATCGCTCCGCGGCTAAAGTCTATGGAGCCTTAAAATTCCCGTGAGATGCGCGTTTTCTTTATACGCCATGGGTAAAAGACCGTGCACCGTTCGAGAAATTATCTCCGCCCAACGCCGCATGCATTGAAGGTACCATAGAGGCAAATTGCGGAACGGTCCGGTGGAGATATTGCCGGCTTTTTATTATGCACATCAGCGATAAAATTTGTCTTCCCGACCGCATCCATCTTGGAGTTCGCGAGTTAACGAGCGCCCAACAGGATCGGAAATCATGCGCATAGACCAATGGCTCTCTCTTCTCGTCATCGCTTTGATGATGGCGGCCTTCGTATGGGGACGGTATCGATATGACATCGTTGCCGCCGGAGCGCTGCTCGTCGCCATCATTGTCGGTATCGTTCCGCCTAAAGAAGCTTTCTCCGGCTTTTCCGACGATATCGTCATCATCGTGGCAAGTGCGCTTGTGGTCAGCGCCGCGATTTCCCGCTCCGGCGTCATGGATATCGCTCTGCGCAGGTTCTCCCCTGAACGACGGGGACCCCGCACGCAGCTTATTATCCTCGTGGTGATCGTCGCTGTTCTATCGGCATTCATCAAAAACATCGGTGCGCTCGCGATCATGATTCCCGTCGCGGTCCAGATGGCACGAAAATCCCGTGTGTCGCCTTCGATGTTTCTTATGCCGATGGCGTTCGCCTCTCTCCTCGGCGGATTGATGACGCAGATTGGAACCTCCCCTAACATCATCGTATCTCGTGTGCGCGAGGAAATTACCGGGCACCCCTTCACAATGTTCGACTATACGCCCGTCGGCGCGTCGCTCGCCTTGGTGGGAGTGATCTTTCTTGGCATTTGCTATCGGCTGCTACCCGAGCGCGTCCGCGAAGAGACGTCAATGGACGAGGCGGTGAAGATCAAGAATTACACCACCGAAGCGCGGGTGACGTCACCTTCGTCAGCGGTCGGACAATCGATAAGCTGGCTGCAAAAACCTGCGGGCGGCGACGCGATGGTGACCGGTATCATCAGCGATGGCGGAGCAAAGCGAACACCATTGCCAGATACCATCCTCAAAGATGGCGATCTGCTGATCATTGAAGGCGAACAGGCCGGGCTGGATCGGATTGTGAGTGAAGGTAAACTTCAACTCTCTGACCGAGCGCACGATACCCATAACGGTCGGGTGGTCAACACAGTGGAAGCCATTGTGGGGGAACACTCACGCTTGATCGGGTTAAGCGCCAAGGATGTTTCGCTGTTCGAGACGACGGGATTGAACCTGCTTGCAGTCAGTCGGCGCGACAAACGGTTCACCGAGCGTCTGGGCGAAATCAAGATTCGCAACGGAGACGTCGTGGTGTTGCAGGGCGACACGCAGAAGCTCCCGGACCTTTTGCGAGAATGGGGCTGCCTTCCTCTGGTCGAGCGCGATCTCAAATTGGGAAGTGTCCGAAGTGGCATTGTCCCGGTGGTTATCCTCGTCGCTACAATGGGAGCGACCGCGTTCGGTGGCGTGCCAGTCGCAACAGCGTTTTTCGCGGCTGCATTTTTGATGGTCGTCACAGGTTCGGTTCCCTTGCGGGACGTCTACAGTCATCTGGACGCGCCGATCCTCATCATGCTCGCGGCGTTGATTCCGATCAGCGACTCTCTCAAAACAACAGGGACGACGGATGTGATTGCCGACCTGCTATCGCGCACGGCAGAGATGCTGCCCCCCTACGGAGCCCTTGCGCTGATCCTTGTCGCCGCGATGGCCGTAACGCCTTTCCTAAACAATGCGGCAACGGTGCTCGTCATGGCTCCGATTGCCGCAACATTTGCCGAAAAGCTCGGCTTTCAGCCTGACGCTTTTCTGATGGCGGTCGCGATCGGAGCGGGGTGCGACTTCCTGACGCCGATCGGACACCAATGCAACACGTTGGTGATGGGGCCAGGGGGGTATCGTTTTGGCGATTATGCCCGTCTCGGGTTCCCACTTTCGCTCCTCGTCCTTTTTGTCAGCGTTCCGATGCTTTTGTGGGTGTGGCCCATCTAGCCGTCTAACGGTGGAACGCGGGCGCAACCTCACACGTTACAGGGATGGAGGATAAAAGCTATGGAACCTTTGATCGGGCTGAAGCGGAACGAACCTGGCATAGACAGGCCGACAAATACGGTAGGACCACCTCTGCCAATGAGTTCGTCAGAGAAAGTGAATGCCGTCATCCATTATTATCGGGGGGAGATGGGGCGCATGACAAGTTGGCGCGATCGCCTTGACCGCACCTCCAATTGGGCGATCACGGTGGTTGCCGCCCTGCTCTCGATCTCCCTTTCTACTCCCTCATCCCATCCCGGCGTTATCGTTTTCGGCATGCTCTTGATCACTCTCCTTCTGTTGATCGAGGCGCGTCGCTATCGCTTCTTCGACATCTACAGAGCCCGTGTTCGCAAACTTGAGCGCTACTATTTCGCGCAGGTTCTCAGTCCACAGGCGGAAATAAACTTAGATTGGGCGAGCTCCATAGCACAAAGCTTGCGCAAGCCGGTGTTTCTGATCAGCTATCGCGAAGGCCTCGTTCGCCGCATACGCAGAAACTACTGCTGGATGTATCTGATCCTCATGTTGGCCTGGGGGCTCAAGATTTCGTCGCCGATCTTGCTTCCCGACGATACGAACGCCGAAGTAGTCAGCCGCTGGAGCGATCTCGTGCAAAACGCCAGCCTTGGCCCCGTAGCGGGTTGGATCGTTCTCGCCCTCGTCGGGGCGCTGTAAGCGGCAATTTTGACTGCCTCGTTATATAACGAACCCAACGAAGGGGAATTCGCCTTTGGCGACGCCCACGTCTAAGCCTGGCCAACTTTCCCGCAGATCCAGGAAACCACTTTGACTTTGCCTATTCGATTTTTTGATAGAATGCCGATAGCCGAGCCACTTCGATACCCAGTTTGGTGAGAGACGCGTGTGCGGCCATTACGTTCGGCTTGACCAACCGGAACCAGTCTGTAAAGCCGAAGCTTCTCTTGGATCCATCCTTCCCTGGAACCGCGCTTCCGCCTCACCGCGAATACGCGGGGACGCGACACCCTTAGAGGCGAGGGTATTGAATTGCGTCCGACCAGATCGCTTCGCTCTTGCTATCTTCGATCGTAATCCTTTTGGGATGCTGCGTCGAAGTCACAAATCACGCTGCAAATCGCGAAGGATGTTGATCAGCCGTGGTGCCAGTTCCTTAATCTCAGCAATGTGCGTTTTTGTCAGCCGTTTCAAAACAACGTCGGCTTTCTCGGTCAGCGTTAATGTTTGCTTTCTCTTGTCAGTGAGATCAGCGGTCCGTGAGACATATCCCGCAGCGACGAGCCTTCCAACAAGTTCGGTGGACGAGTGCGGCGCGATCAGCAGGCGCTCGGCCAGGGCTCCAATCGTCATGGCTTCGATGCCGCGATGCCCACGGATTGCAAGGAGCGCCTGATGCTGTTGTGCAGGCAAGCCCTCCTGCTGCGCAGCGGAGGCGCTAAAATCTATAAAGCGGCGCAGCGTATAGCGCAGGTTGGATAGCGCCTCGTAATCGGCGTCCGTTAGTTCGTCCTCCAGCCTCCTCACCGTCCCTCCCCGCGATTTGCGCTTGCACCGCCTATATACCGCCACGCCTAACAGCCGGTAACCCCCCGATAGCCGGCCTTTGTAAAAATTCCGGCGCCTTTTGCGGGTTTCTTAGACGAGGGCGCCCGCAGCCCGCGAGCTCTGCGCGCTCGCTATCAATTTTGATGCCCGCCACGTTTCGCGCTGACGGTATTGGCGCGCCGGCATTCGTTTGGTGGCTTGCAACCCGGCTCGATACTGAGCTTTGTCAGTTGATATATGTCGTAGTACGATATATATGCCGGCCAAAGAATATTATCAGCAGGACCTACAATGTCACCACAAGAAAACCCGCAGCGCAATCATGACTTCATGGGCGGCCTCTCCCGGCGCGAGGCAGGGGATTTTACCACCGATAAGCGCGTTCTGGCATTGATCGGCATGGCTCTGGTGGTTGGTACCGGCGGCGCCTTTGCCGCCTGGCTTTTGGTCAGTCTTATCTCGCTGGTGACAAACCTTGTCTGGTACGGCCGCCTGAGCATTGCGCTCACATCCCTGGCCGAGGCGCATCGCTCGCTCTGGATGGTTCTCATTCCGGTCATCGGCGGCCTCGTGATCGGGTTGATGGCGCGCTTCGGCTCTGAAAAGATCCGCGGTCACGGCATTCCGGAGGCAATCGAGGCGATCCTGATCGGCGGCAGCCGCATGTCGCTTAAGGTTGCCATCCTAAAACCGATCTCATCGGCAATTTCCATCGGAACCGGCGGTCCCTTCGGCGCCGAAGGGCCGATCATCATGACGGGCGGCGCGATCGGCTCGTTGTTTGCGCAGTGCTTCCATCTAAGCTCGGCCGAACGTAAAACGCTGTTGGTAGCCGGTGCGGCCGCTGGTATGACTGCGATCTTCGGCTCACCGATCGCAGCGATCATGCTGGCCGTTGAACTGCTGCTCTTTGAATGGAAACCGCGTAGCTTCATCCCCGTTGCGGTTGCCGCCTGTGTGTCCGTTTGCTGGCGGCCGTTTCTGTTTGAGACGGGCCCTCTCTTTCCCAAGCAGTTTCATATGGATCTGCCTTGGTGGGGCATCTTGCTTTGTGCAGCGATGGGTATCCTCGCGGGCATCCAATCTGGCATCCTGACCACGTTGCTCTACAAAATTGAAGACCTTTTCGAAGCGTTGCCGATCCACTGGATGTGGTGGCCTGCCCTCGGCGGGCTCGTCATTGGCCTCGGCGGCCTTGTCGAGCCAAGGGCACTTGGCGTCGGATACGACATTATCGACGGTCTGCTGAACAGCAACATCTTGCCAACGGCGGTATTGACGATCCTACTCGTGAAGGCGGCGATCTGGTTGGTGGCTCTCTCGTCGGGCACTTCGGGCGGCGTTCTTGCGCCGCTCCTGATCTTCGGGGGCGCACTCGGTTGGCTCGTCGGTCTTGCCCTTCCCGGCGATCCCGGTTTCTGGGCGCTGCTTGGCATGGCGGCAATGATGGGCGGCACCATGCGCGCGCCGCTGACGGGAACCTTCTTTGCTGTCGAACTCACTGGTGATGTTTCGGCGCTGCTTCCGCTTCTGGCAGCGACCGTTGCCGCCTATGCCGTGACGGTGCTTCTGCTTCGCCGATCGATCCTGACCGAGAAGATCGCCCGCCGCGGCCAGCACATCACCCGCGAGTACGGCATTGATCCGTTCGAATTTGCTCGCGCTCGTGACATCATGATCAACGAGGTCGACACGTTTCCAACCCACATGACCGTCGGCGCAGCCACCAGCTACTTTGCGTCGACCGCAAAGGCCCATCGTGTCTATCCCGTCCTGGACAGCAACCGTGTTCTTAGGGGCATGGTTTCGCGCGCGGATGCCCTGCGGTGGCAGCAAGGCGAAGAGTTTTCCGGTCAGCCCCTCGGAGATCTCGTCTCCGACGCCTCGCTGCCCATTGCCCATCCCGACGACACCGTTGGCTATGTAGCCGACCTTATGCTCGTCACGGACGCTGGCCGCATTCCAATCGTGGACCCGCACAGCGGCCAACTTAGAGGCCTCGTCGCACGCAAAGATCTGCTCCGGCTACGCCATACTCTTAAAGCAAGCGAAACAGAACGGCGGCCCTATTTTGGATCGCGCAAGAGCGAGGAGAAAGGAGACATTTGACATTGAAGCAACGGGGAATGCTTTCGGAGAATGGCCACGTTCACATGATGATGGCAGCACAGGTGTTTGGCTTGAGATGAACTCTTAGAAAATGTATTCTAAGGATCGTGGAGTTTTCTTTCTCATCCGTATCGGTCGCCAACTTCCGAAAGCATGTACTATACTGAACAGGGTGCATCTTAGGTTAGTGGAGGTTTCCATGTTGAGTGTTTGCGAACGTGATACCGTCTGCGGCGCTGTGCACCGCACCCTGTATCTTCACTTCAATCGGCGGCCCGAGGAAATATTTGATGTTGAACGGGTCAGGGAACTGATTGCTCGTGACGGAGTTGCAGCAACCGGCGATCTGGCCCGGGAGGCGGAAATCTCTGCCCTTATCCTCGAAACGATCGAGGATCATATCACTTTTTTATGGAGAAATGGAGCGTCTCACACCTTTCACCGCGTGAGTGTGCCGGGCGCGCCCCCCACGTGGAGTTATTCTGGCGGGAGGTCAATTCAACGCGGGTGACCGGTGCGATCGTCCGCGTGTTTGCCAATTGATCAAAAAGAGCTGGCGCCTGTCGGCAAAGGGGTGCTCCCCGTGGGTTGATCTTCAAAGATCACTAAGTTCGGTTCAGCGCTGGGTCAGCGAACGCCGGGTAATCGAGAAGCGAGAGCGTCACGCTTCTACAGATCAGGCGAGCCAGAAATCTTTGGGAGATAAGTAAAGAAGGGTTAATCTTCCGTTGCGTTTATGCAGAAGGCTCACTGAGATGCGCCCGTATCAAGCGGATCAAAGCTTCGGCCGGATATGGCTTCTGTAGCCACCCCACCGGTGAGGCCGGCGCGGCGCGCTTGCGCGTCTCGACGTCGGCGTGGGCCGAAACAAAGATCGAGCGAATACCGAGGGTGCTGAACAATTCGATTGCCGCTTCGACACCGTCCGTGCGGTCCGCCAGCCGAATATCCATGACAGCCAGATCCGGTCCCTTCGAACCCGCCATGGAAACTGCCTCTCCAGCGGTCACGGCTATTCCAACTACGGTGAAGCCGGCGTCAATCAGGCGATGCTCGAGCTCAAGAGAGATCAGGAAGTCGTCCTCGACTACAAGGATGCGAGCTGACGTCGCCCCACCGGCAATGGGCTCGCCAGCAGCTACTCCGTCGGAGCGGTTAGATCCTGATGTCGACTTGGAAAACCGGGTCATATTGATGGTCTTTTTATGAGTGATAACATGCGAAGCGGACGGTGCATTCAGCGCCGGGCCCTGGAGCAACAGAAAACGTTCCGCGCAGCTGACGAACGAGACCAGATACCAGGCCGGTTCCTGATGAACGACGACCGGTTTCCTCGAAGTTGAAGCCGGGGCCGTTGTCACGGACCGTCAGCACTAATTCACCTTCGGATCGCGTGAGCGAAACCCACATTTCGCAGTGACCTTCATGATCGCAACCGTGCTTCGCCGCATTGGTCGTTAATTCGTTGATAACAAGTGCCAGTGGCATTGTGACGTCGTTTGGCAACTGCGGGGCATCAACGTCGACGTGGAGAGCGACGTCTTTTGAAAAGGCCTGTTTGGCGCTGTTGCAAACCGCGTTGACGAAGTCGGCGGCACTTACCCTGCTTCGATCGTTCTCGGTGTAAAGCGTCTGCTGAGCCGCAGCCATAGCGCCGACTCGCTGAGCGGCGTCACCGAGTACGCGGCGTGCCTCCGGGCTCTTGGATTCTCTCGCCGCGGAGTGGATCAGACCGTAAAGCATAGCCATATTGTTTTTGACGCGATGGTTGAGCTCGTCGAGGAAAACTTTCTGATTGGTCTCAGCGGCCTTCCGGTCGCTGATGTCCACGAGCATATTCACCGCCCCCACGAGATCTCCATCCTCGTCAATCATCGGTGTGGGAAAGGGAAGGAAAGGCACCATTGTGCCATCGGGCCTCTGCGCCATTGCCTCCACACCACGGACCGGTCGCTTTTCTCGCAAGGCAACTGCCATTGGGCACTCATCATGAGGTAGGGGTTGCCCGTCGGCGGTAAACAAACGGAACGTGACGCACCATTCGTCCTCACCGACCGCTGGCTCCCTGCCAGCAAACTCAACGGCGGCGCGATTGTAGTAGCTAATCTTGCCATACTTGTCTGTGGTGTAGACCGCCGCAGGTAATGCCTCGAGAATCTGGCGCATCTGCTCCTCTTTCCGCGCGAGCTGGCGTCTCATCTCCACGACTTCAGTGACGTCAGTCGTAAAGCACCGGGTGTTAGTGAATGTCCCGTCACGGAATTGGACGCTGGAGGTGATTTCGACGTGTTTGATGGAGCCGTCCCTGGCGCGCAGGAGAGCGGGAAAACGACTGATTTTTTCGCCAGCGGCGAGACGTGTGAGGATCTCCCGGATCGTTTCATCATCGGCGTGAAACTGAGAGATCGGCCGGCCTATATAATCTTCGGCGTTATAGCCGAGCAGGTCCAGTTCCGCCCGGTTGGCGTGCAGAATGGTCCCGTCTGCCCCCACCAAGTGAAGGGGAAGAGCGCCATTTTCGAAGAAGTCTTCATAATCTTCGGAAGAAACAGGGCCCCCAAGAGCAACAGCGTTGCTGCGCAATAAATCCACCTTCGCCATCTATCCCCCTTGCGCATCCATCTTCTGGATAACCAAAGAAAACGCATGAGTGTCGGTTAGGTTCCACCGCGCAAAGAGCATTATTGTTTGCTAACGAGATTGCCCCCAGCATCCCTGGCTTTGGGGTCGCATGGTTGGCCGCAGTCGCGGCCGGCCGGCGTGAAACTGACTGATGCCATACCGGCAATGTCTGCCTGAGCCGACAACAAATCAAGCCTGTCACCAGTATCCAAGGCGTTTTGGGTCACCGCCCAGATGTGTCATATAGAAATGAAACAAGGTTGCAACGGGCTGAACCCGCTGACTATCAAAGGCTGTCTGAGGGACTTCCGGCAGGAGGTCTCTTCGACCTGCCAGGAAACTTTGGACATCAAATAGGCTTGCTACGTCCCTTGCTGCCATGCATCGAGAAGGGGTCGGTGAAATTTCGCGCCAGGATATTCTCCTAGCTCCAAATAAGTTGTTACTTATTTCCATCAGCTTCGGCGATTCCAGATAGAGTAAGCCGTTAAGAATCGGTTTCCGTTAACCCTTGTCGTCAAGGATCAGTTGAATGCCAATCCGATAAAGATCGATGCTGTCTGATGGAGTGGCTTCGATCAGTCTCAACAGACTGATAACGCATTATCGCGTCCTGTAATTTATTGAATTAACATGTCTTTTTGCGCATTCCATTTTCTGCACCCCCGCCACCCCCGCTGGGTTTTCGCTCACTCTTGCTGTATCTTACCCCCCAATTCTTATGCTGTATAGAACTCAAGCTACCGGTCCGAACGCCCTGCAAATTTTTTGATAAAATTCACCAGACTTCCGAACGGCATCAACGGCGTATAGCAGCGGCTTCAGCTTGCACTTTTTCGTAGAGCGCATTTGCCCGTTTGATCAGCCTATCGACACCCAAGGATGATGCGCGGAACTTCTCAACCGCGTCTGGCGTGGATTGTCTTCCCGCCGTCTCGCGCACAATGGCGGTGTAAGGAACCATTGCCATGCTGATCTTGTTCGCCAGCCCACAAAGCTTTGCCTCGTCTGGTGTGATGTAACCCGGTGGCTTGGCGCTCACGGCTTCAAAGAACTGCTGATAGAAATCCTTTGAGATTTGTCGAGCAACGTACTGTCTGCTCGCTGCCTCAAACTCAATCTTGGTCAACCGCAAGATCACTTCGGAATATGTTGGGCAGTGATCGACTGTTGGACCGTATTTGTCCCACAAACGGACGACATAGCCGTTTCCGTCATCAGCAGGGGCAACCCAGCCATCAGGGGAAATCTTACTCTTGTCGAAATTCAGTCGGTTTCTTTCGAGCTTCTTTAGAAAATCGGCAAGTGGTGGCGTCACTTTTTTAGACAGCTCTCTCATTGAAAAATCCCTAAATGCCGCGTCGGCCTGCAAAATGCCCAAACTGGCGGATAAGACACGACATTTCCATAAAAGCTGGTCATAGGAAAGCGCCATCACGGGCGGCAACCAAATCTGTAATTAAATCAATCGCGGGTAAACGCCTAACGAACGCAGCAATTTAAGCAACGATCAGGCATAATCGCTCGCTGAACTTTGTTTTGAAGTTTAATATTTTTGTTTCCAAAAACGTATTAAGCGAGCATAAACCTCTTCCCAGACGCAAGGAAAAGACTTAACTGTACAACGAAATTCGTTGTAAAATGATTCTACATGGAGAATTATTGTCTTTCTACGAACAACAAACACCAAAACGAAATATGATTATTATATGAAAATGAAAAAGCAGACGCCGCCGATTTGGGATTTCTAGGTTGACGTATTCAACGTCCGAGATGCATGGAAAGCTGGCAATTTCGAAGCCCATTCGGAAAACAATAAGCGAATCTGGATGTTCTCCGACGAATGGCTTCATCTTGGGACTTGCGACAATCTTGAACAGTTGAGCATTTGGACATTCTTATTGTCGACTCCCTCACCCAAGGGGGAAAACGCCGCATGATAGCGGGCTTTTTCTACCGCTGTGTCGCGGACCAGATTGCAGCCGGTTAGGATGCGGCGATCCTGGCGATGAACCGATCGCTAGACGAGCCGACCTCCAGAAAGTCAGACGCAGATTGGTATCCAGAATCATTTTTCGTCCGGCCCGCAGCTCACACCAGAGTGCTTTCGGAGGGGGATGTCGTCGACACGGGACAGGAAACATTTCGAGTCCTGCATCTGCCAGGCCACTCTCCCGGATCCATTGGCCTCCTGGATGAGCGAAATGGCGTTTTCTTCACCGGTGACGCAATTTATGACGACCTAATTTATGACCAACTGCCTGACTCCAATGTCGAGGATTACCTTACACGATGGAAAGGCTGCTTTCACTCCAGATCAACGCGGTGCATGCAAGGCACGGAGATAGCTTTAACCAAATCCGAATGTGCGAAATAGTGCGGGGTTACATCGCATCCAAAGTTGGAGCGATATCAAAGTAGCCGGGGCACGAAGCTTGTACCTCGCTATAAGCAGCGGCTGCCGTGTTGCTCGTCTTCAGCGCGCAGAAGTGCGCCTCTCCAAGTTCCGCAGAAGCAGGTATTGGACGACGAATATTCGGCCAAGCGCTTGCCAACATGCAGGGCGGCGGACCTTCCGCCGATCCTCTCAAGCCGTCTACCGAAGACCTGTGTTGATTTTCAGCAAGATTTTTTGAGTTCGCGTTAGCCCACCAAATTTGGTGTAGCGAGTTGTCTGCGAACAACTCTTATTTGGATCAAGTGGATCACCGCGAAATGGAAATGGATCAAACTGAGCCGAGAATTAACAGCCTTTCGAAATGGAGGACAGGCTGCAGATTGCCCCTAGCCTGACGCGTCGAGATAGGCGTTGGCAATCATGCGCATGCGTTCGCGCGACATCGGCGCGCCATGGCCGCCATAGGCAATGGAGACATCGAGAAGCCGCAGCCGGCGCATGGTCGTCCAGTAGGCAGATTTGTCGCAGCCAGGCAGATCGTCGACCAATGTGCCGTCATAGATCGCGTCGCCGCTGAAAAAGATGCCTGACGTTTCGTCGAGCAACCCGATCGACCCGGGTGAATGCCCCGGCAGGTGCAGGACCTTGTACGATGAACCACCGATATCGACTGTATCCTTTTCGACAAGAACTCTTGTGAGCGGAGCTGCCGGGATCGCGTACTTGTCCTGCTCGAAGGACGGCTCCGGCTTCTGTTCCACCCCCTGCGGCAATTCACGAAACAGATGTGCCAGCGTTGCAGCATCCTCCATCCCGGCGAAACCGTCAGCCTCGGCGGCATGGCCCAACCGATGTTCGAACTCGTGGAACGCGCCGATATGGTCCGCATGGACATGCGTCGCCACCGCTAAGACCGGCTTTCCAATCTCGATATTGAGGAAGGGACGCAGCGGAGCGAGGCCCATCCCGAAATCAATGATCAGATCAGCATCCTTGCCGACGACATGGAAAAGGTTGGCCCTAAAAAACCGATGCACATGTGGCTCCCAGAAGCGTCGGATCGTTTCGGTGAGTTGTTCTGCACAAAACCAGCTTGCTCGTTCAGTCATTTGTTGCCGATCAATGTAGGAGATTGCTGAGAAAGCGTTTTGTCCGCTCATGGGAAGGCGAACCGAACAATGTCTCGGGCACTCCCTTCTCGATGATCCTGCCCTCGTCCATGAAGACGACTTCGCTTGCGACCTGCCGCGCAAATCCCATCTCATGGGTGACGCAGATCATCGTCATCCCGTCCCCGGCGAGCCCAACCATCGTATCCAGCACTTCCTTGACCATTTCCGGGTCGAGTGCGGATGTGGGCTCGTCGAACAGCATGATGCCCGGCGTCATGCAGAGCGCACGGGCAATGGCAACGCGTTGCTGCTGCCCTCCCGAAAGTTCGCCCGGATAGCGATGGGCCTTTTCGGGGATGCGCACGCGTTCCAGAAAAGCCATCGCAATGTCAACCGCTTCCGATTGCGGGCGCTTGCGAACCCACCGCTGCGCCAGCGTGCAATTTTGAAGCACGGTCAGATGCGGGAAGAGATTGAAGTGCTGGAACACCATACCGACATCCCGCCGCACATGGTCGACTTTCGAACTATCGCCGGTCAATTCAACACCGTTGACAATGATCGTGCCGCTCTGGTGTGTTTCCAGACGGTTGATGCATCGAATCAGTGTCGATTTCCCTGAGCCTGACGGGCCGCATATGACAATGCGCTCCCCCTGCCCGACCTTCAGCGAAACATCGTGAAGGACATGATAGGTGCCGTAGGACTTGTTGACGTCCGACAGTTCGACGGCAGACGGCCTTTGCGCATCGGGCAACTGGAATGTCTCGATCATGGGTGTTCCTCGTTAGGCGTAAAGGGAATGACGAAAGCGTTCTAGCGATGCCCTTTCGAGAGGGCGCGCTCGATGCGGGACTGAACAATGGTCAAAACGGAAACCATAGCCATGTAGTAGACGAGTGCCGCGCCATACCATTCAAGGAAACGGAAGCTCGTTGCGATGGCAAACTGCGTGATCGTCATCAGTTCTTTGAGAGAGATTACGGTTGCAAGGGAAGTCGCCTTCAAAAGCGATATGAATTCGTTGACCAATGCAGGCATGGCGATCCGCAGAGCCTGGGGGAGCGTAATCAGCAGGAAGATTTGCCATTTATGTAAGCCGAGTGCGGCAGCACCCTCTTTCTGGCCTTTCCCCACGGCATCAAAGGCGCTCCGCAGGATCTCGGAGAGATAGGCGATCTGGATGAGCGTCAGGGCGAGGAAGGCCGCAAAGAAAGGCGTGAACCAGCCCGCCCGGAAAATCGGCGATATTTGCGGCAGCCCGTTCCAGACGAAGAGCAGGATCAGCAGGGCCGGAGCACCGCGGAACAGCCAGACGTAAGCCCCAACAAAAAAGCGCAACAGCTTGTTTTTGGAACCGGCAGCGGAACCGAACGCCATCCCCAGCACCAGCGAAACGCTCATGACAAGTAGGGAGAGCACGACCGTCAGCATAGCCCCTTTTGCAAGGGGCCAGCCGAAGAGTGCCGAGAGGAAGAGGTTAAAATCGAACATTGTACCGCCCCCTAGTCGTGAGCGACGTCCGTCGATGTTTCCGGCAGGCCCCATTTGACAAGCAAGGTCTTCATTTCCCCGCTTGCCTGAAGCGCCTCGATGGCTTCCTTGACCAAATTCCGGTCACCGTCGCTCTTGCGCATGTAGATGCCGTAGGTTTCGCTCTCGTCATACGTATAGGCGATCTTCAGCCTGTCGGGCATCTGCAGCATGCGGAACGCGGCAGTGGTATCCTGCGTAATGGTGCCTGCAGCCCGGCCGACAAGTATCTGTTCGATTACGCCCGACGCGGAGGGATAGGTTTGGATAACGGCCTCTGGCTTGCCGTCCTTGGCGAACCTGGCATTGAGGTCAGCCATCGTTTTTTCATAGGTCGTGCCGGCCTCGATCGCCATGACCTTGCCGTTCATATCGTCCGGCGTTTTGGAGATCTCGTCTGTTTTGGGAACGAGCAGAACCACATGCGACCCGAAATAGGGTACGCCATCGTATTTCTCGAGGCGGGCCGGTGTGATCATGATACCGCTTGCAACCAGATCGCAACGGCCGCTGTCGAGAGAGGGTAGCAGCCCCTTGAAATCGCCGACAACAAATTCAGCCTTCGCGCCCCACTGTTTGGCGATAGCATCGACGACATCGATCTCAAAGCCGACGAGATCGGTGTCACCCGGGTTCTTGTAATATTGCATCGGCGGGAAATCGCCGGCTGTGCAAACCTTGAGCGTTCCGCTCGAGGCAAAGTCCGGTTGGGCGCCATCCGCCTGGGCTTGCCCTGCTGCTACCAGAGCAACGAGGCTGCCCGTGAATAATCTGGTCACCCATTTCAATCGCTTATTCATGTCTACGTTCCCTCTTTTATTGAATACTCTTTCTGAGATCCTCTGCTCATAGCAACATGGAACAATTCAGCAGACAATCTAAAATTTCTGCGATAAAAGGAGCAGGAAAACTAAACGAATATCGGGACCGCAAATGGACTTAATGCGAAAGGAGACAAACGAATGGCTTTGCCACCGCTGAACGCACTGCGCGCGTTTGAAACCGTCGCCCGGCTAGGCCACCTGAGTGCGGCAGCCGCTGAACTGCATGTAACGACCGGCGCGGTCAGCCAGCAGCTTCGCACCCTTCAAGACATTCTCGATGTCCCACTGTTCGAAAAGCGTGGTCGCCAACTCGTCCTCACTGAGTATGGCGCCACCCTGCAACGCTCCACTCGCCAGGCAATGCATGCCTTGACGACCGGTGTTCAAGCAGTTGCCGCACAAAGATCAAATGACGCAGGCAAAAGTACGCTGACGATCTCCATTCCACAGGTGCACGGAGTTGCATGGCTGGCCACCCGCCTGTTCGAGTTCATGTCGGAGAATCGAAACATCACCCTGAATGTGATAACCGCCAGTCGTTCCAGTGACGTGAACTGGCGAAAGGCCGACATTGCGGTTGTCTACGGGGCGCCGCCTTGGACGGGCTTCTGGTGGCAACTGCTTCACGGCATTCACATGACACTGGTATGCAGTCCGCAATTGTTGCGTGGCCCGCACGCGATCCGACAAATCGGAGATCTTGCCCATCATCGCCTTCTGCACGAGGACGACGGTTCTCAATGGAAGATATATCAGTCAGCAGCGGGCGTTACCGAGATTGGCCGTTCCGAGGTGTATTTCGACGACTTCGGGATCGTGCTGCAAGCTGCCCGCGATGGATACGGCGTTGCGTTGAGTGACGAGATTATATCCGCGCGCGATCTTGACGAAGGAAGGCTAGTCCAACCTTTGGCCCTCACAGTCCCCGCTCTTCAAAATTATTACTGTCTGTGCACGGAATCGAAACGTGAACGACCAGACGTGAGCCATTTTGTCGATTGGCTGGTCGCGGAAGCCAGGAAAGCCACAGACTTGAGCAAACGACGCGTTTTCCTCCCCTAGAATATTTCTCCATGCGGGCCTCCAAAGCGGACGCCAAGCTGCTGCGCAACTCTTGTCTGCTGAGAAGGATTCTGGGACCTACTTGTCCGCGCTTGCTACGACACAACGAGATTGGCAATAAATTCGAATAGGCGGCATTAGCGACATCACATCACCGATCGCCTTGAACAGATTCGAACCGACGACAACGTCAATAATCACCCCCACAAATCGGTCAACGCTCGGAAAACACTATCAACAAAGAGAGTGCTTGTAGCTGGATGCCTTAACTCAGGCTATTCAGTTTCAGCTAAATTTGCGCAACTTTTTTATTTCAGGATGCCCTGCGGCGTGCCCGCGCGCTGCCGCCACAGGTTATGGCCGTGTCGCTGGGCAATTAATAGTAAGAATCTTGTTTCCATAATATCATACAGTTAGCGTGGCAAAAATTTGAGAATTGGCAATTAAATTGAGAATATCGACCCGCCCTTGCCAACTTGAGAATCCTTCACGACATCGACGGTGACCAGCTGTCTCGGAATCCTTTCAGCAAATTCCAAACAATACAGCGGGTCGTGGCCACCTTCATCGACGTCAAGGACGGGCTCCGCATCCACGAATCTCACATATGTGGACGGCCCCCAACTCGCAAGATATTTCGAGATAATTTGATCTGATCGCTTGCGTCCATATGTCGGCCTGTTGTTGCGTCCGCACATGAACGCTGGCCAAGATGGTTTCCGCAACACAGGTCCCAAACATCAAGGCGGCCTTGATGGGATCGTGTCCCAGCGAGTGGTGTAGCTGGATTTCATAGCCATCGGTGATTTCCGGTAGGGTCGGGTTGCTTAGAACCAACCTG
>UBTA01000130.1 GCA_900468065.1 Hyphomicrobiales bacterium | reverse complement strand
GCGAGCCGAAGGACGAAGCCTTGCGGCCGCCGAACGGCACGTGGAAATCGACACCGGCCGTCGGCAGGTTGACCATCACCATGCCGGCTTCCGAATTGCGCTTGAAATGCGTCGCGTGCTTGAGGCTGGTCGTGGCGATCCCAGCCGATAGGCCAAACGGCGTGTCGTTGGCGACGCTGAGGGCTTCCTCGTAATCCTTTACCCGGATGACCGAGGCGACCGGGCCGAAGATTTCTTCGCGGCTGATACGCATCTGGTTGGTCGCTTCGGTAAACAGCGTCGGCTGCAGGTAGAAGCCCGGATTGTCGCGGGAGATGGTTTCGCCGCCAAAGGCGAGTTTGGCGCCCTCCTGCTTGCCGATGGCAATGTAATCGGTGTCGGTGGCAAGCTGGCGCTCATCAACCACCGGTCCAATGTGCGTACCAGCCTTTAGCGTATCATCGACCACCAGCGTCTTCGGCATTGTCTCTGGCGCCTATCAGACGGAAGCCTACCGATCCGCATACCTTCGGCTGGATCGGGGCCAGATCGAAGCAGGCGCTTCGTGCGGCATGTCGAAATTCCTGCTGCGCCGGATCATTGCCCCTCAGACACTCCGTTTTGCCCTGCCTGCGCTCGGCAACATCTGGCAGTCGGCACTCAAGGAAACGTCCCTCCTGTCCGTCATCGGGCTGACGGAACTGTTACGCCAGGCCGGCACCGCTGCGGGGTCAACCCGCCGACCCCTCCTGTTCTACGCCGCTGCGGCTGCAATGTTCCTGATCATCGGGCGCATGACGGGCGCCGTCCTGGGCCGGATGGAAAACCATCTCGCCAAACCCTGGAGACGCTGATGTTAGACTGGCCCTTTCTAACGGACGTGCTCGGTCAACTCTTGTCGGGCTTGCCGCTGACGCTTCAACTGGCCGCGCTCTCCCTCTCGATAGGCTTTGTACTGGCCATATTCGTTTCCGCCGCCACCGGCAGCGCATTCGGGCCGCTGCGGTGGATCGCGAAAGCCCACGTGGAGCTCCTTCGCGGCACCCCTCTCCTGCTGCAGATCTTCCTGATCTACTACGGCCTGAGTCAGATCGCCCCGCTGCGCCATTCCGCCCTCTGGCCCTTCCTGCGCGAACCCCACTGGTGTGCGATCCTGGCCTTGGCCCTCAACACCTCGGCCTATACAGCCGAGATCATTCGCGGTGCAGTTCAGGCCGTGCCGGCTCACGAGATTGAAGCCGGACGTGCCTGCGGCATGTCGGGTTTTCTGCTGCGCCGTCGCATTATCTGGCCCCATCGCCCTGCGCCAGGGCCTGGCCGTGTACGGGAGCGAGGCGATCCTGATGATCAAGGCAACCTCGCTGGCCAGCATCATCACCCTGACCGAGCTCACCGGTATCGCGCACAAGCTGATTTCCTCGACCTACCGTGTGTTTGAAATATTCATCGTCACCGGTGCCATCTACCTGGCCCTGACCTTCCTGATGAGCACAGCCTTCGCGCTTGCCGAGCGCCAACTGCATGCCCACCACGCCCATCGTCGCGCCTAACCGCGCACCACACGGAGAAAACTGATGGCTTCCGTCTCTCGCTCAGCTTTTGCCGACAATGCCCCTGCGGTTCCCGCCATTGCGGTCGATGATCTCCACAAGCGCTATGGCACGGTCGAGGTGCTGAAGGGCATCGACTTCCGTGCCCATGACGGTTAAGTCGTTTCCATCCTTGGCGCATCCGGTTCAGGCAAGTCGACGTTCTTGCGCTGCCTCAACCTTCTGGAGCATCCTTCGGCCGGTCGGCTGCAAATCTTCGACGAAGAGGTCAATCTGCAACCAAGCGGAAGCAACCTTCGTATCGGCGACCGGAAGCAGGTGGATCGCCTGCGCACGCACGTGGCGATGGTGTTTCAGAATTTCTGCCTGTGGAGCCATATGACGGTGCTCGAAAATCTGATGGAGGCGCCCGTGCATGTGCAACGCCGTAGCCGCGGCCAGGTGCGCGACGAGGCCGAGGCGATGCTGCAACGCGTCGGCCTGGTGGACCGGGCGAAAGCATACCCGGCCCAGCTCTCCGGTGGGCAGCAGCAGAGGGCGGCCATCGCCCGCGCCCTGGTCATGAAACCGCGGGTGCTTCTCTTCGAAGAGCCTACGTCCGCCCTCGATCCCGAGCTTGTCGGGGAGGTGCTGAAAGTCATGCGCGACCTGGCGGTTGAAGGAAGAACGATGCTAATCGTGACCCACGAAATGGCGTTTGCACGGAACGTATCGAGCCGGATCGTTTTCCTGGAACAGGGTCGGATCAATGCTGAAGGCTTGCCGCAGGAGCTGTTCCGAGGCGGTTTCAGCGAGCGCTTCGACCAGTTCATCTCGCGGTTCAACCAGGGTTGAGGAAGGCACACGGCTGGATCGAGCACTTGGCGCCGCGATAACGCGCGCAGCCGGTGGCTAATCCGGATCCAGCGCCTTGAGGGGATACGAGCCGCAGACCCCGTTATTCCCTGTGAGCACTGGAGCGGGATGGACAAATAGCCGGCTTTCGCCAGCTCCATTTCGGGTACTTCAATATAATTCTTCGCACCTTGTCAGCGATACCAGAGGGTGAACCCCTTCTGGAGAGCATGTAGTCGAGGGATTCAAGGATCGCTTTGAGCTTGTTTGGCGCCGCCGTTGGAACGCCCGCGCTTCTTAATCGACTTGGCTGCTTCTGGAAGCTGCGGTTGAAAAGCCTATCATGGTGAGCGCAGATATTGCGCAAATCGACAAGGGCTTCGATCCAGTTAGTAAAAACCTGGTCCGAACCCACGCCGAACTGAGCAGCAATACTGGTTTTGATAGAGCCCTCAAGGCACTGGAAAATCCGCGATGACGCGCCGAAGGTTAGAAATTCCTTCATCGTCCAGGTCGGTGGCAGGACAGGTGTGTTGTAGGTTTCCCGGTAGTGCTTCGCCTACGGTCCTTGGAAGTCGCGTAGAGCTTGGCGAAGGTCTGAAGCGCACCCAGATTCGCACTCGGATCCTTGAACGCAATCGTATGATAATAGGGATGACTGCCGAACGCCGTGCTCAATGTCTCTGACATGCTGTTGCGCAACAGCAGTTCAAATTGTCCGACAGCAAGAAAGCACGCGTCGCGCAACGAGGCGTCACATTCATATAGCCTGATGATGTCGTGATATTTCGTGCCAGCTATAAAGGGCTTACCCGCCACGTTCGTCTGCCGGCGGCTCAGGAAATATACGCGAAGGCGTTCATATCCTATGGCTTCGATTTTCCGGCCGCGACGTTAGGGCGGCTGATGATAAGCCCCTTTGCCCTTAAATGGGTAATCCGCTGCGCCGCCGTCGCGTGCGCCTTCACGTAAGGAATCAGTGCCATAAATGAGAAGGGCCGCCCTTTTGCACTTCCCGAATGAATCGTGTGGCAGCCCGTGACGCTCCCACGGCAGACCATATTTTTGCCCGCGAGTTTTTCTTGATCCCGGATCGCGGCTCCTTGCCGAAAGCACCATGTTGCGGCGAATGCGGGTCGGAGAAATCTAAGGATGAGAACTATTTGATCGCAGTTCTGCCGTTAGGAGGCTTACATTCCGGCGCGCGTGAGAACCTCACCACCATGCTGCCAAAGCGGTTGGCCCGAGACAGGAAGCTTCACGAAGAACTTGCCGTAGGTATGCGGACCTCCGAGCTGGGCAAACCGAGGGTCGTTCCATTGGATACAAGCCGTCTCGTACGCCTCTTCGCGCATCCCCGTGGGATTGGTTTGGCATCACTGGGGAGCCTATCTGCCAGCGACGCATCGTGTGGAGGCTGCGCTGTTGAGCCCCCAATGGGGAAGCATTTTTTGATGGCCTCTTTACATCGAAAACGTGTCCTCGCCATGAGAGCACGCGCCTGCGTATTCGATTGTGCCGTTGCGGGCAAATTGGTTCCGGTCTTCCTGATGTCCTCGGGCCCAGACCATGACGTTGATTCTCGAACCACCGCCAAGCCCCTTGCCCATATTAAGAGGAAGGTGCCTACCATACAGGCCGGCGGCCGGCTCTCCGACAAAGCCCCAGTCCCGGCTGGATCCGAAATTCAGCGGCCACTGCGCAGGTTCGATACGGTCTCGGATTGATCGTCCCCGCCGGCCTCCAGCAGCAGAACGCTGGCGTTGCCGTTTTCTGCCAGTCGCGCCGTGACAACGGAGCCGCTTGACCCGGCGCGGCACACGATGAAATCGAAGATATGGGCATCATAATTTTTGTCATAGGTATAGGTTCACGTGACTTCCTCCGTGAATTGATTCAGGTGCATTTTCTGAGTTTTGAGCCAAGGGAAGTAGAATTGCCGTTGGAGCTTGGCGAGGTTGCGGCCAGGCCCCTGTTCTGCCTGTAGAGATTTGTCTTAGCGTCATCGGAATGGTCTCGACCGTCCCGATGACGCGGAACCTATCATCGCTGTTTTGCTGACACAGTCTTGGCGGCTTGATCGATGGTATCGGCGATGACGGCCGGCTGAGTCGTGAACAGTGCATGGCTTGCCGACACCTTGGTGATCTTGGCGTTGATACGCTCAGCCATATGGATCAGCATCGCCTGGTCGAAGGCCTTGTCTTCGGTCGCTATAACAGCCCAGCTGGGCTTGGTGCGCCAGGCAGCGTTTTCGAGTTTGGTGCCAAAAGCCGACATGTTGATCGGAACCTGGGCATCTCTCATGAATGCGACATCCGCATCGCTGACGTCATGGGCGAATCCAGCCTTGAACTTTTCGGGGCTGACATAGCCAAAACCATCCTTCGTGGTCTCGATGACGAACTCAGACGCGGGCGCAAATCCTTCATACTGCTGAGCCGTCGTCTCGCCGGCATCCGGGGAGAGAGCAGAGACATAGACGAGGCCTGCAACCTTCGCATCGATTCCGGCTTCCGTGATGACCGTGCCGCCCCAGGAATGGCCGACGAGAATGACCGGACCATTCTGCCGTTCAAGCGCACGCTTGGTGGCGGCGACATCGTCTGCAAGCGACGTCAACGGGTTCTGCACGATGGTGACGCGATAGCCGCGTTTGGTCAGATTGTCGTAAACACCCTTCCATCCGGAACCGTCCGCAAAGGCACCGTGAACCAGAACGACGTTTCTTACGGATTGATCTTTGGGAATGATGTCGGCGGCATTCGCTGCCGGTAGTGCAACCGACAGTGAGGCTGCAGCTGCGATTGCCGAAATGGTGGTGATGGACTTGCGTGTCATGGCTTTCTCCTCTTGTTGTTTGCGATAACTGTTATCGCGATATCTGTTAACTTCCATATCGCGGCCTGCACGTCAACATAATTCTTATCGCGATATTGGTTTTCGTGATAATTCCGATTATATGGATGTCGATAGGAGCTCAAAATGACCCGACGCCATAACGACCCCCCGCCCCTGCGCGACCAACTGTGCTATGCGATTTACACCGCAGGCATTGCGATCCAGCGCGCCTACAAGCCCCTGCTTGACGAGCTTGGGGTGACCTATCCGCAATATCTCGTCCTGAACGTTCTCTGGGCGCAGGACGAGCAAACCGTGGTGTCCATCGCCGATCAGCTTGCTCTTGAATCCAGCACGCTGACACCTCTGTTGAAACGCCTGGAAGCCGCCGGGCTCGTGCGTCGGACGCGCAACCTCAGCAACGAACGCCAGGTGCTAGTGGGATTGACAGACCCGGGTCGCGCCTTGCAGCACAAGGCGGGCTGCCTCAGCGATACCTTGCTGGCAGCCTCGACCCAGACACCACCGGAACTTGCCGCCTTGAACCGCGACGTGCGGCATCTGCGGGACGCGATCTACTCCCAGATTGGCGGCTGGGACGCACCCGCCTGATCTGCAATAGTGTGAGCTGACCTGAACGATCAAGCGGTCGGGACGGTCCCGCCGTCGATGACGTGCTCGGTCCCGGTAATCGATGCTGCTCGATCCGATGCAAGGAATGCAATCAGATCGGCGACCTCTTCCGGTTTGGCCGGCCTTCCGAGCGGTATGCCTCCGAGCGAGTTCATGATCACCTGCACTGCGGCGTCATACTCGATGCCGGCTTCCGCAGCGATGCGCAGGGCCAGGCCGTTGGCCCCCGGGTCGGCAATCCAGCCCGGAGAGACCCGCACCACTCGCACGCCCTTCGGGGACACCTCCTTGGAGATGCTCTTGCTATAGGTGTTGAGGGCTCCCTTGGCCGAAGCATAGCCGGTTGTCGCCTCCGGTAACGGAAGGTTTCTCTGGATCGAGGTGACGTGGATGACCACACCGCTTCCCTGAGCGATCATCCCGGGGATGAGAGCTCGATCCAGTCTGACTGCAGGGAAGAAGTTGAGGTTGAACTCTATCTCCCATTCATCGTCGGTGAGCGCGACGAAGCCGCCTGACGGGGCCGAAGAGCCGCCCAACATGTTCACAAGGATATCGAGGCCGCCGAGTTCTCTCTGCACCGCGTCGACGACGGTCTTTACCCCCGCCGTGGTGGTCAGGTCGGCTTCGACGAACGCCGCTCCGGAGAAGTCAGCAGGCTTCTTACGAGCGGTGGTCACCACGCTGGCGCCGAGCTCCTTGAACAGCGCCACGGTTGCAGCGCCGGCCCCAGAAGTGCCGCCAGTGATGAGGGCGCGACGGCCCTGCAAGGTGAGGAACTGTGTCATACGGTGATCTCCAGTTCGGCAACCTTGTCGTTCGCGAGGACGAAGAAGAAGCGCAGATCAATGCGGCTGCCCGGGAAGTCGCCGACGGCATGGGCCGTTACCTCGGTTTTCCGGTTTTCGGTGGTAATGAAGAAGGGTTCCACCGTGTAGCTGTATTGCTGAGCTTCATCAGCCATCCATGTGCGGATGGCATCACGGCCTCGGTGCGTGAGGCCCTTGTCTTTCACGATGCCGTCCTCGGTGAATGTGGCAGCGATCGCATCCGGGCTGCCTGTCCGGTCGGCCTCGAAATATGCTTCGATGGCCTTGGGTAGATTGATTGTCATTGGTTCCTCCAATCCTGTTCCAGCCTCTGCCAGCTGACGGCGCCGCCCCCTTAAGAGGTCGATGAAGGTAATCTAAGACGAGTTGGTTGACACGATAACTAGGATAAAGGAGGATGAGGAATTGCGAAAAGAGGGATAATGACGCGCTCTGTACTTGTCGATTTGGACGCCGTTCTCAGCATCGCGCGCCTCGGCTCGTTTAGGGCTGCCGCGCTCGAGCTCGGCATGTCCACAACAGCATTAAGCAATGCCGTTGCAAAGCTTGAGCCGTACAACGCGTAGCGTCTCGCTCACCGACGCGGGAAAAACCTTTGCCGAGCGGGTTGGACCGGCAATGATGGACATCCACGATGCTATGCTCACGGTCCAATCGCTCCAGGAAACTCCGACGGGCACATTGCGCATCAATGCCTTCGCGACAGCAGCACGCGAGGTGATGGAACCGCTCATATTGTCGTTCATGCAGCGCTACCCTCAGGTGCATATCGATCTGGTCACAGAGGGACGGATCGTTGATATCGTTGCGGCGGGCTTCGACCTGGGCTTGAGGCCGGCCGATCTGGTGCCGACCGACATGATCGCTGTGCCACTCGGTACCAAGCGCAGTAATGCCGTTGTCGCATCACCAGACTTCGTGCGCACTCATGGCAGTCCAACGGTGCCGGCCGACCTATATCGGTTTCGCTGCATCCGTGCGCGCCTGCCCAATAACGCCTTGCTCCGGTGGAAATTTGAGAAGGATGGGAACGCTGTACAGATCGATGTGCAAGGTTCATTAACTCTCGACGAGTCAAGCCTTGTCAGAATAGCGGCGCAAAATGGAGTGGGTCTGGGATACGTTATGGAGGCAGATGTGCGTGATGACATTGCGGCCGGGCGACTAGTGCGCGTTCTCGAGGACTGGACTCCCTCGCTGGCGCCATTAGCCCTATACTACTCCGGCAGGAAGAATCCGCCGGCGGCCTTTAGTGCGTTTATTCAGGCTGCCCGCGATTTTGCAAATAGCCAAAAAGCCCGGTGAATAGATCAAGATTCTCGGACCGCCCAAATCCTCTTTCCAGAAGTCATGGCTCAAACTAGCGCTTTGTGTGAGGAAACCGACCGGAAACCTGGCATTGAATCCTACAAGGGGACCATGTTGGAAATCTGAAGACATTGCAACGTTCGTAAAGGGTTGTGGGTGGTCGTCTTCTTCTAACCCACAGCTCCAGATTCATGCACGCCCGACTGGCCAATGTTTGTTTGACCGCTCATTTACATGGGGGAAAGAACCCTACTGCAGGGACTTCTTGGCCTACAGTTCATGCAAAAATCACGGTCTGCGGATTGTATCTGCTGCCGATTGATCATTCGATGCCTTTGACTTTGACGACTGGGCGGCGGCGTGCGACTGTCGGTGGCTTAGACCGGCGTCGGCGCGCAAAGGTCGTCGAGAGATTTGATCCCTTGCGCGATGAGAGTATATCCCCATGCGGATAGTAATCTTCGTGCCGAAGGACGTGCATTCGCTGGAACTTGCCGGGCTCATGGACGTGTTCGCCGAAGCGAACGCCCGTGTTGGCAAGATGTTCTATGAGGTTGCCGTAGTAGCGGAAGACGATCGCACAATCCGATGTGCATCAGGGCTCAGAGTCCTGCCCGATTGCGCTTTCGATGCGTATCCAGGTTGCCCAGACACCTTGCTGGTGGCGGGGAGCGTAGGCGTTCCCCACGCCCCTGCCCGACGGGTTATCGATTGGTTGATCAATACTTTACCCGAAACCCGGCGGTACGGCTCCGTATGCACTGGCGCGTTCGTGCTTGGCGAGGCAGGTCTACTCATGGGCCGGCGTGTTACCACTCACTGGCAGTTCGCGTCCCTGCTTGGCGAGCGCTTTCCTGAGGCGCGGGTTGAAGGAGACCGTGTTTTTGTCCGAGACGGTGCGATGATCACGTCGGCCGGGTCCAGCGCGGCAATCGATCTCGGCCTCTCCCTCGTCGAAGAGGACCTCGGCCGGGAGGTGGCGCTCTACGTCGCCCGCCGGCTTGTCGTGTTCCTGAAGCGGCCAGGTGACCAGTCACAGTTCAGCGTGCATCTGGCAGCGCAGGTAATCGACCGCAGCCGTCTACAGAAAGTCCAACAATATGTTCTGAACCATCCCGCGGCGGACCTTTCGGTCACCGCGTTGGCGAAGATCGCGGCGATGAGCGCGCGGAACTTCACGCGCGTTTTTTCGCAGGAGATCGGGATATCGCCATCTGACTATGTCGACCTGACGCGTATCGACGTCGCACGCTTCCTTTTGGAGGGGAGCCGCCTGTTGATCGCATTGATCGCAGTGAGAAGTGGGTTTGGATCGGCACGTGCAATGCGCCGCGCCTTCCTTTCGCATGTCGGAGTGACGCCGTCCGACTACCGCGATCGCTTCCGGACGTCTGGCGACGGAGTGCGACCGAGTTTGTCCGAAAACGGCTGACGGTTGTCCTGTAACCGCCTCGGCTGCGGATTGCTCCGGGTCGGGTCGCAGTCCATGCTTCTGTCATGGAAGAGGTTGATAAACTCGAACAGCTGGACTTCAAGAAGTGCGCGCCGGGCATGGCCGACGAGGGGCTACTGAGCTCCGATGCGGTCAGGTCCATTCTTCCGACGCTTGTCGAGCAGATGACCGACGGGATCGCCATCGCACAGCGTTCAGCTGCCAATTCGCCGTTGCTTTACGTTAACAAGGCTTTCGAGCGTCTGACAGGATACTCTCGAAATGAGGTTATCGGCAAAGATTGCCGCTATCTGCAAGGCAGTGAGCGTGACCAAAAGGAGATCGCCCGCATTCGCGCTGCGATCGAGGCAGCGGAGCCTGTGGACGCAACGTTGCGAAACTATCGAAAGGACGGTTCCGCCTTCTGGAATAGTCTCAGCCTCAGGCCCGCCTGGGTAGGTGGAGAACTGTTCTACGTAGGCATCCTGCGCGACGTTTCAGCGCTTCGCCAGGCGCACATGGCCCTGGATCGCGTCGCAAACCTCGACGGCACCACGGGCTGCTTAAACCGTCAATCGTTTATCCAGTCAGCAGAAGAGCGCTTCGCAACCAATGCCGCGACGACGCTTCTGGTTGTGAAACTGGATGTTGTCAGCTTTCATGATCTTAACACTGGATACGGTTTCGAAGTCGGAGACGCTCTGCTGTGCGAAACCGGGCGGCGGCTGCGTGACATGGGCGCCGCCCTCGTGGCCCGGATGGGAGCAAACGAATTTGCCCTGGCCTTCGAGATCCAGGACGAACCAAGTGCCGACGCGATCGTAAAGCTTGTATCGGCTTCGCTTGCAGCGGACTTCGTGGTTGCAGGTGCTAATGTCTCATTGCGCTTCTCCATCGGATATGCCGTTGGCAAACCTGCAGGCGGTGCCATTTCAATAATCCGGAATGCCGGTACCGCTCTTTGGGCAGCCAAGTCCGATCCGTTGGGTGGTCCGCGGCAGTTTCGCGAGTGCGACCACGAGCAAGCTACCCGCCGTGTAAGGATGACTCGCGAACTGAAGGTCGCGGTCGCGAACAATGAGTTCGTGCATCACTTTCAGCCCCAGGTAGACCTCCTCACCGGCGAGTGGTTAGGCACGGAAGCCCTGATTCGGTGGAATCATCCCCTATTTGGCAGCCAACTCCCTGGCAGCTTCATCGAGACCGCTGAGCGATCGGGTCTGCTACTTGACCTAACCGAACGGAACCTGACCACCGTCGCGACGTTCGCCCGGCGGCTCAACGCACACCGCGAGACGCCCCTTCGCTTTTCGGTGAACGTGTCTGCAGGGGAATTCCTGCAACATGACATGGCCGAACTGCTGGACCGGGTCCTGCGTCAGACCGGGGCCGACCCGGCATGGCTGACGCTCGAGATCACCGAAAGCATGTTCCTCAGCGACACGCACGGCGTGATGGATGCATTCCAGCGGCTACGACAGATCGGCGTCGGACTGTCCGTCGACGACTTCGGCACGGGCTATTCGAACCTGCGCTCGCTCGAGACGTTTCCAGTTACCGAAATAAAGATAGACCGAACGTTTGTAAGCGAACTCGCAACGAGACCCGCCAGGAGGGTAATTGTCGGCGCCATCATCGACCTAGGACGCGCCCTCGGCCTGACGGTGGTCGCGGAGGGCGTAGAGACCGAAGCACAGCGTGCAATGCTCAGCGAGATGGGCTGTCCAGTCGGCCAAGGTTATCTGTTCGGTCGCCCCACTGACGCAGAAAGCTTCACAACCAACTTGGCACGGACTGGGAGCGAAGCAATGGGCACCTAAAGCCGATTGTTTCGGCGGCCACGACGAGCGCTCATCTGCCCAGAAACAAACAGGATTCTGGAAATGAATAGGCATTTCTTGACCAAGGTTGCTCCAGTAGATGCCAGAGCACACCGACGCTTTAAGTGCAAAGCCACGGTACGGCTTGCCTTTAAAAAAGCGATCAAGCAGCCAATTTCATTGTCCCGTGCCCTTATTTTGGAGGTCTCGCAGGGCGGCGCACTCATCAGCATCTCTAATGAACCACCTGACCACTTTTACATCGTTATTGGCAACTTTGAATATTCCATCGGTTGTGCCGTGACACGCAGAGAGGGGAGGCTTGTCGCTGTCGAGTTCATCAAGGAACAACCTCGCCGCATTGTCGACGCCTTCGCTGTCCTTAGATTTCCAATGGCACCGTTGTTCAGCTTGAACGGCCTTCTCCGAAATGAGCTTTTACAACCGATTGGTAGCGCATTGCAGCCGGCCTCGCCGGCTGAATAGTCTCGATGCCCGGATCGTGTATGGTCGGCACGAGGATCATCGCCCCGACGAGAAGTAAAGCCCGGAGGTTTCCAGCGCGGTGACTACCTTTAGTGCTCTCGGCATGATCCCACCGAAGGCCGTTGGCGGATTTTCTAGCGTTTCGAGAATGTGCGGGTACTCCCGCTCAGAAACTTTGATCGTCTCGGCTTGCTCATTAACTACTTCGGCTTGCCGTAGGGCGGATTGCGTCACAAAATTAGTAAGGTCCGTATTGCTAAGCCCAGCTGCTCGCACTGACTTGGCCCTTGCAGCTGCCGGAACCAGCGTTGTCCGTTACCCGATCGATCGTCGTGGACAAGAGCTCGACACGATCGCTGCCGTCCTGCGGATGGAGCGGCGCGACGAACTCGCAGAGTTGCTCACGGACCAACTTGTCGAAAGGCTGCGGCACCTGATTAGCGAGGGCATGGGCGCCAATCCCTGCGCGCACTGAACTCGGATCTCGCCTATCTGGAGGCCTGGGGATTGGCGGCGACCGGAAAGTCCTGGCCGGTGCCGGAAGCGCTGCTTTTGAAATTCGTCGCCCATCACCTCTGGGACCCGCAACAGCGCGAGACCGACCCCGATCACGGCATGCCTGCAGACGTCGACGAAAAACTTCGAAGCCAGGGGTTTCTGAAATCGGTCGGTCCGCACGCGCCATCGACGGTCCGCCGGCGGCTGGCCAACTGGTCGACGCTGCCTAAATAGCGCGGCCTTGGCGGAGCCTTCGCCTCCCGTCAAATCAGCCATTCGGCTGGCGATCCGAGTCGCGCCAAGACAACGTCTTCGCAAGAGCGCCAAGGAGGTCACCGGTGACGTGCTGGCAAAACTGCTGGCGACCTGCGCGACCGACAGCCTGCGCGATCTGCGCGACCGGGAGATGCTGATGGTCGCCTTTGCCTCCGGCGGCCGCCGGCGCCGCGAGATCGCCGGTTTGCGTGTAGAGCAGTGGAGCCTGGAGACTCCAATCGAGATGCCGGACCGCCCTCCCCAGCTGCCTGCTGAGCCAAACCAGCCAGTTCCTCTGATTGGGCCAGGAGCGGCGCCAGGCTGAACCCGAAGGCATCTTCAAGATCGCCTGCGCGATCCTTCCGGGCGAATCTTTGGCCATTAGCGCTGTCCTTGCGGTGGACCATGCCCGCATTCACGGGGATTGCCAAGTTTTCGCGAAGCGTCGTTCCCGCAATCCGTTGGCCCGCACGGTGAGCTGCGCGTTCGATGGAAAAACCACAAGCTTCCTTCCATCGACAAGGTTCGTCTCCGGATAAAAGGACAAAAGCGCATTGATGACCGACAGGGCGCGGTCCCTCACTAAACCATGCAGTGACGGACATAAACTATCTACTGGTGTCCGTTTAGCAAATCATCTAATATGATTTCAATGCCTTACGATTTGTCAAAATTGCCAATTCAGACGCTACTGCGACCGATTTCTAACGCGGGCTCAGTGTTGACTCGTCTCGATGAGCGGATTGCACATTCGCCCGTCGGCGAGGGCTGGATCGAACGGTCGCACTTCACAGACGCCTGCGCCTCACTGTGGATCGACGGAGAGCTCGTTCACCTCGAAGACCTCGTCCTTCACGACGCCGGCGCCGACATCCGGGCCCCAACTCATCAACTGACGATCGCCCGCGACGTGCTACGTACGCGTCGGCGGATCGCGGCGCAACCGCCGGGCTGGGCGCAAAGCCCAGACGGTTTGCGCAGCTTACGCGGCCAGGGTCAAAGTATTAGGACGGATAGCGGCGGCGCCAAGACCGTTGTCGACGCTGCCGCGAAAAACAGCGTACAGGATATTGGGAATTCAACGGCGGATAGAGGGTGGGAGGGGACTGATCTTTCTGATCAGTTTGCGGCGGAATTCGCCGAAATCGATGCAGCGATCGCCCGCTCGACGGCAGCCTTGGCGGAAGCGAGGATGCCAAGCCGCGCCAACTACCGCGAAAGGGACTCGCTGGCCTATGATCTCGACTGGGATGAAGACCAGCGGCTGGAAGAGTGGCGCGGCGTACTGCGACAAACGGAAAATCTGCCCTCGGTGCTGCAGGCGGTGGTCGCGCTCGATGCGTGGAACGAATTATCGGTGCTGCAGCACGCGCCCTGGCTCGGCCGACTGCTGGCCGCCTGCGTCCTACGCCAAGCCGGCCTCACCACCGGTGCCCATCTCGCTACGATCAATCTTGGCCTGAAAGCTATTGCCGTCGATCGCCGCCGGCATCGCGACCGCGAAACCAGGTTGTTGGCCATGCTTGCTGGTATTATCACCGCCGCAGAGCTGGAACTGAAGGCACATGACCGGCTGGCGCTGGCGCGAGTAATGATGGAGCGGAGGCTGGTGGGTCGGCGAACCTCATCGAAACTGCCGCAGCTGATCGAGTTGGTGATCTCGCGGCCGCTCGTATCGGCCAGCGTGATCGCGAAGGAGCTTGCCGTAACACCACGGGCGGCGCTGCGGATTGTGGATGAGCTGGGGTTGCGGGAGGTGACGGGAAGGGGGAGGTTTCGGGCGT
>UBTA01000114.1 GCA_900468065.1 Hyphomicrobiales bacterium | reverse complement strand
GCGAAAGCATCCGCAGCGTCGTGATCTACTAACCGGAACCCGAGGCTTCGACGCCGATTTCCGGATCAACGAGACAACAGTCCCATCGCCGCCGCGTCTGTTCAAGGCGCGGCGTTTATCTGTCGGGCGGGTATCTGCTCGCTTGATATGGTTCTGGATTTCGAACAGCCGGACGGCTATGCCTTCGCAAGGCAACGGCCGAAAAGCGGTCCGGAGACGAAGAGCATGAGGGACGGAATGATCAGGCGCAGTTTTTACACACTCGGTGTGTTCTTGAGCCTTGTCGCCTCCACCCCTGCCCTGGCGGATCCTGTCGGAACCTACGACGTGACCGGCATCAATCCCGACGATGGCGGCGAATATCATGGAACGGTCGTCGTCAGCCGCACGGGCCAAACCTATGCCGTAACGTGGACGATTGCCGGCACACAATCAAACGGCGTCGGCATCGGTGGCAAGCGTGGCAACACGGAAACGGCGGGNNGTTGCGTCGGTGGATGACGATATGATCTCCATCGGTTACGGTAATGAGAGCGGTTTTGGAATTTCGCAATATGATCTACAGCCTGATGGTTCCTGGAAGGGACATTGGGCCTATGCCGATGGCGAGAAGGTTTCGACGGAAACTGGGTCCGCAGCGGTGCCGCCCGGTCGCTGGAGCGGCCGAAAGCGCCGGCCAGTGAGGCGATGAAGCCCATGAGCAGCCCGGCCGCGCGGCCATGATAACAGTGAAGCGGTTATAGCAGTCATGTCAGAGCCAACCCAGCCAGCAAGCACCATCTATGTCGATGCCGACGCCTGCCCGGTCAAGCCGGAAATCCTCAAGGTCGCCGAGCGCCATGGCCTTCCCGTCGTGCTGGTCGCCAATTCCGGCCTTCGCCCGTCGCGTGACCCGTTGGTGCGCAATGTCATCGTCTCGGCCGGTTTCGACGCCGCCGACGACTGGATTGCCGAACGAGCCCATGACGGCGACATCGTGATTACCGCCGACGTGCCGCTGGCGGGCCGCTGCGTTGCCGCCGGCGCGCAGGTGACCGGACCGACGGGCCGCATCTTCGACAAGGCGAATATCGGCATGGCGACGGCCATGCGGGATCTCGGTGCACATTTGCGCGAGACCGGTGAAAGCAAGGGCTACAATGCCGCCTTCTCGCCGCGTGACCGGTCGGCTTTTCTCGAAACGCTCGACCGGCTTTGCCGCCGCGTCAAACAACGCTAGAACGGCGGGATCGGGAGTGCTCATGAGCATGTCGGACAGGAAGATCACGCATCGCCGTCATACCCCGTTCTACGCGGGCGGCATCTGCGCCGCGATCACGTTTGCCGCGTGCCTGTTTGCCAAGCCGGCTTTGGCGGTCAATCTGGCCGCGGTGGTCTTCTTCCTTGTCTATCTGCTGATGATCGCCTGGCGCCTTCCCAGGCTGACCGGCGCATACCTGAAGCGTCATGCTGCCCGCACCGACGAACCGGCCATCATCATCTTTGCCGTAACGCTGGCAACAGCCGCGATTTCACTTGTCTCGCTGTTCATGGCGCTGAATACCGGCGGCAAGGAGACGGCGCTCGAACTGGCGCTGGCATTTTCCTCCGTCACCCTTGGCTGGCTGACGGTCCACACGATGGCGGCGATGCACTACGCCCATAGCTACTGGAGCTTGCAGGCGGCGGCGAGCGATGGCGATAATCGCGGCCTCGAGTTTCCAGGCACCAACGAACCCGGAGGCTACGACTTCCTCTACTTCTCCTTCGTCATCGGTATGACGGCGCAAACCTCGGACATCGTCATCACCTCGACCGCCATGCGCAAGATCAATCTTGTGCATGCGGTCGTCTCGTTCTTCTTCAACACGGTGCTGGTGGCGGCTGCGGTCAACGCGGCGGTGTCGCTGGCCTAAAGCGCGTCTTTATCGCAAAACCGCTACGCACGTTTGCGCGACATGCGCCTGTGCGTTTCAGCTTCAAGGGAGCATAGCTTGAAAGTCCTTTCCCAGAACACCGCCTTTGGCGGCATGCAGGGCGTCTTTTCGCACGATTCACAGGCCTGCGGGGTCGAGATGACCTTTGCGGTCTATATCCCGCCACAGGCGATCACAGCGCCCTGCCCGGTCGTCTGGTATCTCTCCGGGCTCACCTGCACCCATGCCAACGTGATGGAAAAAGGCGAATATCGCCGGATGGCCGCCGAACTCGGCTTGATCATCGTCTGCCCCGACACCAGCCCGCGCGGCGGCGACGTTCCGGACGAACTGACCAACTGGCAGATGGGCAAGGGTGCGGGGTTCTATCTCGACGCCACGGAAGCGCCTTGGGCCGAGAACTACCAGATGTACACCTACATCACGCAGGAACTGCCCGCTTTCATCGCCCAGCACTTTCGTGTCGACATGGCCCGCCAGGGCATTTTTGGCCATTCCATGGGCGGCCACGGCGCCATGACCATCGCGCTGAAGAACCCGGACGGGTTCAAGAGCTGCTCGGCCTTCGCGCCGATCGTCGAGCCCTCGACGGCAGACTGGTCGATCGGTGCCTTTGAAAAATATCTTGGGCAGGACAAGGCAAGCTGGCGGCAGTATGACGCCTGTGCGCTGGTGAAGGACGGCGCGCGCTTCCCCGAATTCCTGATCGATCAGGGCAAGGCCGACAATTTTCTGGAAACGGGCCTGCGGCCCTGGCTGTTCGAGGATGCCATCAAAGGCACCGATATCGGCCTGACGCTGCGCATGCACGAGCGCTACGATCACTCCTACTATTTCATCTCATCCTTCATGGACGAGCACCTGAAATGGCACGCTGACCGGCTGGCTTAGGCTTCAGCCATAGGATTGAAGAACCGCACCGTCATGCACAGTGCGGTTCTTTTCATTTTCAGGATGCGGACTGGAAACGTGGCGGCGTGGTGGATTCAACGATGCGGATGCTCGATTCGCACTGGCCATGATGACCTTCCATATCGACGACCACGTGCCAGTGACCGGATTGCGGAATCGTCAGGCGGATGGGTGATTTGCGCGCCACGCCACCAACGAACTGGTGCTTCAGCGTTTCGGTATAGAGCTGGAAATTGTTGGCCGTCATCAGCCGGACATTGGCGACGGCCGACAGGGTGATTTCGATCGTCACGCCGGCGCGCTGCTGCTTGAGGTCATAATGGGTGAAGCTGAACTTCAATTTTGTCATTGCACGTCCGCTTGAAAACAGCCTGGCCAGAAACCGTAATATTAGCGATTGCGTGTTAAAAAATGGTTTGCCGCCGAGTGGCTGGTAGCTGCAGGCCCCTATCAGATGCACCAAAACGGACGGCCATCTTTTCTGCCATGCCGGTTTCGGCTATGGCATTTGACATGACACATATCCTTCTCGTTGCCGCCGGTGGCGCTGTCGGTTCGGTCCTGCGCTATCTCGTCGGGCTCTGGACATTGCGCAGTTTCGGCCCGTCATTTCCATGGGGAACGCTGACGGTCAATATTACCGGATCCTTCCTGATCGGCGTCTTTGCGGAGGTGATCGCCCGCAAATTCGGCGCTTCAGCGGAGATACGGGTATTCCTGATCACCGGTATTCTTGGCGGCTACACCACTTTCTCCGCCTTCTCGCTTGACGCAATCACCCTGCTCGAACGCGGCGAACCGGTCACTGCATTGATTTATGTGGCTTCCAGCATACTTCTTTCGGCACTCGCGGTGTTTGCCGGGCTGGCCCTTATGCGCGCAATGGTCTAAAGGGACCTCTCAGAGCGCCATGCGTCCAATTGGGACCGGCCTGCTCTGTCATATCAGTTTGCGCACGGATTTCCGGTCGGCACCATTGTCGAGGCGCTATGGCAATTGGATGCAGGTAGAAATAAAATGGCGGGCATTGAACACAAACAAGTCGAATCCGACGAGGCGGGCATGCGCCTCGATCGCTGGTTCAAGATACATTATCCGGGCCTCGGCTTCGGTCCGCTGCAGAAGCTGCTGCGCTCCGGTCAGGTCCGCGTCGATGGCGGCCGGGTCAAATCGGACATGCGCGTCCAGCCCGGCCAGGTGGTGCGCATTCCGCCGATGGAAGTCGATCCGAAGACACGGACAGGCCCGATTGCCGGCCGTGACCTGCGCCACGCATCCGACCATGAACTTTTGTCGCGCATGCTGCTGCATGAAGACGCCAAGGTGATCGTTCTCAACAAGCCGCCGGGCATCGCCGTTCAGGGCGGTTCGGGCATCAACCGCCATATCGACGACATGCTCGAAGCCTGGACCAGCCCGAGGGGCGAAAAGCCGCGCCTGGTGCACCGGCTCGACCGCGATACATCCGGTGTTCTGGTGATCGCCCGCACCCGTGGCGCCGCCCAGAAGCTGACGGCAGCCTTTCGCGAACGCGATACCAAGAAAACCTACTGGGCGATGGTCAAGGGTGTGCCGCGCAAGAAGGAAGACAAGATCTCGACCTGGCTGGTCAAGGAGCAGACGCCGGACGGCGACCGCATGCGCATCGCCAAGCATGGCGAGGACGGTGCTGACCACGCGGTTTCCTACTACCGGATCATCGAGACGGCCGGCCAGAACCTGACCTGGCTGGAAATGGAGCCCTATACGGGCCGTACCCACCAGTTGCGCGTCCATGCCGCCCATATCGGCCACCCGATCATCGGCGACCCGAAATATTTCGGCGCCGAATTCAATTGGGCCTTCCCCGGTGGCGTTCAAAACAAGCTGCATCTGCATGCACGGCGCATCGACGTTCCCCATCCGGATGGCGGACGCCTGATCGTCACCGCGCCGATGCCGCAGCATATGGTGCAGAGCTGGAACCTGATCGGCTTCGACATGGCCAGCGCCGAGGAAGCCGACGACTGATGAAACTTGCTCTTTTCGATTGTGACGGAACCCTGGTCGACAGCGCCGGGCTCATCCACGAAGTCATGGCACGGACGTTCGTGGATTTTGGCCTCGAACGCATCTCGCTCGATGCCACCAAGAGCATCATCGGCCTGACGCTCGATATCGCCATAGCCCGGCTGATGCACCAGCCGCATGTCGATGATCGTGCCCAGGCGATGACGGCGCATTACAAGAAGATCTACGGTGGCGTCCGCACCGAAATGAATTTTCGCGAGCCGCTGTTCGACGGCATCGCACCGCTGATCGCTACCCTGATGAGCCGCGACGAACTGCTTCTGGGTGCCGTAACGGGAAAATCCCGGCGTGGGCTTGATCAGATCTGTGCAAGCCACGGTTATGAAAAGACATTCTTCGTTTCGCGGACGGCCGACGACTGCCCGTCAAAGCCGCATCCCGCCATGGTGACGGAATGCTGCAGCGAAGCCGGTATCGACGCCAAGGATACCGTCGTCATCGGCGACGCCATCTACGACATGCAGATGGCCAAAAGCGCTGGTGCCTCGGCCATCGGCGTCGCCTGGGGTTATGCGTCCGTTCCCGAGCTCATCGAGGCAGGCGCTGATTACATTGCCCGCACCCCGCATGATATTCTGGATTGGATGGAGACACATCATGCCTGATATTCGCGACGATCTGTCTGCAGCACTCAGCGACCCGGATCCCGTACGCCGCGCGCAGATACAGATGCACAAGCCACTGCCGAAGCGTTTCTATAAGACCGTCAGCATCGGCCCGGCAGAAGACGGCGGCCACGCCATCCTTCTCGACGGCCGCACGGTCCGCACCCCGGCAAAACACTATCTGACCGTTCCGACGCAGGCCGCAGCCAATCTGCTCGCAGCCGAATGGGATGCCCAGAAGGAAGAGATCGACCCGGCGACGATGCCCGTCACCCGGCTTGCCAACACGGCGATCGACGGCGTCTCCAAGGATATCCGCGCCGTTTTCGACGACATCCTCAATTTTGCCGGAACCGATCTTCTCTGTTACCGCGCGGGCGAACCGGAAGGTCTGGCCGTCCGTCAGTCCGAGCGCTGGGATCCGGTGATCACTTGGGCTGCGGAAACATTGGGGGCACGGTTCATTCTCGTTGAGGGTGTCGTTCACCAGGTTCAGCCACGTGCCGCCATCAACGGCGTTGCCGAAGCGCTGCGTGCCTATGCCACGCCGCTTGGCCTTGCCTGCCTGCACACGATCACCACGCTCACCGGCTCCGCCCTGCTCGCCATCGCCTTTGCCGAAAAGCAGCTATCGGCGGAAGAGGCCTGGGCGCTTGCCCATCTCGACGAGGACTGGCAGATCGAGCATTGGGGGACCGACGACGAAGCCTTCCAACGCCGCGAAAACCGCTGGCGGGAAATGCAGGCGGCTACCGCAACGCTCGACGCCCTGCGTTAAGCGCCCGGCCAACATAGCCAGTCAAAAAACACCCCGCGCAGGGATACTGCGCGGGGTGTTTTTATTGAAGTATCAGGAATTTCTATGCGGCGAACTTCAACCCAGCAATACCGGTAACGATCAGCGCGATACAGCCGAGGCGAACAGCTGTTGCCGGTTCGGCAAACAGCACGATGCCGAAGATGACAGTTCCGACCGTACCAATGCCGGTCCAGATCGCATAGGCGGTGCCGAGCGGCAGGGTACGCATGGCGATACCCAGAAGGACGACGCTCGCCACCATCGAGCCTGCGGTCAGTACCGTCGGTACGAGCTTGGTGAAGCCTTCGGTATATTTCAGGCCGATCGCCCAACCGATTTCGAGAATGCCTGCGAGGATAAGGATAATCCAGGCCATAATTTACTCCGTCTAAAGGAGCGAGGCCGTCCTCGCGGATGTTCGGATGTCGATTAAAGATGCCGAACCCGTGCAGCCGTCTGCATGGGTACTATATGGCATCCTGATTTGACGGTGGCAAGAGCCCGCCGTGCATGGCAGCTATTCGCAACCGGAACAGAGCAGAACCAAAGGCAATCTGCGCCCAGATACGGTTTGCGCTTGTGCGGATGATTTCGAACGGGGAAGATGGCAGTGAAACAGGGAGTATTCCGCAATGTTTGACCATGTGTCGATTGGCGTAAAAGACCTCGATCGTTCGCTACGTTTCTATGATGCCATCCTGACGCCGCTCGGTTACGAGCGACTATCAAAAACGGACACGGTGATCGGTTATGGTTCGGACCGGATCAGTCTGTGGATTGCAAAGGTTGAGCACCCGGTACCCGCCGACCGAAGCTCCGGCCTGCATTTCTGCTTCGTCGCACCCGATGCCGCCGCGGTCGATGCCTTCCACGCAGCCGGCATTTCCAACGGTGGCGAAGACAACGGGCTGCCAGGACTGCGGCCGGAATACAGCCAGTTTTATTATGCGGGCTTTCTCATTGATCCCGATGGCTATCGCCTCGAGGCGTTTTTCAAACTGCCTGAGTGATCAAGAAATTGCCGGGCTGGGAACGGCCGGCCCAGCCTATTCCTTCGCCGCACGCTCCCGCTTCAGGCGCTGCCAGAACTCCAGACGTTTTAGCGTCTCGCGCTCGAAGCCGCGTTCCTGCGGCTTGTAGAACCGCGTGTCCTTGCTGCGCAGCTCCTCCGGAAAGAACTCCTGTCCGGAATAGGCATCCGGATAATCGTGGTCGTATTTGTAACCCTCGTGATAGCCGAGATCTTTCATCAGCTTGGTCGGCGCGTTGAGAATACTCTTCGGCGGCGGAATGGAGCCTGTCTGGCGGGCCATCTCCAGCGCTGCATCGAAGGACCGGTAGCTGGCATTGGATTTTGGCGCTGTCGCGACATAGACGATCGCCTGGGCGATGAAGAGCCTGCCTTCCGGCCAGCCGATGCGCTCGAAGGCAGTCCAGGCGGCAATCACCTGCGGCATCGCGTTGGGATCGGCCATACCAACGTCTTCACTGGCAGCGCAAGCGAGCCGCCGGAACAGCGTCGTCGGGTCCTCACCTGCATCCACCATGCGCGCGCCCCAATAGAGTGCTGCGTCGACATCGCTGCCCCGCAGGCTTTTGTGAAAGCAGCTCAGGAGATTGTAGTGGCCATCCTGCGCCTTGTCGTAGATCGGCATGCGCTTCTGCAGCGCCTTCGACAGACGGCCAATATCCAGATCACCGGTTTCGCCAAGCGCCATGACATCCCCGGCCAGCCCGACCAGGTAACGCCCGTCTCCATCAGCCATGTTGATCAGGGCTGCCCGGGCTTCGTCCGTCAGCGGCAGCCTCTTTCCGGCGAAAGTCTCGACCCGTACCAAAAGCAGTTCGGATGAGGCCGCGTCGAACGGATTGAGCGTGAAAACCTTCAGCCGCGACAGCAAGGCCGCGACCAGGCTGAAGCTCGGGTTTTCCGTCGTCGCGCCAATCAGGATGACGGTGCCGTTTTCAACATGCGGCAGAAGGGCATCCTGAGTGCTGCGATTGAAGCGATGCAGCTCATCGATGAAAAGAATGGTCTGGCGGCCGATGGTCCGGTTGCTCTTGGCCGTCTCAAACACCTTGCGCAAATCGGCAATGCCGGACATTACGGCGGAAAGCTGGACGAATTCCATTTTTGCCGACGTGGCGACAAGGCGCGCGATCGTGGTCTTGCCGACACCGGGCGGACCCCAGAGAATGAAGGATCCAACCGTGCCCCCCGGCACGAGCATGCGGGCAATCGGGCCGTTCTCTCCAAGAAGATGATCCTGGCCGATGACCTCCTCCAGGGTTTCCGGACGAAGTTCATCCGCAAGCGGCCGGGGGGTCGTCTCGTCGAACAGTGTCATAGCCCGCTCCTGCCCAGCACATACCAGCGCAAGACGCCCACCGAAGCAAGGCGGCCGCTCTGGCCGCCGCCTCCCTCGCGTTGACTTGCGCCGAACCGATCAATCATCGAAAGAACTGGCGGATACGCTGGCCGTCGCGCTCGATTTCGACGCGCCACAGCGACGGATCATCCTTGGCGATGGTCTCCAACGTGGCGGACTTGTCGATCGGCGTGCCATTGACGGCGATGATGATATCTTTTGGTTGGAAACCAACGCGGGCCGCAGGTGATCCACGATTGATCTGCGTTATCACCACGCCCTGCGATGTCGCCGGCATCCGCAATTCGTCGGCCAGCCGCGGCGACAGATTGCCGACCACGGCGCCCGCAAAGGGATTGCGGCCCTCAATCAGCCGCTCATCGCGTGGCGATGTCTCCGGCGCTTCCGCCAGCGCAAGCTCGATATCGCGGGTCTTGCCGTTTTCGCTGATAGTCACCTTGGCGACATGGCCGATGCCGACGGTGGTGAGGCGGTAGCCCAGCGCATCGGGATGCTCGACTGGAATGCCATTGACGGCGACGATCACCTGCCCCGGCTTGATACCGGCCTTCTCCGCCGGCCCGCCTTCGATCACGGAGCTTACCAGCGCGCCACGCGCCCGGTCGAGCCCGAGAGCATCGGCAACTTCCGAGGTGACCGGCTCGAAACTTGCGCCGATGAACGGCCGGGTAAAGCTGCCATTGCCGCCTTCGGCTGATGCGACGAAGACCTTGACGAGATTGGCAGGAATGGCAAAGCCAACGCCGTTGGAACCGCCGCCGCGCGAAAAGATCGCGGTGTTGATGCCGATCAACTGGCCATTCATGTCGATCAGGCCGCCACCGGAATTGCCGGGGTTGATCGCCGCATCGGTCTGGATGAAGAAGCCGAAATCGCCTGAAATCACCTGGTTGCGGGCGAGCGCCGAAACGATGCCGCTGGTAACGGTCTGGCCGACGCCGAAGGGATTGCCGATCGCCAGAACGAGATCGCCAACTTCCACGGCATCGGAATCACCCAGCGGCACGGTTTCGAACGGACCATCCGACTTGATCTTCAGAACCGCGAGATCAAGCCGCTCGTCCTTCAGCATCACACTGGTTTCAAATTCGCGGCCGTCGGCAAGCGCGATCTTGATGTTATCGGCATCGGTGATGACATGATAGTTGGTGACGACGATGCCATTCTTGCCGACGATGACGCCGGAACCGAGCGAGGACTGCTTTTCCGACCGGTTGGGCATGCGCTGGCCGAAAAACTGCTCGAAGAACGGATCATCGGCAAAAGGCGATCGGCTCTGAACGGTCTTCTCCGCATAGACGTTGACGACGGCATTGGCCGTCTGCTTGACCAGCGGCGCAAAGGACAGCTGCATTTCCGTCTTGCTTTGCGGCAACACTTTCGGCGTCTCCGCCTGGGCGACCACAGCACTCGTATGGTTTTTTTCCACGCCGTCGGCCGGCTGCGTGCCGGCATATCCGAAATGCGCGACACCAGCGAAAAGCGCCAGTCCGGCGATGGTGGACAGGACGAGAGTAGCGGGGGAACGGATCATGCGGGGCATCCTGCCGAAATGGGTTGTTGGGTAAGACAGATAGGATATCAGGGATAGAAAGCAAAGGCGGCGGAACCGTGAAAACACGATCAACAACAGCCTAAACGCAAAACAGCCGGGCTTTTGGCCCGGCTGTCTCAATCTTCCGATCAAACGGAAAACTTAAGCGGCGTCAGCAGCTTCTGCTTCGGCAGCAACGCGTGCGATGTCCTTGGCGCCCTTGGCCGAGGTGTCGCGGTCGACGAATTCAATGACGGCCAGAGCCGCATTGTCGCCGTGACGGTAGCCAGCCTTCATGATGCGCAGGTAGCCGCCGTTGCGGGTTGCGTAACGTGTTGCGATGGCATCGAACAGCTTGCCGACGACGGCAACGTCGCGGATCTGCGAGATGGCCTGACGACGCGCATGAAGGTCACCCTTCTTGCCGAGCGTAACGAGCTTCTCGACGATCGGACGGATTTCCTTTGCCTTCGGCAGGGTGGTGACGATCTGCTCATGTTCGATGAGCGAAGCAGCCATATTGGCAAACATTGCCTTACGGTGGCTTGCAGTTCTATTCAGCTTGCGGCCGGCTACACCATGGCGCATTGCTATTCTCCTTTAATTGCAGGTTCCCTTTTTCGTATGGGCCTGCCGTTTCCTGGCACATGCAGACTTTTGCCTGCTGTTTGACGGGGAAAGGCAGTCAAAACCTGCCTTTTTTCTTGTTAATACTGGTCTTCGTAGCGCTTGGCGAGATCTTCGATGTTCTCGGGCGGCCATGCCGGTACTTCCATACCGAGGTGCAGGCCCATGGAAGCGAGAACTTCCTTGATTTCGTTCAGCGACTTGCGGCCAAAGTTCGGAGTGCGAAGCATTTCGGCTTCGGTCTTCTGAATGAGGTCGCCGATATAGACGATGTTGTCGTTCTTCAGGCAGTTGGCCGAACGGACGGAAAGTTCCAGTTCGTCGACCTTCTTGAGCAGTGCCGGGTTGAACGCCAGTTCGGTAACGGCTTCTTCTTCGGCTTCCTTCTGCGGTTCGTCGAAGTTGACGAAAACGCCGAGCTGGTCCTGAAGGATGCGGGCCGCGAAAGCGACTGCATCTTCACCGGTGACGGAACCATCGGTCTCGATCTGCATCGACAGCTTGTCGTAGTCGAGAACCTGGCCTTCACGGGTGTTTTCCACCTTGTAGGACACTTTCTTGACCGGCGAATACAGGCTGTCGACCGGGATGAGGCCGATCGGCGCGTCTTCCGAACGGTTACGATCTGCAGGCACGTAGCCCTTGCCGTTGTTGACGGTGAACTCCATGCGGATCTCGGCGCCCTCGTCGAGGGTGCAGATCACATGGTTCGGGTTGAGGATTTCGATATCGCCAACCGTCTGGATGTCACCGGCGGTCACAACGCCCGGACCCTGCTTGCGCACAACCATGCGCTTTGCATCGTCGCCATCCATCTTGATGGCGATTTCCTTGATGTTCAGCACGATGTCCGTCACGTCTTCCCGGACGCCCGGGATCGAGGAGAACTCATGCAGAACGCCATCGATCTGCACTGCGGTAACAGCAGCGCCACGAAGCGACGACAGAAGAACGCGGCGAAGCGCGTTGCCGAGAGTGAGGCCAAAGCCACGCTCCAGCGGCTCGGCAACAAGGCTAACCTTGGTGCGGCCGGAGGACGAGAACTCAACCTTGTTCGGCTTGATCAGTTCCTGCCAGTTTTTCTGAATCATATGTTTTGCCTTCTGTTCGTTGCCACCATTCAATCGTGGCAACCGAGCCTTGAAGCGCCGGGAGAGGTAACCCCCTCACCGGCTGGATGAATGCGTAAACTTAAACGCGGCGCTTCTTGCGCGGACGGCAACCATTGTGCGGGATCGGCGTGACGTCACGGATCGAGGTGATCATGAAGCCAGCAGCCTGAAGCGCACGCAGAGCCGATTCACGGCCGGAACCCGGGCCGCAGACTTCGACTTCGAGCGTCTTCATGCCGTGTTCCTGGGCCTTCTTGGCCGCATCTTCAGCGGCCATCTGAGCTGCGAACGGGGTCGACTTACGCGAGCCCTTGAAGCCCTTCGAACCAGCCGAAGACCAGGCAATCGCGTTGCCCTGTGCGTCGGTGATGGTGATCATCGTGTTGTTGAACGACGAGTTGACGTGCGCAACGCCCGTAGAAATGTTTTTCCGCTCGCGACGGCGAACGCGTGTGGCTTCCTTGGCCATGGTATACCTTTCGTTGATCTCTGCACCGCCGTAGTACCAGCGGCTCCACCGGGCGGAGGTTAACCCCTGCCCTGAATTTTCAAGTCATGCGCGAACGGACAAATCCGGTCTGCGCGGCGATATCGTCACTGCCGTAGTTCCAGCAGCTCCACCGGAGGGACGCTGGCGCGCCCTTCCGAAACCACAAAAGAGGCCGGCGCCGAGCGCCAGCCTCTGCATTCCCCATTTCTGGGAAATTATTTCTTCTTGCCAGCAATCGCCTTTGCCGGGCCCTTGCGGGTACGAGCATTGGTGTGCGTGCGCTGACCGCGAACCGGCAGCGAACGACGATGACGCAGACCGCGGTAGCAGCCCAGGTCCATCAGACGCTTGATGTTCATCGAGGTTTCGCGACGCAGGTCGCCTTCAACCTGATAATCACGGTCGATTGCTTCGCGGATCTGAAGAACTTCAGCATCCGTCAATTGGTGCACACGACGTTCAGCCGGGATACCGACCTTTTCGACGATTTCCTGTGCGAACTTCGCTCCGATCCCGTGAATGTAACGAAGCGCGATTACTACGCGCTTGCTCGTCGGGATGTTGACGCCAGCGATACGTGCCACGCCTGTTCTCCTTGCTTCCAGTTGCCATCCGGCAATAGGTGCTTCGTTATGCAGCCCTTTAAGAGGCCGACTGTGAAAATTCTGTTCGGAACACGTCAAAAGAATCGCGCCCGGACTTCGTCTTTGAAATCCGCGCCGATCCCTAGCATGCTGCGAGTTAGCGCGGTCTTTGAAGGAATCGACCGCAAAAGTCAACTCCCCGGCAGTCCTTTTTCAAGAACTACCTTTTAGGCGTCGGCGGAAGCCGATGCCAGGATTGCGTTGATCTGGGAGGTGACGGTCTCGACCGGCGCCATTCCATCAACTGTCTTCAACTCGCCGGTTACAGCGTAGTGCTGCGACAGAGGCGCCGTCTTCTCGCGATACTCGACAAGACGCTTCTTGAATGCTTCCGGATTATCGTCGGAGCGAACCTTACCGCCAGCGGCAATGGTTTCTGCTACGCGATTCTCGATGCGCCGTACAAGCGCATCTTCATCCACCTTCAATTCAATAACCGAATCAAGCCGCAGCCCCTTGCCCGCCAGCATCTTGCCAAGGGCAACAGCCTGCGGAACGGTGCGCGGATAGCCATCGAGAATGAAGCCATTCGCACAGTCGGCCGAATCGATCCGGTCGGACACGATCTCGTTGACGATCTCGTCGGAAACCAGCTGACCGGCATCCATGACGGCCTTGGCACGTTTGCCGACATCCGTCTCAGCCTGGACGGCGGCCCGCAGCATATCGCCTGTGGAAAGCTGCGGAATACCGTATTTTTCCGTCAGAAGCTTGGCCTGTGTTCCCTTGCCAGCTCCCGGCGGTCCTAAAAATATTAGTCTCATCGGCCCCTCTTTCCTCCACGCAGCTTCGATTTCTTGATCAGCCCCTCATACTGCTGGGCAATCAGGTGACCCTGCACCTGTGCTACAGTATCAAGGGTAACGCTGACAACAATCAAAAGCGACGTACCACCAAGGTAGAACGGCACGCCGGTCTGCGCGATCATGACTTCGGGCAGAATGCAGACGAACATCAGGTAGATCGCGCCGAGCACGGTGATGCGCGTCAGGACGTAGTCGATGTATTCCGCAGTGCGCTCGCCTGGGCGAATGCCGAGAATGAAGCCGCCGTGCTTCTTCAGATTGTCGGCCGTGTCCTTCGGATTGAAGACGATGGCGGTGTAGAAGAAGGCAAAGAACGCGATCATGCCGCCGTAGAGCACCATGTAGAGCGGCTTGCCGTGGCCAAGAGCAGCAACGATGGTCGTTGCCCAGCCTGGCAGCACTGCGCTGTTGGCAAAGCCTGCAAGCGTTGCCGGCAGAAGCAGCAGCGACGACGCGAAGATGGCGGGGATAACGCCGGCCGTGTTGAGCTTCAGCGGCAGATGCGACGTGTCGCCCTGGAACATCTTATTGCCCACTTGTCGCTTCGGATACTGGATCAGAAGCCGGCGCTGGGCGCGTTCCACGAAGACGATCAGCGCGATGACGGCGACGACCATGACGATGATGGCAAGAATCAGCGGCGTCGACAGGGCGCCGGTGCGGCCAAGTTCGAGCGTGCCGGCCAGAGCCGTCGGCAGATGCGCGACGATACCGGCAAAGATGATCAGCGAGATACCGTTGCCGATGCCGCGCGAGGTGATCTGCTCGCCGAGCCACATCAGGAACATGGTGCCGCCGAGCAGCGAGATGACCGTCGAGATCCGGAAGAACCAGCCCGCATCGACGACGAGACCGTTGCCGCTCTCAAGGCCGACTGCGATGCCATAGGCCTGCAGCGTGCCGAGCAGCACCGTGCCGTAGCGGGTGTACTGGTTGATGACCTTGCGGCCCTGCTCGCCTTCCTTCTTCAACTGTTCAAGCGACGGAACCACGGAGGTCATCAGCTGAACGATGATGGAGGCGGAAATGTAAGGCATGATGCCGAGGGCGAAGATCGCCATGCGCTCGACGGCGCCGCCGGAAAACATGTTGAAAAGGCCGAGGATACCACCGCTCTGCCCGGCAAACGCCTGGGCAAAAGCTTCCGGGTTGAGGCCCGGCAGCGGAATATAGGTGCCAAGGCGATACACCAGAAGCGCACCAAGGGTGAACCAGAGGCGGCGTTTCAGATCTTCGGCTTTTGCGAACGTCGCAAAATTCAGGTTGGAGGCGAGCTGTTCCGCTGCAGAAGCCATGCAATTCTCCGCGTAGCCAGTTTCGAACCCGCGGGGAAACCCGGTCAGATCCGGAAAGAGCTATCTTCTTTTTATGAAAACCGGCTTGGAAACGACTGCAATTGCAATCTCGCGCCTCACCGTGGTTCCCGATCAATATTCTGCGCCGGACGAATCCGGCCGCGTATCTGTGAGGCTCTCATATGGGAGCAAAACCGCCCGGTGTGAAGCACCCCGGGCGGTTCATCAGCAACTAATTATTCAGCAGCGCCCGAAAGCAGCTTGATCGAACCGCCAGCCTTTTCGATCTTTTCGATCGCAGGCTTGGAAGCGCCGGCAACTTCGATCGTTACCTTTGTCTTCAGTTCGCCATCGGCGAGAACCCGAACGCCATCCCTGGCGCGGCGGATAACGCCGGCAGCCGTCAGAGCAGCAGCATCGATGGCCTTGGAAGCATCAAGCTTCTTGGCGTCGATGGCGATCTGGATACGGCCGAGCGACACGACAACAAAATCCGAACGGAAGATGTTGTTGAAGCCGCGCTTCGGCAGACGGCGGTAGATTGGCATCTGGCCGCCTTCGAAGCCGTTGATGGCCACGCCGGAACGAGCCTTCTGACCCTTGACACCGCGACCGGCAGTCTTGCCGGATCCGGAGCCGATACCACGGCCGAGACGCTTGCGGTTCTTTGTCGAACCTTCGTTGTCTTTGATTTCATTCAGTTTCATGATGGTATCCCCCTCACTTCTCTTCGACGACGCGAACGAGGTGCTGGACGGCCCGGATCATGCCGCGAACGGAAGGTGTATCTTCCAGAACGCTAACCCGGTGCATCTTGTTGAGACCGAGACCGATCAGCGTTGCGCGCTGTACGGCTGGGCGACGAATGGGGCTGCCGATCTGTTCGACCGCAACCGTCTTCTTTGCAACTTCTTTCTTAGCCATTGTTCAGGCTCCCTTATTCTTCGGAAGCAACGCCGGCGGATACGCGGCGGCTCTGCAGAGTGGCATACTTCATGCCGCGCTGAGCTGCGATATCCTTCGGGTGCATCTGGCTCTTCAGGGCGTCGAACGTGGCGCGAATCATGTTGTACGGGTTCGAAGAACCAGTCGACTTCGCGACAACGTCGTGCATGCCGAGCGTTTCGAAAACGGCGCGCATCGGACCACCGGCAATGATACCGGTACCGGCCTTGGCGGCACGCAGCAGAACCTTGCCTGCGCCGTGACGGCCATGAACGTCGTGATGAAGCGTACGGCCCGAGCGCAGCGGAACGAAGATCAGTTCGCGCTTGGCAGCTTCGGTGGCCTTGCGGATGGCTTCCGGCACTTCACGTGCCTTGCCATGACCGAAGCCAACGCGGCCCTTCTGGTCGCCGACGACGACGAGAGCAGCAAAGCCGAAACGACGGCCGCCCTTGACGACTTTTGCGACGCGGTTGATTGCTACGAGCTTGTCAACGAATTCGCTGTCGCGCTCCTCGCGGTTCTGGCGATCGTCGCGAGAACCTCTTTTTTCTTGTGCCATTGTCCTTTTCCTTTTTCTTTTCCGGGTGCAATCGGCAGATTGACAAAAAGTCGCCCCGCGCCTTCAAGGGAGCGGTAGCGACGCGCTTTTTCACAAGCGGTTCGATGATCCGCCCAGGCAAGCCCGGGCGGATATCATCTTTAGAAGTTCAGGCCACCCTCGCGGGCTGCCTCGGCGAGCGCCTTGACGCGGCCGTGATAGATGAAGGCGCCACGGTCAAAGACAACGTCCTTGACACCAGCCTTCGAGGCGCGCTCTGCGAGGAGCTTGCCAACGGCAGCAGCTGCTGCCGTGTCAGCGCCCGTCTTAAGCGACGGACGCAGATCTGTGTCGAGTGTCGAGGCAGACGCAACGGTCTTGCCAGCAACATCATCGATAACCTGTGCGTAGATGTTCTTCGACGAGCGATGAACGGACAGGCGCAGACGGCCATTGGCCACTGCCTTGACTTGACGGCGCACGCGGCTGGCGCGGCGCACAAGTGTATCTTTCCTTGTAGCCATTTCGCGTGATCCTTACTTCTTCTTGCCTTCTTTGCGGACAATCCGCTCGCCAGCATACTTGACGCCCTTGCCCTTGTAGGGCTCGGGGCCACGGTATTCGCGGATTTCTGCCGCGACCTGGCCGACCTGCTGCTTGTTGATGCCGGTGACGACGATTTCCGTCGGCTTCGGCACAGCAATCGAGATGCCTTCAGGAGTCTGATAGACCACGTCGTGGCTGAAACCGAGTGCCAGCTGCAGGTTCTTGCCCTGAAGCGACGCGCGATAACCAACGCCGTTGATTTCGAGCTTGCGCTCGTAACCGTCCTTGACGCCCTTGAAGATGTTTTCGATCATCGTGCGGGACATGCCCCACTTGGAACGAGCATCCTTGGACTGGTCAACGGGGGTCACCGACACCGCGTTGTTGTCTTCCAGCTTTACGACGACTTCGTCGTTAGCAACGAAGAAGAGTTCGCCTTTCGGGCCCTTTGCAGTCACTGTCTGGCCACTAACCGTGGCCGTGACACCTGCAGGAACCGGAACGGGCTTTTTACCGATACGAGACATATTTCAAACCTGTCTGTCCGTTATGGAGGTCACTGCTACCGTATTAGAATACGGAGCAGAGAACCTCGCCACCAACGTTCTGTTCGCGTGCCTGATGATCGGCCATCACACCCTTCGGAGTCGAAAGGATAGTGATACCGAGACCGTTCGCGACCTGCGGAATGGACTTGACCGAGACATAAACTCGGCGGCCCGGCTTCGATACGCGGCCGATCTCACGGATCACCGACGCACCTTCGTAGTATTTCAATTCGATATTGATCTCGGCCTTGCCGTTACCAAATTCGGTTTCCGAATAACCGCGGATGTAACCTTCAGCCTGAAGGACATCCAGGACGCGTGCGCGCAGCTTGGAAGCCGGAGTGGAAACACTCGACTTGCGGCGTGCAGCACCATTGCGGATACGGGTGAGCATATCGCCCAGCGGATCAGTCATTGCCATCTACCCGTCTCCTTACCAGCTCGACTTAACAATGCCCGGCACCTTGCCGAAATTGCCAAGTTCACGAAGCGCAATACGCGACATCTTGAGTTTGCGATAATATGCACGCGGGCGACCAGTCACTTCACAACGGTTGCGAACGCGGGTCTTGGAACCGTCACGCGGCAGGCTCGCCAACTTCAAAGTTGCCTTGAAGCGCTCTTCGATCGGAAGAGACTGGTTCATGATGGTAGCCTTCAGGGCTGCGCGCTTGGACGCATCCTGGGCAACCGACTTACGGCGGCGATTGTTTTTTTCAATTGCGCTCGTCTTCGCCATTCAACTTAATCCTTCTGCTTGTCGTTACGGCTTACTGGCGAAACGGGAAGTTGAACTCTGTGAGCAGAGCGCGTGCTTCGTCGTCGTTCGTTGCCGTCGTGCAAACGATGATGTCCATGCCCCACATCTGATCAACCTTGTCATAGTTGATCTCCGGGAACACAATGTGTTCCTTGACACCCATGGCGAAGTTGCCACGGCCGTCAAAGCTTTTCGGATTCAGGCCGCGGAAATCTCGAACGCGCGGAAGCGCGATGTTGATCAGGCGGTCCAGGAATTCGTACATGCGAACGCCGCGCAGGGTAACCTTTGCGCCGATCGGCATGCCTTCGCGCAGCTTGAAGCCGGCGATGGAGGTGCGGGCCTTGGTGATGACCGGCTTCTGACCGGCAATCGCTGCGAGGTCTGCTGCAGCAACCGTCGGCTTCTTGGAGTCAGCCGTCGATTCGCCAACACCCATGTTGATCACGATCTTGTCGAGGCGCGGAATCTGCATGACGTTTGCGTAGGAGAACTTCTCCTGCATCGCCTTGGTGATACGCTCGGCGTAATCAACCTTGAGCCGCGGCTCGTACTTCTTGACGTCAGCCATCGATCACTTCTCCCGAACGCTTGGCCACACGGACCTTCTTGCCGTCCTCAAGAACCTTGAAGCCGACGCGGGTCGGCTTGCCATCCTTGTCGGAAACCGCAAGGTTGGAAAGGTGAATGGAGGCTTCCTTGTTGATGATACCGGCTTCCTGGGCCTGGGTCTGGCGCTGGTGACGCTTCACCATGTTTACGCCACGCACAACGGCCCGGTCTTCCTTAGGCAGAACCTGGAGAACTTCCCCAGAACGACCCTTGTCCTTGCCGGTCAATACGACGACTTTGTCGCCCTTGCGAATCTTTTGCATCTCAATCGCTCCTTACAGTACTTCTGGAGCCAGCGAGATGATCTTCATGTGGTTCTTGGCGCGAAGTTCGCGCGGAACCGGTCCGAAGATACGGGTGCCGATCGGCTCTTTCTTGTTGTCGATAAGAACAGCTGCGTTGTTATCGAACCGGATGACGCTGCCGTCCGGACGACGGATGTCCTTGGCTGTGCGAACGACAACCGCCTTCATCACATCACCCTTCTTGACGCGGCCGCGCGGAATAGCTTCCTTGATCGAAACGACGATAATGTCGCCGACCGAAGCGTACTTGCGCTTGGAGCCGCCCAGCACCTTGATGCACATGACACGACGTGCGCCGGAATTATCCGCCACGTCGAGGTTTGTTTGCATCTGAATCATGTCAGGTCGCCTTCTTGTTGTGACCGGACCGGTTGGGCCAACCTCATCAGATTGAGGGCCCCCTGTTCCAGCTTCTAAATTTCTGTTCTCGCGCGGGATCGATCATTGCCAGGGTGGTTTCCTCAACAGGACCTTCCGTGCGCTCAAAGCAAAAGAACGCTCGTAGTCGAGCGTCCTTACGCTGCTTCATACAGATTTCCGCAGCCGACGCAAGGGCCGGATGCGAAACTCTTAAGAATTAGGCCTGAGCGGAGACAACCGTCCAGGTCTTATCCTTGGAAATCGGCGCGCATTCCTCGATGGAAACCTGATCGCCGACCTTGTACTGGTTGTTCTCGTCATGCGCCTTGTACTTCTTGGACCGGCGAACGGTCTTCTGGAAGATCGGGTGCGCGAAACGACGCTCGACACGGACCACGACGGTCTTATCGTTCTTGTCGCTGACGACTGTGCCCTGCAGAATGCGTTTTGGCATATTCTTAGATCCTTAAGCCTTGGCTTCTGCCGCCTTCTGGCGGGCAATTGTTTTGACGCGCGCAATGCCCTTACGGACTTCATTGATGCGCGACGACTTTTCGAGCTGGCCTGTGGCCTTCTGGAAGCGCAGGTTGAACTGCTCTTTCTTCAGCTTGGCGAGCTCTTCGTTGAGCTGATCGGCGCTGAGTGCGCGGATGGTATCGGCTTTCATTGGGCTTTACTCCTTACTCTGCAATGCGCTGAACGAAGCGCGTCTTGACAGAGAGTTTCGCAGCACCAAGGCGAAGCGCCTCGCGGGCGAGTTCTTCGCTGACGCCGTCGATTTCGAACATCATTCGGCCGGGCTTGACTTTGCAAGCCCAATATTCAACCGAACCCTTACCTTTACCCATGCGGACTTCGGTCGGCTTTGCCGTGACCGGTACGTCTGGGAATACGCGGATCCATACGCGGCCGGCACGTTTCATGTGACGGGTGATCGCGCGGCGGGCCGCTTCGATCTCGCGTGCGTTTACGCGGTTCGGCTCCTGAGACTTCAGGCCGAATTCACCGAAAGCAAGGTCGGAACCGCCCTTGGCAACGCCCTTGATGCGTCCCTTGAACTGCTTGCGGTACTTAGTGCGCTTTGGCTGCAACATTTTTTTAATTCTCCGATATTAGCTGCCAGGAACGACTGTTACGCGTTTTCGCGACGACGGTTGTTGCTGCTGGGGCCCTGGGCATCTGCCTCGGACGAACGACGCTCGGAAGCCATCGGATCGTGTTCGAGGATTTCGCCCTTGAAAATCCAGACCTTGATGCCGCAAATACCGAAAGCGGTCTTGGCTTCAGCCACACCGTAGTCGATGTCAGCGCGAAGCGTGTGCAACGGCACGCGGCCTTCACGATACCATTCGGTACGCGCGATTTCAGCACCGCCGAGACGGCCGCCGCAGGTGATCTTGATGCCTTCGGCGCCAAGACGCATTGCGGACTGAACGGCACGCTTCATCGCACGGCGGAAAGCCACGCGGCGTTCGAGCTGCTGAGCGATCGACTGGGCGACGAGCGCCGAGTCGACTTCCGGCTTGCGCACTTCAACGATGTTGAGGTGCGTTTCCGACTTGGTCATCTCGCCGATCTTCTTGCGCAGCTTTTCAATGTCTGCGCCCTTCTTGCCGATGATCAGGCCCGGGCGAGCCGAGTGGATCGTGACGCGGCACTTCTTGTGCGGACGCTCGATAACCACCTTGGCGATACCAGCCTGCTTCAGCTCTTCCATGACGTAGGCACGAATCTTCAGGTCTTCGTGAAGAAGCTGGCCGTATTCTGCGTTGTCCGCGAACCAGCGGCTATCCCAGGTACGGTTGATGCCGAGGCGGAAGCCGACTGGATTGATCTTCTGACCCATTATGCGGCCTCCCCTTTAGCTTCGACTTCGCGAACAACGATCGTCAGATGCGCGAAAGGCTTTTCGATACGCGATGCACGGCCACGGCCACGAGCGTGGAAACGCTTCATGACGATGGACTTGCCAACGTAAGCCTCGGCAACGATCAGGCTGTCGACGTCGAGATCGTGGTTGTTCTCTGCGTTTGCGATCGCAGATTCCAACGTCTTCTTGACAGTGTCCGAGATCCGCTTGCGCGAGAACTCGAGTTCGGCCAGAGCCCGGTCGACCTTCTTGCCACGGATCATCGCAGCTACCAGGTTGAGCTTCTGGGGGCTGACGCGGATCGTGCGCGCGATTGCCTGCGCCTCGTTATCCTTCAGCCGGCGTTCGGCTTTTGCCTTGCCCATAATTACTTCCTCTTTGCCTTCTTGTCCGCACCGTGACCGTAATAGGTCCGGGTCGGAGAGAATTCACCGAATTTGTGGCCGATCATGTCTTCGTTGACACTAACCGGAACATGCTTGCTGCCGTTGTAGACGCCGAACGTGAGACCGACGAACTGCGGCAGGATGGTGGAGCGACGGCTCCACATCTTGATCACTTCGTTGCGGCCGCCTTCACGAACCTTCTCAGCCTTCTTGAGAAGATAGCCGTCAACAAACGGACCTTTCCATACTGAACGAGTCATTGGAGACTTCCTCTCTTACTTCTTACGCTGATGACGCGAGCGCATGATGAACTTGTCGGTCGACTTGTTCGAGCGCGTACGCTTGCCCTTGGTGGGCTTACCCCAAGGCGAAACCGGATGACGGCCACCCGAGGTGCGGCCTTCACCACCGCCGTGCGGATGGTCAACAGGGTTCATGACGACGCCGCGAACGTGCGGACGCTTGCCACGCCACACCGAACGACCGGCCTTGCCGTCGTTGATGTTGCCGTGGTCCGGGTTGGAGACTGCACCGACCGTTGCAAGGCAGGAGCCGTGCACCAGGCGCTGTTCGCCAGACGACAGGCGAAGGATCGCCATGCCCTGGTCGCGACCGACCAGCTGAACGTATGCGCCAGCGGAGCGAGCGATCTGACCGCCCTTGCCTGGCTTCATCTCGACGTTGTGAACGATCGAACCAACCGGCATGTACTGAAGCGGCATGGTGTTGCCTGGCTTCACGTCAACCTGCTTTTCCGAAGCGATCACCTTGTCGCCGGCAGCAAGACGCTGCGGAGCGATGATGTAGGCCTGCTGGCCGTCCGCATAGTTGATCAGCGCGATGAACGCCGTGCGGTTCGGGTCATATTCCAGACGCTCGACCGTGCCTTCAACGTCGAACTTGCGACGCTTGAAGTCGATCAGGCGGTAGGTACGCTTGTGACCACCACCCTGGTAACGCACCGTGATGCGGCCAGTGTTATTGCGGCCACCCTTGGAGGACAGGCCTTCCGTCAGCGACTTGACCGGCTTGCCCTTGTGCAGGCCGGACCGATCGACGATGACCAGCTGACGCTGGCTCGGGGTGGTCGGATTGAAACTTTTCAATGCCATTGTTCTATTCCTCAGAGTCCGGTTGAGACGTCGATGGTCTGACCGTCAGCGAGCGTGACGATAGCCTTCTTGACGTCCTTTTGCCGGCCAGCGAAGCCACGGAAGCGCTTCAGCTTGCCCTTGCGGACCAGCGTGTTGACAGCCGTAACCTTGACGCCGAACAGTGCTTCGATTGCAGCCTTGATTTCAGGCTTCGACGCATCCTTGGCGACGTTGAAGATGATCTGGTTCTGTTCAGAAACCAGCGTCGACTTTTCGGTGATCGACGGAGCGAGGATCACATCATAGTGGCGGAGGTTAGTCATTTGAACCGCTCCTCAAGAGCTTCAACTGCAGCCTTGGACAGGACGAGCTTGCCGCGGCGCAGAATGTCATAAACGTTGATGCCCTGCACCGGCAGAACGTCCACGTTCGGGATGTTCTGTGCTGCGAGCTTGAAATTGCTGTCGAGTTCGGCGCCGCCGATGAACAACACGTTGGTCAGGCCGAGCGTTGCGAATGCGCCGGTCAGCACCTTCGTCTTGGCTTCAGCAGCAACCAGGTTGTCAACGATGATCAGCTCTTCGGCACGAAGCTTGGCGGACAGCGCATGGCGCAGACCGAGAGCACGAACCTTCTTGGGCAGGTCATGGGCGTGGCTGCGAACAACCGGGCCATGAGCCTTACCACCGCCGCGGAACTGCGGAGCACGAGCCGAATGGTGACGAGCGCGGCCCGTACCCTTCTGCTTGAACATCTTGGCGCCGGTGCGTGCGATTTCTGCACGGCCCTTTGCCTTGTGCGTACCCTGCTGCTTCTTGGCAAGCTGCCAGCGAACGACGCGGGCAATGATATCTTCGCGCGGCTCGAGGCCGAAAATCGCGTCGGACAGGGAAACCTTACCGGCCTCTTTGCCCTCGAGTGTGGTGACGTTGAGATCCATGATCTGGCCCCCTTACTTGGCTGCGCGCACAGCGGCAGGACGCGGAGCGTCAGCCGGAGTGCCGGACTTGATGGCGTCGCGAACGACGATCCATGCGCCCTTGGAGCCGGGTACGGCGCCCTTGACGAGGATCAGACCGCGGTCTTCATCGGTGGAGACCACTTCCAGGTTCTGGGTGGTGATGCGTGTCTGACCCATGTGGCCAGCCATACGCTTACCCTTCCAGACGCGGCCCGGATCCTGGTTGGAACCAGTCGAACCATGCGAACGGTGCGATACGGACACGCCGTGCGTTGCACGCAGACCGCCGAAATTGTGGCGCTTCATGGCACCGGCAAAACCCTTACCGGCAGATGTACCGGTGACATCGACCAGCTGGCCGGTGACGAAATGGTTTGCAGTGATTTCTGCGCCGACATCGATCAGATTGTCCGACGAAACGCGGAACTCCACGACCTTGGCCTTCGGCTCTACGTTGGCGGCAGCGAACTGACCACGCAACGGCTTGCTCGTGTTCTTGACTTTAGCCTGGCCAGCACCGAGCTGAACTGCGGTGTAGCCATTCTTGTCTTCTGTGCGATGGGCAACCACTTGGCAGTTTTCCATCCGCAATACTGTAACTGGGATGTGCTCACCAGCGTCGTTATAGACGCGGGTCATCCCAATCTTCTGTGCAATCACACCTGAACGCATTGGTTCATTCCTCTTGAGAGTTAGCGACGGAGAAAACCCCGCTGCATCTCTGGTTTAAGGTTTCCCTTTCTTCATTTGATCCAAATGGGATCATCCGATCGAAGGGTCGCCCGTTTTTGGAAGCCGTTGGACCGAAATCCACGTACCTTCCTTGTTTTTAAAGCTTGATTTCCACATCTACGCCGGCAGCGAGGTCGAGCTTCATCAGCGCGTCAACAGTCTGGGGAGTAGGATCGACAATATCGAGGAGACGCTTGTGGGTGCGCATCTCGAACTGTTCACGGCTCTTCTTGTCCACGTGGGGCGAGCGGTTGACAGTAAACTTTTCAATCCGCGTAGGAAGCGGCACCGGACCACGAACCGAAGCGCCTGTGCGCTTGGCCGTCGAAACGATTTCCCGCGTGGAGGCATCAAGAATCCGGTGATCAAACGCCTTGAGGCGGATACGGATATTCTGGCCGTTCATTCGAGTTATCCTTGTTGTTGTAAGCGAAAGCCCCAGGGTGAGGCATTTCGTTATTCGTTTCCGGGTGCTGATGCTTCAAAGAGCACAAAGAGCAAATCGCTCTCTGTCCGTTTCTGCAATTCGACCCGCACATATACGGAATCGGCGTCCGACACAATGACCGAACGCCCACGAAAGCACGTTTTTTCGCGCTTCCGTCAATTCGAGAGGCATACACCTTTAGGCGCAGGCTTCGACCAGCAAATATTCAAGGAAGCGGCGTTTGAATGCGCCGCTTCCCAACCGAGTAAATTACTCGACGATCGAGGCGACGATGCCGG
>UBTA01000129.1 GCA_900468065.1 Hyphomicrobiales bacterium | reverse complement strand
GGGGGGCAGCGCCAGCGTGTCGCCATCGGCCGCGCCATCGTGCGCCAGCCGAAGGTCTTCCTGTTCGACGAACCGCTATCTCACCTCGACGCAGCACTGCGTGTCAACACCCGTATCGAGATCGCCAAGCTGCACCGCGAACTCGGCGCGACGATGATCTATGTGACGCACGATCAGGTCGAGGCAATGACGCTTGCCGACAAGATTGTCGTGCTCAACAACGGCCGCATCGAGCAGGTGGGAACGCCGCTCGATCTCTATCACGCCCCGGCCAACCTGTTTGTCGCCGGCTTCATCGGATCTCCGGCGATGAATCTGATGGAGGCGCGGGTCGATGCTCTCGTGGACGGCAATCTGCAGCTTTTGGTCGGCGAGCAGATCGTCAGCCTCCCCTGTTCGGCAACCGCGGTCGCTCCCGGTGCAAAGGTCACCGTCGGCATCCGTCCCGAACACTGGATCCCCGGCGACGGCCCTTCGGTGAAGATCGAGGGCACTGTTGACCTCGTTGAACATCTCGGCGAAACCAGCATCGTCTATCTGCGACTCGCCGATGGGCAAATGATCACCGTCCGCTATCCCGGCGATATTTTCTGTACCGCCGGAGATCGTTTCGTGGCCGACGCACCGGTGGCTGCGGTCCATCTCTTCGACGCTGCCGGTCAGGCCATGCTCGGGCGCCGCTCAGGCCCGGCCTATGGCATCCTCGGCCAGGAATTCCGGGCACGCTGAATGGAAACGGAATGACCGATACGCCAAAGACAGGAGCGCCCAAACTGACCAAGCTCGCCGAAGGGCGGCAAAGGCTGCCCGATGTCACCGGCACCAATCTCGAGCATTCCCGTATCTTCAACCGGCGGCTCATCTTCGAAGCGCTGCATCAGTCGGGGCCGCTCAGCCGCATCGACATCGCCAAGCGCGTCGGGCTGACGCCGCAGACCGTCTCCGGCATCACCCGGGAATTGCTGGACCAGCAGTTCATCATCGAAACCGGGCGCTCGCAAGGCCAACGCGGCCAGCCGCAGATCTATCTCGGCGCCAACCCTGTCGCCGGCTTTTCCATCGGCATCCATCTCGACCGCAACCGCGTCGTGATGGTCGTGTGCAATTTGCTGCTGGAGGTCATCGGCCGGAAAACCTGGACAGGCGATACGCGCGAGCCGGAATCGACGCTGAAACACATTGCCAGCCTGACCGAAAGCCTGATCGACGAGGCGGCGGTTCCACGTGAGAAAATCTGGAGCATCGGGCTGGTGCTGCCGACGCTTGACGATGACATCTACGATTTTGCCACCAAGCAGCCGGGATGGGATGCCTGGGCCAACGTCCCTGTCGCCCAGCGCCTGAAAGGTCTGTGCGGGCTGACGGTGCTGGTCGAGAACGACGCGACGGCCGCGGCGATCGGCGAACGTTTCGCCCGCAGCGACAAGGACAAGCGCAACTTCGCCCATCTCTACATTGGTTACGGCGTCGGCGCCGGCATGATCGTCGACGGCATGCCCTTGAAAGGGGCGTGGGGCAACGCCGGTGAACTCGGACTGCTGCCGTTTCAGCCGAAACGCATGCGCGACAACGGCGAACCGCCGATCATCGATGCCGTGCTGTCGCTGAACGGGATCGCGTCAGCGCTCGAATGGAGCATCGCGGACGCCGATGCAGCCGTTGCCGACCTCTCGATCCTTGCCGATATCCACGCCCGGCGCGATACACAGCTTTCGGCCTGGATGGAAGAGGCCGGGCTTTGCCTCCGCTTCCTGACCGCCATTCTCGAAAGCACGATCGATCCGGAATTTATCACCGTCGGCGGATCGCTGCCGCCCTCGATCATCACGGCTCTGGTGGAACGCGCCTACCCGCTGCACCGCTCGTTGAGCGAGCGCAAGGACCGCCGTTCGCCCCGGCTCGTCGTCGGCGAACTGACGAACGATGCTCCGGTCATCGGCGCCGCGAGCCTGCCGATCTTCGTCAACACCAATCCGAACTTCCGCCACCTCTATATCCGCCAGATCGGCGACGACCAGCGCCCCTTCGAGCAGCCGAAAAGAAGTTAGCGTGAACAGCCGTCTTTGGCTATAAAGCCACCTGGCTTCAGCGCCCGGCTACTTCGCGCCTGCGCCGGATGCGCCCAACAGAAACCGGACGCGGGCGCGCCGGTATGCGTCGGGGATCGAGAGCGCCCAAACGAACAATCCGCCGGCATGCCGCCCGATAAAGGACTGTTCCGGCGTGGTCGTCATATAGGTCAGAAACGCAAACAACAGCACGAACGACGCGAAGGCCAGCCCGCGCCGGGCTTCACCGATCGTGACATGGCCCGCCCCCGGCAGGATGATCGACAGGAGGAGAACGATATACGGATTGACTGGTTTCGGCATATTGGTTTCTCACGCGGCTTTCGAGGCGGGTGACCGTTCAGCATCGGACAGAACGGTGCTCAGACTTTCGGCCAGTGCAATGGCCTGTTTGATCGTCTCTGCCGGAACTGTATCCAACGAAAACTGTGCCTGACGGAGAAACATATGTGCGGCGCGGCCGCCCTGTGACGCTTGATAGATGATGCGGGCCATGCGGGGCATGATCACAGCCTCCTTGACGCGCGGATCGGCAAAAAGCGCGTGCATGTAACGGCCGGCGATGTGCGCCTCCTCCGGTGTGGCGCAGCCGTCGCCGCGCATCAACAGCGAGATGTCGGTTTTGGGTGGCGCCATCCATTCGGGCAAGCCGTGAACGAGCGAATAGTATTCCGAGCCGGTTGGACGGGCGAGCGCACCGATTGCCGGACGAGCGCGCGGCGCGCTTTCGATCAACGTCACCTTCAACCAAAGTTGCGGCAGGCGGCGCGTTACCAGCGTATCGGCAATCAGGTCGAGCCGGACCCGGCGTCCATCGGCAATCCGCCCTGTCACGATGGGGAACTGGTCGGGCGCAAGGGTCACGCCGGGCTCGCCCAGCAGGTTATGCGCTTCATCGAGCAAACGGTGGCGCTGCGCCATGGCACCCCGGTGGCCGCGGATCGCTGCCCGGACAAACAAGGCAATCGCCAGCAAAGCTGCAATGCTGAAGAGATAGTACATCGTCATTCGCGATCCCTCTACCGGCAAGCCCGCAACCAAAGATGTGGCTGCGGGCAGCGCGGTCTCAATATCCTTCAGGCCGTGGCCAGGGCATGGTGAACTGATCGCCCCGGCGCACATAGCGGTAACGCCGGAAGTGGAACCACAGGGACGCGATGATGTAGAAGCTGACCATGGCGATGAGCTGTGTGCCATAACCCAGGAACACGGCGACATAGGCCGTGGCGCAGAGGATCAGCAGCACGATCGTCGGCAACGGATGCATCGGGTGGACATAGCCGCGCTTGATCGTATCGAGCGGCCACTTCCTGCGGAACATCACCATATTGAAGGTCATGAACGTATAACCCAGCAGCCCGGACAGGATCGAGAATGTCACGACTTGGTCGAGCGGCGCGCCGAGCGCGAAGATCAAAGCGATCGGCACGAGGAAGATGATCGACCGGTACGGCGTGCGATAGACCGGATGCACGGCACCAAACCAGATCGGCAGATAGCGGTCGCGGCCCATCGAGAACCAGGCGCGCGAGGCATCGTTGATGCAGCCGTTTGCCGAGGCGAGTGTCGAAAACATCGTACCGATGAACAGGAGAACCATCAGTCCACGATTACCGGTGACGCGGGCCGCATCGAAAAGTGGCGTTCCGGCCTGACCGAGATATTCCCAAGGGATAAGCCCGGAGCAGACATACCAGGTCATGGTCGCGGCGATCAGCAGCGTCATGATGCCGGCCATCGTACCATAGGGCAGCGAGCGGGCCGGCGAGCGCACTTCCTCAGCCGCCTGGCAGGTGCCCTCGATACCCAGATAGTACCACAGGCCGAAATGCAGCGAGGCGAGAATGCCGATCCAGCCATAGGGCATGGGATCCGTTGTCACCGCCGAGAAATCGAGCGGCACGCTCGATACACCGAACTGCACCGACAGGAACAGGGCGATGATGGCCATGAAAGCGATCGCGGTAATGACAAGGTTGAATGTCAGCGTTGCCAAGACGCCGCGATAGTTCAGCCATGCCAGAAACATCACGCAGAGAACGATGAACGGCTGCTGGTGCAGGCCGGTATGACCTTGCATTCCGGCCACCGTATCGAGCAGAAAGCCGATGGTGATGGCGTTGGCGGCCTCGAGCATCGTATAGGCCATGACGAGGAATAGACCAACATTGAAGGCCATCAGCGGACCAACGATGTGCTTGGCCTGCGCATACTGGCCGCCGGCTGCGGCGACCGTCGATGTCACCTCCGAATCGATCATCGCCACGCATGTATAAAGCAGGCCGGCCACCCAGCAGGCGATCAAACCGGCAATCATGCCGCCTTTGCCGACGGCAAAATTCCATCCCATATATTCGCCGACAAGAACGATGCCGACGCCAAGCGCCCAGATATGGGCGGGGCCAAGCACGCGCAGCAGTTGAAGCCGTTCAGGCTGACCGGAGGCGGTTTTCGTGTCTACCATGTCAGGCCCCTCACAGTGTGTGACGTTCGGCTGCCGCTTCGATCTCGCCTTCGCGGGATGATGTCAGCAGATCGTTGTCGTAGGTCGTGTCGATACGCACCATGTCGGAGAGCATCAAAAGGGCAAAGAGCGCCGAAAGCGCCCAGGCCGCATATTCCAGAACAGTCCACATATCCATTGGTGCCCCACTATTTTTTCTTGGCGCCGAAGCGCTCAGCGATGACGTCGCGATATTCCCGGTCCGACAACCGCACCACCAGCACGAAATATCCGATCACCAGGATTGCCATGACCACAAGGGCCACCCAGCTGAACGAATAGTCGAAGCGGGCAGTGATGATGTCGTTGGCCGCGGCCGGATCAGTGATGCCAAGGGCTGCCCACTGTTGTTGCTCGGTGGCGTTCTGGCCGAGCGCTTCCCATGTGGGATTAGCGATGGGCGCGGGGGTTTTGGCAGCTCCCGCAAGGCCAAGATAGAGCGGAAGATAGAGCGCACCGACGGTCAGGACCAAAAGTGTGATGACGTCGAAAATCTGTCCGGCAAAGCTTTGTTTTGGTGGTTTGTAAGCCATGGTTTCCTCCTAACGCTTGCGTCGGCGCATCTCGTCGAGATGCTTGAGGTCGAGCCCGTAAATGAAATGCTTGTCTTCCCGGTAGTGCCGCAGCATCGCAACGATCGCCGCGGTGTTGAACACCAGCACGAGGCCGCAGGCCACCGTCAGGATGATTCGGATGGCCGGCACGGCGATGTAAGGCCAGATCGTCACCAGTGCGAAAACCAGCGTGCACCACAGCACTGTAATGAAAATGAGCAACCCTGCCCTGTCGCGCGAATGCATCCGATCAATTCGCGACGCAAGATGCGCGTCGGCACCTGCTTCATGCGTTACCATACGTCCCTCCCAGACTATGTTTCAGCTTGCAGTATTGCCTTTAAGGCAAATTATTTTCTTGAAAGGAATATTCAGGAAACCCTGCGCCGTCAAGGCAAACTGCGCGCAAATGTCGCATTTGCCGAAAATTGAAGCGGCGGCGCGTCCAGCGTCGCAAGAGCGAGGCAGCACGCGAAACTTATGTCGCTGCTCGCCCCCAGAGCCACTCCCGGCAAAACGCCTCGATTGGATTTTTCAGTCAGTTGATGCTGGGGGAAAGGCCGTGCGCATAAAGGTTCCAGTTCATTAAAATCCGGAACAGGTAGCTCTACCGCGCCTCCGCCGTGTTTTCCTGTGCCGCCGGGGAAGACAGCGCAAACAGACCGGCGATGACGATCAGGCAGGCACCGACGATCGTGGTGAGATAAGGGACTTCACCGAAGAACACGAATCCCCAAAGCGGCGCCCAGAGCATGCCGGTATATTCGAAAGAGGCGACGACGCTTGCCTTGGCGATCCGGTAAGCATGGGTGAGCAAGGTCATGGCAATCGCAGCGATCACCCCGCACGAGCCCATCAGCAATGCATCCGGCAGCGTCGGCCAGACCCAGGGACGGATCAGGAATTCGATCGATTTGTGGCTGGCCTGGTGAATGCCTGTCAGATGAAAGAAACCGGCGATCGCCAGCGCACCGGCAAGGTAGACGCCGTTCTGGTAAAACGCCATGACGGACGCCGTCGTCGCCTTGCCCATCTTGCGCGCCATCAGCATGGCCAGCGCATAGGTGATGGCCGATGACAGAGACAGCAATGCCGCCGGCTCGAAGATCCCTGCCCCCGGTTTGAGCATGATCACGACGCCGATGAAGCCGACGAGCACCGCAGTGATGCGCCGCCAGCCAATGGTTTCACCGAGAATGAGCGGTGCCAAGGCAATCATGAACAATGGCACGGTGAAATAAAGGGCAACCGCATCGGCCAGCGGCAGCGCAGGGAAAGCCATATAATAGGTGGTGTAGCCGATCAGTAGCAGGCCTGCACGCCAGATCAGGGGCCAGAACTCGCGGTTAAAAAGCGTGCGCATGCCGCCCTCGAAATGAACGAGAAGCAAAAGGATAGGAACCGACACCAGGCAGCGGAACGAAACCACCTGCGTCAGCGCATATTCGCCCGACACCGCCTTGATCACGGCATCCTGCAGCGAAAAAATGAGAATACCGAGACAAAGGAAAAATATCCCGAGCGTGGCGCGGTTCTGCACGTGGTTCCCCCCAAGTGAGTCTTCCTCGATAGTGAACTGCCGACCGCCCCGCCGCCCTTCCCTTCGCGACATCGGTGGGTTGGCGCTTAGATTATTTTTTGAGCCATTTTTATCGATCAAGGCCGGACAATAACACTATCTCTATGTATTTTATACGTTATTTGAATGACCACACAAAGGAACTCGTATCGGCTCAACAATATCTCGCTAACCAATTGGAATATTTTTCTTTTTCTTTCATCAGTGGCGCAAATCGGGTCCTTGCGCCGCCGTGACGGCCTTGCCAAATAGGTTCGTCAATCTGGTTGAACCTATGCCCCTGCTCGAAGCCATCGCCCTTTCCCGGTCCTTCGGATCGACGCGGGCGCTTGCCGATTTCAGCTTTGCCATAGAGCCGGGCGAGATCGTGGCCCTCATGGGCGCGAACGGCGCAGGCAAGTCGACCTTTGTGAAGATCCTTTCAGGCGTGATTGCTGCAGATACGGGTGCCGTCCGGTTCAAAGGCCGGACCTATGCACCGTCAAGCCCGGCCGAAGCGACGGCGGCGGGGATCGTCACGGTGCACCAGTCCACCCATCTCGTCGGCATCCCCGGGCTCACGGTCGCAGATGCCCTGCTGCTCAATCGCTTCGTCGATCCAAAACAGCCGTTCTTCGTCTCAAGCGGCCGTATCCGGCGCGAGGCGGAGGCCATGTTGCGGGACGCGGGCTTTCATCTTCCCGTCAACCGGGACTTTGCCGATCTCTCCGCTGCCGAACGCCAGTTGGTCGCCATCGCCCGCGGCCTTGCCAACAGGGCCGAACTGCTGATCCTCGACGAGCCGACGGCCAGTCTTTCGGCGACGGAATCCAAGCGGCTCTACGCAACCCTTCTCGATCTGAAAAAACGTGGCATCGCCATTCTTTACATCTCCCACCGCACCGCCGACCTCGAACACTGGCGGATCGCGTCGCGGTGTTGCGCGGCGGACGCCTGGTTGAGACGTTCAACCGGCCGGTCAACTTCGATGCCGCAATCGAGACGATGATCGGCCGGCCTCTCGCCTTGGCCCGCCCGGATGCCCGGCAACCGGCCGGCGAACCGGTTCTGCAGCTGGCGGGAGCGCGGCTCCTGCCCGGCAGCGATCCGTTCGAGCTCAGGCTGCATCGCGGCGAAGTGGTCGCCATCACCGGCGTCCTGGGTGCGGGCAAGAGCCGGCTGCTGTCGGCGATCTTCGGAAACGGAGCCCTTGCCGGTGGCCACATGCGGCTGGACGGGCATCCATATGCCCCGGCAAGTCCGCGCGACGCTGTGGATGCCGGCGTCGCCATGGCGGGCGAGGACCGGCATCGCTCTTCGCTCATGCCATTGGGATGGCCGGGTGAATCGATTGCAGCGACCATCAGCCTGCCGCATCTGCATCGCTGGTTTTCCACCGGTTTCATCCGGCCGCGGCACGAGCGTGCCAAGGCTGAAGCCGCAATTGAGCGGCTCGGCATCCGCGCCTCCGGCCCTGATGCTTCCGTCTGGACACTCTCGGGTGGCAACCAGCAGAAGGTCGTTCTCGGCCGTTGGGAGGCAGAGCCCGGCAAACTGCTTCTGCTCGACGAGCCATTCCAGGGCGTCGATGTCGGCGCCCGCCATGACATCATTACCGCCATCCGCAGCCGCACCGACCGCGCCACCTTGATCGCCACCTCCGACCCGGAGGAAGCGATCGAAGTCGCCGACCGTGTCCTGGTCATGGATCACCACACCATCCGTCAAAGCCGGCAGGCAGGCTGGGATGCCCATCGCAGCAGGGAAGACCCACGATGACGACCGCACAACAAGAGACCGCGACGGCAACATCGGCAAAAACCAGCGACGGCCTGCGGGAAATCCTCCGTTCCGGCGCCGTCTTCATCCTGCTCGCGGCGATGATGATCGGCTTCTCCATTGCCCAGCCCGCCTTCATCAACATCAACAACCTGATGAGCATTCTGCAGGCGGTCTCGGTCGTCGCCATTCTCGGCGCCGGCGTCACGGTGACGCTGGCCGTCGGCGGCTTCGACCTGTCGATCGGCGCGGTCGCCGCCTCCAGCGTCATGGCCGCCAGCTATTTCATGATCGTCTGGGGGCTTGGCGCCGGTGCCACCGTTGTGCTCGTGCTGCTGCTTGGCGCGGCCATCGGCCTTTTCAATGCCGTGCTGATCGTGCGCCTGAAGGTTCCGGACCTCTTGGCGACGCTCGCGGTGATGTTCCTGCTCACCGGCCTGCAGCTCATTCCAACCGCTGGACGTTCGATTTCGCCGGGCCTGATCCTGCCCGATGGATCCACCGCAACCGGCAAGTATGATCCGCTTTTCCTGACCATCGGCCGCTCCAGCCTGTTCGGTGCCGTTCCCCTCTCGGTCATCCTCATGGCCATCGTCGCGGTCGCCCTCTACGTCCTGACGGAGCGAACCCGCATTGGCCGCCTGCTGTTTGCCACGGGTGGCAATGAGCTTGCGACGCGCCTTGCCGGCGGCCGCACGGACCGGCTGAAGACATTGGCCTATGTCCTGTCGGGCACGCTGGCCTCGCTGGGTGGCATCGTCGTTGCTGCCCGCGTCGGGCGTGGCGATGTGTCTTCCGGTGCGTCGCTGCTGATGGATTCCGTTGCCGCTGCACTCATCGGCTTTGCGGTTCTCGGACTTCGCCGCCCAAACGTCGCAGGCACGATCGTCGGCGCAGTCTTCGTCGGCGTGCTGCTCAATGGGCTGACCATGCTGAATGCCCCTTATTACACCCAGGATTTCGTCAAGGGCGCCGTACTCGTCGGCGCACTCGCCCTAACGTATGGCGTCGCCCGCGGCCGGTCCTGACCGTCTTGACATCTCGGCACCGGACAAACCACGCAAGTCCCACCTGGACGTCGATGGCGCCGGCTTTCCCCGGCTCTGGTATGTGGGCGGACGTTACGCCTATGCCTCGGCTCTGCTCGGGGGATTCACCGGCTGTATCTTCGTCACCATCGGCATGGCCAGCACGGCACGGCCAGAACACGCCGGCCGCCGGTGGCTGCCGGGCATGAACAAGGCAGAAGAGGAAGTACCGCAAGCGACGGACGGTCACGCGCATTACAAAAAAACCAATTGCAATATACAATCGGTCTATCGCACCTGAACCGGTTGCGCCCATCGAAGGAAAGGACGTGGGAATGGCAAAGCTCGTGTTTGGAATGAACCAATCCCTTGACGGCTACGTCGATCATATGGCGTTTGCGCCAGGCCCAACGCTTTTCCGCCACTTCGTCGAGGAGGCTGAGCGTCAGGCGGGCAGTGTGTATGGCCGCCAGATGTATGAGATCATGCGCTACTGGGATGACGACCATCCAGGATGGAGCGCGGCGGAACAGGCTTTCGCGGCTGCGTGGCGCAACCAGCCGAAATGGGTTGTTTCGCGCTCGTTGACATCCGTCGGCCCCAATGCCGGACTTGTGGACGGTAATCTGGAGGGCGCGATCCGGACGTTGAAGGCCGAGCGTGACGCCGGCCCCGGCTTGGCGCAAAGCCTCACCGAACTTGGCTTGATCGATGAATATCGAATCTACCTGCACCCCGTTGTGCTGGGTCACGGCAAGCCATATTTCGCCGGACCTCGGCCGCGGCTCCGCCTGATGGCTCATGACCGGATTGGCGGGGATGTGATCAGATTAACCTACATTCCTGCCTAATCTCGCGACCTTGTCTCTTTAAGAGAACCACGCGCGAGCGGCAAACTCGCTTGTCCCCTCTCCCCGCCTGCGGGAAGAAGGGGAGAAGCACCAGCCACCTCAACCAATCACCGATTTGAGCGGCAACGCGGCAAGGGCTTCCGCCTCGCGCCGCTTCACAGCCTTGATATCGCGGTAGCCATCGGCCGGATGCGTGGCTGGCAGAAACGGACCATCCCCGAACAGCTTTTCGCGCAGCGTTCCGGGCTTGTAGGCGGTGGGATAGGCGCCGCGCTTCTGCAATTCCGGCACGATATGGCCGACGATATCCTCGAAACTGCCGGGCGTTACCGCATAGGCGATGTTAAAGCCATCGACGCCGGTATCGTCAGCCCATTCCTGCAGGATATCGGCGATGCGTTCCGGCGAGCCGACGAAGACCGGACCCATACCGCCTATCCCGCCAAACTGCGCCAGTTCATCGATCGTCCAGGACTTGTCACCGCCGGCAATGTGTTCGACGAAGGAGTGGATCGCATTGGTCTCGATCCTCTCGACCACATCCGTCGGCGCATATTGTCCGAAGTCGATGCCGCTCCAGCCGGACATGAAGGTCAGCGAGCCGTCATAGGACACGAAGCTCTTGTATTCCTCGAACTTCTTTTGCGCCTTTTCCTCGGTCTCATCCGTGATGATCGTGATCAAGGTGTAGATGAACACCTTTTTCGGGTCGCGCCCGGCCCTCGCGATGCGCTCGCGAATATCGGCGACATAGCCCTTGAGCACCGTCCTTGTCGGGGCAGCGACGAAGATGCATTCGGCATGCCCTGCGGCAAAAGTCTTGCCCGGCCCCGAGGCGCCTGCCTGGTAGAGAACCGGCGTGCGCTGCGGTGAAGGTTCGCTCAGGTGATAACCGGGCACGTCGAAATATTTGCCCTTGTGGCCGATCTCGTGAACCTTGGACGGATCGGTGAAGATGCGCTTCTCGCGATCGCGCAGCACGGCGCCTTCTTCCCAGCTGCCCTCGAAGAGCTTGTAGAGTACCTCGACATATTCGCCGGCGACTTCATAGCGGTTGTCGTGGCCGCGCAGCCCTCCCTGGCCGATATTCTTGGCACCGCTTTCAAGATAGGAGGTGACGATGTTCCAGCCGACGCGGCCCCTGGTATGATGGTCCGCCGTCGCAAGCCGGCGCGCGAACGTATAGGGATGTTCGAACGAGGTGGACGCGGTGATGCCGATGCCCAGATGCTCGGTTGCGAGCGCGATCGGGGCAGCAAGCTGCAGCGGGTCGTTGACCGGTATTTGCGCCGCCTGATGGATCGCGTGATAGTTCGAACCCTTGTAGACATCGTAATAGCCGATGACATCGGCAATGAAGATGCCATCGAAGATGCCGCGCTCCAGTGTGCGGGCAAGATCCTGCCAGTAGTCCAGATCCTTGTATGTCCAGGATCTGTCGCTTGGATGCGCCCACAGTCCGGGCGATTGATGACCCACGCAATTCATATCGAAGGCGTTGAAGCGAATTTGGCGGGCCATGGGCAGTCTCCGGATTCCTGAAGGGGGCGCCAGAAGACGCCTGTGGAGCCGAAGATACCCGTTCGCGCCACCGGATACAGAAATTCTATCTTTTTAATATACAATCTTGCGGAAGAGTTTTGCGCGGGCGCAGCATGAAGCCTTAGCGCCAACGCATCCGGCAGTCATTTCCTGTCCGAAAGCCGTCTCTGCCATGGTCATGGCGATCTGCGGCATGGCGGGTCTGCTTTCGCGCCGTTTCCGACACCGGCAGCAAAATTTTCTCCGCGCCACCCGCAAGATTGGAAGACAATGGTTATCAATACAATCCATAGATTTTATTCTACTCGCTAACCGCATCATCGGGAGCGCGGACCGATCCACTTATCGGCAGTTCAGGGACCATAGCATATGCGACAGGCGATCAAGACATTCATGTTGGCGGCAGCGGCCAGCGTCACCCTATTCACCGCCGCGCAGGCCGAAGGCATTGCCGGCGCACCGGCCCCGTTTGACAAGGGCGGCGTCAAGGTCGCGTTGATTTCCTACATCTCGGCTGGCGATTTCTTCCAGGCCTACCAGGCTGGCGCGGAAGCTCAGGCCAAGGCTCTCGGTATCGACCTGCGTGTCTTCCCCGGCCGACAGAACGCCGCCGAACAGCGCGACCAGGTCCAGCAGGCGATCAATCTCGGTGTTCAGGGCATCGTTATCGACCATGGCCAGCCGGAATCTCTCGCTGACGTCGCGCAAAAGGCGCTGGACGCCGGCATTAAAGTCGTCGCCTTCGACGTCAACCTCAACAATCCGGCAATCCCGCAAGTCGAGCAGAGCGACCACGAGCTTGCCCGCCTTGCACTGGAACAGGCGGCAAAAGACAACGGCACCGCGTTCAACGCGGGCTATGTCTACGTTGCCGGCTTTGCGCCGCTCGACCGCCGCAACGAGGTCTGGGACAAGTTCAAGGCCGAGAACAAGGGCGTCGTCGAAAAGGCACGCTTCGGCACCGTCAGCGATACGACTGCAACCAGCACCGCCGATCAGGCAAAGGCGGCACTCACCGCCAATCCGGATATCAGCGTCATCTTTGCCCCTTATGACGAGTTCGCCCGTGGTGTGAAGCTCGCAGCCGTCGATCTCGGCATTTCCAGCAAGGTGAAGATCTATTCGGCTGATGTCTCCACCGCAGATATTCAGGAGATCACCGAAGAAGGTAGCCCTTGGGTCGCGACCGTTGCCACCAATCCGGCGGTTGTCGGTGCCATCTCGATCCGTGCCGCCGCGCTGAAGATCGCCGGCCAGGACGTACCCGGACAGATCCTCGTCAAGCCGGTGCTTTTGACCCAAACCGCCCTGCGCGAAGCCGGCGTCAAGTCGATCGAGCAGCTTGCAGCCAAGGTGCCGGCTTTCAGCGCCAGCGATGCGGTCACCGCCGACTGGATACCGGCGAAGCTGTTCTGATCATCTTTTTCATGACGGGGGGCTCTGCCCCCGTTTTTCGTATGCTTACAAAAACAGGAGTACCCGATGACCGCATTGCATCTGCTTAAAGAGCATGGGCACCTGGACCAGCGGCAGGAATTGTTTTCCAGGGCCGAGCAGATCTCTGCCGACCTTGCCCGCCGTGGCGCCGTCCTCGACGCCGAGGGAAGACCGCCCATCGGCGAGATCGCCACGCTGAAGGCCGAAGGCCTGCTCAACGCGCTCCACCCCACCGAAATCGGCGGCGGCGGCCTCGGCTGGGTCGATGGTCTCCGGCTCGTGCGCATTTTGGCGCGTGGCGAAAGCTCGATCGGGCAATTGCTCGGCTATCACTATGTCAACAGTCAGTATCCCTATTGGGCGGCTCACGACCCGCAAAAAGCCCACGACCTCGGTGTCGAGACCGTGGCGAAGTCGCTCTACTGGGGAGCCGCCGTCAATCCGCGCGATCCGGGGCTGACGCTGACCAAAGCTGGGGATCACTATCTGCTCAACGGCCGCAAGACCTTCTCGACCGGCGCGCATGTCTCCGACCGCATCAATGCCAATGCAGCTTTCGGCGACCAAGTCGCCAACTTCACCGTTCCGACGGACCGCCCAGGCTACGTCGCCAAAGACGACTGGGACAATATCGGCCAAAGGCTTTCCGACAGCGGCAGCGTCGATTTCAAGGATTTCAAAGTCTATGAGAGCGACTTCCTGTTTCCGTTGGCGGACAAAAATGCCGCGCCAGCCGTTCAGGCCACCTTCAATACGCCGCTGATCCAGCTCGTCTTCGTCAATTTCTATCTGGGTACCGCCGAGGGCGCCCTGGAAACCGCGATCGATTATGTGCGCACCACCACGCGCCCCTGGATTACCTCCGGCGTCGATACCGCACGGGAAGATCCCTATATCCTCGAGCGCATCGGCGAATTCCGGTCCGCGCTGAAGGCATCCGCCGCCCTGGCCGATCTTGCCGCGGAAGCTGTGCAGGCGGCGCTGTCGCGGGGCCGCAATGTTACCGAACGGGAACGCGGAGAAGCATCGATCGAGGCCTATACCGCCAAGGTGAACGCCACCCATGTCGCACTCGAGGTCACCTCCCGCGTCTTCGAGCTGATGGGTGCCCGCGCAACCGCTTCCAGCCACCGCTTCGACCGTTACTGGCGCAATGTGCGGACCCATACGCTGCATGACCCGGTCTTTTACAAGGCCCGCGAAGTCGGAGACTTTGCCCTCAACGGCCGTATCCCGGGACCCAGCCTCTACAGCTGAATCAACAAGGGTCCACGGCTTGCCCACCGCGGACCTTTCCAAAAAAGAAAGGCCGCAAAACCCCTATGGGATTGCGGCCTGCATGCTGCACGGGGAGTATCCTTGCGTCAGAGCGCGCCGTTCTTTGGCGGTGTCACCCCGTTGAGGTGATAGTTGCCGACCACGTGATATTTCCAGCGTACCGGATCGTGCAGCGTATGGGTCCGCGCATTGCGCCAGTAGCGCTCCAGATTGAGGCCCCGCTTCGTGGAGGCCGTGCCTGCCAGCTCGAACAGAACATTGGTCGCATCGATGGCAAGCTCCGTCGTCAGCACCTTGGCCGCCGCAACGGCCAGCGTGGCGCCCACTGCATTGTCGTCGTTCACCGTGATCTGTGCCTGGTCGACCTTGCGACCGGCCCGCTCCAGCGTTGCTTCGGCCGCTTCGATACGGATCGCAAGCTCGCCGATACGCGAAATCGTCAGCGGATCGTCGGATGCGCGCTCGACGCCGCTGTCGCTCCAGGGCCGTGCCCGCTCACGCACGAAGGCGATGGTCTCTTTCAGTGCCGCCCGGGCAATGCCGAGATCGATGGCCGCATGGATGATCTGCCCGACCGAACCGATCGTCGCCGGCCGCTCGAACCCCTTGTGATGGCGCACCACCGCATCGGATGGTACATGGACATTGTTGAGGATTGTGGTGCCGCTTCCCGTCGTGCGCTGCCCGAAGCCGTCCCAGTCATCGACGACGTCGATACCCTCGGTCTGGCGCGCCACGAACGACATGGTCAGGAGATCGTCCGGATCAACAGCGAAAATCACCACCCAATGGGCAAAGAGCACGCCCGTCGAATAGAACTTCCGGCCGTTGATGCGATAGCCGAGGCCATCCGGCGTAATCCGGGTGTTGTAATGGCCGACGGTCTTGGTGCCGACTTCCGACAGCGCATTGCCAAAACGATCGCCGGCCAGCGCCCGGCCGAAATAGAAGCGTTTCTGCTCTTCGCTGCCGTCATGACGCAGCGCTTCCAGAATATAGAAATGGTTCTGCGGAATCTGTCCGATCGAGCTGTCCGCCTCCGACAGGATCGCCGTCACTTCCGCCAGCACGGTATTCGACACGTCGATGCCGCCATAATCGGAAGGCACGGTTATGGCGAGAAGGCCGGACGCCGAAAGCCTGTCGATCTCCTTATGCGGCAGGCTGCGTTCCAGATCGCGCCGGCTGGCGCCGGCGGCAAAATCCTCGGCGAGTTCGCGTGCAACGGCAAGCGCTTCTTCCTCGCTGGCGATACGATGGGCTCCGCCCTGGGGATCAGCAATTTGGATAACACGGCTCATGGTCTTTCCTTTCAAGCGTTTCGCGGTGCCGGCATCACGCCCGCGCACCAGCCTTGCGGTTGGCAAAGCCGATGGCGAGCACGGTGAAGATCAGCAGCCCTGTGGCGACCTGCTGCCAGTAGAAGTTCAAACCCGAGAGCAGCAGTCCATTGGCAACGATGCTGAGCAGCAGCACGCCAAGCACTGTGCCCGGAATATTCGGCCGGCCGTTTGGATCGAGCGTCGTGCCGATAAAGGTTGCGCCGATGGCATTGAGAAGGAAGGCGTTGCCGGACGATGGTATGTAGACCGTCACCGTCGAGGTGACGATCAGGCCTGCAACAGCTGCAATCAGAGAAACAAGCACATAGGTCGCCGCAGTATAACGCGGCAAAGCCAGGCCGGAATATCGCACGACGCTCGCCTGGATACCCGTCGCCAGATTTACCCGGCCAAACCGCGTCCGTGCCAGGATGAGCCAGGCGACCACGATGATCCCAAAGGCGATGACCAGCGGAGCCGGAACGCCCGCAATCGTGCCATGGCCAAGCAAGCGGAAGGCCTCGGGAATGCCGGATGGCGGCAAGTAAACGGGATTGCCGCCATTGGTCAGCAGTTGCTGGGCGCTGCGGCCGACAAAGAGCGTACCGAGCGTCGCCAGAAACGGCGAAATGCCGATGCCCGAAATCAGCAGCGCATTGAACAGACCGACGAGAATGCCGCCCGCAAGCCCGCCAAGGATGGCGAGCGGGACCGGCTGGCCAGCCAGCACAAGCGACACGAAGGCGAAGCTCGAAAAGTCGATCGCTGTTCCGACTGAAAGATCGATACCACCGGCCGAAACCGCAAAGGTCATGGCGATGGCGACAATGGCAAGCAGGGTAAAGTTATTGACCAGAACACTCAGAAGGTTGGCGCCGCTGAGAAAGGACGGCGCGATGGCTGCAAAGATTGCAAAGACGCCGGCGAAGGCGGCCACCAGCGCATAACGGGCAAAGCCGCGGAGAACGGCTGCAACGGGATGAGAGGACTGGGCCGGCATGTCACTGGTTTCCCTTGCGTTGCAGAAGCGTCGTTGCCGACACGACCAAAAGGATCAGCAGTCCCTGGACACCGCTGACCAGGGTGCTGGAAATATTGAGAAGCTGGAAGCCATTGATCAGGAACGACACGAACAGCGTCGCCAGCAGCGTACCGCCGATCGTCGGCAGCAGGCGGCGCGAAAAGACGGAGCCAAGCAGCGCCGTGACGACCACCGGCAGAAGCATGTCGCCTGCCCCGGTCGTACTGCCGCTGAGATAGGATACCGACAGGATGCCGGCAAAGCCGCCGCACAGGCCGCTCGCCAGGAAGGCCCCGGTGATGAACAGCTTCACCCTCAGCCCGGCAGCGCGGGCGGCCTCCGGAAATTCGCCCACCGCATAAAGCCGAAGCCCCAGCGGCGTATACTGCACCACGCCCGCAGCCAGCGCCGTAAAGCCGAGAAGGACAAAGGCAAGCACCGGAATGCCAAAGGGGCCTGCTGCCGACAGCGCAGAGAGGAAATCGGTTGCAGCCGGAACGACGGTATTCTGCGTCAACACCAGTTCAAGCCCGGCGACAATGTTCATGACCGCAAGCGTCGCCAGCAGCGGCACGATCCCGGCAAGCGTAATCGCCGCAGCATTGACCGCACCGATCAGCAGTCCTGTCCCAAGCGCTCCGGCAACGGCCAATCCATCGCCATATCCCGCCTGCACCAGAGAAGCATAGACGGCGGCACTCAATCCCATGTTGGCGGCGAGCGACAGGTCGATACCGCCGGTGACCACATTCGAACCGCCGGCGATGATGACCACCGTCAGCCCGATCGCCAGCACGCCGGCAATCGCGGACTGGCCCAGCACGTTGCCGATATTGCCGATGCTCAGGAAGAAAGGCGCCGCAAAGGAAAAGTAGACAAGAACGCCAATGAAAACGGCAAGGGATCCCTGACGCAGGGCCACGGCCGCAAGACTACGGCCGTGTACGGGCTTCGGCGTGCCCTCTGCCGCGTGTGCGGGACTGTTGAAACCGTCCAGCGACGGTGGCGGGTAGCTCGTATCAACCAGCATGGCGAAGCGTCTCGTTGGCGCCCGTAACCTCGGCAAGGATTTGCTCGGGGCGTGTTTCGGCGGATATGAAATCCCGGCTTATCTTTCCCCGGAAGAAGACGAGCACGCGGTCGGTGATCCCCAACAGCTCCTCGATGTCCGAAGAGAGTACGATGACGCCGGCGCCGCGCTCGGCCAGTTCGCCGATCAGCGTGTAGATTTCGACCTTCGCGGCGATATCGACGCCCACGGACGGCTCATCGAGCAGGTAGATTTCGGACTGGCGGCTCAGCCATTTGGCAATCGCCACCTTCTGCTGGTTGCCACCGGACAGCGTGCGGACCAGCGCGTCCGCGCTATCCGTCTTGATCTGCAGCCGCTCGATCAGCGCGCTCGCCTGCCGCTTTTCCACCGCCCTGTCGAGAAGGCCGGCGCGGGAGAAGCGATCGAGGCTGGCAAGGGTGATGTTTTCGGTCACGGAGAGATCGAGCGCCACGCCATCACGCCGCCGGTCCTCCGGCACGAGCGCCAGGCGCTTTGCGGTGGCCGCCGCCGGATTTGGGCAAAGCACCGTTTCACCGTGGATCGTCACCGTGCCGGCCGTTGGGCTTTCCAGCCCGAAGAGCGTGCGCACCAGTTCCTTTGCGCCGGAGCCCAGCAGACCCGTCAGGCCAAGCACTTCGCCCTTGTGCAGGGTCAGCGAGACATCGGCATACCGGTCGGCAAGAGCGAGCCGGTCGAGCTGCAGCAGGGGCTCGCCGAGGCTGACCTGCGGTTTGGGATACAGTTCCGCAATGTCACGATTGACCATCAACGTGCCGATGTCCTTCGCCGAGGTTCCGACGACCGGCAGCGTCGCCACATCGCGTCCGTTGCGCAAAACCGTCACAGTATCGCAGAGATCAACGATCTCGCTCAGATAGTGGGAGATGTAGTGAATGGTGATACCTTCATCGCGCAGACGGCGGATGAGACCGAAGAGCAACTCCGCTTCGCGGCGCACCAAAGCGGCCGTCGGTTCGTCGAACACCAGCACCTTGGGGCCATCGAGCAATGCGCGGGTGATCTGCACGATCTGTTTTTCGGCAGCGGTGAGATCGCCGATCAGCGCGGAATTGGGAAGCCGAAGGCCGAAATACCGGTCGAGGATCTCGGCCGATTTCTGCCGCATCAGCTTGCGGTCGAGAAACGGCGTGCCGGCAATGCGCGGTTCGCGGCCAAGAAACAGCGCCTCCCCGACCGTAAAGGTGGGTACCAGAAGCCGGTCCTGATGGATGAAATGAATGCCCAGGTGCTCCACCTGCGGCGGCGTAAGCGCGCCATAGGCGATGCCGTCGATCTCGATCTGTCCCTCGTCCGCCTGATGAAGCCCGGCAAGAAGCTTGATCAGTGTCGATTTTCCGGCCCCGTTCTGGCCGACGAGGCCATGCACAGTGCCGCGCTTGACCGCCAGCGACGCGCCGGACAGAGCCTGCGCGCCACCGAACCGTTTGACAATCCCGCTCAGGCGAACGATCTCGTCCTCCTGATCCACGTTGACCGGCGCCGCCATCGCAGTTTCTTCCTTTCCGATATGATAGGAAAGCTGCGGCCCGATGACCGCAGCGGAGCGAAAGATGCGGATCAGCCGATGCCGAGTTTCTTGGAGATTTCACCGACATTCGTCTTGTTGGCGAGCAGCGCCGGTACATAGGTCTCGCGTGGCAGCTGAGCGCCTGCCAGATGGCGGGCAACGTTGCGGATTGCGGTGCGGCCAAGCTCGGCCGGTTGCTGGGCGACATTGCCCGATGCCGGGGAATTGGCATCGGCAACAAGCTGCAGGACTTCGGGGCTGCCATCGACGCCGTACGTGCGGATCTCGGTGCGGCCGGCAGCGGCAAGCGCCTGCGTCGCGCCAAGCTGCGGGATGTCCCAGGCCGACCAGATAGCCTTTATCGATCCCTTTTCCGGATATTTGTTGAGTATGGCGGTGATCTGGGTGAAGGCGTCCTGCACCGTGTTCGGGATCACGTCGCGCAGCTCCGGCTGGATGATCTGGATCTTCGGGAAATACTTGATGACGTTGACCAGCTGGTCGTAGCGAATGGCGCAAGGGGTGACGCCATAAAAGCCGTTGAAGACGACGATATTGCCTTCGCCGCCGATATCGGAGACCAGCTGCAGCGCCAGGTCCTTGCCGATCGCCCAGTTGTCGGACGTCGAATTGTTGATCGAATTCGTCGTACCGACATCGATCGTCAGCACCGGAATACCGGCATCCCGCGCCTTCTTCAGCCAGGGATCGATGACGCTCACCGTGCCCAGCAATTGCACGATCGCATCCGGCTTCTGCGCGATCAGCGTCTGAAGCTGGGAGACCAGCTTGCCGTCATTACGGCCGGCATCCACCGCAATCGGCTCGCCGCCGAGCCGCTTCACTTCCTCGATCTGGGCATTGTAGGCCTGGAGATCGAAGAAATGGTCGGTCCCCGCCGTGCTGATACCGATACGCTTGCCCTTGAGCGAAAGCTCTTCCTCGGCCGAGGCCGGACGGCTCGAAAGGAGCCCTGCGCCGGCCGCTGCACCAACGACTGCGGTCAGCTTCAACAGATTGCGGCGGTTCACTCCACCTTCGAATTCATCGCTCATGTCAGTCTCCCATATTATCTATAAATTCTATATATTATTAGAAAATTTGATGGAGACAGGAAGAATTTTCCATTTATCGCCAACACCGGGAAAAATCCGGCCTGCCGTTCGCGCCCACATGCGTGCGCCCCAGCGGCGTACCAATGTGCGGTTTAAAACGTGACGCAATGCCCGCAACGCCGGCCTGCATTCATACGCCTCTGCAGGCCGCATCGAGACCATCGCCATCCGTTAAAAGCCGTTCCGCTTTGCCGAATGATGCAATATGTCATGGTCGATGAGACAACACGGAGCCGGCATGTCCGACAAGACAACCCAACACGACCCTTTGCGCGCCAAGCGCGGCCGCAAGGCCGGCGAGCATGCCATCCCCTCCTCCGTGCAGGTGCTCGACCGCAGCCTGAAGCTGCTCGATCTCGTTGCCAGCGCCGATGGCGCAGCGTTGACCGACCTGTCCGATCAGTCCGGCATGGCGCCGTCCACCGTCCATCGCCTGCTTACCTCGCTGGCGGCCCACGGCATGGTCACCCATGATGCCGAAACCGGTGCCTGGACCATCGGACTGAAGGCCTTCGAGATCGGCAATGCCTTCCTGCGCTTCCGAAAGCTCGGCACGATCAGCCGCCCCTTCCTCAAACAGTTGATGGAGCATTCGGGCGAAACCGCCAATATCGGCATCGAGGACGGGGGGGATGTCGTCTTCATCTCGCAGGTCGAAAGCCACGCCCCGATGCGCGCCTTCTTCCGTCCAGGCCGCCGCGGTCCTATCCACGCGTCGGGCATTGGCAAGGCCATCCTCTCGACCTGGGACAACGCCGCAATCGAACAGCTGCTCTCGCACCGCCCGCTCATCCGTTTCACCGAAAAGACACGCGACACGCTGGCAAAGCTGCTGACCGACATCGAAACCATTCGCACCCGCAGCTGGTCGATCGATGACGAGGAACACACGCTCGGCATGCGCTGTCTGGCCGCCCCGATCTTCAATGAATACGGCGAAGCCATTGCCGGAATTTCCGTCTCAGGCCCGGCGGTGCGCCTGCCTGACGCAACACTTGCAGCACTCGGGCCAGTGGTGAAGGCTGCAGCCGACGGGGTGACGCAGGCATTGGGGGGACGATTGGACTGAGGTCAGAGTTGTCTATCTGGGCCGATTGCAGGAACATCGATCGCGCGGATGCATTCTACCTCTGCACAGGTTAAACTGAAGACGAAAGGCACCTTTTACACCAGCATAACGCTCAATTGGATCTCTCAGCACGAAGGGACAGACAATGGCAAAGAATACGATTTGTGTGTGGTACGACAAGGACGCCGAAGACGCTGCCCGCTTCTACGCCGAAACGTTCCCCGACAGCAGCGTCGGCACAGTCATGCGGGCACCAGGTGACTTTCCGGATGGCAAGCAGGGAGATGTGCTGGTCGTCGAATTCACCGTCGCCGGTATTCCCTGCATTGGCCTGAACGGCGGCCCCACCTTCAAGCACAGCGAAGCCTTCTCATTTCAGATTTCGACGGAAGATCAAGAAGAGACCGACCGCTATTGGAACGCCATCGTCGGCAATGGCGGTCAGGAGAGCGAATGCGGCTGGTGCAAGGACAAATGGGGCATCTCCTGGCAGATTACGCCGCGCATCCTCATGGAGGCACTCGCAACAGGCGGCGGGCAAGCGAAGCGCGCGTTCGACGCCATGATGCATATGAAGAAGATCGACGTCGCCGCGATCGAAGCGGCACGACGCGGCGATTGACTGCCGCGCCGTCCTGCTTTTCCAAAAGGGTCAGACAGGCTTGCCCGATGCGATGCCGTCCAGTTGCTGGATGGCATCGGCCGGCAAGGCCAGATCGGCGACGGCGAGGTTTTCCCTGAGATGGCCGCGGGACGAGGTGCCGGGGATCAAGAGGATGTTTGGCCCACGCTGTAGCAGCCAGGCGAGAGCCACCTGCATCGGCGTTGCGCCAAGCCGTGCCGCGACATCCGATAGCGTCGACGACTGCAGCGACGAGAATCCTCCAAGCGGAAAGAAGGGCACGTAGGCCGTGCCTTCCGCTGCCAGCTGATCGATTAGCGCTTCATCGTCACGGTGAGCGAGATTGTACTGGTTCTGAACGCAGACAATGTCGGTGATCTTTCGTCCGTCGGCGATTTGTTTCGCAGTGACATTGGACAGACCGACATGCTTGACCAGCCCCTGGCGCTGGAGATCGGCAAGGACGCTGAGCGGCTCCTCGAGCGAACCTTCTGCCGGCCCATGAATGCCGAGCATCGAGCGCAGATTGACCACTTCAATCACGTCGAGGCCAAGATTCCTGAGATTGTCATGAATTGCCTGTGTCAAAGCTTCCTTTGAGAAGGCCGGCTTCCAGGATGCGTCGGCGCCGCGGGTCGCCCCGATCTTCGTGACGATGACGAGATCGTCGCGGTAGGGATGCAACGCCTCCCTGATGATCTGGTTGGTGACATGCGGGCCGTAGAAATCGCTTGTATCGATATGGTTGACACCGCTTTCGACCGCCTCGCGCAGCACGGCGACCGCCTCTGCGCGATCCTTCGGCGGGCCGAAGACGCCTTTGCCGGCAAGCTGCATGGCGCCGTAACCGATGCGCCTGACCGTGCGGCCGCCAAGTTTGAATACGCCGGATTTTTCGAGATTGGACATGATGGAACTCCGTTTCACGACTGCAAAGTAAGTGGCACCTGTTTGCGGGATAACCAGGGGCCATCCGCACGGGCCGTTCGGTTTTCCGGCAGTGATCCAGAAACACCGGCCAATCATTCAACCAATCAGTTGACTATCCTTCCCGATGCAGCTACATTCAACCACATGGTTGAGCAACAAGCACTACAGATGAATTCGGTCTTTCACGCCCTCAGCGACGGCACGCGCCGTCAGATGTTGCGGGATCTGACGCGCGGCGAGCGGACGGTGAGCGAGCTGGCGGAGCCGTTTTCGATGTCGCTGGCAGCGGCCTCGAAACATATCAAGGTCCTGGAAGGCGCCGGGATGATCCGCCGCGAGGTACGCGGGCGCACGCATCTCTGCCGGCTCGAACCCGGGCCGCTTGCCAGCGCCCATGAATGGCTGGGCTTCTACGAACGTTTCTGGAACGACCGCCTGGATGCCCTCGAACGGCTCCTGCGCGAGGAAGATTTACATACAAGCAAGGCCAAAGACCCTGATCGCAACACCGGCGGCTAAACCGCAGCAGAAGGAGACGACCAATGAACACACTTGCCCCCGTCGATCCCTATGGCGTCCTGATCGAACCCGATACGATGAAGCTGGAGCGCCTGCTGCCCGGCCCGATCGAGCGGGTCTGGACCTATCTCGCCGAAAGCGACCTGCGAAGCCAGTGGCTGGCGGCAGGCGACATGCCAATGAAGATTGATGCGTCCTTCGAGCTGGTCTGGCGCAACGACACACTCTCCCATCCGCCCAGCAGACGGCCGGAGGGTTTCTCCGAGGTCCAGCGCATGCAGAGCCGGATCGTCGAGCTCGATCCGCCCCACCGGCTGACGATTTCCTGGGGCGGCAGCGGCTCCGTGTCCTTCGATCTGGAAACCAGGGGCAAGGACGTGCTGCTCACGGTCATCCATCGCCGCATGCCGGACCGCGCCGCCGCCCTGATGTTCGGCGCCGGCTGGCACATGCATCTCGATACCCTCGTCGCCCGCATCAACGGCCAGCCGGCCCAGCCCTTCTGGGAAGGCTGGACCCGCCTGAAGACCGAGTACGGCCGGGTTCTCCCCGCCTGACACTTGTGCTGTCCGTTTCCCGCCGGTTCCACATGCGGGCGAACCACGCTTTACCCAATACAAAGGAGATAGCCATGACCAGTTTCACCACATACTTTACTGTGGACCAGTCGCCGGAAGCTGCTTTTTCTGCCATCAACAATGTGCGTGGATGGTGGTCGGAAGCGATCGTCGGCCCAACCGATACCGCCGGCGGCACGTTCGACTATCATTTCCAGGACATTCATCGCTGCACGATCCGGGTAAGCGAATTGATCCCCGGCAGGAAGGTCGTCTGGCACGTCCTCGACAACTATTTCAGTTTCACGGGCGACGAGACAGAATGGACCGGCACGACCATCATCTTTGCCATATCCGAGACCGGCGGCAAGACAGAGGTCCGCTTCACCCACGAGGGTCTGGTCCCCGAATACGAATGTTACGCCGCCTGCACCGACGGGTGGAGCACCTATATCGGTGGAAGCCTGCGTGCCCTCATTGAGACCGGCAAGGGCGATCCCAATCTCGGCGACCCGATGAACAGAACCGAACAGGCCCTGGCCGGCTAGAAAATCCGCATCAGCACCGCCACCCTTTGCAGCTGCCGGGCATCGCCGTAAACTTCAACCACGCAGGATGCGGTCCACCGACGCAACCGGCCGGCAAACCGGCCCGTTGCCGCAGAAGCATGAGATCATTGAAACGGAGGCATGCAAATGAACGCTTCTTCCTATCGCTGGGTCATCGTCGCTGCCGGCGGCCTGCTCGGCTGCTTCGCCATCGGCGCGGTATTTTCGCTGCCGGTATTTCTCCTGCCCATCTCGCGCGATACCGGCTGGTCGGTCACCGGCATATCGAGCGCCATGACCATCGGCTTTCTTGCCATGGCGCTGGCCAGCATGATCTGGGGCACCCTGTCGGACCGCTCGGGTCCACGCGTCATCGTGCTGACGGGTTCGGTCATCCTGACGGCAAGCCTTGCCCTTGCCAGCCAGGCAACGTCGCTGGTCGAGTTCCAGCTGGTCTTCGGTCTCGTCGTCGGCGGCGCCACTGCCGCCATCTTCGCGCCGATGATGGCCTGCGTCACCGGCTGGTTCGATACCCATCGCAGCCTGGCCGTCTCGCTCGTCTCGGCCGGCATGGGCATGGCACCGATGACCATGTCGCCGCTCGCCGCCTGGCTCGTCTCGGTCTATGACTGGCGCACCTCTATGCTGATCATCGCCGCCATTGCCGCCGCCATCATGATCCCCGTATCGTTCCTGGTTCGTAGCCCACCCGTTGCAGAGCACGAAAGCGCCGGCGCGGCGGTCGATCAGGGCTCGCAGTCGGACATGACGATGGGCCAGGCCCTGCGCTCGCCCCAGTTCATCGTTCTGATGCTCACAAATTTTTTATGCTGCGCCACCCATTCCGGGCCGATCTTCCACACCGTCAGCTACGCCATCAGCTGCGGCATCCCAATGATTGCCGCCGTCTCGATCTACAGTGTCGAGGGCCTGGCCGGCATGGGCGGCCGCGTCGCCTTCGGCCTGCTTGGCGACCGCTACGGCGCCAAGCGCATCCTCGTCATCGGCCTGCTGATCCAGGCGTTCGGAGCGCTGGCCTATGTCTTCGTCCGTGAGCTTTCCTCATTCTATGCCGTGGCAGCGCTGTTCGGTTTCATCTATGCCGGCGTCATGCCGCTCTATGCGGTGCTGGCGCGCGAAAACTTCCCGCAGCGGATGATGGGCACGGTCATCGGCGGCACGGCCATGGCCGGCAGCCTCGGCATGGCGACGGGACCGGTCGCTGGCGGCCTGATCTACGATACGTTCGCCACCTACAGCTGGCTCTATATCGGCGCCTGGGGCATCGGCATCGGCGCCTTCCTGATCGCCATGACGTTCAGGCCATTCCCAAAGCCTCAACCCGCAACCGCGCTGGCCTGAGCCGCATCAGCATGCTCGGCTCCATCGCGGTGCAGAGCATGCTCAGTTCCGCGCCACCCAATCATGCCAATCGGCTTCGCTGCCACGGAACACGTTAAGATCGATCCTGCCTTCGACACCATGCGAAAGCCCGGATCCCGAATATTGCCAGAACAGCCACTTGCGGCCGGGATAAACCTGGGACGGGTGTGCTGCCACCGAGCGCAGCCAGAACGGATAGTCCTTGAATTCGCCGGTCAGGTTGTCGCGGTAGAAATCCGGTGCGGTGTAGATCACCGGGCGCTTGCCGTAATGGCGCTCCAGCTTGTCCATGAAGACCTGCATCTTCTCAATGGCCTTGGCCCGCGACAGGCGATATTTGCAGCTGGATTCGCCATTATATTCGACGTCGATCACCGGCGGCAGCGCATCGGGATCGCGCGGTACGTTGCGGATGAACCAGTCGGCCTGTTCGCCCGCCGTGCGGCACCAGTAGAAGAAATGATAGGCGCCGCGCTTCAGCCCGGCATCCTTTGCCCGCTTCCAGTTCGTCTTGAACATCGGATCGAGATGGTCTCCGCCGTCTGTCGCCTTGATATAGGCGAAGTTTGCCCCTTGCGTGCGCAGTTTTGCCCAGTCCATCTCGCCTTGCCAGCGCGACACGTCAACGCCGTGCACGGCGAGCTTGCGCGGCGAAGCCTTGCCGAAATTGATCGGGTGCGCATCGCGGAACTGGTGGCCGTAGATTTGCCCGCGCCTTGTGCGCGACGCGCCGTTCGTCGGGTTTTCCGGCAAGATCATTGCCACCGGCCGTTCAGCCGGAACAGCCATGCCTTCGGTCGTCACGGATTCGAAAGCCTGGGATTGCGGGATCTGCCCTGCCCATGCCAGTTGCTCTGGATGATTTTCAGCCTGCGCAATCACAGCGCCGACATCGGCCGTTGGCACCGGCGCCTGCACGACGGAACTTGTCGTTTCCTTCGACGGCACCCCAGCCACCAGGCTTTCCGGCCCGGAACTCGATGTGCAGCCCGCCACAAGAAGGCCGGCAAGAAAGATCGCTGGAACAGCCGATAAACGCATTGGAACCCGTACGCAAAACGAAAAAACAGGCGGCACCCGCCCCACTGCCTTCAATTCCTAACGGAAAATTACCAACAAAGATTGAATCCGATCTTTCTTACATACGAAGGGTGGGGATGTGGTGGAAAAGACGGTCAAGGACGCCGTCATTTGGCCGGGCTTTCAGATGAAGTCGAGATGCATGCATCCCAAGTCTCTCCGTCATTCCTGTGCTTGTCACAGGAATCCAGCGCGCCGTGTCCATGGCGCAAAGACTCTTCCTTAACAGACTGCAACTCTTTCACCGCGCAGACGCGCGGTGGCTGGATGCCTGTGACAAGCACAGGCGTGACGGAGAATTTAGTGGCCTGACCATTCCACAAAAACCTTGGCCTGCCCAAAAAATCATCCCCGCAAATCCCCGCCCTGAAAACCTGTGCGATACTTCTTCCCGTCCCATCACGGATACACCGGAAAGCGTTGCCGGCGAGGTGGGGCCGGTGCCCGGATGGTTTGGCGAAACGCGCGCAAAATCCCCGGGGCTGCGTGAAAGGCGGTTCTCCTCCGGTTCGCAAATGAACCGGGCGTGCCGGGTGGTCACGCCGTCCTTGGACGGCCCAGGGCCAAACCCCGCCCTATTGAAAGGTCTGGCGGATAAGCGGCCGGGCCGGGGCATTGGAGGCTTTCCTGTCAGAGAGGAAGGCGCAGAAGAACCTCAGAAGCGCGGCAAAAGACA
>UBTA01000188.1:1070-2370 GCA_900468065.1 Hyphomicrobiales bacterium | reverse complement strand
GTCACGCTGGACGGGCTGGTGCGTTGTTACGAGATCTGGCCACGGCCCCGCATGACAATTTCTGGAGCGCCCTAGGCATGTCGCTTGAATTACTTGCTGATCTCGCCGAAACGACAGCTGCGGCCATGCCGGCTTCGCGCGTTACGACCCAGGGACAGCCTGAACAAGTCTTCGACTTCGTTTTAGGAGGCGCATAGATGTTTGCCGTTTACTCAACGTGTCTTTGGGCCTCAACGAAAGCCACTTTATCGCTGCGACGTGTCTGTTGGGTGTCGGATAACCAAGGCCATTGCGTTTGCGAAGGGCGGCTGCAAAAGTGGAGGCAATTCCGGACCGGCGACGACAGCTGCCGGATTTCGATTGCAGTGGCTGACTTTCCCAGGATGATCTCCAGATCACCTTCCACTCCAACCTTCTGACTGTCACCGGCAAAAATCAGGAGACGTCCGCCGAGGGCCACCTGCATCGCGGCTTTGCGGGCCGTCCGTTCGAACATCGGTTCGAGCTTGCCGATCATGTCCGGGTGAACGGAGCGGATCAGAGCAGCGGTCTCCTGTCGATCGATCGCGTTCGAGAGATCCAAGAGGCCGTGAAGTCGCGAAAAATTACCATCGAAAACGCCCCGGCTTTGACGTCTGCTGCTCCGGCGCAGATCGAAGCGCAGAAGGCGGCTTAATCTAAATTGTCCGCTCAACAAGGGCACAGGCGCTACGGCGCCCACTGCCATTCCGAGTTCGAAAGGAGGGAAAGATGAAACCCGATACGTTCAGACAGTCCTTTTCCATTTCTTTCGGCCTCGGCTACCTGCATCTCGTCGAATGGCCGGCCTCGCTGAGAGACACAGCACACTCTGTCGCGCTCACGGCATGCAATTGCGCGTCGCGCGGTGAGATCGAAGCTGAGACCGCGCGCGGTCGGCAAATCTTGCAGGACTGGTCAAGACGCGCGTATCGACGTTCGTTTCTGCGAGAACCAGCTCAAGGGTATCCTAGATTTGCTCAATGAGCGGAGGCAACTTGCTGAGAGGCGGCGCGCGACGACGATAGAGCGCCAGAACCGTAAATCGAAAGCGCCAGCCAACACGTTCGTGCCGCGGCTTCGATAGAGTCATTCGCTGAAATCTCCGACTCTGACGACCATGAACAAGAGGACCGGCGCGCCTTCTTCCCCCCGACCGGATTTCCATCACGCCGCCACACGACGACGCCTCCATGTTGGTTCCCAAGGTAACCCGACCCTTTGTTTGATCCCAGTCAAAGACCCCTATCGTTTTTTCTGCTGATTTGAACGCGGGCGAATC
>UBTA01000188.1:0-1057 GCA_900468065.1 Hyphomicrobiales bacterium | reverse complement strand
AAATCCATGTGTTCGCAGATGTAGAGTTCCTGGAAACCGACGAAGAGATCGCCGGTCGTCTGATCAGGATGATTGAATGGAACATCTCGAAGCTGGAGAAGAACGTTCGTGTTCGGGTGGAGGACCGATGGGTGACCCTGACAGGGCACGTGGGATGTCACGAGGATAGCGAGCAAGCCGGCCAGTTTGCCAAGATCGTCAAAGGATGTGCCGGGTTCACCAATCATCTCGTTGTCGCTGCCGCCGAGAAGGAGAGTCCGCTGCAACGTGTGGCTTGAGATTCTGGCACCTCGGGTAGCCAGCAACCTTGTCAATACTGGCAAAGAACCTGCGGTCTCATCAAAGAAGGTGGAGAGGCTGCACTTGGGGGGCTGAGGTGCCAAACTTCATACCACAAGCGCAGTTTTTCGGTAATCGCCAACGGATGCATTGAGATCGCGACTGGCGATCCTCAGTTGCTGAGCCGTCTTAGAAGGACCGGCTGCAGGATTTCGATCGAGCGGCTGGAGTGCAGGCGGAGGATACCGTCATCGCGCAGTTTCGACAGGTTCCGGGATACGGTTTCGATGGTCANNGGCCACTTTCTCCAGGGCATTCTGCCTTCCCACGACCAGGAGATGTTGCTGTGCGCGGATCATCTCCCTTAGCGCGAGGTCCACGAGTTGCGATGAGTAGCGGCCGTCCTGATCGAGATCAACGACGGTAAGACCAGTTGGCACGATACTCTCCGCAAAGAAGCTACGGACATTCCCGGCTTCGAAGCCGAAAGTTTCGCCAGTGATGTGAAAGGCGACAACCTGCCTGCGCCCGTCCGCCAGCAACCTGTAAATTCGCACCGCACCGAATTCGATATGGTACAGGGTTTTGGCCAATTCGCTCTGGGCGTAGATTTCTGCCTCGGCACTATGCATCGTGATTGGTCGAGGGCGATTGCACTGCTTGGCGAGCATCGCATGCGCCTGGAGGTGTGATGTAGCTATGGATGCCTGCATTGTCTCGTCCCCTGTCGTGTCCAGGGTATAATGCCTTGGCGGGGGCCGACGCGTAATTCGGTTGT
>UBTA01000128.1 GCA_900468065.1 Hyphomicrobiales bacterium | reverse complement strand
AAACGCGCAAAACCATCCCATCGCTTCAGCATGTAATCGATCGGCTCGATCACCTCGGACGATTTGCTGAGCGTGGCGCGCTCCCGTTTCAGCCACTCGTGCATGTCATCGAACAGCGGCTTGCTCTTTTCCTGCCGCGCGGCCAATCGTTCTGCGGCGCTCAATCCATTGATCTCGCGTTCGATCTCAAACAGCGCATCGTACCGTTGGACGGCTTCCAGGGCGATCGGCGAGATCGGCTTGCCTTTGCGTTTGCGGTCGCGGGCACTTTTCTGGATGTCGGCCAGCTCAAAGAATTTGCGCCGCGCGTGCGCATGGCAAAAGGCGAAGGTGATCGGTACCGCTTTCTTTTCGGCGACGCTGAGCGGTTCGAAGCCATTGTAACAATCACTCTGCAGAATGCCGCCAAACCCGGCCAGGTGCTTCTGCGGGTGCTCGCCACGGCGGTCGCTCGACGCATAGTATATGGCCGCCGGCGCTGCCGCTCCGCCGTAGGGCCGGTCATCACACACATACGTCCATATTCGCCCGGTCGTGCATTTGTCTTTGGCCTGGATAGGAATGGTGGTGTCGTCGCCAAAAAGGCGCTCGGCCGCGAAGACATGCGCCTCGATCAGTTCAAAGATCGGCAGGAGCGCGGCCGTTCCATACCCGACCTGGTCGGCCAGCGTCGAGGTCGAAAGCTCGATGCCCTCGCATTTGAACCGGGTGCTCTGGCGGTTGAGCGGACTATGCATGCCGAACTTATCGAACAGGATCGTCGCCAACAGATGAGGACCGATGAAGCCACGCGGCGTGGCATGNNGGAACGGCGCCGGCGGCTGGCTGATCGCCTCGCAGTCACGGCAGGTAAATTTCTCCCGCACCGTCTCGATCACTTTGAACCGGCGCGGAACCTCCTCGAGCGTCTCAGTGACGTCCTCGCCCAGTTTCGACAGGCGCGACCCGCCGCAGCATGCACAGGTGACTGGGGGATCGATCACCACGCGCTCACGCTCGATATCCTCCGGCCACGGCTTTCGGACCGGTCGTTTGCGCGTGAACGAACGCACGCTCGAGGTCTTGGCGGCAGCGACCTGCGCTGCAACCTCATCCTCCGTCGCCGCCATCACCAGTTCTTCGAGCTGCAATTCCATCTGGTCGATCAGGCGCGCCGTGCGCTCGGATCGCCGGCCGCGCAGTTCGCGCCTCAGCTTTTCGATCGCCAGTTCCAAGCTGGCGATCAGTGCCTCGCTGTCGGACAGCATGGCCTGCGCATTGGCGGCTTGCGCCACCGCAACGTCCCGTTCGGCGACGACGGTATCGCGCTCGGCGACAACGACATCACGTTCAGCCTGTAACATCTCACGCTCGGAAAGCAGCGCCAGATAGGCGCTCGCAAGGTCCGCAGGAAGATCCACAAGCTTCGAGGTCATGAAGCCATTCGATCAGATTCACTCAATATTTTCAATGTAATAATGCTATCCGACCCGTGTCGGACGCCAAGTTTCCTGCGGATTGCGCCAGTCGATCCCGGACAACAAATAGGACAATTGTGCCGGTGAGATCGCTACCGCCCCGCCCTCCATATTCGGCCAGATNNAGAGGGAAAGCCACAGCGCTTATGTGCTGCAGCACATAAGCGCTGTTATGTGGCGCATAAAATTATGCGGAGTCCTGAGCAGGAAGGTAAGGGCTGCCCAGGATCCGGCATCTTTTTACTCAACATAATTTTACCGGCGGCGCTGCTCCTTTAGCATAGCAATTAGCCTGTCTGGCGGCCTGAACTTACCTGGTTGTAGGGTCGGTGCGGCTGCGGCTGCTAGTGCTTCGAGCTTTTCCGTCGGATCGGCGCGGAGGTAGACCTCGGTGCTTTGGAGACTGGCATGGCCCAGCCAAAGCGCCACCTTTCGGAGATCGCGCGTGGCCTGCAGCATATGCTGAGCACAGCTGTGCCTTAGCACATGGGGCGTCACGCGTTTTGTTGCGATCGATGGGAGAGAATGAACTGCGGTGGCGACGTGCTTGCTGAGGATATATTCGAAGCCCGATCTGGTCATGGTGAGGCCGGCGGCGTTGAGAAAAAGCGCTCCGTCTTGCCGCTGTTGTCGTACGGCAAGCCAAGCCCTGAGTGCTATCACGCCTTCCTTCCACAGTGGAAGCACACGTTCTCGCCGGCCTTTACCAATGACGTGGATGGTAGAGGGGTTTTGCAAATCGAGTTGATCGAGACGTAGTCCGACCAACTCCGAGACGCGCAAGCCTGCAGAAAAAGCGAGGTGGAGCATTGCCCGATCTCGGGCGCCGGAAATGGTCCTCGGATCGGGTGCGTCTATAAGCGCCTGAATCTCGGCCCGCGTAAGCGAAGCGACTAACGCCTCGTCGGTCTTCTTCATCGGAATGGCGCGGACTCGAAGCGACTGATCAAGACAAGCCGGCACACGATATTCGAGGAAACGGAAAAACGACTTGATCGCCGCCAATCGAGCATTGCGGGATCGAGCCGTGTTGCCACGATCCTGTTCGATATGCTCGAGGAATGCCAGGATCATCGGTACACCGATATCCTCGACCTCCAGCCGCGATGGCGTCTTGTTAAGCCGCTGCGCCGCGAAGGTCACGAGCAACTGAAAACTATATGCATAGGCGTCACAGGTGTGCGGGCTGGCGCGCTGATCGCGAGGAAGATGCTCGCCAAGGAACCGAGAAAGAGCGGGTGCGAGCGCGGTCATTCTGCACCTGCCTTGCCGAAGGTCTCACCAGCATCGGCGATCTGTGCCATCAGGCCGGGCGTAGCCTGAAGATACCAATAGGTGTCGCTAACGTGAGCGTGACCGAGATAGGTGCTGAGGGCGAGCACATGGCGCGATACAGCAGCGTCGTTGCATGAACATTGTTCGAGCGACCTCACGGCAAAGCTATGCCTCAAATCGTGGATACGTGGCCCCGGCTGACCTGGCGCGCCTCGCAACCCGATCTTGCGTGAAATTTGCCGGAACAACGCGCTGACCGTGTCATAGCTAGGCGGAGTTCCAGCGTTTGCTACGAACAGAGCAGCGGTGTTGGCAATGATCAACGAACGGGCCGAGAGATACCGATCAATGGCGGCTCGGGTCGTGGTGTGGATCGGGATAAGTCTGCTCTTCTTGAATTTGGTGTTGTTGATGATCAGTCCATCTTCGGTGACGTCTTCGAGCCGCAAGGCAAGGGCTTCGGATATCCGCATGCCTGTTGCAGTGAGCAAGCCAAACAGCGTGGAGTAGGTGAGCGGCCGAAGTGTGCCGGTGGGGCCGAGTGAAGCCGCAGCCGCCATTAATCTCGCAATCTCCTCTACTGAATAGATGTACGGCTGGGTTCTTCGGAAGAGGCCTCGGCCGAGGGCCTCGGCAGCAGGCGCCTCGTGGCCAGGGTCCTCGGCGTGCATGGCAATTGCGAACCGACGCACCGTAAGGAGTCGGTTGCGTCGTTGCTCGGGCGAAGGCGCCTCCGCGGCCCATGCGATCACCCGATTGCTCTTAATCAGGTTATCGCCGTGCCGTTCCGCGTAGGACACGAACATGCGCAGCAACAGCTGCTGCGTCCGGAATTTGAATCCCAGCGCTTGGTGAAGCGCGACATAGCGCGCGAGATCGTCGCTCAGCATGCCACGTCTCCAAGCCAGGGCTGCGCAATCTGCGACAGCATGTTTAAATCAACCTTGGCGTAGATGGTGGTGGTCTCCAGAGACCTGTGGCGCAGGACCGCGCTAACCGACTGGAGAGTTGCGCCGCCACGGAGCATGTGCGTTGCCGCCGAGTGGCGCAGAAGGTTGGCGCCGTGTGATGGCGGATCGTCGATCCCGGCTCGCGTCAAAGCCAGAGCGACAATATTGGAAATCGCTGAAGAGGAAGACAGAGGCCTAAAGGGCGCGACCAACCTTGCGAACAGATGGTCGCTATCGACCGGCGGGCGAATGCCATCAAGATAGGCGAGCACGGCGTCGCCGGCATCTTGGGGCAAGGGCAGACGAGTCTCGCGGCGGCCCTTGCCTCTTACCCGCAACGTTCCCGAAGGCCAATCGATGTCCCCAAGGCGCATCTCTAAAATGTCGCCCGCGCGCAGTCCGAGGCGTGCAAGAAGAAGCAGAATGGCTCCATCGCGGACACCTCGTCCCGACTGACGATCACAAGAAGCAAGAAGCCGTTCGACCTGATCGGGAGACAGATAGCGAGGCAACGATGAGAGGCGCCATTGCGGAATGCGCGGCACGGCGTGTTCAAGACCCGGACTACAAAGACCAGCGGCGGCCAAAAAGCGCAAATATCCACGCAGGGCGGTAGTCATCGTTTTAGCGTAAGCCACAGAGCATCGTTGGACTTCATCTAGAATAGCCATTCTGGTCCCAGCTGCGCTGTATGCATGAGGTTCCGAGCCCAGCGAAGGGAGTAGCCGCATGACCATCTTCCCATGCCGCGTGGCAGTTCGGCGGGAAATCCCTCGATGACGCGTGAGCCAATCCTGGAAATCACTGATCCGGGGGTCGACGGGGCTGGCGGCCGCTTCAGTCAGCGGCGAGATAACGCCGCGGCCCGCGAGAAACACGACAAAACGATGAACTCGGTTTACGTAGCTACTTGAACGCGGCACAGCACGCCGATAGCCCCCGCAATGGCAATGGTGCTGGGCAAAGCGGTCAGCCGCATCGTCGCCGATCTCATTGAACTCGATGTTATTGCTCGCGAGCCAAGCACCAAAATGACGGGCGCAATCGATGTAACCTCCGACCGTCAACGCTGTGTATCCCAGCGACCCGAGCTCATTGGCGAACGCGGTGACCCACGGTGTCAACTCACCGGCCTCCATGGTCCTCGGTGTTTTGGTCGATCTTTCAATGGTGTTCATGGCTTCTCTCCGTACGCCAGGATGGCGCTGGGCGAAACGTAGATTATGTCGAGATCCTGCCAGGCAGGGATCTCTGATCATGCTGAATCTATTAGCTAAAATCTGTCTTGCTGCTCAGGACTCCGCATAATTTTATGCGCCACATAACAGCGCATGTCCGTATAC